>JBJERC010000066.1:0-34934 GCA_051882075.1 Oscillospiraceae bacterium | reverse complement strand
TGTCGCAAGCGCGTTTGTCGACAACATTCCCTTTGCGGCTACAATGGTTCCCGTTATCGTTCGTCTTGCTTCGACCTCGGGCGTGGGACTTAACACACTGGCATGGACTCTTGCGCTGGGCACGGACATCGGCGGAAGCGCAACTCCTATCGGCGCATCGGCAAACGTTGTCGGAATTGCCGTTGCTTCAAAGGAGGGCTATATGATCGGCTGGGGCAAATACTGCAAAACGCTTGCTCCTGCGACCGTTATCGTAATGCTCATTTCAATGATAAGCATTTTTGTCAGATACTTATAATTAATTAAGGAAAGGAAAAGCGACTATGAGCCAGCTAATCATTTCAATAGGCCGTGAATACGGCAGCGGCGGACACGAGATCGCCGTTAAGCTTTCGGAGCATTTTGATCTTCCTCTTTACGACCACAACATAATGAGAGAGATCGCAAAGGAACGCAATATAAGCTATGAAGATATACAGAAGTACGACGAAAAGCCTGCGCAGCGTCTGCTTTCAAGAACAGTTCAGGGACTCAGCTCTTCTCCGCAGGACAACATCGCAAATATGCAGTTTGACTACTTAAAAAGGCTCGCAAAAGAGGGCAAGTCGTTTATCGTAGTCGGAAGATGCTCTGACGCCGTGCTTAAAGAGTGTACCCCGAACGTTATTTCGATTTTTGTTTTAGGCGACAAGGACGCAAAGGTAAAGCGTATCTCAGAGCTTCACGGAATAAGCGAATGGGAGGCAAAGGAAAAGATAAGACAGCACGACAAGTACAGAAAGGCTTATCACAATTCACACTGCGAGGGCAAGTGGGGAGATTCAAGAAGCTACGACCTTACGATAAATAGCAGCAGAATGAGCATGGACGACACCGTTAAAACGCTTATAAGCTATATTGACGCACGTTCAAAGAACTTTGAATAATAAACAACAAAGGACGGTTTTTTAAAGCCGTCCTTTTTTTCATAATATCAAATTTTGCAGCGTGTGAATATAATGCTAAAAAGACAGATTCCGACATTGTTTTATCCAAAGGAGCAGAGCATGGAGCTTTTTTTAAGCATTTTATTTTCGGCGGCGCTGATGATTTTTATTGTTCTTGTAAAATTTGCCGTTAACCGAATTATGATAAAAGACGTTGAAACAGCCGACAAAACAGACCGACCGAACACAGAGATTTCAACGCTTAAGCGGCAATAAACGGTATAAAAAAGCCTGACGGACAGTATTTCCATCAGGCTTAAAAATTATTCCGATATCTCAAATTTTATAATGCGCTTTAAGATCATACCTGCCCATTGTCCCATAAGGCTTTGGTATTCTTCGTTCGTGACCTTTCCGCCGATACCGAGCAGGTCGTAGGTCACAGCCCCCTCGGTCACGGTCGAACCCAAAGGCTCAAAGCCGCAGCGCTTATAAAAGTCCACACGTTTTTGCCGCTGTCCGAAATTTTCGGCTTCGGGGTCAAGCCGCTCGACCGCAAGGAAAAAACGTCTGCCGCTGTATCGGCGCTTTAAAAGTTCGAGCGTGCGGCTTCCTATCCCCTTTCCTCTCACTCCGTCCTCGACCGCAAAGTAATGCACATAGGAAAGGTCGAGATAGTTTACAATGTAGATAAATCCGCACCATTCGCCGCCGTCATAGATACCCCAGAAATCGACATTTTTGGCAGCCGCCTTTGCAGAAAGCAAGAAAAACGGCGCACGCTCCTCGATTGGAAAAGCCTTCAGATAAAGCCTTTTCGCCTTTGCCTGCTCGGATTTTTCGGCTCCTATTTTTCTGAGTTTCATGCTGATAAGCACCGCCTTTCACAGTTATATTGAAGTGTACCACTTTTTAAGCACCTGCTCAGCCTTTTTTCCGTAGCAGGTGAAGTCACGGTTTTCGCGCGCCTTTTCTATCGGCGGCAGAACGGCTTTCCAGTCCCACCAGAAATAGCCTGCGAACCAGTCTTTATCATAGCTTGACGAGATAGCCGCCTCGTAAAAATCGGCCTGCTCCTGTTCGTCAAGCGGAGTATCGGGACGGTGCTTGAAATCCCAGGGATACTGCGTGCAGCCTCGCTCGTTTCTAACGCCTATCTCGGCGAACATTATCGGCTTGCCGTAATATTTATGCGCCCTTTCGAGCATTTTTGCCTTTTCATTCCAGACGCTTTTCATTCTATCAAGCGAACGGTCGTCGGGCGAGGTGCAGGGATAATAAGCCGAAACGCCGATAACGTCGACGGCGGAAAGCCACGGAAAACGCATTTCGTCGCCGTGATTTACGTTATGCATTACAATTCCGCCGTAGACCTTTCTCACCTCTGCGATAAGTTTTAAGCAGTAATCGGTCTGCGAATCCATACCCGCCATTTCGCAGCCTGTGCAAAGCATTTCGCAGCCTGTTTTTTCGGCGATAGCGGCATAGTGCAGCATAAATCTCGTATAGCTTGCAAACCATCTTTCCCAGTAGGTCGGGTTTTCGGACGGAAAATCAATTCTCGCTCTCCACGCCCTGTCAAGACAGTCGACCATCGGTTTAAGACACACCTTTAGTCCGAGCGACTTTGCTTTTTTTATCGCAAAGATAACGTCGTCGTCGGTCTGAGTTCTTCCGAAAAGCGACACGACATTAAGCGAATAATACGCTTCCTGAAAGCAGTTTACGGGAATACATATCCAGTCGAGTCCGTTTGCCGCAAGAAGCTCCATCGAGCGTTCCGCTTCCGGAGTCTGAAAAACGCCGCTGCCCGAGAAAAATCCCCATGTATAGCCCTTGCAGAATAATCTTTCCTTGTTCATATTAATTTTCCTTTCACTTTTATTTCTTTCTGAAAGACAGAATATCAAAGCCGCAGTCGGTCTTTAAGCTGTCAAGCGCAGAAAGCCGCTTTTTGCCCTCCTCCGAGGTCTTGTAATAATACGGAGTCATCGCAAAAAGGTTCATTATATCCTCGTTAGTTTCGAGCGTTATTTCATATTCAAGCCGCTGTGGATCAAGCGGCGCAAAGCTTTTGAGTCCGTATTCGTTCGGCTTGTTAAGATAAGGGTCGTCATAAAGCGCCGCTTTTAATCCCGAAAGATGAATGGGCGACGGACAGATTATAACAAGCTTTCCGCCTTTTTTGAGTACCCTTGCGTATTCGTCGTTGGAAACGGGCGCAAAGGTGCAGACGATAAGATCGGCGGCTCGGTCGGCTATCGGCAGTTCAAAGCAGGATGCTGCGGCGAAATGGACGTTTTTTATACCCTTTTGCGAAGCCTGCGAGGAGGCGTGGCGAACGGCTGATTTTGACAGGTCGAAGCCAAAAACCTGAGCGTCGGGCAGCGACTGTGCATAGATATTCGTGTAATAGCCCTCTCCGCAGCCGCAGTCGAGAACAACGGGCGAGGAAACTCCCTCAAGCAGCGTTTTCATAGTCTGCGCCGCCTTTTCGGCAAGCGGACGGTAATAATCCCTTTCGAGAAAATCGGTCCTTGCTTTTACCATCATCGCATTGTCGCCCGACGTTTTCGGGTTGCGGTGAGAGCTTGTCAGCAGGTTAACATACCCCTGCGCCGCATAGTCGAAACGATGACCTTTTTTGCAGCAGAAGCCTTTTTTGTTCTCTTTCATTCTTGTTCGGCACACAGGACAGATATACATTATTCCGCTCCCCTTCCGGACTTTACGATAGTTATCAAAGTATTATAACATATTTATCTAAACAATTCAATAACATAAAGTATCATATTTATAACATATTTTCTTAAGATACTTAAGCTCCGTCTTTATTGATATGAGCATGGTGAAAATAAACATAAAAGTATATTAAATTTTGTAGAATAGGATATAGAAAAACGCTTTTATTTCTGTTATAATTATAGTATGATGTGTAATTATGCACAGGCGACGGAAAATATAAAAATTTTAAAACGGAGAACATTGCTATGAACTTTTATAAAAAAGCGGCTTCATTGATTATAGGCGCTGTTTGTGCGGCGGCTTTTTCGGGGTGCTATCTGCTGCCCGACGAGGAAGAGGTGCTTACTGCGCCGACGGTAAAAGCAAGCGAGGTCAGCTACACGACCGTTGCGGCAAAACGCAAAACGCTCGAAAAGAAGATAGTCAACAGCGGAACTGTTTCAAGCGTCAAGCAGCACAATCTGTCCTACGAAAAACAGGGCGGAACGATAAGCAAATTCTATGTCCACGCAGGCGATACGGTGAAAAAGGGCGACAAGATCTGCGAGATCGACACGACCGATATCGAGTATCAGATTCAGCTAAAGGAGCTTGACAGAAAGCGTGCTTATCTTTACACTCAGGTGCTTTACGAAAACAACTGCACCCAGTCGGAATATGACAGAGCGTATGTAGACGTTGAGCTGCTCGATATCGAGCTTGAAAAACTTTACGATCAGCGCGATCAGGCGGTGCTTACAGCGCCTGCTTCGGGAACGATAAGCGCTCTTGCGGACATAAGAGTAGGCGATTACGCTTCGCCCGGTCAGACTATTGCGACAATTATGCAGACCGACGATCTTTATATTGCGATAAAGCCGAACGACCTTACCGCATTTGATATGGGTCAGCAGCTTCAGATAAGAATTGGCGAGGAATATTACGACGGCGAGGTTTTCATGAATCCTGACGAGCTTGTTAAGCTCAAAGAGGAAGAGGCTGACAGCCATGAAAAGCTTGAAGAGGGCGGAATTGAATACACGACGGATATGATATATGTAAGGTTTGTTTCAGACCCGCCTGTTGACGCAGTAGGACAGCTTGTCGACACCATTCTCGTTCAGGACAGAAGCGAAAACTGTATTGCGATCTCAAATAATCTTATAAAAACGGTTGACGGAGAAAGCGTTGTATATGTTCTGAGGGACGGCGAAAAGACTGCCGTTCCGGTCGAGGTAGGACTTAAAACAGGCTCTCAGTCGGAAATAGTTTCGGGACTTAACGAGGGCGACCTCATAGTTATCCGCTGACGGCGCAGCAAAGGAGTATCTTAAGAATGTTTACACTGCTTCTGCGCAAAATGCGCAACACCAAATGGATGGTGCTTTGTCTGCTTATAGGCTTTATTATGGCGGCGGCAATGATGAGCACCATTCCGATCTACATGAACGCTTCGCTTCAGCGTATGCTCGTTAAGGATATGGAAAATTTCCAGACCGAAAACAACGTTTACCCCGGAATTTACAGCACCGAGCATGATGTGAAAATGGATATTTCCACCGAGGCTCAGCGCAGCGAGATAGAGTCTGCCGTTAAGCTTACTAAGGATTGTTTTGACGACCTCGGCTGTCCGGAACAATTTTCAAAGACATATATTTCCGACGATTATCTTTATGTAAAATCAATAAAGGTAACGGACGGAAATTCGGCGTCAAGACTTTCGCTCTCGGCTATGACGGGAATAGAAGACGCCGTTGAAATGAAAACCGGAAGAATGTTCGAGCCGGGAAAGCGTTCGGACGGCGTTTACGAATGTATCGCAACGGAAAAGGCGTTAAAGCTTTCGGAGCTTGCAACTGACACGGTCTATGAGATAGGAAATATTTTCGGCGGCGACAAGACCTGCAAGATAGAAATTGTCGGAATATTCGACGTTAAGGACGGCTATGAGGCTTACTGGGCGGAGGGGCTCGGAAAATACATGACCTCGGTTTTCGCCGATTACGATACATATTACGGCGAGATAATGGACACGGGAGCCGTCAACGTTACCTCGATGGCTGTAAGATATGCTATCGACTATCCGAACATGGACATGAACGGTCTTGGCACGATAAACGAAAAGATAGAGGAGCAGGAGCGTATCTATTCGGATAATAATATGCTCTTCTCGCTTCCTGCATCGGATATTTTCATCGACTATTCTGACAGAGCAGGACAGCTGCGGCAGACGCTCTGGCTTTTGCAGATACCCGTTATGCTGATGATACTTGTATATCTGTTCATGGTATCGCAGCTTAACGTTGAGCAGGAAAAGAACGAGATCGCCGTTTTCAAGAGCCGAGGCGCAAGCAGAGGTCAGGTAATTCTTATCTACGCTCTTGAATCAATCTTCCTCGGAGTTGTCACGGCGTTATGCGCTCCGTTTGTCGGAATGGCGCTTTGCAAGGTGCTTGGAGCGTCAAACGGCTTCCTTGAATTTGTAAACAGAAAATCGCTCCCCGTTAAAATGGCTGCCGACGCATTTATTTATGCAGGCGCAGCTGTTGCGGTATTCTTCATCACGACGATGGCGCCTATTATCCCTGCGACAAAGACAACTATCGTTGAGCATAAGCAGTCTAAAGCGAAAAAGCGCAGGCTTCCGCTCTGGGAAAAGCTTTGTCTTGATTTTCTGCTTATCGGCGGCTCGCTCGGCTGGCTGTATTACTACACCCGTCAGCAGGCTGCAAGCTCGGAGGCTTCAAAGGGCACGGGCGCAATAAACCCGATGATGTTCATATGCTCGACCGCCTTTATCGTCGGCTGCGGACTGTTTATAATAAGAATACACCCACTTATCATACGGCTTATTTCAAAGCTTTTCGGACGTATACTTTCGCCTGCGGCATATGTTTCATTCAATAATATCGGAAGAACGGCTTCGGGCAAGGAACGTTTTCTTATGATATTCTTAATACTTACCGTTTCGCTCGGTCTTTACTTTGCGAACACGGCGAGAGCGCTCAACCGAAGCGCAGTTGAAAGAGTTTCGTACGGCGTTGGCGCAGACGTCATCATCGCAGAGCAGTGGGACAATACTTCCGGCGAGCTTAGGGCTTCAAGCGCAGCCGAGGCAGCGGACGCCGCACTTCTTGCGCAGCAAAACGGCGGAAGCGCACCTGTAAGCGAGGAGGAGCTTAACGAAGAGGCCTCCGAAGCGGTGGTTCAGTATACCGAGCCGCCTATCGAACGATTTGAAAAGCTCAAAGGCGTTGAAAATGTTGCAAGAGTGTTCATGAAGGACGGCATTACCGTTCAGAGTGACGTCATGAAGGTGCCGAGAGTTCAGAAGCAGTCGGAGGACAACAACCGAGGTTTCGAGGAGGAATACGGTGCGGAAAAGAACGAAGAAAAGGGCAACCGCACTTCCGATTCGACCTCGAACGTTAACCTTATGGCGATCTCTCCGGGCGAGTTTTCAAAGGTTTGCTGGTTTGAGGACAGACTTCTTCCCGTTCATATAAACAACTACCTCGAGGCTTTAAGCGAGTGTCCGCAGGGAATTATACTTTCGACGCAGTTCAGGGACAGCTACGGGCTTAAACTCGGCGACACGGTCAACGTAAAGTGGGGTCAGAACGAGGAATTTGAAGCTGTTGTGCTTGCGTTTGCGGAATACTGGCCGTCAATGAATCCGTATATCAAGGCGAAGGACGGCACATTCATGAACTTTGCCGTTATGAACCTCGATTACGTTAAGATAATGACCAATATCGAGCCTTATCAGGTATGGATAAGCATGGAGGACGGTGCGCTTACCGAGGATCTTTACAACTCGATCGACGAATCGGACATCGAGCCGACAATGCTCAGAGTTGCAAATCAGGAGATAATCAAGGAAAAGAACGACCCAATGCTGCAAGGAATGAACGGTGCGCTTACGCTCGGATTTATCATAATCATGATAATGTGCATAATCGGATTCCTTATGTACTGGATTCTGTCTATCAAGAGCAGAACGCTTCAATTCGGAATACTTCGTGCTATGGGTATGAAATACCGTGAGATAATCGCAATGATACTTTATGAACAGCTGCTTGTTTCGGGAGCTGCGATATTTGCCGCAATATTTATAGGCGGCTTTGCAAGCGACCTTTTCGTGCCGCTTTTCCAGTATCTCTACAGCGTTTCGGAGCAGGTCCCGGCATTTGTTGTGATTCCGCAGCGCAGCGATTATATCAAGGTTTATGTGATAATCCTTATAATGCTGCTAATCTCGTTTGCGGTGCTCGGCAGGCTTATCAGAAAGATAAATATCTCAAAGGCTTTAAAGCTCGGAGAGGATTAAGTTTTGCAAATAAGAAAAATCCGCACTGTTTGGAAGATAGTGCGGATTTTTTGTGCGTTCATTTTTGATGATATTTTCATATTTTTATATCGGTTTTTTGTCGATATTTAAAGCACACGAAAAATAACGTGTATTTTGTGCAGTGTGTACATAGGTATGTTTTATATTTTGTACGAAATGTATATTGAAAATTTGTCAAAAATTTTGTATTATATTATTATAGGTAACTGTATTCAAAAGCGGTCATACATATTTCCTATCGCATAAAAGGATATAAACAGGCTGCGCTTTGAAACAGCTTTAGACTATTAACAAATTTGATTTGGAGGAACTGACATGGAAAAGTTCAAGAAATTTTCTGCTGCCGTTATCGCTATGATGATGGCTTGCGGCATGATGGCTTCATGCGGCGATGAAAAGACAGAGGAAAGCAAGGCTGACGACACAAAGTCAACGGCAGCTACTGACGAAAACAAGGAAGAAAGCAAGGCTGAGGCTGAGGCTGAAAGCGAAGCAGAGCCTGCTCCTGTTGAAGAGGCTGAGCCTTACACTCCCGTATACGAGTATCAGGGTTATGACGCATTCCTTATGTTCGGCGACGTAAGCTGGCTCTGGGGTAACTGGAACGGACAGGGCGTTGTTCACTCGCCTGACTTTGACGAGAGCGATCCCGCTGGCTACGGCTACGGCGTTGACGCAGACATCACAGGCGACGGAGAATACACTGTTGCTATTACATCTTCTTCGATCGTTGGTACTGACAGCTATGTAAATCCTCAGGTTGCTATCGACGAGGACACAGGCGCTGCTCTTGCCGCTGAAGGCACGGTTGTTTTCTGCGTTGATATCATCGGTCTTTGCGACGGTACACAGGTTTCGGGTCTTGACGCAGATACCAACGAATGGACGATCACCGATATTGAAGAGGGCAAGCAGAAGCTTAAAGACGGCGACAACCACTATGACGTAAACGCTAAGGGCGACTACAAGGTTGGCGACATTACTGTAACTCTTACATCGATAAAGTGCGACGGTCAGGAGATTGAATTTGATCCTACAAAGATCAGATACGGCAACATCGAGGACAACAACAACCGTTACAGAATCGAGATCTATAACTCCTACGGTACAACCGCTCTCGATCCCGGAATCGATCCTTTCTCGCTCTATTTCGAGAAGTCGCTTGAAGTAACCTTTACTATCGAAGGTCTTGGCGAAGTTAAGACATTCCCTGAGGTTGCTCCTTGGGGCGCTGCAGCTGCTGCTGAAACCGCTGAGGATTCGGTTGCTGAAGAAGCTCCTGCTGAGGACGCTGCCGCTGAGGAAGAGGCTGCTGCTGAATAATCAGTTGCTGAATAATCAGTTGCTGAATAATCAGCTGACAATTAAATATGCAAATCAAGCCTGCGATTTTCTCGCAGGCTTTTTGTTTTACGAAGATAAAAAAAGAGGACAGATCGCTCTGTCCTCTGAATTTAATAGTATTTGGGAGATCAGTACATTCCGCCGCCCATACCGCCGCCTGCCGCTGCTGCCATAGCTGCGTCTGCCGCAGGATCCTTGATATCAGCAACAAGGCTCTCGGTGGTAAGAACCATAGCTGCAACCGAAGCTGCGTTCTGGAGTGCGCTTCTTGTAACCTTTGTCGGGTCAACGATTCCGGCAGGGATCATATCAACATACTCCTCGGTGTAAGCGTTGAAGCCGTAGCCGATCTTTCTTGAACGAATGATCTTGTCGACAATTACGCTGCCCTCAAGACCTGCGTTCTTTGCGATCTGACGTACAGGCTCTTCAAGCGCCTTGAGTACGATATTTGCGCCCGTCTTTTCGTCGCCCGAAAGCTTATCGCAAACCTTCTTGACAGCAGGGATAGCGTTGATAAGAGCTGTTCCGCCGCCTGCAACGATACCCTCTTCAACAGCCGCCTTTGTAGCTGCGAGAGCGTCCTCTATTCTCAGCTTCTTCTCCTTCATCTCGACCTCGGTAGCTGCGCCGACCTTGATAACTGCAACGCCGCCCGAAAGCTTAGCAACACGCTCAGCCATCTTTTCACGGTCGAAATCAGATGTCGAGTTTTCGATCTGAGCCTTGATGTTTGCAATTCTTGCCTTGATGTCCTCGCTTGCGCCTGCGCCGTCAACGATGATGGTGTTTTCCTTATGAACAACGACCTGTCTTGCCTGACCGAGCTGGTCGATAGTAGTATCTGCAAGCTCAAGACCGAGGTCTGCTGTAATTACCTGACCGCCTGTCAGAATTGCGATATCCTGGAGCATATCCTTTCTTCTGTCGCCAAAGCCCGGAGCCTTGATAGCAACGCAGGTGAATGTTCCTCTCAGCTTGTTAAGAATGAGCGTCGAAAGAGCCTCGCCCTCAACGTCCTCAGCGATGATAAGAAGCTTCTTGCCTGCCTTAACGATCTGCTCGAGAAGCGGGAGCAGCTCCTGAATATTTGTGATCTTCTTGTCGGTGATAAGAATGAAAGGATCGTCAAGAACAGCCTCCATCTTATCGGTATCGGTTACCATGTAGGGCGAGAGATAGCCGCGGTCGAACTGCATACCCTCAACGACCTCGCTGTATGTCTCAGCGGTCTTCGACTCCTCAATAGTGATAACGCCGTCAGATGTAACCTTTTCCATAGCCTCTGCAATAAGCTCGCCAACCTTTTCGTCAGCCGATGAAACGGTAGCAACTCTTGCAATATCCTCGCTGCCCGAAACAGACTTTGAGTTTGCGATAATGTTTTCAACAGCGGCGTCAACAGCGCTCTGCATACCCTTCTTTACGATCATCGGGTTTGCGCCTGCTGCGATATTCTTCATACCCTCTCTGATAAGAGCCTGTGCGAGAACGGTAGCTGTTGTCGTTCCGTCGCCCGCTGCGTCGTTTGTCTTTGTAGCAACTTCCTTAACGAGCTGTGCGCCCATGTTCTCGAACGAGTCCTCAAGCTCGATCTCCTTTGCGATAGTAACGCCGTCGTTAGTGATAAGCGGTGCGCCGAACTTCTTGTCAAGAACAACGTTTCTGCCCTTAGGTCCGAGTGTGATCTTTACAGTGTCTGCAAGCTTATCAATACCTGCCTGAAGCGACTTTCTTGCGTCCTCGCCATATCTGATATCCTTAGCCATAATTCAAATTACCTCCGTAATATAATAGTATACATTATACCGTATACGGTATACTTTTCCTTTTATAAAGTCCGCCGAAATTACTGTACAACGGCAAGAATGTCTTCCATCTTAACAATGGTATACTCTTCTCCGTCGACCTTGACCTCTGTTCCGCTGTACTTGCTGATAAGAACCTTATCGCCTACTCCGACTTCCATCGCAACATCGGCCTTTCCGGGTCCTACCGCAACTACCTCGGCGATCTCGGGCTTTTCCTTTGCAGAACCTGCGAGGATAATTCCGCTCTTCGTGGTTTCCTCAGCTTCTGTCATTTTGATTACTACTCTGTCCTGTAACGGTTTGATTGACATTTGAAATCTCTCCTTTTCTTATAAAAACTTACTTTTCCTGAACAGATGACCTTTAGCAGTTGCTTTGGTCAAGTGTTAGCACTCAATCTCCTTGAGTGCTAATTATATTTTACCACCTTTTCAGAAAAATGCAAGAGATATTTGCAATCTTTTATAAAGTTTGTATGTTTGCACAAATCTCGAAGAAATCTTTTGTATACTATTGGAGATATGTATAAAACTCGTAACTGTTGGTTAATATATTAATATATGTTTAAAATACTTTTGTGCAATTATAACTATATCGTTTAAAAACAAGCTTTAAAATGGTGCGAATTTTTCTTCTGATTAATTAATTGTAAACATAATTATATTTTGTTTACTGCTAAAAACGCATATTAACTATTTGTTAACTTTATAGTAATGGTGCGTTTACCAAATCTGTTTGTGAATTTGTTATAATTAATATATCAATTAGAATATAGTATAGGAAATATTCAAATTTAAGGGTCGTGTGAACTTCCCGAATATCTTAAATTCATTTAAGGAGGACGTAATTATGTCATTAGGAAGAGTTCTTGTTGTTGATGATGACAAAAATATCTGCGAGCTGTTAAGGCTTTATCTCGAAAAGGAAGGCTACGGCGTTATTCTTGCTCACGACGGTGAAGAGGCTGTCGTTAAGTTCAACGCTCTCAAGCCCGATATTATCCTGCTTGACATTATGCTCCCCGGCATAGACGGCTGGCAGGTCTGCCGTGAGATCCGTAAGAAGTCGAACGTTCCGATAATCATGATAACCGCAAAGCAGGAGACCTTTGACAAGGTTCTCGGTCTTGAGCTTGGCGCCGACGACTATGTTGTTAAGCCGTTTGATACCAAAGAGGTCATCGCAAGAATCAAGGCTGTTTACCGCCGTGTAGGTCAGTCTTCAAACGAGGCTGAGGTCAAGGAAGTCAAGTATGACAAGCTTTCGGTAAACATGACAAAGTATGAGCTTAAGGTAAACGGCGTTGTTCTCGATACTCCGCCTAAGGAGCTTGAGCTGCTCTTCCACCTTGCTTCAAATCCCAACCGTGTTTACACAAGAGACCAGCTTCTCGACGAGGTATGGGGCTTTGAATATTACGGCGATTCAAGAACTATCGATGTTCATGTAAAAAGACTTCGTGAAAAGCTCGAAGGCGTGTCCGATCAGTGGTCGCTCAAGACCGTTTGGGGCGTCGGATACAAGTTTGAAGTAACTGAAAATAATGACTAACCGCAGAAGTCTGCTATCCAAATACTTTTTGATCTGTTCAGCAGTAATACTGATAAGCTTCATATGCTTGGGCGCAGTATTACTGCTTATTTCGTCACACTACTTTACATCGGAAAGAACCGAGCTTATAGAAAGGAGCATCTCAAATATCGCCGCTACGCTCAAAAGCGATATGCTTGAAACTCCCGACAACTGGAAATTTAAGGCTGACAGAATAATCAAAGAGTATGCGATAAATACCAATACCGACATTATCCTTATTTCAGGCGAGGGCGACGTTATCATAACGTCTGAATTATCGGTCGAAAACGAGAAGATCGGCGAGCAGCAATATAAAAAGGATTTCTTAGAACAATACAAGCAGGACCCCACCTGCGTTTATTCCGATTTCGGCGGTATTCTCAGCAATAATATAACCACTGTCGGTATAAGCTTTTCCGCCAACGGTCCGAGTTATTATATTCTTGCGATCCCTTCTTCAGACACTAAAGGCGACTATACCGGTGATATAATGCGGATATTCATCATCTCTGCTGTTATCGTTATGATGATCTCGCTGTTTATTATCTACCTCACCTCCCTGAGAATGGTCGACCCGATAAGAGAAATGTCCGAAGCCGCAAAGAAGATCGGTCACGGAAATTTTGATATTCAGCTTCCGGAATACAGCGAAAGCGAATTTAACGACCTCGCTTCCGCATTCAACGAAATGGCAGCCTCGCTCAAAAGCTACGACACTATGAGAAACAGCTTTATTGCGAATGTTTCGCACGAGCTGAGAACGCCTATGACGTCGATCGGCGGATTTGTCGACGGTATGCTTGACAACACGATTCCGCCCGAGGAGCAGAAGCATTATCTGAAAATAATCTCGTCGGAGGTTCACCGCCTTACTCGTCTTGTGCGCTCGATGCTTAATCTTGCGAAGATCGAGGCGGGCGAATTGAAGCCGAACTTCACTTCATTCTCCGTGCTTGACCCGATAGTTGACACGCTTGTTACGTTTGAGAAAAGGCTTGAGGAAAAGGATATCGAGATAAGAGGTCTTAACACCGACAGGCGCTATCAGCTGTGGGCGGACAGCGACCTTATACATCAGGTCATCTACAATCTGCTTGAAAATGCGATAAAGTTCGTCGACAAGGGCGGATATATAAGCTTCCATTTTGAAGAAGTCGGCTATCTTACCGTTATTTATATACGAAACAGCGGCGAGGGTCTTACGCAGGAGGAGCTTTCGCTTGTGTTCGACCGTTTCTATAAAACCGACAAATCGCGCGGAATCGACGCTTCGGGCGTTGGTCTCGGACTTAACATCGTGCGTTCGATAATCAAGCTGCACGGAGGAAAAATACAGGTGCGTTCGGTCGTAGGCGAGTATACTGAGTTTATGTTCTCGCTTCCGAACAAGGATATAAACTAAAACCCTTTTCGATAAGAAAGGTATTGATATGAACGAAGAAATAGAGAAGAACAACGAAGAGTACGAAAAATTGGACAGTAATGGAATGTCCGAAAATGTGGACTCAAATGTAGAATTGTCCGATAATTTGGACAGTGGTGAAAAGCAGCAGGACTCCCCTGACGGCGACGTTTCAAACGCTGCAAACCGTATGAGCTATATTTCATTTATTCCGTCCGACCCCGACGATGACGATTTCTGGGGCGAGGTAAGCGCCGCCGCCGTCAGAAAGCCGAAGTCCGTAAGGATAATAATTCTTATAAGCATTGCGCTCGTTATTGCGGTGATATTCATTTACACGATCGGTTTGCAGCACGGAAAAGGCTGGTTTACGAACATTTTCAGCGGAAGCGGTCATATGAATTTCACGCTGCCTATCGCAGAAACGCCGCAGCTTGACGGCAAATACTACAACGACGACGGCACATATACTTCGGCAGGTATCGCAAAAGCTGCGCTGCCGAGCGTTGTTCAGATACAGTCCTACACGCAAAACAGCCTTATCCCGTCAAGTCAGGGCAGCGGCATAATCATCTCGGACGACGGATATATCGTCACGAACGCCCATGTAGTAAAATCAGCCGATTTCGGCGTTACGGTTATGCTTTACGACAAAACGGAATATGCCGCAAAGATAGTTGGCTCGGACGATTCGACCGACATCGCCGTTTTGAAGATCGGCGCAAAGGATCTTTCGCCTGCGCAGTTTGCAGACTCGGACTCCTGTGAACTTGGTGACGAGATAGTAACGATAGGCTCGCCGGCAGGCTATGAAAACAGCGTTACGAAGGGAATTATTTCGGGTCTTGACAGAAAGATAAGAGCCGAAAACAGCGCAGTTTCAATGAGCTGTATTCAGATAGACGCCGCAATAAATCCCGGAAATTCGGGAGGACCGCTCTTTAATATGTGGGGACAGGTCATCGGCATCACCTCCTCAAAGCTCGTTTCTTCAAGCTATGACAATATCGGATTTGCGATCTCGATAAATTCTGCAAAGCCGATAATCGAGCAGCTTATTGAAAACGGATTTATTCCCGACCGCCCGAGGATAGGAATTTCCTATTACATTATTTCAAAGGAAGCCGCCGAAATGTACGGCACCGAATACGGCGTGTGCGTTGTCGATATCGACAGCGAATGTAACGTTTCAAAGACCGAGCTTGCGCCGGGCGATATAATAATTGAGATGAACGGCAAAAGAGCGGTTGATGAAAAGGTCGTTACCGAGCTTATGGACACGCTTAAAGCAGGCGACGAAATGAACCTGCGGGTTTTCAGACCGTCGGGCAAGGAGGGCGCTCCAAAGGCGGACGGCGAATATTTCGATATTTCATTTACCCTTAATTCAGACAAAACGGCGATGATCGAAGCCGACAAATAAAAAGTGCCGAGTGCGTAAACACTCGGCTTTTTTGTTGCTTATTCTTCGTGAGTACGGAAAGGCGCAACGGGGATACCGTTTTTGCCGAACAGCGTGACCTCTTTCCAGTTGAACCAGTCAAAGCGCACGTTTTTCGGCACGGGAACTTTTTCGTTTGACACGAATATCCTGCTGCCGTTTATTGTTGCGTCCGCAGGATAAAATTCGCCGTCCTCGCCTGCTATCTCGAATGTTCCGACCTTGCCGTCCTTTGCGGTAAAACCGTCCTCGGCATGATCAAAGCAAAGCTCGATACCGCCGTCCTTATAAACGTGCGATCTATAGATAGGTCCGAAAGCGTCGGCGCCAAGTCCGTAAACGAGCTTTTCTGCCTGCAAGCAAAGCCTTTCGCCGACAGGCACCTTGTTCCTCGGGTGTATCTCGTTAAACTCGCCCATGTCAGAAATAACGGCAATTCCCGTGTTCTTCACCGTCTTGAACGCTTTCATCTGCGCCTCACGGATCACGCACCAGTTCTTTTTATCCTCGTCAAACTCGTATCTGTGCATAGGCAGCTGAACGAACAGGAACGGAAGCTCGTCGTCGCCCCACTTTTCTCTCCACAATGCGATAAGATTCGTGAACAGCTTATAATAGCTGTCGGGCTTATGGTCGTCGCTCTCGCCCTGATAATACAAAAATCCCTTTAATGTATATGGGCACACACGCATAAGCATTGTTTCATAAAGTCCTGCCGGGCGGTATTCGTTCTTGCAGTTGTTAGGGCCGGGGTATTTACATTCGCCGCAGATTTTAAGAACCTCGTCCCATGTGATTTTCGGGTTTTTCGCATAAAGCTCATTCTTTCTGCGATCCCAGTCGGTATTGTAAGCGGCATACTCGTCGTATTCCTTTATCTGCTGTTCAATAGTCTTGCCCTTGTTAGCCTGCTCATATTCCTCGACATAAGAAACAGTTTCGGCGCAGCTGCGGAGCGTATCCATATCCATCCAGTTTGAAGCGCTCGTTCCGCCCCAGTTGCAGCCGATAAGTCCGACCGTAACGCCGAGCTTTTTCGCAAGCCTGCGAGCAAAGAAAAATCCTACGGCGCTCCATGCTCTCGAATATTCCGGGTCAGCCTCGCACCAACCCGAATTCGCTTCCGCCGCAAAAAGCTCCTCGTCGACCATTCTGCACTTGTTTGTGTAGTAAAAACGAACGTTGCAGTCGGGGGTAAGGTCACGAAGAATTTCCTGACCGCCCTCGCAATTTTGAAGCTCAAACTCCATATTCGACTGACCGCCGCACAGCCAGACCTCGCCCAGCATTACGTTTACAAAAGTCTTTTCCTCCGTAACGCCGTCTGATGTGCAGGTAAGCGTAAGGTCGTAAGGACCTCCCGCCTGCATCGGCGGAAGAATCACCTTCCACTGTCCGTTTTTTGCCACAACCTTTGCGGCATTGCCGTTAATGCAAGCCGTTATGACCGAACCATCGTCCGCTTCGCCCCAGACGGAGATATTCTTCTCCCTCTGAAGCACCATATTATTGCTGAAAACAGCCGCCGTCTTAAACATAAAAATACTTCCTTTCCGCCGTGCGTATCACTGCATTTCCCTGCTCTTTTTCCAGTCGAGATATTCTTCGTATGTGCCAAGTCTGTCGATACAGCCGTCGGGGGTTATCTCGATAATTCTGTTAGCGGCGGTCTGCATTATCTCGTGGTCGTGAGTTGCGAAAATGACAACGCCCTTAAAGTCGGAAAGCGCATTGTTGACCGCAGTTATAGATTCAAGGTCTAAATGGTTGGTCGGCTGGTCGAGCAGAAGAACGTTCGAGCCGAAAAGCATCATTCTCGAGAACATACAGCGAACCTTTTCGCCGCCCGAAAGAACGTTTACCTTTTTATAAATATCGTCGCCCGAGAAAAGCATTTTTCCTAAAAATCCTCTGAGATAGGTCTCTGTGTCCTCGTTGCCCGAATACTGTCTTATCCAGTCGACTATCGAAAGCTCGCAGTCGTTGAAATACTCCGAATTGTCCTTCGGGAAATAGGAGCGAGAGGTCGAAACGCCCCACTTCATGCTTCCCGAATCAGGCTCAACCTCTTCCGCCATGATCTTGAAAAGCATCGTTATTGCCTGTTCCGACTCGCCGATTATCGCAACTTTGTCCGTTCTGCCGAGCGTAAAAGTCACGTTGTTAAGCAGCGGCGTGCCGTCCTCGGCCGTCTTTGTAATTCCGTCAAGCTTTAAAATTTCCTTGCCAAGTTCACGGTCGGGGGTAAAGCCGATGTAGGGATATTTTCTTGAAGAAGCCGGCATTTCCTCAACGGTAAGCTTGTCCAAAAGCTTGCGGCGCGAGGTCGCCTGCTTTGATTTTGATTTGTTTGCCGAAAAGCGTGCGATAAACTCCTGCAATTCCTTGATCTTCTCCTCAGCCTTTTTGTTCTGCTGCTTGATAAGACGCTGCATAAGCTGAGAGGACTCATACCAGAATTCGTAGTTTCCGACATACATTTTCACCTTGCCGTAATCAAAGTCGACGATATGGGTGCAGACATTGTTAAGGAAATGACGGTCGTGCGAAACGACAAGCACCGTTCCGAAATACTCGGCGAGGAAATCCTCAAGCCAGCGGATAGCGTAAATATCGAGGTGGTTCGTCGGCTCGTCAAGCAGAATTATATCGGGGCTTCCGAAAAGCGCCTGCGCAAGCAGAACCTTTACCTTTTCGTTGCCCGAAAGCAGCGACATCTGCGTATAGAGAATATCCTCCGAAAGACCAAGACCCTGAATAAGCTTTGAAGCCTCAGACTCAGCCTCCCAGCCGTTAAGCTCGGCAAATTCGCCCTCTAATATCGCAGCACGCTCGCCGTCCTCGTCGGAAAAATCTTCCTTGGCATAAAGTGCGTCCTTTTCCTGCATAATATCATAAAGACGCTGATTTCCCATTATAACGGTATCAAGCACCGTGTACTCGTCGTATGCGAAATGGTCCTGTTTAAGAACGGACATACGGGTTTCCTTAGGGATCACTACCTCGCCCTTTGTCGGCTCGAGATCGCCGCAGAGAATACGCAGAAAAGTCGATTTTCCCGCTCCGTTTGCGCCGATTATTCCGTAGCAGTTGCCGTTGTTGAATTTAAGGTCGGCGTCCTTAAAAAGCGTCTGTCCACCAAAGGACATCGAAAGATTATTTACAGTTATCATTTAGTTCCTCCATAAAAATATAATTTATTTTATATTATAACACAGAAAATTAAAAAAGTCCAGTATTTACGCAGTTTTTTTACTTTTAGGACAAAAGAAAAACTGCCGCAGAAAGCAGCAGTTTTCATATGGCGTTTTAAGCCTTGTTATAATTTATTATTTACCGGACTTTTTCTTTACAGCCGTAACAGCTGCGCCGCCGAGAAGCAGGAGCGCTGCCGCAGCGCCCGAAACTACGCCTGTGTTCGGGTTTGCGTCGTTCTTTGTCGTGCCGCCCGAAGCAGCCGAGCTTGTCTTTGAATCGGTCTTTGAAGCTGTGCCGGCAGCCGACGAGGAATCAGCAGCCGATGAAGCGGCGTCCGAAGAAGTGCTTGCCTCGCTTGAAGAATCGGCTTCGCTTGACGAATCTTCCTCGCTTGACGAATCAGCCTCGCTTGATGACTCTTCCTCGCTCGAGGAATCCTCTGCAAGCGACTTGACCTTTATCACAATATTCTGGAGGTTCTTTGTATCCTCAATTGTAATTGAAGCCGTTTCAAGTTCATACTCCTCGCTGTCAAGTGCAACGTCATATGTGTCGGGAGCGATGTTATAAAGCGTAAGACCGCTTTCGGGGATCTCTATCGAGGTATCGAATATCGCAAATGTCTTGTGAGCCTTGGGCTTCTGATATGAGCTGACAAGACCGTTGATACCGCCGCCGCCCCAGCCGGAGCTTGATTCAAAAGAAGATGTATAGTAAAGCTCATAATCTTCCTTGCTTATATAAACCGTAACGTTTCCGTCAGCGTCGGGGATAACAGCATTGATGATAGAACCGCTCTTCATAAAGAAGTGCATATATCCATATGAATTAACGCCTGTTCCTTTAAGGTCGAATATTTCAGTATCGCCGTTGCTTCTTTCATATGTGCAGGTTCCGTCAGCGTTAATATAGCCATTTGTTGCGTCTGCAATATTTAAGGTAACTTTCTTGTATTCAACAGGATAGTCCTTGATAACAAGCCTGCCAGATGTTCCGAAATCGCCGCCCAGAAGATCATACGAACCTACCGGCAAATCGGTATAGCTTGTAAATGTTCCTGCTTTTTCTTTAAAGCTGTATTCGATAGTTCTATTGTCTGTATTTATACCCATTTCCGAATCGTGCGTTCTGCCCGAGTAAGCAGCGTCAACGTTTAAGCAGTATGTTCCTGCCGGAACGGTAAGGTCAACGCCCTCCATCTCATAGTAATAATCGGCATTTACAGTGTACTGTTCGTTAAGGCGAAGGTACTCTCCCCTGAAATTCTCGCCGTTCTGGTTTTGAATCTCAATATTGACAATATCATCTGCTGCAATATCTCCTCGGTAATCGTCGATCGTAATGTACTTGCTGTCAACACGAAGAGTTGAAAGATCGGTCGAAGAATTGAGAAGCGAGAGCCTGTCGTCGATAACTGCGTCAGCCTCGCTGCCTGTCGTCCAGCTTGCTATTTTGATTCCGTGAGAGCTTGTGAGCGAAAGATCAAGACCCGTTACTGCGTTTCCGTTTTCGTCAACAGCCGTGATATTTGCGTAAGGCTTATTGATAGGCATAGGTGTAGTATCAACAGCCGACGCAGGCATAACAGCCGCAGTGCCAAGCAGCATAGCGGAAGCAGCGAAAAGGCTTAAAACTTTTGTCTTTTTCATTGTTGTTCCTCCATCCAAAATTTTTATATTTGTTAACATATAAATATATCCAATAATAACACATAGTTGTGAATTTTATTTAAACTTGTTATGAACATAAAACAAACATTACATAGCTGCCAAGAAAACAGAAACGCTTTAAAAACAATGCAATTGCACACTTGACAGCCAACCGCAAATGTGATAAAATATATTTAAATAATTATGAACAAAAGGAGATTTTCTTATGTGTACTGCCGCTACCTATAAAACAAAGGATTTCTATTTCGGAAGAACTCTCGACTACGAATTTTCTTACGGCGACGAAATAACCGTCACGCCTCGAAACTTCCCGTTCAGCTTTCGACTCATGGGCGATATGCCGTCGCATTACGCTATGATCGGAATGGCTTGCTCTATGGCGGATTATCCACTTTATTACGAAGCCGTTAACGAAAAGGGGCTTGGAATGGCGGGTCTTAATTTCGTCGGAAACGCCGACTACAAAGAGCCTGCCGAGGGTAAGGACAACATTGCGCAGTTTGAATTTATCCCGTGGATATTGGGTCAGTGTGCAACGCTTGACGAGGCGAGAGCGCTACTTAAAAAGGTAAATCTTGTCAACATTCCGTTTAACGACAAGCTTCCTCTTGCGCAGCTGCACTGGATAATCGCCGACAAGAGCGGTGCAATCACGGTCGAGTCTGTAAAGGACGGTCTTAAAATCTACGACAATCCCGCAGGCGTGCTTACCAACAATCCGCCTTTTGACGAACAGATGCTGAGGCTTAACGACTATATGGGACTTTCGCCTAAGCAGCCCGAAAACAAATTCGGCGGCAGCCTTCCGCTTACGGCTTACAGCAGAGGAATGGGCGCTATCGGGCTTCCGGGAGATCTTTCCTCCGCCTCGCGATTTGTAAGAGTGGCGTTTGTCAGGGCAAATTCCGTTTCGGGCGACAGCGAGGCCGAAAGCGTAAGCCAGTTTTTCCACATTCTAAACTCAGTCGACCAGCAAAGAGGCTGCTGCGACGTCGGCGAGGGCAAGTATGAAATAACGATATACACCTGTTGCTGCAACGCCGACAAAGGAATTTATTACTACACGACCTATGACAATCATCAGATATCCGCCGTTGATATGAACAAAGAGGACCTTGACGGCTGCAAGCTTTCACGCTTCAAGCCGATAACGTCGGAGCAGATATTCATGCAAAACTGATACTGACGCCCTTTCCGAAAAAATCCGGAAGGGGCGATTTTTTTATATCAAGATGTATATTTTGCACGAATCTGCTTGACAAAGCGGCAAAAATGTGTTAAAATTTAACTAAGCATAGATGTATCTCGCAAGGATACTTTAATCCAGTATACAAAGGGGGCAACGAACAGATATGTACGATAATTCCGACAAGGCTTATAAGGTGATCGGTATATGCGTATCGGCTGTTCAGCAGGATTCGACAAGGGACGTTGTTAATGCTTTATGCCGAAAAGCTTATGAAAATAATTACAAGGTTTTACTGTTCAACAGCTTTTCCGACTTTAATAATAAAAACTATAATTCACGAGCTGAATCAAGCGTTTTTTCGCTTGCGGATTCTGAGCTTTTAAGCGCCGTTATCCTGCTGCCCGAATCGATCAAGAATAACGAAGCTGTCGACAGAATAGTTGAAGCCGCAAAAAGATCGGGCAAGCCCGTTATCGCCGTCGACGGCACGGCAAAAAATTGCACCAGCATTGTGTATAACTGCACCGACACATTTGAACAGATAGTTCGTCATGTTGTCAAAGACCACGGGTGCAAAAGAATAAACTTCCTTGCAGGAATTAAAGGAAACGCATTTTCGGAGGAACGTGTAGATTGCTTTAAAAAGGTGCTCGCCGAAAACGATATTGAATTCGAGCCGCAGCGGCTTGGCTACGGTGATTTCTGGGACGTTCCCGCAAGACGTGCCGTTGAGGGCTTTCTTGAGAGCGGTCTGCCCCTCCCCGAAGCGATAGTCTGCTGCAACGACACTATGGCGCTCACCGCCTGTCAGGTTTTAAGAGAACACGGACACAGAGTTCCGGAAGACGTTATCGTTACGGGATTCGACGGCATTGACGTTGAAAAGTATGTTGTTCCCCGTCTTACGACAGCTGCGGCGGATATTGATCTGCTTGCCGAAACAGCGATAAAAACTATCGGAAAGCTGCTCTTGGGCGAAGCTGTCGACGATATTACAGAGGTACCATATAACATAAGAATATCGCAGTCATGCGGCTGTAAAGAGATAGAAACAAGAGCGTCGGGCGACAAGGTGATCGAGCTTATAAATATTATCAACCGATCGGAAGGTCACGAGACGCATATGCTGAATTATCTCGGAAAAGCGGTAGGGTGCAGCAGTCTTGAGGAAATAGGAAGTATTATCCCTCAGTACGGAGACCACTGCGCATGGTGCTGCTTAAACACCGATTTTCTTGACGAAGTTCCAAAAGACAAAAACGACTTTTTCACCGACGAGATGTATAATCTTGTGAGGTATCTCGGAAACGACTATATCTGCGGCGGAACATTTCCGAAAACCGATCTTCTTCCCGATATATGCAAAGCGATCGAAAGCTACGACTTTATCATGTTCTCGCCCCTGCATTTTCAAAACGAGGTAATAGGATACCTTGCAGTTGTGTTCGGAGTCAATAACTTTAATTTCAAAAACACCAAAAGATTTGTCGACTATACAAATCAGATAATGGAGAATTTAAAGAACAGGATTTTCCTTAAAAGAGCTAACGCACAGCTTGCGGATATGCATATGCGCGACTCGCTCACGGGGATATATAACCGCCGAGGATTTTATAAACACGCCGAAGAAGTTATTAAAAAATGCAGCTCGGACAATAAGAATATCGTTCTGTTTTCAATAGACATGGACGGTCTTAAAAAAATAAACGACAGCTACGGTCATCACGACGGCGACAAGGCTATCACTGCGATCTCCGATTCGCTCAGAAAGGCGTCGCATAACGGCGAGATCTGCTCTCGTTTCGGCGGCGATGAATTTGTCGTGCTCGCAGCGGCGGCGGACGGCGAATGTGAACGCTATATTGCGGATTTTAGCGGCAGAGTCGAAACGCTGCTCGATGAATATAACGAGACCTCAGGTGCAGCCTATAAGGTAAGGATAAGCTGCGGCAGCACGGTCGTAAAATGCACGGCTATTGACGATATCGACAATTTT
This sequence comes from Oscillospiraceae bacterium, assembly GCA_051882075.1. Taxonomy (GTDB): domain Bacteria; phylum Bacillota; class Clostridia; order Oscillospirales; family Ruminococcaceae; genus YE71. The sequence continues at coordinate 11,310 of JBJERC010000066.1, read as the reverse complement.
ATAAATATCGCCGACGAAAATATGTACCGCCAGAAGCGTATGCATAAGATGCTTACAGGCGAAAACAAGATCAGCCATTTCAGCCGTATGGTAGATCTTCTGATAAACAAAAGCAGCACGGCGTTTTTCTATATCAACTATGACGAGCGTTCGTGGGAGATAGCCGAGAGCAAGGCGGTCTTAAAATGCATGGAGTCGGATAAATTCGACCCCGTTGAAGCTATACTTAAAAACGGCTTCGTTTTCAGGGACGATACCGAGTCTTACAGGGCGCTTATAGATAAGGTGAAAAAAGGCGTAGCCGACGGAATCCCGGATAATTATATAAAAACGCAGTTTCGTGTCGACGACGGCGAAACAGTAAAATGGTACGCTATGGTGCTGTCGTTTGTCAAGAACGAAAAAAATCAGATTTACGAAACGGTCGGAAGTATTCACGCAATGACAGAGCAGGAGCTTATGTCGAGAAATATTCTCAATTCCTACACCAACGACCGCCAGCCTAAGTTGTTTGCAGAGCTTATGGAAAACCGCCTGCGCAGCGACACTGCTAACAAATACGCCGTTATTCAGTTCGACGTCGTTAAATTCAAGGTTATAAACGACAAATACGGCGAGCCGACAGGCACGGAGATACTCAACTATTTCAACGATGTGCTGAACGTTTTTTGCAGCGAAAACCAGCTCCACACAAGACTCAGCGCCGACGTTTTCATGATACTCACGCCTTACAGCGAGGTCGAGGATATCATAAGATTTATAAGAGCGCTCGAAAAGCGAATGAGCGGCTATAAGGGAATAAAATATGAGTTTGCGTTCGGCGTTTATCTTGTCGGCGACAGAAATATCCCGAGCAGAAAAATGGGCGACAGCGCCGCTATCGCAAGGATAAAGATAAAGGGCAACGCACTTGAAAACATTGGATTTTTTACCGACAATCAGCGTCAGGAGATCGTTGCACGCAAGGAGATCGAGGACAGAATGAGGTCGGCTCTCGAAAACAGGGAGTTTGTTATGTACCTCCAGCCGAAATACAGCATTTCGGAGAATATTATTATCGGCTCTGAGGCTCTTGTGCGCTGGATGATGCCCGGAAAAGGCATGATACCTCCGAACAGCTTTATCCCCGTTTTCGAGCAGAACGGCTTTATCGTAAAGCTTGACGAATACATATGGGAATGTGCCTGCGTCGAGCTCAGAAAGTGGATAGACCTTGGATTTGAGCCGCTTCCGATCTCAGTAAACGTTTCAAGAGTGCATCTTAAAGATCACGATTTTATCGGAAGGATCGAAGCTCTTGTGCAAAAATATGGCATAGACAAAAGGCTGCTTGAGCTTGAGATAACTGAAACGATAGACAACATAAACTCAAATGCAATGGTCCGTGAGGCGAAGGAACACGGCTTTACGCTGCTAATGGACGATTTCGGTTCGGGCTATTCTTCGCTCAACACATTAAAAAGCACGCCGTTTGACGTGCTGAAGATCGACAGATCGTTCCTTAACAGCTTCATGGAATCCGAGCGTGGTCAGAAGATCATTTCTCACACGATCTCGATGTCTAAGGATATTGGTCTTGATCTTGTGGCGGAGGGCGTTGAAACAAGAGAGCAGGCTGATTTTCTGTCGGGCTGCGGCTGCGACGCCGCTCAGGGCTTCTACTACTCAAAGGCAATACCCGTCGAAGATTTTGAAAAGCTGCTTAGAGCGCAGGAAAACCTATAAAATAAAAACGTCCGCCGGAGGAAATTATCCACGGCGGACGATATTTTTTTACTGCGAAAGCGTTAGTTGCTTACAGCGTCAACTATTCTCTGGAATTCGAGAGCCTTTTCAAGACTTCCCTCTACCTTGAGTTTGCCGAGCGTAAAAGCCGCAACGGGATTGAGCGAACCGTCTGCAAGCTTTAAAAAGTTCTGCGCAGAAACGATGAATTTACAATCTCTGTCATAATATTCATAAGGCTCGACATAAAGCTTTCCGTTTAAAAGCTCGATATAAAACGCACCCTCGCCCTCGCCGATTATGTTTATCTGAACCGCAAGGTGTCCGGGGATCTCGCTTACGTCGTGCTTCATTATGGTCGCTTTCGATTCGTTAAAGATCTCTTCAAATGTCATTTTTTCATTTTCCTTTACTTTATTTTTTTACTTTTATCAAATCAGTTCGCCCTTGACGCTCTGTGAACGCCTTATCTTTTTCGAGGTCGTCTTTTCAAATTCAACCTCTCTCAGACGTATCCTGCGTATCGTTTTTGAGGACGAAACCGTTTTGTTTATTCTTGCGATTATCTCTTTGAGCGCCGAAACGAGCTGTTCCTTTGTCATGCCCTTTGCATATTCGGGGTTCGGAACAATTTCGGCGGTTATCGTCGAATCCTCGGCATAAACCATAACCTCGGCAACAATATCGTCCGAAACGAACTTGTTTTCAAGCTCCTCGGGCGAAACGTTTTCGCCGTTTGAGAGAATAATAAGATTTTTCTTTCTTCCCGTGATGAATATGCGGTTGTTTTCAACATATCCGAGGTCGCCCGTGCGAAGCCAGCCGTCGGGAGTTATCGCTTCTGCCGTAGCTTCGGGGTCCTTGTAATAGCCCTGCATTACCGACGGGCTTTTAACGAGCAGCTCGCCGTCCTCGGTCTTGACCTCGCAGCCGTTAACGATAATTCCGACATCGCCGAAACTTCCCTCTCCGAGCTTTATCGAGGAAATTCTCGGGCTGCATTCCGTCATGCCGTAGCCCTGAGCTATCTGTATGCCTATATCCGCATAAGCCTTGATAAGCGCCGGGTCAAGATAAGCGCCGCCGCTGTAAATTACTTTCAGCCTTCCGCCGAAAACGCCGTCTGCGATAGCCTTTATCGGTATCTGCGGATTTGCAGCAGCCGCAGCCTTTATCTGCTTATATATCGTTGCAGCTATCATCGGCACAAGAAGAAGTATCGTCGGTCTGAACAGCTTTAAATTCTGCGGAATTCTGAGCATTGAATCGTTAACGCATACAGCGTCGCCGTATCTGAGCGACAGCAGAATATCGCAGGTGTAGCAGTAAACATGGTGTATCGGCAGGATCGTAAGCAGCGAATCTTCATTAGTCGCTTCGCCGTCACGGCAGAAGGTGTTGTCGACATAGTTTCCGTGAGAAAGCATTACACCCTTGCTTTTGCCGGTCGTTCCAGATGTATAAACTATCTCCGCAAGAGAGTCGGACGAAATATCCTCGCAGATATAAGGCTCGCTTTCGTCAAGTATTTTCGGAAGCGAAAGCGTGTCCTCCGAAGCCTGCAAACAGATATATGTATGTATCTTCGGGCATTCGCTTTTTATCTGTTCAACATATTTTGCAAAACGAGCGTCATAGAAAAATACGGAAACGTCCGCTCTTATGATAAGGTCGCAGATATCGTCGCAAGAAAGCTGAGCGTCAAGCGGAACGGCAGTATTTCCGCCGATTATCGTACCGAGTCTTGCCGCAAGATAATTATAGCTTGTCGCACCGATCATCGCCGCATGGACCTTTCCTAACGGCTTTAAAAATCCGCCGACCTTTTTACAGTCCTCATAAAACTGCGCATAAGACTTTTCCGAAATGCCTTCGCCTGCTTTTTCTCTGATAAAAACTCTGTCGCCATGCTCGAAAGCCGCAAGCCTCACCAGATCGCTTAATGTGCTGACATTTGTTTTTTCCATATCAGTTCTCCTTTGAAAGCTTTTCAAAATAGCGAACAGCCTCGCCCACCGTGTGAAGCTCGAGTATGTCCTCGTCGTTGACCGTTACGCCGAACTCCTCCTCGATCTCTCCTAACATGCTCATAAAATCATATGAATTGAACGAAAGGTCTTCGATAAATCTCGACTCCTCGGTAATGCTGTCGGGGTCGGCGTCAACGTAATTGCAGATAAGCTCCTTCAACTTTTCAAACATAATTTACTCTCCTTTTTGATTTTGACCGTTTATATCATCTCAAGAATTTCGCCGATAGTGCGGTTTTTATCCTCAATTCCCCTGAACAGCACACGGCAGATATAATAATACAGATATTCCATTTCCTCCTCGGTAACAACGTCCTTTTTATACTCAAAATTAAAGTTAAGACCGTTGTCCTCCGGGCGGTGCATTATCGTAAGATAAAGCGGCTGGGCTGCAACGCCGTTTGTATACCACATACTCTTATAGGAAATATCGGGCATTTTATCCTTTTCCTTGTCAAGACCCATCGGCTGATATGTAAGGCTTATGCTCTCATAGCTTGCACCGGGACGCAGCTTCCAGTATTTTGAACGCATCATAGTAAGCTCTATCGGGTCAAATTCAGCGTGACGGAAGATCTTATTCTGTTCCTTCTGGATAACTCTTATTCCGTCAAGGAATGTAAGCTCTGGTTCAAGCACGGTTCTCAGCGGGAAAAAGTGTATTCTCGTTCCTCCGCAGCGCTTTTTTGTAATCGTTCCTCTTCTTGAAACGTTGGTCTTTACCGAAACGTCCTTTTCGTTTCCGTTAAACTGCGAAAGCACGGTTCTAAGACCCATAAGCAAAAGGCTTGTCATCGGAACGTTGTTTTCCTCGCAGAATTTCATAAGCCGCTCGGTAGCCTCTTTTTCAAGATGATAAACCGAAATTGCAGCGTCAAGCGTTTTCGACGTTATTATCGCACTGCGCAGCTCGGGGTTGCCCGTTTCTCTGCGCTGGGTGATAAGTCTTCCCTGTCCTGTAAAATCGGTATACATAGGCTCGCTCTTTGCGATCTCGTTCTGCCAGAATTCAAGGTCTCGCTGTCTTGCCTCCGAATTGTTTTCATACGCAAGATCCTTCTTGATCTCCTCGATATACGATCTCATAGGCTTGGGCATTTCGGTGCCGTATCTGAGATTGCAGTAAAGCTCGAGAACGTCTCTGTGGAAGCTTATTATCGAGCTTGAATCCATAGTCATGTGGTCGGCTTTAAGATAAATTCCGTTATAGCCCTGAGGCAGCTTTATCATTACGACCTTGTTCATCGGGGAATTATATCTTTTAAACGGCTCGGCTGTCCATTTCCTCATTTCGTCATGAGCAGCCTCTTCTCTCCAGTGCGAAAAATCGTAAAGAGGTATCTCGCGATCCTCGTTCGGCACGATATACTGGAATATCTCGCCGTTTTCGTCCTCAACAAATCTTATACGCATCGATTCAAAACGCTCGTAAGCCATATAGATAGCCTTTCGAAGCAGCGAAAAATCAACGTCCTGCTGAACATAAAGACCTGTGCCGATATTAAGCACCTGATGACGAGGGCAATATTTTACAGTGTAGCTGTGCATTCTCTGCGCCGCAGGAAGCGGATAACACTGTACAACCGAACCATTGATATTCATTTCCTTCATAATTTACCACACCTTTCTTTCAGGCATATACTTTTCAATAAACTCCATAGCTTTGCTTTCATAAAGCTCACTGTTTTCATAATAGCTCGCAGCGTGACCTGCGTTTTCAACTATAAGCATTTCCTTTGGCGAAGCGCATTGCTCGAAATTCCGCTTTGTCATTTCGGTCGGAACAAAGTTATCCTTTGCGCCGTGAACGAACAGTATCGGGCAGGTGGTCTTTTTAACCGCTTCGAGCGTTGAGTAATCCTTAAAGCCATAGCCTGCCTTTTTCTTACAGATCACATCATTTATCTGCATTATCGGGAATTCGGGCAGCTTATAGTCCTTTTTCAGCACATGAGTGAAAACCTCGTAGGGCGAAGTGAATGCGCAGTCTGCGATTATCGCTTTTACGTTTTTGGGGAAATTATCATCTCCTGCCGCCATAAGAACGGTCGAGGCGCCCATTGATACGCCGAAAAGGAGGATATCCTTTTTGCTGTCAAATCTTTCGTTTACATAATTTATCCACGAAATGCAGTCGTGTCTGTCGAGTATTCCGAAGCCGACATAATCGCCCTCGCTTTTTCCGTGCGCACGGTTATCGACAACAAGACAGTCGAATCCGAGACCGTTTAAAAATCTTGAAATAGATGCGCAGTCGTTAAATCCGCAGCTTGTATAGCCGTGAAAACAGATCGCAAGCTTTCCCTTAGAGTTTTCCTCGGCGGCGGGGATATAATCGGCGTGAAGCGTTAATCCGTCGTAAGACTTTATCGTGATATGCTCCGAAACGTTTGCCGAAAACCAGTCTTTATTGGGGTGGATTATTTTCTTATATTCCTCCCACTGCTTCATATCCGCCATTTCGTCGAGGTTGACTCTTACCTCGTACTGTCTGGGGATAACGCGGTTGAACAAAACGACAGCCGCTATTCCCGACGCAGCCGCGCCTGCTAAAGCCGTACAGCCTGCCGCAGTCCAAAAAGCTTTCATCTTATCACCCTCTGTTATGTTTTCGACCGTGGGTCGAATTACTTTGATATAATAATATCACATTTTCGACCGGCGGTCAAGTATTTTTTCAAAAGTTTCTTGTCAACTGAAAAAAATTGTGATATAATAATAAAAGTATAAAAAAAAGCGTGTCGATATCCATAAAAATGAATAATCGAAACGCTTAAATTCGACAAAGAGGCGGTGAAAATTTAAAAATGAAAAACGACAAAAGAGAGCTTATCTTAAAATCGGCTGAGGAGCTTATGAGCGCAACGAGCGTCGACAACGTGTCGATAAGCAGGATAGCGAAAAACGCAGGAATAGGAAAAGGCAGCGTTTACTACTACTTTCAGAGCAAGGAGGAAATAATCGCCGAGGTCATTTCAAACAGCTACAAAAAGGCGCTTTCGGAATATTTTTCCGACATGAAAAGCGAGCTGCCTGCGCTTGAGAAAATAAAGCGGCTTTTTCTGAGCATTATCAAAAAGCAGTTCGGCGACGACCGCAAAAACCTTATTATTGCGCTTAATCTTCACGACAGTCCGATGCTTCACAACAAAATGAAGCTTACGGCGATAGAGGTCGTTTCTCCCGTTCTGTCGGGGCTTTTATATCAGGGCATCGAGGAGGGCACGATAAACTGCGAAGCGCCCGAGGAGAGCGCCGAGATGATCGTCGCTGTTATTTCGTTTCTTTTCGACCCCTCGCTTTTTCCGACGGACGAGAGGAAAATGCAAAGCAAGCTGAAACTTTTAGCGAAGGTGCTCGAGACCTGTCTGCAAACCTCGCCGGGCAGCTTTGATTTTCTTTTCGACGCAGACGCTTAAAACATTTTGCCGAGCAGGTCGGCGTAATTTATCTGTTCTGTCGTTATATCCATTTCGCTAAAATTTTCACAGCAGACCGCAAGCAACATTCCGTTTATTTCGAGCGTTCTGAAAAGGTCTTTCAGCTCGTCCGAAAGCACGCTGAAAGAGCAAAGCGGCATAGAAAGTCCCATGCCGAGCATTTTTACATACGCTTCCTTCGCCGTCCATATCCTGAAAAACTCGTGTTCGGGGTGTGCGCTTTTGCAGACCGCTCCGTATTCGTCGGCGGTGAAGAACCTTTTCGCCGTCGTCATTTTCATATTTTCTATCCGCTGAATATCGATCCCGACGGGAGAATCTTCAAACGCCGCCGCAACAAATCCGCCCGAATAGGACACGGAAAACTGAGCTGTCCCGACATTTTCGGCAAACGGCTTTCCGAACTCTCCGCTGCCGAACCTTATAACGCTCTCCCCTGTTCCCGTCATATCCGACAAATATTTTCTGACAAGCATTTCTGACAACAGCAGAAGTGCTTTTTTCTGTTCGTTTTTTGTGTCTTCTATCCGCTTTCTGCGCCGCTCGCTTATTCTGTCGGCGAACCCCGAAACCTCCGCCCATTTCGCCGCCTGTGCGTCGAGTAGTACTATTTTCATTGTTTGCTCCTGTGTTTTTTTAGGGAAAAAGAAACCCCCACTGGGAAGCGGGGGTTGGGTGTGTTGTTTTTAGTTGATTACGGAGAAGTGGGAGTAGGTACATTGTCAAGTGAGAAGTGGAAATCAATATTCCAATCCTGATCTGCGGTAGCGTCATTACAATATGTGCTTTCGCCCTCAATCCATACCCTTGCAATAAACGATACACCAGAATAGTTATTTGCACCAGCTTGAGGTATAGTGAATACAGCAGTATTAGGCGAAATATCCTTAGTAAATGTACCAACAGTATAACTAGTCTGTACAGTCTGTGTTCCTACACAAGCGGTCGAATACGCAGCTTCACTACTAAGTACTTTTCCATTGTATGTTTCGTCTTCTAAACCAAAAATCTTAGCAGCTGCAAGTGAACCCAATACAGTTGTATTAGAAGTTAAAGTAAGCTTAGAAGTAGTTATAGAAGATGCCTCATATCCGGCTGAACCAGTAAGAGTAAGTCCCTTAATACCATCTGTTGTACCATCAAAAGTTGACGTAGCTGTTCCGATAGGAATAATTGCAACTCTGACAGAATTCATTAATTCGCTACCTGTATTAGTTGCACCTGTAACAACACTTGCTTCAGGGTCAGTAACTGTAACAGTACAATATACCGTTTTATTCTCAGCAGAATTTGATGCTCTTATCCACATGGGAACATCAATAAAATAGCCCTGTGCATTTGCATCGTCAGTAATTACATGATAAGTATTTGCTGAACCACCTTCAGCCGTATCCAAAGTCAACGTAGCACTACCGCCTAACTTAGGGTCTGTTACATCTGCATCATCTTCAACCTTAGTACCACCGCCGAATACTTTTTCTTCATCAACCTTATACATTGTTAAACCGGTATCTGACGAAGCAGGCATAAGCTTACCAACAGCAGAATAATAATCATCAATAGCAATTGCTCTCTTCCAGCTTGCACTATCATACTTAGGAGCTTCATTAGTTGGAGTTGTACCATTAATTTCACCGAGTGATATTTCAAGACCGTCCGAAGCAGTAGCACTCATCGTAAGTCCTGTAACTTCAACTTCCTTATTCATCGTAAACCAAGCGTATGTAGCCGTCGAAAGCATAACAGCGGAAGCCGTGAGCATTGCAACAGCGGGGACGAGTTTCTTCCTTGCGGAAGACTTGTTGTTATTAGTTTTCATAATTCTATATCCTTTCATATTGTATTTCGGCATTTTGCCGATAATATATTATTATTTTACAACTTTATTATACACTTTTTATACGATTTTGTCAAGGGTAAAGGGAAAGAATTATGTTTGTTCACAATTTTTCGCCCTCTTGACCAAATTTTTTGTGCGATTTTTGTTATTTTTTTCAAAACTTTTGTAAAAAAAGCTAACACAAAAATTTTCATGTAACACATGACCCATAAAAAAAGGGTTCCCCCGACTCGTTAAAGCCGGGGGAGATAAGGGTTTATTGATAGTTAAGCTGCATAAAAATTTACAGCTTGGTTACGGGGTTTTGGGTGTGCAATGGGGTAATGGGTAAAAATTACTTCATTGCCTCTTCAACTGCAACTGCTGTTGACTACTTGTGGAAATAGCCACATCAGGTATTTCGTAGGAGCTATTCTGAAATACCTTTGATAAAAATATTGACGTTTACACCGTCCCATATTATTTTATCAACAATTCGATTAATGAATTCTCTCTTGTTTTGAATTGAGAGATTGTCAAAATTTTCTTTTAGATGTTTGATTGTTTCTGTAATATCAGTTAGCTTTGTTATTGCTTTTGATTTAATGTTATCCGTATCTTCTAATTCAGTTATGCGTTTTTTAAGACGCACGTTTTCGTTTAACAATTCATTTATTTGTTTGTTATAAACTTCAATAACTTGCGTTGGCGTTTCATTTTCAGACGACATCATTATTACCCGAGTAAGATTTTCTATTGACTTTTCGTTGTTAGCCTGCTGTGTTTTTAACCTTTTTATCTGGCTCTGTAATTCATCTTCCATACTATCGATCTTGCTCTTTAATAATGATATTTGTTTATTCACGGAAGTATTTTCAATCTCAAAGGAGAATAATTCTTCTAACACTAATCCGTCTAATTCATCGCCGTTTATATTTTTCTGATTACATTCTGTGAGTTTTTTATCCATTTTGTTTTCACAGATATAATACATACTTCCCGAAGCATATATTTTGGGTCGCATATAAGCGCCGCAAGAACAGAACAAAACACCTGATAAAAGAGATTTGTTATTTACAACTTTTCTTGCACGATTGGTTCCGGTATATCTCTGCGAATTAGCTTTTATAATATTCTGAATCTCAACCCATTCTTTACCCGTCAATATACCTTTATGATCGGATAAGGTGATTATCCATTTTTCAGGTGCTTGAACCTCTCTCTTTTGTCCGGAAAATCTATTATAGGGGAGTATTCCTTTCTCTCCATCGCAATCATCTAAAGTAAAGCACACATTGCTACCTAAATCGGTGAAATATTTTAAGCTAAATTCGTCTCCGATACAATATATAGGGTTGGTCAAAACACGCTTCAGATTATTATTATCCCATAAGTTTCCTTTTTGTGTTCTATAACCATTCAAAGTCAAATAGGTTTCAACACCGCTTATACTATTGATTTCCCTATATTTATCAAAAATTAATCGAACTAAATCAATTTGATTTTCGTCAAATTCTAAAGTATAGTAGGTTTTATCACCATTTATTCTTTTTACAGATTTATACCCTAAAGGAGTCGTGCCACCAAGCCAATGACCATCTTTAGCAAGCATATACATATTGTCTTTGATACGTTCGGCAATAGTCTCACGTTCAAGCTGGGCAAATACCGCAGCAATATTCATCATTGCTCTGCCCATTGGTGTACTTGTATCAAATTGCTCTTTTATACAAATAAATGCCGTTGAATATTTATTGAGATCGTCTATAAGGTTTGCAAAATCACTAACGTTCCTGCTGATTCTATCAAGCCGATAAACAACTATTAAATCAAAGGGGTTTGCGTGTTCGGCGGAAATCATAGCTTGAAACTGCGGTCGATTAAGATTTTTGCCGCTAAATCCTTCATCTTCAAATACTGTTATGTCGTGTTCCTCGTTTGGATAATGTAGCGAAATATAATCCCTACACATTTCTACTTGGTTTTCAATACTTTCTCCTTTTCCAGTGAATTTCGATTTTCTTGAATAAATAGCAACCTTCATTTATCCATTCTCCTTTTAGGTTTATATTATAACATATTTCTTTTATATTGTCAATGACTATTTTGTAAAAAAATAGGGTTGGAGAAATTAATCTCTAACCCTAATTTTTTGTGTTTATTTGGACTTAGCCTTTGCGACCGCCCTTACACTTCTTCTTGGTTGTTTTTGACTTGCAAGCCATATATTTCACCTCCTAAACTTCACTTGTCATACCCTCACCCCTTCAGCGCAATATAGCCGTTGTAAAAATAC
>JBJERC010000065.1:0-35169 GCA_051882075.1 Oscillospiraceae bacterium | reverse complement strand
GGAGGTCGATACTATGTGTAATCTGAGTCAGGGCATTTACGATGACGGCGTTGCCAAGGGCGTTGCCGAAGGAGAGATTACAAAAGCCGTAAAAGTAGTAGAAAATCTTCTTGCAAAGGGTTTCTCTTTAGACGAAGCGCTTTCAATTGCCGATATTGCCAAGGAGACCTACGAAAAGCACAGCGGCAAGTGATTGCTGCAATAGTCTGTCTATAGGCAGAAAATATAACGAATTAAAAGGCTGCAAAATGCAGCCTTTTTTCTTTTTATATGACTATAGGCAGAATGCTTTGAAAATATGAAAAACAGTAGTAAATCAAACGTTCTTATAAAAAGTGGTAAAAGTATTGCGGATTATGTTGAAATAAAGTATATCAAAATAGTGGTAAATCTAACGAGCGTTAAAAGTATATAGAATTGGAGTGTTTTTTATGAAAAGAGTATACGGATATTGTCGGATCAGCACTAACAAGCAAAACATTGAGCGTCAGGTGCGGAACATTCTTCAAGCATATCCGACGGCAAGGATAATCAAAGAGGTTTACACCGGCACGAAAATTAATCGGAAGGCTTTTGAGCGTATGCTTAAAGAAGTGCAGCCGGGTGACACGATCGTTTTCGACAGCGTGAGCAGAATGAGCAGAAGCGCAGCAGAGGGAGTTGAGCTGTATATGGGCCTGAAGGAAAAGGGGATAGAGCTTGTCTTTCTGAAAGAACCGCATATCAATACATCAACCTATGAACAGGCGGTAAGCGTTGGTATAGAACGTGTCGGCAATGACATAGCTGATATATACATTGAAGCTACCAATAAGGTTCTTCGTTTATTGGCAACAAAACAAATTGAGCTTGCGTTTGAACAATCGCAAAAAGAGGTTGACGATCTGCACCAAAGAACAAGAGAGGGAATCGAAACAGCTCGCAGAAAAGGAAAACAAATCGGTCAGCAAAAGGGCAGAAAACTGAACGTTAAGAAAGAAGCGACAGCAAAGAAAATAATAGCCGCCAATGCAAAGAGCTTCGGAGGTACACTTAACGATACACAATGCGCCGCTGCCGCAGGAGTATCAAGAAAGACATATTACAAATACAAGTCCGAATTGCGTCAGGAGTTTGAGGGGGAGGGGATTCAGACAACATTTGATGATATGTAATCTGCCTATAGTCAGAAACTTATCTGCCTATAGGCAGATAATAAAAAAAACTCTGCCTATAGGCAGAGTAACACAAATTTACTATATTTGATTTTAGGCATTATTTTTTGGTGTAAAGAATAATAAAATAATAACAAAACCTCTTGACAAATTCACAAAAGTATGCTATAATAAGAGCATAAAATAAAAAACAAAACGGACTGCCCGATGTTTGGCGACACCGAACAGTCCATAACCCTAAACGATATAAACGGTATCGTCAGGACTTAGTTTTGCGTTCATTGCTACCATTATAGCATGAATAATAGATTTTGTCAAGGACTTTACCTAAAATATTAGGGTAAAGTTCTTTATTTTTGTCTTTCACAAGACGGAATTTGCCAAAGCGCAATTCTATAAAATCGTCACAATCAAATAAGTAAGACTCATTCGCAAATAACGCTTCGGGGAAACTCACATTCGAGCTTTTACACTCTCAAGATATCCTATTTCAGCGTTGCAGAGATTTTCTATAGAAATCCCAAAGTGTTTTGCCAACGAAGAAAGATAAATCAAGCGAAGTCCGTTTCTTGTGTCTCTTTTGCCTGATTCAAGTCTTGTGTAATGCGAGGGATCAGCACCGATAATTTGAGCCATTTGCGTTTGAGTCAAATTGTGACGTATTCTAAGCTCATATAACCATTGGCGCTTCACACAAAAAATATGCATTTTATCACCTCCGATGCAAAAACACCATTGCATGGAGATGTAAATGATAAATCTGATTTGTAAGTGTGGTTGACAGCTTACTGAATCATGCAGCTTGACAACTGAATCCTTACGCTCTCCGGACTAAAGACGAAGTAGATTGGAAGTGTCCGGTTTTAAGCTGATGATGGTTCCCGATGACAAGGGGAAAACCTAAAAGCGTATGATTTCATGTATTCCCACGAGGGGCGGGATACCTGTTGTTCGGCCCGGAATACAGCAGCCTATGCGATGATATGCAGTCTGTAAGATATACCGCACCGGTTAGGTGAACAAAACGTTTTAAATCTTTAAACGACTGCGAGCATACAGTATTGCCGTGATCTTCAAACGGCGGTATCGCCTATGAGCCTGCACGCTGATCTTTACGATCGCAAAAGCTTAAAGTACAAAAAGCAAGCTTGTATAAGCCTTTAACGGCTGCTCACAATAGAGTGCAGTACAAGCCGTAAGAGCCGAGGTCTAACAAATGCGATAATTACAGCTTTGCTGTTTTAATACTTATTCAACCGATTTATATCGGTTGAGATAAAGCAATTCATTATCAGTTGCTTTATCTCAGCTTATATAAAAAAAGAGCTGCTAACCGGATTTGAACCGGTGACCTCATCCTTACCAAGGATGTGCTCTACCAACTGAGCCATAGCAGCAAATAAGTTTTGTTCGATCGTATTTTGATCATGCAACTTACAGTTATATATTATACTACATTTCATCTGCTTTGTCAAGCATAAAGTCAATTTTATTTGTAAACAATATGTTAACATAATACAAAAAATCAAACCTCTGCACAAATTACTGTGCAGAGGTTCTTTGTCATGCCTGAGCCGTTTTTAAAGAGCCGGCTTTTTTCATCTTTGTGGTCTGCCGCTGGGCCATAACAAGCTTGTAGTAAACGCCTTTTGACCTCATAAGCTCCATGTGCGTGCCGAATTCTGCAAGCCTGCCTTTGTCAAGAACGATAAGCCTGTCGGCGCTGCTGAGAGTCGACAGACGGTGCGCTATCGCAATGGTCGTTCTGCCTTTTGTCAGCTTTCCGAGAGCTTCCTGTATCTGCTTTTCGGTCTGCGTGTCGAGAGAAGCCGTCGCCTCGTCAAGAATGATTATCTTCGGGTCGTGAAGAATTGCCCTTGCAATAGCGATCCTCTGCCGCTCTCCGCCCGAAAGCTGATAGCCCTTGTTTCCTACCCTCGTGTTGTAGCCGTCGGGCAGCTTGACTATAAAATCGTGCGCATTTGCTATTTTTGCGGCTTTGATTATGTCCTCGAACGAAGCGTCCGGCTTTGCGTATGAAATGTTGTCAAGAACGCTGCCGTCGAACAGAAATGTCTCCTGCAAAACGACTCCGACCTGCGAACGAAGACTTTTCTGCGAAATGTTTTTTATGTTCACTCCGTCGATCTTTATCTCGCCCTGCGTGCAGTCGTAAAGCCTTAAAATAAGATTTATCATGGTCGATTTTCCCACGCCCGAATGACCGACAACGCCTATCATTTCACCCTGATTTATCTTGCAGCTTATGCCTCTAAGAACGGGGTCGTGTACCTTGTATCCGAAATATACGTCATCAAATTCAATGTCGCCCTTAATGTCAAGCTCGACGGGGTTTTCGGCGTCCTTAATATCGTTCTCCTCTTCAAGTATCTCAAACACCTTGCCTGCCGAAACCGAAGTGTCCGCAAGCGTTCTCGGTATCTGGATAAGCCAGTGCATAGGCTCGTAAAGCATTGCGACGTATGTCGTAAACTGGATCAGCTGTCCTAATGTCATTGCATTGCCAAGCACCATTTTTCCGCCGAAATACAGCACGAAGAAATTTCCTATCGTCAGTATGAACTGCGAAAACGGAATTGTCAGATACCACATTATCTCCGCACGAACGCAGCTTTTCGCCCATGAAAGCGAACAGCTTTCGTATTTCTGGATCTCTCTGACCTCATTGCCGTAGGACTTTACGACTCTTATTCCGTTGAGTATATCGTGAAGAGTTTCACCGTGACGCACCGAATTTTTCCAGACCTTTGTGTACCTTATCGCCATAACGTCGAACAGCTTCTGGGTAATAAGGAAAACTATAGGAACGGGCAGCACCGTCATAAGCGCAAGCCGCCAGTCCATGAAAAACAAAAGCGTTCCGATAACGGCAAGTGAAACTATCTTTACGATAGCGTCTTTGCCGTTTGCCGTGATGAAGTCTTCGAGCTTTGCGGCGTCGCTTGAAACACGGTTGATAAGCTCTCCTGCCGTTCGCTTTGAGATAGAACCCATAGACATTTTCTGCGATTTGTCGAACATATCCTCACGCAGATCTTTTCCTAAGTTGAGCGCGACCTTAAAGCTGTTTTTCATATTGATAAAATCGAAAACGCCTGCCATTAAGATAAGCGTTATGACCGTTACCGCAAGTGCGATAAGTGCGCCGAAATTTTCGCTTTTCGGTATTACATAGTCGTCGATTATCACTCTGTCAAGATAGGGAAGCGCTACCCATACCGCCTCGGCAAGCATCGTGCAGATAACAGCCGCCGCAAACTGCTTCTTATACGGCGCTATCCTTTTTATAAGCTTTAAAAACGTTCTGCTTTTCCCGACGCAGTAAACGCACTCCTTTGCCCCCTCGAGAGGCAGTCCGCATTTTTTGCACCTCGGCTCCTCGCCGCCCGTTTCGATTATAAGCTCTCCCGTGCGCAGCCTGTGACAGAGCAGCTTTAAAAGCTCGGCGTATCTTTCAAAATATTCCTGAGTAAAAGCGCAAAGGCATATTACATCTCCGTTTTCAAGCACGCCCTGAGCCATCGAAGAGCCTATCTGTCTGCGGCATATAAAATCCGAAAAGTCCGAAATTTTGTACTCTTCTTCAAATTTGCCGTCAATGAATATCATAAGCTTTTCTCTTGTCGTGACAAGGTGTCCGTTCGCCTTGTCGCCAAGCCCGTCAAACTGAAAGGGAAGCGAATAAACGGCGTCGTCCGGCGCATTATCGGGAAGCGAAAGCAAAAGCTCCATTATATATTCCTCCTTTCGCCCGAAGCGTAATTTATATGTACATTTCAAGCACCTGACGGCTCTTTTTGTCGAGCTTGTTTATATCTTCGCAAAAATACTTGTTGCCGTCGGCGTCGTTAACATAAAGATAATCGCTGTTTAACATTCTGAAATTCTGATACCAGTCGCGGATACATATCGTCTTCTGCCCCGAGCTTGTGTCCGCCTTTACGAAAATAGCGCCTCTCATGTTGTCCTTAATGCTGTAAACCTTTGTGATCTCTGGCATATAGTAATTGTATTCAAGATAGTCGTTCAAAAGCTCAAATTGGCTCTTTTCAAGCTCCGTAATGTCTCTTATAACGCCTATCTCCCGAAATTCCTTTTCGTCGTTTTCATATGAAAGGCTTATATATTCCGTCTTTGAGTAAAACGGAATAAGCCGAGTCGGGTTGACCTTATTGTATATCCTGCCGTCATATTCAAGCGTTAAATATCCGCTCTTTTCTTTTGCAAGCTTTATTTTGCCGCAGTCTAAGATATTAAGCCTGTCAACCTCGTAAATTTCTTCTGAGTTGTTCATATCGTCACACTCCTTCCGATATTCGTTTAGTAAGTTTAGTCGTTTATAAACTGTAAAGCCTCCGACTGAAGCTTGTAAAGCTCAAAGTACTTGCCCTTTTTCTTTATAAGCTCGTCGTGCGTTCCCATTTCTTTAAGCTCGCCGTTTTCGATAACGCAAAGCATATCAGCGTCACGCAGCGTTGAAAGACGGTGCGCTATCGAAATTATCGTTCTGCCTTGCTTGAGATTATCTATCGCAGCCTGAATTTTTCTTTCCGTTCTGGTGTCCATTGAAGCAGTTGCCTCGTCAAGAATAAGGATGTTAGGTCTCTGGATAATTGCCCTTGCAATCGAAATTCTTTGTTTTTCTCCTCCCGAAAGCGAAACTCCGCCTTCGCCGACCTTTGTGTTATATCCCTCGGGCAGCTTCATGATAAAATCGTGTGCGTTTGCAGATTTTGCCGCCTCGATAACGTCGTCCATAGATGCGTCGGGGTTTGCGTAGCGGATATTGTCCGCTATCGAGCCGATAAACAGATACGTTTCCTGCGAAACTATGCCTATATTTCTTCTGAGATCCTTAAACGCAATATTTCTGAGCGGAATCCCGTCAATAGTTATCTCTCCGCCCGTCACGTCGTAAAGCCTTGCTATAAGGTTTATTATCGTCGATTTTCCTGCGCCCGTTTTTCCGACGATACCGAACATCTGCCCCGAGTTTACCTTGAACGAAACGTCCTTGATTATCGGTCTGCCTGCCTCGTATTCAAACGAAACGTTTTTAAGTTCAATATCGCCCTTCATGTTTTCTATTTCGATCGGCTCGTCCGCCTCTTTAACGACGGGCAGAGCGTCGAGTATTTCAAACATTCTCGAAGCGGCGTCCATGCATTTCGCCCAGCGGTCGCCTATCCATGTAAAGAAATGTATAGGTTCGCCCGCCATTTCGGTGTAGGAAATTAGAGCCGAAAGCGCTCCGAAAAGTATATGTCCCTTAATAACAAGCACTGCGCCAAGACAGAACACAAGCTTGTTTATAACCCTGTAAAATGTCCAGATTACCGGAATTGTGTCTGCAATACGGTAATTTATACGGCAGTTTATTTCAAAAGCGTCGGTATTTTTCCTGCTGTAACGCTGCGTTTCCCTGTCCTCTTTTGCGAAAGCCTTTACGACCCTCTGACCGTTTATAACGTCCGAAAGCACAGAATTTGCCGAGCGTGTCGCAACGTCGAACTTGCGGTAAAGCTTGCGCTGACTGCGGTAAAACCTGCTCTGAACTATTTCGATAACGCTTATCGAAAGGATTATCCCGAGCGAAAGCAGGGGAGAGATAATAAGCATTATGACCGCAATTCCGACGATCTTTACAACGTTTACTATACCGTAAGGCACGATATCGGTAAAGAACCAGTAGATATTCTGGCTGTCACGGTCAACTCTCGACATAAGCGAACCGGTCTGCTTGCCGGTAAAAAAGTCGAGCGAAAGCCGCTGGAGCGAAGAAAAGATCTTTACCCTCAGCCTGTGAGTGACCACGGGAACGACCTTTGAGGTAATAACGCCCGAAACGATGCGCAGTATCATTGAAGCTGCGTTTATTGCGGCGATCACCATGACTATCAGAAATATCTTTCCGTAGTATTTTCCACCCTCGGCAAGCACCTCGTCGTAAAAGACCTGTGCGCCGAACATGGGCGTAAGCACGGCGAGAACGTTGCTTAAAACGAGCGTGAGAAGTATCAGCAGAACAGCCCATTTAAATTCGCCGAACATGGTAAGCAGCCGCTTGAAGACCGATCTTCTGTCAACGCACCTCGGACAAACCGGGCGGTTGGGGTCGGGGAAGGCTTCGCCGCATACGGGGCAGTGCGTCTTAACGCTGTCGAGCAGCGTGTCGTCGATAGGCTCGTCCTTAACGGTCAGATTGAGCCGCTGTGAGAATTTCTCAAATTTATCCGCAAACCCGACAGAAAAACGTGCGATAGAAAACTCCTCTCCGTTTTTCCTTTTAAGCATAAGCTGCGCAGAATGTGCAAATCTGTAAACGTAAAGCTCTTCTATCTGTGAAAGCTCGTATTCGTCATAGCCGTCGACTTCAAAGTTGATAAGCGTTTTCCGTTTGTCTTTTCTCTTCATTCTGCCGTATTTTTCATAGCCTTTAAGAACCGAAAGCGTCTGCTTGTTAAAGGTTATGTAAACGTCGATATACCGCCCTTGCCCGTCAAGGTCGGCTTTAACGCAGTAAAGAAGCTCGTCGGTCATAACGCCTCGCTTTAGCAGCTCGGTCTGCGCCCGTTCGGGCAAAACGTCAAAATGCTTCATTTTCATATCTTTTCTCCTTTCATTGTAAAATAAACACAAAAAGACCTCTGACGCTTAACGTATCAGAGGTCGTTTTTTAGCATGATTTTTCATACGGGCAGGGTGGGCAGGTACTCAGCTCGCAAAAAGCAGGCAAAACGGCTTCCGATACAAATTTTCCGATAAATTTCTGATGATAAAGATTGTCATTTTGCCCACTCCTTTCTTGTAAAGTTAATTATTGATAAGTTAATATTCCCGGCTTTGCGCCGACAAATATTAGTATATACCCTTTTTCGCCGTTTGTCAATAGGTATTTGATATTTTTTTAGAATTTTTGGGTATAAAGAAAAGTGACTGTTGCATACAAGCAACAGTCACACTGCTCAAAACGAATTTATAACGGTTAAATCAGTAAGGATACTTGCCCTCAAGATATTTATATTTAGTATTGAAAAACTTTTCAAAAACAGCGTCATGCTGTTCCACAATTGTTGCTTGACGCGCAAAACCCAAAAAATGAAATATCCCGAAATAACCCGTCAGAATCATTAAAAACCCTCAAAAACGCTGTAATAACGCCGTTTTAACGGTGTAATAAAATGCAACGTTTGAAACGATGTAAATATATGGTGTCAAAAAAATTACCCCGAACCAGCCGAAAAACGGACCGTTCTGGGGTGATTAAATTTTATGTGTTTTAAACTGTTTTAGTGTTTTAATAACCGTTTTAAAAGTTCGCAAATGCCTGAAAATACAGCGTTTAAGCTATTTTAACATTAAAACAGTTGGTTGAAACTCCGTGCAAAATTGCGGTGAATAAATTCCATTTTTTAGATGCGACATTGCGACACATTTTAATCAGGGATGCGACACTGTCGTATCCCCTAAATTATAAATGGTTCAAAGCACCCCAATAACCTTTCCACGACAGTATATATCATCATACTCATGCAGTTTAATATTTTCATATTCAGGGTTCAACGAGATCAGACAATCGCCCCCGAACTTCTTTATAAACCCCTCATTATTGACAATGAAAATCCCGATATCTCCTTCGTCAACGGTTGGCTGAGACTTAACCAAAACGATATCTCCATCGTGGAATTGCGGCTCCATGCTGTTTCCGGAAACCTTGAGCGCAAAATTAGCAGCGAGCGTGATCGGCGTTTCCTCCACCTCGATCATCTCTCTGTCGCAGCCGTCAAGATAAACGCCCGTTCCGGCACTTGCAGGCAAAAAGTAATATTCTATAAAAATGGTCTTTTTAGGCTGTTCAAATGGTGTTTTATTAGATTCGGCAAGCTGCTCTGCTCTGCCGATCACGATCCCTTTGTCAATGTCGTTAAGCTTCTTGTAATATGTAAGCAATCTCTGCTCATCAGGAGTTAACTCAACCTCTGGTGAGCTTTTTTCTTTGCCCGTAAGTAGGTAGTCAACAGATACACCAAAGTGTTCTGACAACTTCAATAATATATCTGAATTAACTGTTGAACCATTTTCCCAACGCTTTAAATTGCCGGGGCTTAGTCCAAGGTTTTTCATAAGCGGAGTTGGTTTAACCCCTTCTTTATTACATAGCTCTAAAAATTGTGCATAAAACATAAAAAATCACTCCTTATATGTACAAACCGAACAAAAATACACTAATCTGAATTTTAGAGCTTGATAAATACCTTTTAGTGTATTAGAATATACAATGGTGAACCCAATATGCGCAGTTATCCCCTCGTTCACCGTATAAATTGTATCATAAAAACACGGTTAAGTCAATGGAAGAAGGTGAAAAAATTGAAACCGGAAGATTGGAAAAAAGTCGAAGACAGACTTTCAAATCCGTACAGCTCCGCAGAGCTTAAAGTTGATGGATATAATTTGACGATCGGTCACGCTTTGGAAAAGCCGCTTAAATACTGTCTTGTGGTATATATCGACGGTGTTTTCAAGTCTAAATGGCTCTATGAAGACTGCGATATCCGCCGTCGATTCTGTAATCGTCACACAAAATCCATTCTTACAGCTAAGGAGAAAAAAGCTCTTAAGCGGGAAAGAAAGGCGTTTCGTGAAAAAATCATAAAAGATTCTACCTACGAATGGTACGAGCCTTACTGGAGCTCGTTCAGATCCCTTAAATCGCATCTGATCAAAAATAACAAATCAATTGAAATAGTGGAGGACTCACATGAAATGGACTGAGGATTTTCAGCGCAAGCAAGGTCTTGCTCAGGAGCTTTTCTATCTGCTCGGCGTGGCAGGGCTTAAGGTGAATAATGTGACATATGGCATAGAAGACCGTGAGGAAATCTATACCGTGCAAATGAGAGGCGGTGCTATCTACCGGATCAACGTCACCTGCGACAGCCCGATAGCAGCCGCTTTGGACGTAATAAAATTCATGAGCAGTAAATGAGGTGGTCAA
This sequence comes from Oscillospiraceae bacterium, assembly GCA_051882075.1. Lineage (GTDB taxonomy): Bacteria > Bacillota > Clostridia > Oscillospirales > Ruminococcaceae > YE71. Next base: position 24,996 of record JBJERC010000065.1, on the reverse strand, counting down.
ATGGATACTGTAAAACAGAAAGTACTGGAGATATTCAACGAAATGAAGAACACGTCGTACAGAACTCTGGATGACGCAGTCGAGGAATACGGCATGGCATACGTTTTCGACTGCTGGCTCAGATACGAGGGCATCGTCGGATACACGTCGGACATATTCAGCGTTCTGAAAGCAGTCGGTTTTGATATTGATATGCAGGAGGATTGGTAATATGAGTGATGAAGCAAAAGCAGGACTGGTAACATCTTTTTGGATCGTTTTACTGTGGATCGGATTAAGCAAAGGCGATGATCCCGGATTAATTCTTGTTATTATCTCAACACTGGCGTTTGTATCGCTGATGTACATAGATATGCTTAACGAACGGGCAAAAGCCGAACGCCGTAATCGTCGTCGCAGTAATGCGGTATCACGAAACTTCTACAGAGAGATGGCAAAGCTCGAAAGGAGTGTTGAAAATGACAATAGGTAATAATTTCAGAGCGAAGCGGATAGAGCGGGACCTCAGCCAGAACGAGCTGTCAAGACTCTCCGGAGTATCCAAGCCGATGATCTCGTCTATTGAATGTGATAAGCGTATCCCGACGGTGATCATAGCTCAGAAGATCGCTAAGGCACTCCGCTGCACCGTTGACGAGCTTCTGAGCGAGGCAAGCTAAATATGATACTAATAGCCGAAACAGCGGCGCATATGCCGCTGTCTGCCGGGGACGGTCTCCCGGCACTGACGATGGCAGACCGGTCCGTTTTTTAGAAAAGTAACTTTTCTGATATATATAATATAGAAGCCTTTGCAAAAGGCGGATAGAAAGGAGCTGATGGTATGGATTACCTGTCAGTAAAAGAGGCTGCAGAATTGAAATGCGTTTCAGTTCGTGCAATTCAGAAGAATATTGCCAAAGGCACGTTAAAAGCAATTACCCAGTTGAATACTCAAAACAAGCAGGAATGCTACATGATCCCCATATCATCACTTCCGGCGGACTTGCAAGCAAAATACTACAGTCAGCGCAGGCAGGAGGCAGGCTTAGAGCCTGTTAAAATGGAAGAAAAACAGTCATCAAGCATCGTTAAAAAGGCGTTTGAAGACTTCTCCGAAGCCGAGCGTGACGAGATCACAAAGTGGACTTGTATCTTGCAGGAGTGGCAGAGCTGTCGAGAGAAATTTGCCAAGAAAACGGAAGCCGACAAGCTTTTTCTGACAAAATTCAAGCTTGAAAATCCCGATACGCCCATCAGTATGGATATACTCTACCGCAAATATGAGGCATATAAAAACGGCAATCTGGAGGGTGTTCTCGGGAAGAGAGGCGGAGCGAATAAAGGCGTAAGCACTATTCCCGAAGAAGTCTGGGACTATTTCCGTTACCTTTATCTGTCGGAAAATAAGCCTACGGTATCACGCTGCTACGAACTGACGGTTGACTGGACGAAGGATTTCCATCCGGAAATGGTCACGGCAATTCCGCACGAACGCTCATTCCGAAGGCATATCAAGTCAGACATACCGCAGGCAGTCCTCATATATATGCGAAACGGCGACAAGGCTATGAAAGACAAGTGCCTGCCGTATATCGGCAGAATGTACGACAATCTCCACGCCAACGACGTATGGATCGCCGACAACCATACGCTCGACATTCAGTCCTACGACGGTAACGGCATTGTTCACAGACTTTACCTGACGGCATTTCTCGACGCCAAGAGCGGCGTACTGGTCGGCTGGAACATATGCGACAGTCCCAACTCGCAGTCGACGATACTTGCCCTGCGGCACGGTATCAAAAGGTTTGGTATTCCCAAGACGGTGTATTTCGACAACGGTCGTGAGTTCTTAGTGCATGACATAGGCGGCAAGGGTCATAGAACAAGAAAGTCCGATGAGGATATTATCGAACCGCCTACGATCTTACAGCGGCTCGGAATAGAAATGAGAAACGCTATCGTCCGCAACGCTAAGGCAAAGCCGATCGAGCGCACATTCTCGACAGTAACCATGCAGTTTTCTCGAATGTTTGAAGGATACTGCGGAGGAACGATCATGCAAAGACCGGAAAGCTTAAAGCGCAGAATCAAAGAGGGCAAGATTCCCTGCGATTATGAGATAAGAGAATTCTTAAATGACTGGATAGACTACGATTTCAATGTGCAGGATTACGGCGGCTCTGAGTCGAAGTTCAAGGGCATGAGCCGTATAGACGTGTGGAATCAGGATATACGCAATGTCGGAGCAAGGCAGGCGGAAGAACGTGACCTGAATCTCATGCTCATGAGATCGACGAGAATCCAGAAAATCAAGCGTGACGGTGTTTACATCACCATTTCCGACGAGAAGATCTGGTACATGGATTACGAAAATACCTACAAGCACCTTGGCGAAGAGGTTTATGTGCGTTACGATCCGGCAGATCTTCGTGAGGTAAGGATCTACGACAAGGACGACAGGTACTTATGGACATGGGGCGTTGCTGATAAGCTTATGCAGGACTATATCACCGATCAGGTCGACGAGCTTTCCGACGCAATGGCGATACAGAGAAACGTTGCAAAACGTATCAAGGCGGACGCCAAAGCTATCGCAGACGGACTTTCGGCAAGTCAGCGAATCGACCTGCTGGATATGTCGGTCCGCAGGACTCAGCGTGGCAAAGAGCAGTTTAAGATCGAACTGCCGACAAATATTATTCCGGTACGATCGAATGAACCTCCTGCCGAACAGCTAAAACAGGCTGCAGGCGACGAGATTATTATCGATATAGCAAGAATGAACAGAAATCAAGAATTTAAAAAGAAAACGGAGGAGTGATCATGTTTAATCTCACAGAAAGGCAGAAATGGGCGCTTGAAAAGTTTGACGCACTTGCCGAAAAGCTTGAAAGCGCAAATAAAGCCGCTGCTCAGACCGGCATTTCTGCAACGACAATTTCTATGATCAAGTCGGGGAAGTATAAAGCCGACCCGACAAATCAACTGAACAAGCTGATAGCATACTTTGAAACAAAGGAAGCTGCAGCGGAGACCTACACGGCAGGCGAATATGTAAAGACATCTATTTCGGATAATGTCTATGCGATCATTCGCAATTGTCATTTGAAAGGCGGTCTTGCCATAGCCTGCGGAGACGCAGGTATCGGAAAAACTCAGGCGGCTATGCAGTATGCAAAGGACTACGGCAGCAGCTGCATTTACATCACAGCCAATCCCTGCATCAAATCGCCTAAGTCGGTGCTTAAGCTGCTGGGTTCGCAGTTTAACGTAAACGCCAGCTCGCTTGACGATCTCTGGATCGCCATTGCCGGAAAGCTTTCCGACGGAATGGTTATCATCATAGACGAAGCACAGCACCTCGGACTTCGCACCATAGAAACGCTGAGAAGCTTTGCGGACCGGTTCGACAGCAAGGGTCAGACCCTCGGGATATGCTTTATCGGAAATCAGGAAACGGTCGGCAGGCTCGGAGGCAAGCAGAAAGCGGAATTCGCACAGATACGCAATCGCACCAAGCAGACAAAGATATATTCCGCAAAGCAGATCACCCGTGAGGACATGGAGCTGCTGTTTCCTGCATTGTCAGGAAAGGACATGGAACTTGATTTTATGCTGAAAATTGCCCACAGCCAGCAGGCAGTCAGAGGAGCGGTGAACCTGTTTTCAAACGCTTACGACAACGATAATATTTCCTACAAAGGACTTGTCGGTATGGCTAAATACATGGAAATGGAGGTCTGAAGATGAAACGTGCCAAAAAGCCCACAAGGGCGCAGAAAATTATCATCGGTCACTACCACCTCAAACCGGAGAATTGGTTAGTGCAGGAAGCAGGCTCTGAGGAGCTTACCCTCGTACATAGATATACGGGTACTCAGCGCACGGTAGCCGTGGTTGATGTGTCGCAACGCAGCCGGAAAGGTTCAAAAAGATAATATATATCCCGGAGATTTTTTCTCCGGGTTCTGTAATGCAGCCGCCGATCGGCGTGGGTTGCAAGCCCCAATAAATGCAGAGCACAGTAAAAAGCGAAAGGAGAATGCCAAATGAACATCAAACACAAGAAACTCTCAAAGGCTTCCGGCGTTACTATTCCGAAGGATATGCGGATAGCGGCAGGATTTGTCCCGGGGACTGCGGTCGATCTTACCGAGACAGAGGACGGAATACTTATCCGAAAGCACGTTCCCGTATGTCGTTTCTGCGGAAGTCCCGATAAGGTGGTAAGCTTTCACGGCGAGGAGATATGCGCCGTATGCGCCGCCGACCTGAACGAGGAGGTGCGCCGCAATGCTTGATAACGCAGACGAGAGGATAAGACGGTACAAGGAGATCAAGCAGGAGATCGCCGAGCTGAAATCAGAGGCGGACGGTATCGAGGCGGAATTTCTGAAAGCCATGGAAAGCGACCTCGAGGACACGAAATACAAATCGGTAAGCTATTCCGACGGCGAGGGCAACAAGGTCACGGCTACCGAAGCCGAAAGCCTGAAGGTCGTGTATCCTACGTTTTTGAAAAACATATTCGGTGCGGTGTACAAGGACGTTGTAACCGAGGAGACAAGCTACAAGGTATCGGCAGGTGCAGCAAGAATGCTTACAGCTCTTTTCAATCGTGAATACGTCCGGGACAGCTCGGTCGAGGAGCTTGTCGGCACGTTAGGTATTGACGATAAATCGGAAAAGGCTCTGCTGAAAAAGCTTAAAGGCAAAAAATTTGATACCGACGTCAAAAATCTCATGAAATTCGCAGGTCTGGACGAAGCCTCGGCGAAAGAGAACGCCTATCTCGTTTCGGAAATATGCGTATGGAATGAGTTCATGCGGCTCATGGAGCTGAACGGAACCACATCGGTGGAGGACATCAGCAAGGCTCTGACATGGATAGACGGAGCCGTTACCGTGGAGCAGACGGCGAAGATCAAGATAGATATAGCTGGTTAAGGACAGGAGGTCGGGATTATGGCTACAAAAGAGCAGATCAGACGGATTTACGGCATGGGAGCGGTTTTAGGCATCAAAGGCAGCGATAAGGACGACCTGCTGCATGAGTTGATTTACGGTATAACAGGCAAGACATCAGTTAAGGAGCTTGACGAAAGTCAAGCTCAGTCGGTCATTTCGGAATTAATACACCGTATGCGGTTTGGGAATCCCGATTCTACAAAGTCGAAATCAAAAAAGCGAAAATCAGAGAATGACGGCAGCTACGGCATGGCAACCAAGGAGCAGCAGAATCTCTGTTGGAGATATTGTTACAGGCTGAAAGAGCTTGATCCGAACCCGGATTCGGCAGACGTCGGAGACAGAATGGTCGGAGCTATACGCAAGGTATGCGGCACGAATATCGTCACCAAGGAAGACCCGTTCCGCTGCGTAACTCAGGAAGCATGCGCAAAGCTCATTGAACAGCTGAAACGGTACGTCAACACCGTCGAGAGAAGAGCGAAAAGGCAGGGTGAAGCTAATGCTTGAGATCAGACCCGAAGATCTTACCGACGAGCAGCGTGCAATGGCGGATTGCATAGGTCTTGAAGCCTACGGCAGGCTTGTGGAAGCTTACGGCGGTCAGGCAATTTACGTTCCCAAGGCAGACAGTATTGTCCGTTCGCTTCGTGATGAGCGGATACGGAGGGATTTTAATGGTTACAACTACAAGTTTCTGTGCAATAAATATAACCTCTCTGAGCGGACTATCAGAGCTATCACAGCCGAAAAGAATACGGAAATGAAGAACGCTCCGCTCGAAGGTCAGATATCTTTCTTTGAATAAAAAAAGTGAAACGTTTCATGCGGACAACCCCTATTTAATATGGTATCATTGGTATAACAGCTGATGATACCATATTTTTTTGAGGGGGGTGCGGCTATGAGCAGTCAGGAGATTTTTACGATCGTTTTTCAACTTATTCTTACGGGCGGTATAGGCATAATCACATATTTTCTTAAGCGCACCATCGACAGGATAGACAAGTGCGAATCTGACATTTCAAAGATTAAAGAGGACTATATCACCAAAGAAGATTTCTTTCGGGAGCAGGGAAAAACAGACCGAAAGCTCGATCGGATCATGGACATCTTACTTGAGATAAAGGGAGGAAAATAACGACATGGATATGGAGAAACAGATGCAGCTTATCAAAGCCGGAAACTTCAAGGAAAACAACGGCTCTGTTATGCGCACCATCAATATGCTCCGGCATAAGTACCACAAACTTAAGAGCGTTAAGTATGCGCTGCCGGATATATCGGAGGGCGAGGTGCTCGACAGCGTGAACTATCTGCATGAGGCAGGATATATACACTTGCGAAATGTAATAACCAAGCAGCCTTGCACGCTTGCCGACTGTGACTTTGACGACCTTGAGGCTAAGCTTACCGCAAAGGGCATCAGCCTGCTTGCCGGAGGAGTTACAGACCCCTGCATCATCGTGTAAGGGGGTGCGGATATGAGCCGCAGAAAGCACAGCAAGATCGACAAGCTGCCGCCCGACATCAAGGAAACTGTCGAGGAGATGATACGCAGCGATTTCACATACTCCGAAATTGCCGACTATATCAGGATCCAGACCGACGTCCCGATTTCCACGGCATCGATATGCCGCCATGCACGCAGTCTTAACGAGTCGATCGAAACGCTTCGCATGGCGCAGGAGAATTTCCGCTGCATTATGGAAGAAATAAATCGTTATCCCGACATGGATACAAGCGAGGGAATAATCCGTCTGCTGTCTCACTACGTTCTGGAGAGCATACACAACACGCCCGAAGATCAGTGGAAATCCATAAAGCCGGAGGATCTGATCAAACAGGCTACGTCGCTTGTGAAGGCGGCAAGCTACAAGAAAAACATGGACATTAAAAACGAGGATATTTTGTCGGCAGGCTTCGAGCAGGTCAAGAGCATGGTTTTCGAGGCTATGGCAAAGGAACGTCCCGACCTGTATAAGGACGTTGCGAAATTCCTCGAGGAGAAAAGGAGCGAATCGGTATGATATATGTTCTTCACGTTCAGAGCGGCAAAGAGTACGACATAGTCAATGCACTCGTAATGCAGGATATAAAGGCATATGCGCCTAAGCATATACTGCTTGAACGCCGCAAGGGTGTATGGAACAGAGTGCAGCGCACCATTTTCCCCGGTTACGTTTTTGCCGACATAGAGCTTACCGATGAGATATACTACAAAGTCCGTCAAATAAACGGCGTGGTAAGATTCCTCGGGCATCCTACGCCGCTGTCTTATTCGGAGCAGCATCGAATGCAGTGGATCTTCGACGCAGGCGTTCTGGACGTAAGCCGAGGTTATGTCAAAGACGGCAGGCTCGTTATTACCGACGGCTTGCTTAAAGGCAGAGAAGACCGCATCGTAAGCTTTTGCAGTCGGCAGAAACGCTGTAAGCTGTACTGCGAGATAAACGGCAGGCGGCATTACTTTTCATTGTCCGCTGAAATAGACAAGATCTGATCGGAAGTTCCGGGTAGATTCGTCCCCGGTGCGGAAAATCAGATTACATAACGGCATTAACGGGACGTTTTAAGAAAACATCGCGAATGGCGAAGCTATGTCCGCCTAAAAACTGTTTTATACCCCGTTTTAATGCCGTTTAATTCGTTTTAAAATCCATAATGGTAAAACTATACCCCCGAGAGTGTAACACCGCTTAAAACGGCGTATATTTTCAGTTGAGAGGAGCGAAGCAAGACATGAACCCGAAAAGAAAGCAGGCAATCGAGCTGCTTGATCAGGCAGTTCAGAATGTCAGCGATGTAAAGATAAAAACCGATATTCAGAGCCTTGGAGAATTGTCCGAGGCTTTTCTTAATACTGACAATAAGGCAGAACGAAAAAGGCTTGCGGCTGATTTCAAAAAGCGTCATGAAGAGCTGCACCGATTTCTTGCGGATAATCCCGATTTGGTAAATGCCGAGGTGGAGCGAGCTTTGCTTTCGGCGGCTCTGGGCGGCGAGTTTGTCGATGAGGAGATCAAGATCGATTCGGGCGGCAGACGGTCGGTAAGGCGTACCAAGAAAACCATTGCGCCGAATGCGGCTGCTGCGGCTAAGTGGCTGGAAAACAAGGACAAAGAAAACTGGTCGCCGAATCCGAAGGCAGATCCGGAGCTGGAGGACACGTCGGAGATCGAGGAGGAGCTTTATGGCAAAAAGTAAAAGACCTCTGAAACAGCGCAAGACAATACCGTATAACTTCGGAGAAAAGCATAAGCGATATATCCGACGCTGTACGGAAAGCATGATAAACTGTGCCGAGGGTGCGGTCAGAGCCGGAAAAACGGTGGATAACGTGGTAGCCTTCTGCCACGAGCTTGAAACTACCAAAGACAAGATACATCTTGCCTCAGCGTCAACGGTCGGTAATGCAAAAATAATCCTCGGAGACTGCAACGGATTTGGTATCGAGCATTGGTTCAGAGGTCAGTGCCGCTGGGGAAAGTACAAGGGAAACGAGGCGCTTATCATAAGAGGTCCGAAAACACAGTATCGGGAGCGTATCGTGATCTTCACCGGGGCAATGATGGAAAACAGCTTTAAATCCATACGAGGAAATTCCTACGGTATGTGGATCGGAACGGAGATAAATCTCCATGCAAAAAGCTTTGTCAAGGAGGCAATGAACAGAACTATCGCCGCTAATAAGCGTAAGGTTTTCTGGGATCTTAACCCCGACAATCCTAAAGCATGGATATATACGGAATTTATTGATAAATACGATTCCGACACCAAGGCAGGAACATTTATCGGAGGATACAACTATGAGCATTTTACCATTGATGATAATGTGAATATATCGGACGAAAGAAAGGCGGAGGTAAAATCCCAGTATGATGTGACTTCTCTATGGTATAAGCGAGATATTCTCGGTCTGCGTATCGCAGCGGAAGGTCTTATCTTTCAGAGCTTTGCTAATAATCCTAAGAAGTATATCATTTCGGAATCTCAGCTTGATAAGAGCAGGATCACGTCTATCCAGATCGGCATTGACTTCGGCGGCAACAAGTCCAAAACTACATTTGTCGCAACGGCTTTTATAGATGGCTTTAAAAAGCTCATCGTTATTGCAGATCACAAGATAGACGGCGGCAAGGGCGAGGTCAGCCCCGATACTATTTATACCGCATTTATCAGGTTTGTAAAGGCGTTATATATCCGTTTTAACCCGATTTTAATCAAGCTCGCATGGGCGGATAACGAGAATCAGGCAGTGATAAACGGATTGAGGATAGCCTGCATCAGAGCGAGACTGCTGCTGAAGGTGGCAGACTGTTACAAAGCTCCACGCAATGACAGGATTTCCTTGATTACATCTTTGATGGCTCAGGACAGATTTCTTGTGCTGGATATCTGCAAAAATGTTATCGGCAGCTTGTCGGAGCAGATATGGGATCCTAAGATCACAGACAGGGACGAGCGTCTTGACGACGGAACCTGCGATATAGATACAGCCGACGCTTTGGAATACAGCTTCAGCAAATTCATCAAGCCGCTGATCGCAGCAGGAGGTGAGAATATTGAATAGTCAGATCATAAACTGGCTGAATAATCAGTTTGGATATACCATTTCCAATGATTATTACAACAAGGTAGATGTATGGAAAGACTGGTGGAAAGGCTTTCATGAGCCGTTTCACAGAATAGTATATGAGAACGGTAAAAAGAAACGCAGCCGGGATATGTACACCATGAAAATGGCGAAAAAGGTCTGCGAGGACTGGGCGAGTATCCTCATAAACGATAAGACTTTTGTCAAGATCGACGATGAATATTCGCAGAGATTTCTTACCGGCGACACGGAAAACGGCGGCGTCTTCGGAAGCAACTGCTTCTGGGAGCAGGCTAACGATCTAATGGAGAAGATGATGTATTCGGGCACTGCGGCAATTGTGGTGCGCTTGAAGAACGCTCTTTTCAGCAGCTCCGGCAAGCTTATGTCCAGCTCGGATATGCGGATAAATCTGAATTATCTCGAGGCGGATAAGATCATACCTCTGAGCGTGGAAAACGGCGAGATCACCGAAGCGGCGTTCTGCTCGGATATGTGCATACACGGTCAGAACCGGCTTTATCTTGAGATACATAAGCTTGAGGACGGGAAATATGTTATAGAGAACCATATTTTCAAGGTTGACAGCAGTGAGAAAACGCTCCTTAAAGAAGAGAAGCTGCCGTCTAATCTGCCGAGAACGATCCGGACAGATTCGGAAAAGCCTTGGTTTTCGATATGCAAGCCTGCTATCGTCAATCCGATAAAGGGTAATAACGGTATGGGCTGTGCGGTGTTTGCAAACGCTATCGACAACTTAAAGGGCGTAGACCTCGCTTTCAACAATTTCAATTCGGATTTCTGGCTCGGGCAGAAGAAGGTGTTTCTGAACAAGAGTATGCTTGCTGATATGGCAGGCGGCAAGAAGGTCACTCCCGACGAGGTAAATCAGCAGCTGTTCTATTTTATCGGTGAAACTTATGATGACGGAACAGGCAAAAGTATGGTACAAGAACATAATCCCGACCTCAGAGTTTCCGACAATACGGCAGGCATTCAGGCTCAGCTTGATTATCTGTCATTCAAGGTCGGTTTCGGCACAAAGCATTATCAGTTCAATTCCGGCTCGATCGTAACGGCAACGCAGTACACGGGCGATAAGCAGGATCTGATCCAGAACGCTCATAAGCATTTCATCAAGGTGGAGAGCTTTCTGCACAGGCTTGTGAAAACGCTGCTTTGGATAGGTCATAACTATATTGACGGCAATATAAAGGAAGACGTTCATATCTCGGTGATCTTTGACCAGTCGCCGCTTGTCGACGAAAACGCAGAACGTCAGCGTGACAAGGACGATGTTTCGGCAGGGCTTATGCTTCCGTGGGAGTATCGTATGAAATGGTACGGAGAGACGGAAGATGATGCGAAGCGGATACTATCTGAAAATGCTTCCGACGACGAGCTTATGGGCTTTGAGGACGGTGAGGCATAATGCTTACCCCTCAGACACTTGACGCACTTCCCGACGAGCTTATCTCGCTTATAGACGAGCTTCAGACGGAGATAATCAAGTCAATCGCCAAGAAAATCACCAAAGCCGACTATCTTACGCCATCAGCAGAGTGGCAGCTTTACAAGGCGGCGCAGCTGAGAATGTCCACAAAGGAGATAACAGAACTGCTTGCCAAGTACACGGGCAGATCGAAACGTGAGATACGCAGGCTCTACACAAAAGCCTGTTATCTGGCAATAAACGAGGACGCTAAGATATACCGGGCATACGGAAAGGACGCTTCGTCTTTCACTCGCTCCGTTGCTTTTTCAAATGCGCTTAAAGCCGGAATAGCAAACGCTGACGGAATGATGCAAAACTTCACAAAGTCAATGGTGCAGTCCTCCCGTAAGACGGTAACACACCTTATGGATAAGGCATATTTGCAGGTTCTAAGCGGTGCGTTCTCTCCGCAGGAGGCTATCTACAGCGCAGTTGCGGAGCTTGCCGCCAAGGGCATACAGTCTGTTACATATCCGTCCGGCAGAACCGACTGGGCGGACGTTGCGATAAGACGAGCTGTGATAACGGGTATCGGTCAGACCGCCGGGCGAATGCAGCTTGACCTTGCCGCCGAAATGGACTGCGATCTGGTCGAGGTAACATCTCACATGGGCGCAAGACCGAGCCACGCAGAGTGGCAGGGCAAGGTATACAGCATTTCGGGCAACAGCAAGAAATATCCTAAGCTGTCTGCCGCCACAGGCTACGGCACGGGCGCAGGGCTTAAAGGCTGGAACTGCCGGCACGACTTCTACCCGTTCTTCGAGGGCATATCCGAACGTGCGAGCTTTCCGATTGATAAGGCTGAAAATGCCAAGGAATACGAGCTGTCGCAGAAGCAGCGAGCCATGGAACGTGCTATCCGCAAATCGAAGCGAGGTCTTGCGGCGCTTAACGAGTCCATAAACAGCACGGACGATCCCGAACTGAAAGCAAAGCTGCAAAGCAAATTCGACCGCAGCTCCGCCACGCTTAAACAGCAGGAGCGGCGGATGAATGAATTCTGCGAGGCTAATGATTTGCTTGTCAAGAACGACAGAGTGAGGGTCGTCGGGTTCGGGAAGAGTGTTTCGCAGAAGGCGGTGCATGGAAGTAAGCGGTATGTTAAGAAGCAAGGCGGCGGTTCGGGTACTTCCGGCGGCACGGCTGCTAAAAAGAGTAAGGCTGAAACTGAATCTAAGGATAAGATTCAGACGATTGATTATACTTCAGGAAATACTGGAAAACCTGAGTTACTTAAGTCGGCAGGGGTTGACAAATCGGGTGGAAGTGGTATAATAGAGGAAAGCAGAAAAATGTCTGCTGCTTCGCAAAATCCTCCCGATTTCAGCAAATACACTGTTACAGAAGATATTTCGGCAGTTGAGGAAATAAAGTCTAAAATTTCTGATTTGTTAGGAATTAAGAGTGACGATATCAACTTAGACGGAATAAAGAATACAGAGGTTTTAGAACCCTTTATAAAAAGGTTGCATAAGATAGTAGAAGATACAAAAATGAAGTTCCCGGCAATATCTGCTGCTGAAATAATTGACGGTGATGAATGCTGCATTACAAGCTTTAAGCCTTATGAAAATAAACTGTATATTTCAAGCAAATTTTTCAATAGCAAAGAGGCTCTTGAAGATACCTTGAAGGAATGGACAAGTTCGGGAATATTGCCTAAACAAGCTAAATCCATTAATTATCTTGCGGAGCATGAAGCAGCACATATACGGATTTCAGATAAACTTATCCAAAGTGATGAAGCTTATAAGCTGTTTAAAAATAGAAAGCTTTCTAACAAAAACGATTCAAATATATATGAGTATTTTGCTGATGCAGTGGCGATTTATCGTATGAATAATAACATTTCAGATACAAATATAATTAAAGCGATTGAATATTTAAGGAAAGGTGGCGTTAAGATATGATTGGCAGATTTAAATGTGAAATGTGTAAAAACTTTATAAATGGCGGAATCATGCCTGATACATGGAGATGCAAAGCATATCCTAATGGCATACCGGAGAAAAAGATTGCTTTTATAACGCACGACCCGTGTATCAACTGTAACAATGGAATTGGTTTTGAACACAAAGATAAGCCAAATAATAAAATAGAAGCTCCCGACTAAACGGGGGCTTTTAATTTTACAAAAATTTCGGAGGTGCAAAAATGTATGATGATATGATAGAAAAAATACTTAAGGCTTTCGACCGAATACGGCAGTGTTTAGACACGTTGTATGATGAAATTGTTGAAGCTGAGCTATCGGCAGCCTTCAAGCTGTACAGCCCGAGAGCCAGACCCACGCACTGGCAAAGAAAACCCGAACCAAAGACAAAGCCGCACACGCTCCCGGCGCTTCGCCGCAGGCGTGTTTTTCATTGCCGGAATTGCCTGCCGTTCGTGGTGATAGTTGTTGACGAGGAATGATTTAAACTGAATTAAAACGGTAATATAACGCTCTTTCAAGGGCGTTTTTATTATACTCAAATTTAAAACACGGAGGTACAAAAGCATGACAAAAGAAGAACTCATCGAACTTGGCGTGTCTGAGGACATTGCCGAAAAGGTGCTTAATCAGCACACAGCGGAGCTGACCGCCGAACAGCAGAAGAATACAGACCTTACGGCACAGCTTGAAGCCGCAAAGACGAACATCTCGGAGCTTACCGAAAAGGTAAAGACCTTTGACGGCGTCGATCTTGAGGGGCTGAAAAAGTCCGCCGCCGACTGGGAGCAGAAGTACAATGCCGACATTGCCGCTCTTAAGGTGGACAAGGCGGTGGAGCTTGCGCTTGTCGGCGCAAAGGCAAGGGACGTCGGTATCGTAAAGAGCCAGCTCGACAGCTCCGCTCTGAAGCTCGGAGAGGACGGCAAGCTCGAAGGACTTACCGAACAGCTTGACAAGCTTAAGACCGACAAGGCTTTTCTCTTCGAGAGCGAGGCTGAGGGCGGCGTAAGGATCGACACCGGCTTAGATCACGGTGAAAGCACGGAAACCATTTCAGACGCACAGGCAAGAGCCGTTATGGGTCTTCCTGTGGGAAACGGAGGTAAATGATCATGGCTAATTCTATCGCAAAATTCAAAAAGTACATCGACCTGCTCGACGAGGTGTACAAGCAGGCTTCCTGCACATCGGACCTTGACGGAGATTCTGCACTGGTTCAGGCAGGAGCAAATGCAAACGAGATCATAATCCCTAAGATCAGCATGGACGGTCTTGCGGACTATTCCAGAAACAGCGGTTACGTTAAGGGTGATGTAACGCTTACAAACGAAACCGCTAAGTTCAATTACGACAGAGGTCGTAAATTCAGCGTCGATAACATGGATAACGAGGAATCCGCAGGACTTGCATTTGGCAAGCTTTCAAGCGAATTTATCCGTGTAAAGACTGCGCCGGAGCTTGACGCATTCCGATTTGCGACATATGCAGGCGCAGAGGGCATTTCAAAGGTTTCCGCCGGAGCGGCGCTCACCGCAGGCAATGACGTTCTTTCCGCCCTTATCGCCGCCCAGAACAAAATGGACGAAGACGAGGTCTCGGCTGAAAATCGTATCCTCTACATTACTCCTACGCTCTACAATCTCATGCTGAACGTTAATACCAATGTATCAAAGGCTGTGCTTGACAGCTTTGTAAAGGTGGTAAAGGTTCCGCAGTCGAGATTCTACACCGCTATCGACCTTGCCGACGGTACGTCAGACGGCGAGACCGCCGGAGGATATTCCAAGTCCGAGACAGCTAAGGATATCAATTTCATGATAATCCAGAAGTCGGCAGTTATCCAGTACCCGAAGCACACGGTCAACAAAGTCGTTTCGCCGGAGGATAATCAGACCGACGACAGCTGGCTGTTCTTCTTCCGTGCTTACGGGCTGGCGGACGTATACGAGAACAAGGCGGCAGGTATCTATCTGCACCACAAGGCATAAGGAGGACATATGGCAAAAACAGTAGGACTTACCTTTACGGAAACTATTCCGGAAAATCTTCCGGACAACAATTCTGAGGACTGCGGAATCGACCTTTATTCCATGACGGTCACAGAGCTTAAAGCCTACGCCGCCGTCATGGGTATAGACCTTAACGGCGCAGCTAAAAAGGACGCTATCATCAGCAGGATACTCGAGCCTGCGGAGGTCTGAGCAATGCCTTACGCAGACTATGATTTTTACAAGAACACGTTCTTCGGGAGTAAGATCCCGGAGGACGATTTTTTGTATTACTCCGCCCGGGCAAGCGAATATATCGACAGAAAATTCGGAGAGGGCGCCGCCGATCAGGACACGCTTGCCAAAGCCTGCTGCGCTTTGGCGGAAGTCATTTTCATTGATGAGCCGGGAAAAGTCGTATCCTCCGAAAAGGTC
Source organism: Oscillospiraceae bacterium (assembly GCA_051882075.1). Classification (GTDB taxonomy): domain Bacteria; phylum Bacillota; class Clostridia; order Oscillospirales; family Ruminococcaceae; genus YE71. The sequence continues at coordinate 9,589 of JBJERC010000065.1, read as the reverse complement.
GGCGATTATTCCGTGACTTATGCCGCAGGTCAGAGCGTTAGCCTTGAAAGCAGGCTTGAAAAAACTGCTGCAAGGTATATCCCGATCGTGGGGTGGTGCTGATGCGGTTCAACGCAGAATGTACGGTCTGGCACAAGTCGGGCAGCGGATATATCACATTGCATTATCCTTGTTGGTGGCAGGATACTGAGGCGGTCAATATCTCCAAAATTGGCAAAACGGACGTTGATACTGCAATGATCCATCTTCCTGTGGACAGTAATATTTCAAAGGGCGACTATATTGCAAAGGGCAATATCGGCTATGATGTTGTCGGCAGCGTGACGGAGCTGCTTAAATCATACAGTCCGCTGAAAATTACGACCGTGAGCAGAAAGGACTACGGAAGCGAGGTTATGCACCACACGGAGGTGACGGCGAAGTGAGTAAAGATAAAATCAAAGTAACGCTGCATATCGCTCCCGAAAACGCACTGCTTGCACGAAGAGGTCTCCAAAAGGGCGGCAGAGTTCAGAAGTACATCGACAGTGAGGTATTACGCTGCTGTGACAGCTTTGTGCCTATGGATACAGGTAAACTCAAACAATCCGGCACGACGTCTACAGTAGTAGGCTCAGGTATGGTGCATTACAACACGCCCTATGCAAGAAAAAACTATTACGATAACCGTGGCAGAGGAAAAGAGGGCACGGCTAAAGGCGGCTTGCGTGGTCGGCTGTGGTTCGAGCGCATGAAGACAGACCATCTGCCGGGCATATTAAAGGGGGTTAAGAAAATTGCAGGATCAAAGTAAAAGCATTTTAGAATCGGTCAAGGATTTTGTTAAGACGTGTCCGTTCCTTTCGGACATTGATCTGCACATAGATCAGGTCGATTCGGAATCCGTCAATTACAGCATACAGACATCGGGACTTATCAAGCTCTCGGAGGACGTTTGCGGAAATCAGAGTTGGCAGTTTAACGCCCTGCTCCAGAGCAGAGAGTACACGGCGGACGATTTCGCAAGACTTAACGCCTCGGAGTTTACCGAGAATTTTATATTCTGGACAGAGTATCAGAATATGCAAAGGAGTTTTCCGAACCTTGGAGAAAATCGTATTGTAACAAGGATGTCAGCAGACAACGGTATACTTCTGGCTCTCGATGAGGACGGAGACCGTGGCGTATACCAGATTCAGCTGCATATTTTTTTTGACATTGAAACGGAGGAATTTTAAATGGCAGAACAGTTTAATTTAGCGGAAGGCATAGACAAGCTTTCCAGAAGTCATCTTAAGCATTTTGTGGACGCTTCTTTCGGCGGCGAAACGCCTGACTGGTACAAGCTCGGCAGGGACAACAGCGAGCTGTCTATGGAACTCAGTCCCTCGACAGAAACGGTAAAGAACGTTCTTGACGAAAGCGAGGTCATAGACAACGGCTATGAACCGAGTATGTCGGTCGACCCTTACTATGCACGCAAGGGCGACAGCATTTATCCTAAAATCAAGGATATAGCGTTTAACAGGCTTACCGGCGACGCCTGCATGACAAAAATGCTTGAAGTCATTATTGATAAAACCACAGCTCCCTACGACGCATGGCTTGAGGACTGCATGATAAAACCGCAGTCCTACGGCGGAGAGCAGGGCGGCATCACAATACCGTTTGCGGTAACGCCCTGCGGAAACCGTATCAAGGGAACGATTACGATAACTGACAAGAAACCGGAATTTACACCGGACGCTGAAGGTTGAATAAACGCCTGAAGGCATTTATTCTCGAGTTTTACTTCGGGGACTTTATGTCCCCGATTCTGCTTTGCAGAACCGTAAAACATCGCAGCTTGAAAACATCAATACCATTATGAGGAGTGATTTTAATGCCTGAAAACATAAAGCTGTCATTTGACGACGGCTGCAAAACAATCGAATTTAACGGCGATCCGAACAAGGTAATACGCTTTAATCCTACGGATATGGCATTTGTAAACCGCATAGCCGGTCTTGAAGAGAAAGCAAAGGAAATTGCAGAGAAATACGGAGATATTGATCTGAGCCATGTAGACGAGCTTAAAAACATATCTGCGGACGACCCCGATTTCGATAAGCTGAAAGCGGCGGCTGATACGATCGAGAAGGTTGAGAGATCTATTCGTGAGCTTATTGATTCCACATTTGGTACACCGGTCTGCGACATAGTCTTCGGAAATGTAAGCTGTCTTTCGCCTGCGAACGGCACACCGATATACATCAATTTTATTCAATCAATTTTTGGATATATCAAGGAAGAACTGGACAAGCAGAATGCAAAGTCGGAGGCTAAGATAAGCAAATACACCATAGCGGCGCAGTCGGTCTCGGCAAAGCCTAAGATTGCTGCAAAGCCGTTTATCCCGTATGCCGAACCTAAGACTGCTCCCTCGATAGATATTTCCTCGCTTTCGCAGGAAGATAAAAATGCGCTGCTCAGACAGCTGATAACATGATAGGCGAGCTTCCGACCTCACTGGAGATTGGCGGAGTAAAATATGCGATCCGTTCCGATTATCGTATAGCATTGCTTATATTTCAGGCTTATGAAGATCCGGAGCTTACGCAGCAGGAAAAGCATATGGTCTGTATTCGGTGTCTTTACGAGGACTTTACGCAGATACCGGAAAAGGACATTGCAGATGCGCTCAAAGCTGCATTATGGTTTCTTGACGGCGGAGATATGCCAAAGTCGGATAATCATGTTAAAACATATGACTGGGAGCAGGACGAAAAGATGATATTTTCCGGCATTAACAAAGTTGCCGGATTTGAGGTCAGAACCGAAGAAAATTTGCACTGGTGGACGTTCCTCGGGTATTTCAGCGAAATGGGCGAAGGACTTTTCTCCGTGGTCACGAATATCCGCAGTAAGCGTGCTAAAGGCAAGAAGCTTGACAAATGGGAACAGGAGTTTTGCAGAGAACATCATGATCTGATCGTGCTAAGGCGCAGGCTTACAAAAGAAGAGCAGGCGGAGCAGGATTTTGTGGATAGTTTGTTTGAATAGAAAAAAGTCAGCCGAAAACGACTGACTTTTCTGTTACATTTTCCATTTGTGTCCGCAGTTCAGGCAGGTAACATGAACTTTTTTAGAGTTTATATTTCCCGCTACAAGACCGATTGGATTAGTGATTGCGGCAGCACCGACAAGAGCTTTTCCGATGCCAAATCCTTGCTTATTTGAAGAAAGCGATGTACTTCCACATTTGGGACAGCAGGCAATACCGTTTTTCTTATTCTCCTTTATTCTCTGGTGTTTGGTCAAAGGCTTTTCTTTGGGCGGTTCAGGAGCAGTAACATTTATCTGAATTACAGGTTGTTCTTCATGCTGTGGAGTTTCCGGAACATCGTAATTGTTTTGCTTAGAGAAATAATCGCAGATTTCAAAAACTTTGTTTGCAATAGTACTATCTTTACAATAGAAACTGCACTCTTTAAATTTCTCTTTGTAAAGATATGTAATAGCCAAAGTGTTGCCTTTATATAAGCGTTGTACTTTAGCAATTTTGTCGTAAGTAATTTCATGAACAGCTCTTGGTGCAAACGAGCGATAACACATAATAATTATTTTATCACCTTCGACCTTTACTCTATCGCTGCCTTTATTATATTCAAAAGGCTCGATCGCAGGTGCGGTATTAGACTCTGATAATTTTTCATCAGAATCAATAAGTGGGATTTTCGTTCCGCACTTCATACAAAATACAGATTCATCGGAAATCTCAGCACCGCATTTATAACAAAACATAATAACAACTCCCTTTTCATGTATTTTTTTTATTATACAGTAAATGGGACAATTTGTCAACGGGAGATGATATATTTGGAAGTATTTAAGTGCGAAAAGTGCGCTAAAACACTTTTCGAGGGACATTTTAAAGGCGTTATAGAAAAGATATGCCCGAGATGTAAGCATAAAACACATAATCAGAAGATAAATTGCCCAGCGTACCTAAGCGAACCGGAGGCAGATCAGGAGGTAGGTACGCATGGCAGTTGACGGACGGCTTAATTTCGATACAAAAATAGATACCAAAGGATTCAGCAAGGGAGTAAATAGTCTCGGCGGTCAGATGAGCAGTCTGATCGGACTTGCTGGAAAGCTTGCGGCGGCTCTGGGGGCGGCGTTCTCAGTCAAAACATTAATTACGGCAGCAACAGAAACTTCAAATGCCTTGCAAGGACTGCAAAGCATTATTATAGGTCAGGGACGTAACTTTTCCAAGGCAACAAAATGGGTGCAGGAATATATCTCGGACGGACTGATTCCTCTCCAAAATGCCGTTACAGCATATAAAAATCTTGCTGCCAGAGGATATGACGATACTCAAATTCAAAAGGTGCTGACTGCTCTTAAGGATTCGGCTGCTTATGGAAGACAATCAAGCTACAGCTTAGGAGAGGCTGTACAAACAGCTACCGAGGGTCTTAAAAACGAAAACTCTATACTTGTAGACAATGCAGGCGTAACAAAGAACGTTTCTAAAATGTGGGAAGAATATGCTTCATCCATTGGAACAACATCTGGTAAGCTTACGCAAGAGCAAAAAATTCAGGCAGAAGTAAATGGAATTCTTGCTGAAACCCAGTATCAAACAGGTGATGCAGCCAAGATAGCCGGAACTTTTTCAGGACAGATTTCGCAATTGTCTTTTAATATTAACGAACTCAAGGTCTCATTGGGAAATGTTCTTACAAATATTTTGAAACCTATAGTAGCATATTTGAATGCAGCTATTAAACAAATTACGGCATTTGTCGACGTATCTGCGCGACTACTTGGATTTACAAGCATTACATCGTCTGTCAGTGAAAATACCGCCGATCTGTCTTCTAACGCTGATTCTGCCGCACAAAGCTACGAGGATATGGCGGCTGCTGCTGAGGCAGCGGAGAAAGCAAGCGAGAATCAGCTTGCAAGCTTTGACAAAATCAATAAACTTGGCGATTCGACCGACAGCACAGCTGGAACGAATGCCGCATTGTCTCCTACTACAAGTTCCGGCGGATTGCAGAGTAATATATCTGTAAAAGCCGATTTTGATACTTCTGATGCCGAATCAAAGCTCACCAAGCTTTTTAAAGACATAAAAAAAGGATTTAACAAGCTTTTCATACCATTTAAAAAGGCATGGAGCAAAGACGGTAAAAAAGTCACAGATTCGCTGAAATATGCGTTTAAAGAAGTATTCGACTTGACTAAAAAGATAAGCAAATCGTTTGGTGAAGTATGGACTAATGGAACAGGCGAGAAGACAGTAGGGTATATACTTCGCTATTTCCAAAACATTAATGTAACGATAGGAAACATAGCAAGGAATCTGAAGCAGGCATGGTCAGAGGATAATCTTGGTATAGATATTATACAGAATATTGCGGATATCTTCAATACTATTATACGGCATAATGAGAATATCTCCAAAAAAATATCCGAATGGTCAGAAGACTTGGACTTTTCTCCTGCGCTTACCGCTCTGAGAGATTTAAGTGCAGCTCTTGAACCGTTTACAGATACTATCGGCGATGGACTTGAAACCTTTTTTGACGAAGTACTCCTTCCTCTTGGCAAATGGACAATCGAAGATCTGATACCAACGTTTCTTGAAACGCTCGCAGATGTAATCACCGGCTTGCAAAAGGCATGGGAAACGGCAGCTCCGGTTATAAAAGATAAGCTCTGGGATGGATTCTTAAAACCAATTGCCGAATGGACAGCAGACGTAGCTATAAGCGCACTTGAAAGCTTAGGAGATGGGATCAAGAAAATCGGCGAGTGCATGACAGAAAAGGATGTAGAGGTTTTAATTGACCTATCCGGAGCCGTAGTTGCTATATGTGCTGCTGCAAAAGCGTACAAAAATGTTCAGAAGCTTTCGTCATCTCTCGAAAGCCTCAAAAACAAGGGGTCTACAGCTTCTACAACCTTAAAATCATGGAATCAGCCTTTATCTACTCCTGCGTCAGAGGGTGGCACGACCTTCGCCACAAAATTCTGTGCGGCGGTAGCAGCGTTCTTTGCTGGATGGGAAATAGGTATGGCAATACGCGACGCAATAGGCGGAGATAAGATTGATGAGGCTCTGTTCCCCATATTTGATGGAATAGTAAACTTCTTTACAGTAACCATTCCTGAATGGTGGGATAGTACCACATGGCAGGACTTTATTCCGATATATAATATTTTTGGAGATCAGATAGACGGATGGCTTCATCCAATACTGGATTCTATTGTTCAATTCTTTACTGTAGATATTCCCGGATGGTGGGATACTCTGCAGGAAGATACTTTGTTCCCGATTTACGACAAGGCAGTTTCAGCTTGGGAGTCGGTCGTTACATTCTTTACCGAGAGTATACCTACATTTTTTTCCGAGACCGTACCGGGTTGGTTTTCTGACCTATGGGAGTCAATCAAGGAAATCTTTAAAGACTGCGTTGATTGGTGGTCTACACTCTTCTCAGACGCATGGGACGGAGTGACCGATGCTTTTTCTGATTTTAAAAAATTCTTTTCGGATAAATGGATCGATATTACAACTGCATTTTCAGACGCTGCCTCATGGCTTGGCGATAAATTCTCGAAAGCATGGGAAAATATCAAGACTGCATTCTCTTTATCGTCAGTCAGCTCGTTTTTTGGTGATATCTGGGATTCGATAAAATCTGCCTTTTCGTCTGTCGGCACATGGTTTGAAGAAATTTTTTCCAAGGCTTGGCAGAAGGTCAAAGACGTATTTTCTACAGGCGGAAAAATATTCAGCGGTATCAAAGACGGCATAAGCGAGGTATTTACCGATACTGTAAATACAATAATCGACGGTCTGAACATAGTTATCGCAGCACCGTTTGACGCTATCAACGATGCTATAGGCTGGATTCGTAATCTTGAGATTGCAGGATGGAATCCATTTGAAGACTTATCTGAGATCAGCGTTCCGCAGATCCCCAAGCTCGCCACCGGCACGGTAGTTCCTGCGAACTACGGACAATTCCTTGCAGTCCTCGGTGATAACAAGCGAGAGGCGGAGATAGTTTCGCCGCTGTCAACGATGAAACAAGCGTTGCTTGAAGCCCTCGTGGCTTACGGCGGATCGGGCGGAAACGGGCAGAGGATGAGCCTTACGATACCGATAACGCTAAACGGCAGGGTCATTTCTCAGATAGTTATTGACGACATTAACGAATATATCAGGCGAAACGGAAGGTCGCCGATAAGGGCATAAGGGGGGCGAGGACATGATACAACCGAATAAGCTGATTTTCGGCGATGAAGCAGTCGCTACACCCGTCAGCATTACGTTTGCAAACGAAAAGATCTGGGCGAAAAACGCCGGACGTACCTCTTCATGCAAGATGGTCGGCGATATCCGTGCGATAAAAAAGACCATACATATCGAATGGGCATACCTCACTCCTGCGCAGGTCAAGCAGATAAACAGGTATATTTCGGATATGGGCAACGCTTTCTTTAACATAACTTTTTTAGACGAGGAGTTTGAAACGGTGACGAAAAGGGTCTACGCAGGAACGCCGAGCTATGAACAGTGGGGCTGGGATAAGAACCGTCAGCTTTGCAGGGTGACGGCGGTTGACCTTGTTGAACAGTGAGGTGACGATATGTACACGGTCAGAAATCAGGCGGTCGCCGAGAAGATCATGAGCGACTGCCGCACATGGCGGATTTGGCTTGAAAATACGGAGACGGGAGCTGCTGTCATGGGCGATCATATTATGGACGCCGATTCACAGCAGAATTCCACCTCCCTCTCCGACGACATAGAACTCGGCGCGGTCTGCGCTCAGTCGTGGACGGTAAATGTCACGGGCACTACTGAGAACTTTGTCGGAAAGGAGTACAGGCTGTACTTCTATCTCAAAGACTTCACGCATGGCACGACCACATACGGCGACCTCAAAACTTACACCTGCGGAGCGTTAAAGGGTCTGACGATAGCGCAGATAAAAACGCTCGGCGAGGTGCTGGAGGGCGAGCTTATCCCGATGGGTGTGTTTACCTGCGTTAAAGCCCCTCGCTCAGGCGACGGCAGACAGCTTGTGCTTTACGATAAGCTGTACTTTGCCGACAGGGTATACGAACGAAAAGTGAGCATGCCTGCCTATGCTTCGGACATTGAAAAGGACGTCTGCCGTCAGCTTGGTATGGGGTGCAAGGGCAGCAGTATTTCGGGCGATCTGCACGACAGCGAGGGTGCGGCTCTTATCGGTTCGGACGGCTTGCGGCTCAGGGCGGCAAGCTATGACTTCACGATAAGCAAGATAGCCGCAGGCACGACCTGCCGTCAGATGCTATCATATATTGCTTCGGCAAGAGGGCATTTCGGCACGGTTGACCGCAGCGGCGCATACATGACGAGATGGTACACAAAATGCGGCTATACCGTAAGCGGAGATACGGCGGACGAGCCGACCGTGAGCGAAAAGCCGAATCAGATCGTCGGAATTGTCTGCAAGGTGAGCGAGAGTACAACGCTCTCGAAAATCGTAAATGACGGCAAGGGCAGGATACTTGAATTTGAAAATCCGTACATGAATAAAAGTCTGCTTGAATCGCTGTTTTCACGAATACGCAACTACACATGGTACACCTCTCAGCTGCACCACCGGCTCGGCGACCCTCGTCTCGATATAGGCGATGTGGTGAGCTGCGAGGACTGCGAGATACCTGTTACGGGGCTTGCGTTTTCCTACGACGGCGGACTGTCGGCGGACATTTCGGCGGTCGGCTTGAATGAAGAAGAACAGATAATTTAACGAAAGGGTGATAAAAATGGCTGATGAAATGACCGAAAACGAGGTGCAGACCTTGGCTGATACCCCGACCTTAGAGGAGCTTGCCGAGCGTGTGGCGGCGCTTGAAAATGCGGCAAAGTACACGCTCAGATACTCGGGAGAGCAGATAGACGCACTGCTCGACATAATCACCGAGAGATCTTTTGAAAGCGGACGTGAAAAGGTGACGGTAGTAACAAAAACCCCTATCCAGACGATTAAGCTGCCCGTCAGTTTTACTGTGACGGACAGTACACGGATACTTTTAAGCGTTCAAAGCCCGAACTTTGCTTACCCTTTTGACAACATATGCGTTACTCTTGGTAAAAACTCCGGCAACGCTTATGCTATGCTGACCATGGGTCCTAATGTTCCGGGGTCGTCTTTTGCCGCATATCTGCCTACAGGAGATTATTTCATAAACTGGCTTGTGATAGGGAGGTAAAGCATGAAATACACGGAAAATTTAAGTCTTAAGCTGCCCGAAAGCAGCGATATATTCGACATTTCGGACTTAAACGACAACATGGAAAAACTCGATGAAACGATAGGCACGATGGCAGGCGGAATCAAGTCGGTAAAATGCACAGCCGAAGAATACTCCGCCCTGACGCCCGACCCGAACACCGTGTACTACGTTGTGGACGGCGGCAAAGTAACGCAATATCTGGGTTCGGCGAAACTGTCGACGGGCAGTGCGCCGGCGGAAGCGATCGTTTGCGTTGACGGCGCAGACATAATTTTCGGAGCGACAAAAGAGGAGGAATAATATGGCAATAGAGAAT
>JBJERC010000064.1:0-7564 GCA_051882075.1 Oscillospiraceae bacterium | reverse complement strand
ATATTCCCCTGAACCTTTATCTGTTTTTGTATTCCGTTCCCCATTTTGCCATAGCGTCAAGAATCGGCTCCATACTATGACCAAGCTCAGTCAGCGTATATTCCACCCTCGGCGGAACTTCGGGGAAAACCTCTCTTGTCAGCAGACCGTTTTCCTCCATATCACGCAGATTTGAAGTCAGAACCTTTTGCGAAATACCGTTCACCGATTTTTTCAGCTCTCCAAAACGCTTTGTACCGCTTCTCAGGTCACGCAGGATAAGCACCTTCCATTTATCACCGATAAGCATAAGCGTTGTTTCAACAGGGCAAGCCGGCAGGTTGGTTTTGTCTATCATAAATCCCTCCGTTTATCGTTTCCATTGATTTTAAACGACCACTCAAATTGTGATCGCCGATTTATTATATTATATCATTCTGTCGGTAAAATGTCAATAAATCAGGTTCACAAAATATTTACAATTAATTTTACACCTCAAAACCCACGGATCTGCGCAATTGTTACCTTACGGTAACTATACCACAAAAAAGTGCCTACTTTACAAGCTGAAAAAGCTGTGTTATTATAAGATCAAGGAAAGAGATGAAGCGCTTACATCTTCCGAAAAAGTCAATTAACCATATAAATTTCAGGAGGAATTTATTTATGAAAATCGCAGTTATTTGTGCAAACGGAAAAGCAGGACAGCTTATCACAAACGAGGCTGTAAACAGAGGTCTGGACGTTACCGCAGTTGTCAGAGGTGAGAATAAGTCCGACGCAAAGAACGTTATCGTAAAGGATCTGTTTGACCTTACCGCCGACGATCTCAAGGGTTTCGACGCAGTTGTTGACGCATTCGGCGCATGGACTCCCGATGTACTGCCTCAGCATTCAACATCACTCAAACATCTGTGCGATCTGCTTTCGGGAACAGATGTGCGCTTGTTAGTTGTCGGCGGTGCAGGAAGCCTTTATGTAAATCCCGAACATACAGTTCAGGTTATGGACGGTCCCGATTTTCCCGAAATGTTCAAGCCGCTTGCCGCAGCACAGGGTAAGGCGCTTGAAGAACTGAGGACAAGAAATGACGTTAAGTGGACATTTATCAGCCCCGCAGGTGATTTCCGGGCGGACGGCGAAAGAACGGGCAAATATATTCTCGGCGGCGAGGAGCTTGTGCTGAATTCCAAGGGCGAAAGCGTTATCAGCTATGCGGATTATGCGATTGCAATGGTAGACGAGATCGTTAAAGGAGATCACATTCAGCAGAGGATAAGCGTTGTTGCTGAATAAACCCGAATAAAAAACGCAGGGATTGTCAGAGCGTGCTGACAGTCCCTGTTTGCAATGGAGATGTTTATATGAAAAACGAAAAACTATTGTACCTGATAAAATATCTTGTTTCGGAACGCTCCAATATGAAAAATGTGAAGATTTCCAATAATGAAGCCGAGCAGTTCAGGCTTTACCGAAGCCTTGTGAATATCCGTCCTGCAATTGCGGCTGACGAGGAATTTCTCATAGCCGAAGATGAGTTTCTCACAGAATTGACGGCAAGTAAGGGCATTACGGATATTGTTGATTTACAGCCGGTGGGGAACGGAATTTACCTCTGGAAAGGAGATATTACCACGCTGAAATGCGGGGCGATCGTCAATGCCGCAAACAGCGGAATGACAGGGTGCTATCAGCCCTGCCACAACTGCATTGACAACTGTATTCACACCTTTGCAGGCGTTCGGCTAAGACTTGAATGTGCTGAAATTATGGAAAAACAAGGCTTTGGAGAACCGACAGGACAGGCAAAGATCACCTCTGCCTATAATCTGCCCTGCGGCTATGTTATCCATACCGTCGGACCTATTGTCAATGGAGAATTAACGGAAAAGCATTGCAGACTGCTGAAAAGCTGTTATAACTCCTGCCTTGAACTTGCTGTGAAAAATCATATTGACAGCATTGCTTTCTGCTGTATTTCAACGGGTGTTTTCGGTTTTCCAAAGCAGGAAGCCGCCGAAATTGCAGTAAAAACTGTTCGGGACTTTCTGAAAAGTAACAGTATTAAAGTTGTTTTTAATGTGTTCGGAGATGATGACTATGAAATATACAAAAGACTTCTCGGCTGAAACAGAACGGCTGAAAAATGAAATAGAAACTGCCGACTGCATTGTTATAGGCGCAGGCGCAGGACTTTCTACAGCGGCAGGATTTACCTATACAGGCGAGAGATTTGAAAAACATTTCTCGGACTTTATCCGTAAATACGGTTTCAGAGATATGTATTCGGGCGGATTTTATCCCTTTGAAAGCTTAGAGGAACATTGGGCGTACTGGTCGAGATATATTTATATCAATCGCTATATGGACGTGGACAACGGAACGTACCGTATGCTTTTTGACATTGTAAAAGACAAAGATTATTTCGTGCTGACCACGAATGTTGACCACCAGTTTCAGAAAGCAGGATTTGACAAGTGCAGGCTTTTCTACACGCAGGGCGACTACGGACTTTTTCAATGCTCAGAGCCTTGCTGTCAGAAGACCTTTGACAACGAAGAAATTATCAGAAAAATGTATGCCGAACAGAAAAATATGCGTATCCCGTCCGAACTGGTTCCGAAATGTCCCGAATGCCGCAAGCCTATGACGATGAATCTTCGTGCGGACGATAAATTTGTGCAGGACGACGGCTGGTACAAGGCAAGCGAGAGATACGCAGATTTTATACGCTGTCACGAGGGTATGCATATTCTGTTTCTTGAACTTGGAGTAGGGTTCAATACGCCGGGCATCATCAAGTATCCGTTCAGGCAGATGACTGCGAAAAATCCAAATGCGGTTTACTGCTGTGTTAACATTGGCGAAGCGTATTGTCCCGAGCAGATCAGAGCGCAGGCGGTTTGTATAAGCGGTGGTATTTCAGAGACGCTGAGGCTGATAGTTTCAATACAGTGACTTAAAGCTGCGGAGCAATACAACAACCATGAAATCGGATAAGCTAATCTTTGATCGTTTTTGAGATCATGAACAGCATAAGACACAAAAAGAACGCAAGGTATATCGGCATAAGTTTCAGGCTTATGTGATTTGCAATAACTCCGAAAACCGGCGGCATAAATGTTGAACCGACATATGCGCTTGCCATTTGTATGCCGATAATGCCCTGTGAATTTTCCGCTCCGAAATTATTCGGTGTGGAATGGATAATACAGGGATATACAGGCGCACACCCAAGACCGATTATTATAAACCCTATAACCGAAGTTATCTTTATCGGGAAAGCGATCAATACGACTCCTGACAGCGCAATTTCTGCTCCGAGGCGTATCATATTCTTGTCACCCAGCTTGTCGGATATAAAGCCTGAGAGAAATCTTCCTGCTGTAATTCCGATGAAAAACAGCGAACCGAACGCAGCGGCCTCTTCCTTTGACGCTCCTCTTGTACCCTCAAGATAACTGCTTGCCCAAAGCATCGTTGTAGCTTCTGCCGCACAATATGACAGAAATCCTATAAGAAGATACGGCACACCTTTTATTTTTAATGCGCCCTTTATGCCGAGTATCTTTGTGCTGCCTTCATTCATATCCGCCGACTTATTTATATTCCAAAGCGGTAATGTCAATAACAGAACAGCAGCAATAACAAACTGTATATACGAAACAGTGCGGTATCCGTTTGTCCATACGGTATGAGTAAGCGCATAGCTCATGATATACGGGCTGATTATCGTGCCGACGCCCCAAAAACAGTGCAGCCAGCTCATATGTCTGGAATTATAATGCAGAGCAACGTAATTATTCAGCGCCGCATCGATAGCTCCTGCGCCAAGTCCGTAAGGTATTCCCCATAAGCACATCTGATAAAACTCAGTAGTTGTAGAAAAGCCGTACAGGGCGGCAGCAGTAAGAAAAACGCTCACGACCGTCACCGCTCTTGTTCCGAATTTCTTTGTGACACGCTCCGACATCAGACCTGAGATTATGGTGCCGCCGGAAATTATCATAGAGATAATTCCCATATATGATAAAGGAACGCTGAATGTTGTCCGTATCGAAGGCCACGCCGCCCCTAACAATGAATCGGGCAGCCCAAGACTGATAAACGCAAGATATATAACAGCTAAAAATAATAAATACATTTTATTCTCCCATCCTCTTTAAGATCCTATGTCGCTGCGAAAATATTTTATACCGCAATATCTATAATTATAGCACAAGATTTTTTAAAAAGCAAGAAAAAGTAATTTATCCTATCAGTTAATAATATAGTCCATAAGCTGTTCAAAGCTGCCGCGGTGATATACGGAAATATCCTTGCGCTCCTTGTTTATAAGACAGTCGGTCAGCAGGAAAACGCTAAGACCTGCTTTCCGGGCAGCCTCCATATCTTCCGTAACGTCATTACCCACCATAAGGCATTGTTCCGGAGTTGCGTCAAGCCGTCTTATGATCTCACGATAATAGTCGGGGTTGGGCTTGCAGTAGCCAATATTTTCATATGTTGTGTATAGTTCAAAATCGTCAGGCTCAAAGCCTGCCCAGCGGATACGGCTCTCTGTTGCAGATGACGGAAAAATCGGATTTGTTGCCAGTGCAACCTGAAAACCAGTTTCTTTTATTGTATGTACTGCTATTGCCGCTTGTGGGTTGATTTTACATAGTTCTCTGGTCATCTGAAAATCTTTTGCGTAAAATTCATCAAACAGCGGCTTGTCGGCATAAACCCTTTCTCCGAATATTTCTGCGAACCTTTTCCAAAAAGCCTGTTCGTTAGTTTGACTGCCATCATTCTTTACCATCGCAGCCGTTCCTGCCCATATTCCGTCTATGAGATTTCGCGGTTCATAGCCGTGTGGTGCGAGCTTTTTAGCAAGCAGCTTAAAATATCCTTTTGTAAATTCGTCATTGTCCATTGGAAGAAGGGTTCCGTCAAGATCGAAAAGTATTGTTGTTATCTGCATTAATATCACCCTTTTTAAATAAATATTTATTGGCAGTTCATCGGTTTTTCCGGGTATCCTGCCAGTTGGAATTGTTGAGTATTTCCGCATTATCCCCGAAGAAAACCTCACCTGCTTCATCGTCACCCTTCAGCCAATACATAAACCATGCGGTCATATATCCGTCTGCAAGAGAAAGCATATCGCCGTGGTCGGCGTTTGACCGCCTTGCCATGACCTTGCACACAGAGTCCGGAATTTCGTCATAAACAATTTTCATTCCCCATAGCGGACAAATACCCTGACCTTCCGTTGCCGAAATATCCTCTGCTGTTCCTGCATCGGCATTTCCGGTGCCTCCAACCATCAGGCATGGAATATTTATCTTTGATGTATCATAGCGCCATTCCGCACCAAATACGCTGTCCTGTCCCCAATAGGGAGAGGTAGCGCTTGCTGTGTATACCGTTTTGTAGAGGCTGCCGTTTTCCTGAGCTGTCACAGCATTTATTGCGCCGACACCTCCCTGAGAATGTCCGCCTATACCTATATTGTCGGTATCAATTTTCCCATAAAAAAAGCTGTTGCTGTCCTCGTTCAAGCCGAGCATAAAGTTTAGTGAAACGGCAGAAGAAGTGCCTGTACGGGAATTTTCGTCCTCATTGCCGATAACGATAAATCCCCACGATGCCAGATGCTCAAAAATTGCTTCATATTTTGAAGCTTTGACACCGGTTCCGTTTGCCATGACTACAAGCGGATATTTTTTATCTTTGCTTTCCATTTCTGTCGGATACCACACTTTGAACTGACCTATCTCTTTATTCTCAGATTTATAAACTGTTGAAGAAACTTCAAAGTCACCTATATTGGTGTATTTCTGTTCAAGCGGCATATTCGTGACTGTATTCTCATAATAATCCGATTTTACCGCAGGCTGCTTTGAAGCCCATTTCATAAACAAGATGAAAGCGATTACCGCTATGACTACAACCCCGACTATGCACAACAAAGCAGTTATCAAAATTTTTACAGTCTTGTTCATTATACTTCTCCTTTTTCATTGACTTTTATTAGTATTTCTGATATACTTTCAGCAGACAGCTTTAAATGCGACTTATGTTGCATTGAGGTTATTATATTATAGTTTTCAGTCAAATTCAATATATAAAGGCAAAAATGCGACTTTTAGGTGCAAAAGTCGCATTTCGGGAGGAAGTTTCAATGGGCAGCAAAAACAAAGCAACAGGATTTTTAAAGGAATGTATGTCGGACGCACTTTTAAAGCTAATGAGTGAGAAAAATTTTTCACAGATAACTATCAATGAAATATCCCAAACAGCAGGCGTGAACCGTTCTACTTGGTTTCGTAATTTCACATCCAAGGAAGATGCAATTACATATAAATATATTCGATTATGGGAGCATTGGGCGGACGAGCACAATATATCCGAGCGAAGCCGTTTTACACTTGATAACGCATATGATTTTTTTGAGTTCAACTATTCTATACGGCATATTCATCGCATAGTGTATTCGGCAGAGCTTCAATCGGCATTATATGACGCATTTTATCGTGTAATGACACCTCAGTTCGGTGCAAATGCTGCGGAATGTTATCAGAGCAGATTTTATTCTTATGGTCTGTTTGGTTTTCTTGATGAATGGATAAAACGGGGTTTTTGTGAAACGCCCGAAGAAATGACGCAAATGTTTCTGGATATGATAAGAAATAATCACATATCTTAGTTTAAAACATTTAAACTGCTTGAAGAACGAAACGTTGCCCGTACCGTTTAAGGTGTTTACGATAACGTCCGGCTGCGCCGCCTCGATCTTTGCGATGATAGCTGCAAAATCGGTCTGATCCATATCGGCGTATTCCTCGCCCACTACCTCAAGACCTGCGTTTTCCATCATGCCGCACACATCGCCAAGAAGCCCGATAAGATCGAAATCGGCACTTTCAAACTGCATTTTTCCCGATTCGATCTTTGAAAAATCAAGCACGTTGCTGATAAGACCGAGAAGGTTTTCAGACGCCGTTTCTATATTACGGCAGTATTTTTTCTGCTTTGCGTCAAGCTCCGTTTTGTCAAGCAGATAAAGATAACCGGTAATGGCGTTGAGAGGAGTTCTAAGCTCGTGGCTCATCTGTGCGAAAAAAACGCTTTTGGCGGCGTTTGCCTTATCCGCCTCGTCCCTCGCCGCACGCATAGCCTGCTCCGCCTCGGTGCGTTTTTTCAGCTCCTTGTTAAGTATCAGCGAAAGGCTGTTGAATATCTTCTCTTTTTTTTAAATGTATGCCTTTGCATACTTCCTCCCTCCATAACCTCCCGAAAATAAAAAACGGCAGCGGCGCAGACCATTAAAAAGATCCGGCGCCGTTGCCGTAATATATTTCATTTTAGCATATCGACACGCTTTTTTTCTATTTCTTTTAGATAAATTTTTGATGAACAAGAATAATGTCTGATTTATGTGCTCCACCTGTCAAAGCCGACTATCTCATTCAGGTTTACAGCCAAAAATATCATAAATTTATTTCTGTGCTGACGCACTTGCTGCCGCTGAGTTTCTCGCTTATTTCATCCGGCTGATGAGTGCCTGCGTATAATGTAAACCTGCTGCCAAAGCGGC
>JBJERC010000063.1:0-36305 GCA_051882075.1 Oscillospiraceae bacterium | reverse complement strand
TAAGGGCGTTTCCACCTCGATGCGTTCAAAGGAGGACGCTCAGGATTACCGCTATTTCCCCGAGCCTGACCTGCTTACTATCGTTGTTGAGCAGGAAAGAGTCGACGAGCTTAAAACGCAGATACCCGAGCTTCCAAACGCAAAGCTGTTAAGATATGCAAAGGAATTTGGCATTACGCTCAAGGAAGCGAC
Organism: Oscillospiraceae bacterium; assembly: GCA_051882075.1. Lineage (GTDB taxonomy): Bacteria > Bacillota > Clostridia > Oscillospirales > Ruminococcaceae > YE71. Next base: position 36,113 of record JBJERC010000063.1, on the reverse strand, counting down.
CTTCGTTTCCGAGTCGGTCGAGCTTGCAGGACTTTTTGACGAGTGCGTTGAAAAGGGAAGCGGTGCGCCGAAGTCGTATATTTCATGGATAGTCGGCGACTTTGTGAAGTATTTAAACGACACGGGAAAATCTGTTTCCGAAACAAAGCTCACCGCCGAAAAGCTTATCGCACTTGTCGACGTTATCGACAACAAGACTATCTCGAATGCAGGCGGCAAGAAGGTATTTGCGGTTCTTCTCGAGCAGGATAAGGAAGTAAAGGACATAATCAGCGAGCTTGGACTTGTTCAGGTCTCGGATTCGTCGGTTCTCGAACAGATCGCCGACGAGGTGCTTGCGGCAAATGAAAAGTCGGTGAACGACTTCAAGAACGGCAAGACAAACGCTCTCGGTTATCTTGTGGGACAGTGCATGAAGGCTTCAAAGGGCAAGGCAAATCCCGGAATGATGAAGGAGATCATCACCAAGAAACTCAGCGAAATGTAAATATCAGAGTAAAAGCCATTTCTGATGCTTGCGTCGGGGGTGGCTTTTCATATGGTGTTGACTTTATTGCAGATTTGTGATATAATCAGTTCATATATAAACCGGAATTTGTGAGGGGAAATTTATGTGTTTTATTTGCGATAGAATTAATATGATTAAAGACGGAACAAACCCTTATTTTGTGAAAGAATTAGAAACCGGATATGTTGTTCTTGGAGATAATCAGCACTTTAAAGGTTATTCTATTTTTATTTGCAAAGAGCATAAGACAGAATTATTTCATTTGGATCACTCATATATGATGAAGTTTTTAGAGGAAATGTCTATTGTGGCGGAGGCGGTTTCAAAAGCTTTCAGCGCTGAAAAAATGTATAGTGATAAAAATAGACCTTCAAATGCAGAATTGGAAGAAATGAAATCAAAGCTATTAGAAGAATTGGAAAAATTACTGTAACGCAACTTTATATTAATCAAACTACCACTTTTCAATTTAAGCAAAAACATCAGCCTGAGAAGAATTTGAGCTTCTCGGGCTGTTTTTTGGTTATACTATACGAGTTAAAGTGTTTGACGTTATTTTCAAAAATATAAATATATTAATTTCTTATGACGGGCATTTCTTACATTATTCTGTAAATTTTTTGTGTTTTGTGTGAAAGCATTCTGAAAAATCGGTTTTGATTATTGACTTTTATTTTGTTTGTAGTAAAATATTATTGGTAGAATGAATAGAATAAGAAAAGCATGATTTAAAGAATAGAAGGAGAAGAATTGCATTGAGTAATAAGGTAAAAAATAAAAAGGCAAGACCTTCTGAGCCTGAAAAAGCGGCTTCGGAAACTAAAATGCAGATCACCGAAGAAAGCGTTTCAAAAGGCTTAGAAACTAAGGCGGCAGATGAAGTAAAGACAGAAGTTTCAAAGAAAAAAAACGGCAAGAAAAATAAGGATAAGTCCGCAGCAAAGCAGTCGAAATTCAAGGAATATATTTGCAACAACGCACTGTTTATCACGTTCGTTGTCAGCATGGTGATAAATTCGCTCATACTCAGAGCTTTTACCGTAAAATTCGGCGAAAGCAAGGAGATATTTGATGTTCTTAAGGCGGTCGTAAAGCCGATGCTTGCCGACATATTCGCAGTGTCGATAATAGGCGTGTTTGCGTTTATTGCAAGAAAGCAAAAGGGCAGATTTATCTATCTTATGATATGGACGGTCGTGTTCTCGATACTTGCGGCAGGAAATTCGATTTACTACACGAATTACAAATCTTTCCTGTCGGTGTCGCTTGCGTCGACGGCTTCTCAGCTCGGCGGAGTAATGGACGCCGTTACGAAGAATATCATGGAGCCTAAGGATTTCATACTAATCTGGCCGATTTTTGCGATGATAGCAGTTTACGTTATCTTAAAGAAAACGCATGAAAAGGGCTATGTCAAGCAGAAGCTTGAAAAAACAAAGCTCGGAAAATACGCCGGCACATCGCTTATCGTTGCGTTCTGCTCGGCAGGACTTTTCTGCACTATGCTTACAAAGACCGACTGTTCAAGACTTGTGAAGCAGTGGAACAGGGAATCGGTAATGAGCAGCTTCGGAATGTATGTTTATCAGATAAGCGACGCCGTTTCTTCGGTTCACGCAAAGATAAACATGATGTTCGGATATGAAAAGAATAAGCAGCATTTCGACGAGTTCTTCGACTCGACGTCTGATGATTCAAAAAATACTGTCGTTAACGAGGAGTTAAAGGAAAAGGATAACGATTATTCCGATATTTTCAAGGGTAAAAACGTCATTGCGATCCATGCGGAAAGTATTCAGAATTTCACGCTCGACACGGCGTTCAACGGCGTTGAGCTTACTCCTAATCTCAACAAGCTGCGCAGAGAGGGACTCTTCTTCTCGAATTTCTATTCGCAGGAAAGCGTCGGAACAAGCTCCGATTCCGAGTTTACATATTCCTCGTCGCTCATGCCTGCTTCAAGCGGTACGGTCGCAATAAACTACTGGAACAGAGATTATGCGACCACGCAGAAGAAATTCGGCGATATGGGATATTATGTGTTCAGTATGCACGGAAACAACGGCTCATACTGGAACAGACTCAATCTTCACGCTTCGCTCGGTTATGACAGGCTTTACCATTCTTCAAATGATTTTATTATCGACGAAACGATAGGTCTCGGACTTTCGGATATGTCGTTTTTCAGACAGGCTGTTCCTAAGATAAAGGAGATCTCGGAGCAGAACGACAATTATTACGGAACGCTTATAATGCTCACGAATCACACTCCGTTTACCGATATCGACAGAGTGAGCGATTATGAAGTTAATTTCAAATTCAAGCAGTATAACGACGAAACGGGAATGTATGAAGAGATAGTTCGTCCATTCCTTGAGGGCACAAAGCTCGGAAGCTATTTCAAGTCCGTTCACTACGCCGACGAGGCTATCGGACAGCTTATGTCAGATCTTGACAGCGAAGGTCTGCTTGACAACACGGTAATAGTAATTTACGGCGACCACGACGCAAAGGTCAAGGAAGAGGAATACGAGTATTATTACAACTACAATCCGTTTTCCGATACTGTTCTTACAGAGGACGACGAGGGCTATATCCCTATAGACGAATTCTACTATAACCTTAACAGAAAGGTTCCGCTTATCATCTGGTCGAAGGACGGCGGATATGAGCCTAAGGAGATTTCTAAGGTTATGGGAATGTACGACGTTCAGCCCACCTTAGGAAATATGTTCGGCTTTACAAACAAATATGCGCTCGGTCATGATATTTTTTCAATTGGCGAGGACGAGGAGAATGTCGTTATCTTCCCGAACGGAAATTTCCTTACCGACAGCGTTTACTTCGACAATCAGAAGGACACCTATTTCGATCTTTCGGGTTATATAAATCCTGCGTCGGTCGTATCCTGCAATCAGGTTTACAAGAACGATCCGATTCCGCTCTACTCCGACGAAAGAGAGGGACTGTTCAAGTTCTCCGAGTCGGAATACAGCGCCGCTAACGCCGAGGCGAGAAAAAACGACGGCGCAGTTGACGAGCAGTATATTTCCGACAGGTGCGAATATGCCGAAGAGCGTATAGACATCTCGAATGCGATAATTTATTACGACATGATAAATAAATCCGACCACGGCTTTGACGAGGAGATCCCCGACAATAATTCACGCTCGGAGGCAGACGAGTTCTTTGCGCCGCCTGACAGAACCGAAAGAAAACCAATTTTTGCAATATGATGAAAAAGACGCTTCGTGATACATGATCACGGAGCGTCTTTGAATTATATAAATCTGCGCAAAAAAATAAGACTGCGCTTTTGCAGTCTTGATTTTTATTTAATAAAATGATTATGCTCTTTCAACCTTACCTGATCTTAAGCATCTTGAACAAGCATAAACATGGCAGGGAGTTCCGTTGACAACTGCCTTAACTCTCTTTACATTGGGCTTCCAGGTTCTGTTTGTTCTTCTGTGTGAATGGGATACCTTAATGCCGTATGCTACCTGCTTACCGCAAAACTGACACTTTGCCATTACAACGCACCTCCTTCTTTCGTGTGTGCACATGATGTGTTTTCTGTTAATGGAATGCAATCATCTGCACAAACCATTACAACAAATAATATTATATCATAATAAATTTCAAAATGCAAGCGTTTTTCAGAAAAAATTATTATATTTTTGTTAATTGATAGCGAATAGTCTGTGTAAATCATAATCATAATGAAAAAGAAATGAAATTTATTTATTTTTGCTTGAAATCTATGCGCAAATAGTGTATAATAAAGAGTAATAGTAAAATGGATAATTTATGCTCTTTGAATGAAAGGAAAGTAAACATGGGATTTTTAACACCGGAACGAGTAGTTGAATTCGGCGTAAAGCTGATGATAATTTTTCTTATCGTGCCTATACACGAATACGCTCATGCGTGGGCGGCTGTTAAGCTTGGCGACGACACGCCGAGGCTACAGGGAAGGCTTACGCTCAATCCGCTTGCGCATATAGATATTTTCGGCGCGCTTGCAATGTTTATCGCAGGCTTCGGCTGGGGAAAGCCTGTGCAGATAAATCCGCTGAGGTTTCGTCAGTACCGCAAGGGAAGTGCGCTTTGTGCGGCGGCAGGTCCTTTGTCAAACCTTATCGTCGGACTTCTTGGAATGATAGTCTATAAATTCCTCTGGTACGGATATATCGCAAACTTAAACGAGGTGCTTGGCTGGCTGAGCTTTATTTTCCAGTATTTCACTGCGATAAATATAAGCCTTGCCGTGTTTAACCTTATCCCCATTCCGCCGCTTGACGGCTCAAAGATACTCGGCTATTTTATAGGACCTAAGTGGGATGAGTTTATGTACAGATACCAGCACATTATTCCGATAGTGTTCCTTGTGCTCATTATTTCGCCGATACTCAACACACCGCTTTCGCTGCTTCGAAGCCTTCTTTTTAACGGAATGGATAAGCTGACCTTCTTTATCGACATAATTGCGAAGGCTCTGTTCGGTCTGTCATGAGCGTTATTTCATTCAAGCTTGAAAGCTTCGAGGGACCTTTAGACCTGCTGCTTCACCTTATCTCGAAGCATAAGCTTAACATTTACGATATAGAAATATCCTTGCTGCTCGATCAGTATCTTGAATATATCGACTCGATCGAGGAGCAGGATTTTGATATGGCAGGAGATTTTCTTGCGATGGCGGCGAAGCTCGTTTATATCAAGACCTGCTCGCTGCTGCCTCAGCCCGAGGAAGCGCAGGAAATGAAAAAGGAGCTTGAGGGTACGCTGCTCGAATATTCGGTGTGCAAGCAGGCTGCCGATAATTTAAGAAGACAGTGTATTTACGGCGACGTGTTTATAAGACCGCCCGAAAAGCTGCCCGTCAATAAGGTGTTTACAGGAAATATCGATCCGCAGAAGCTTGTCGACGCATATATGGGAATGTCCGCAAAGGCAAGAACCTTAAAGCCTGTCAAGCCCGAGCAGTTTTCGCCCATTGTTTCTTCGAGGATAGTTACGGTCACTTCAAAGATCGTTTTCGTGCTCAAAAAGCTCTACAAAACGGGCGAATGTCTTATGAGCGAGCTTTACGACGGCGTAAAGGACAAATCGGCGAGGGTCGCAACATTTCTTGCCGTGCTCGAGCTTACAAAAACGGGCAGGGTGTATCTCAACGACGATAACTCCGTGATAAAATTCAACTGCAATTCTCCGAGAAAGCATAAAAAACAAGACGCAGAAAAGGAAACGGCTGCCATACAAACGCAGTCTGCTCCTGCACCTGTTGAGCCTGAAACCGTTTCGGAAACAACGCTTTCCGAGCAGATCGCAGAAGAAGCGCAAGCCGACGAATGTTCCGATGATTTCAGCGATGAAGAAGCTATCGGTATCGTCGACGAGCCTGCGCCCGACGAGGACGAAAAATCTGCGGAATACGAAGTGAGCGAAAAGCCTGCCTGGCGTGAAAAATATGCGCTTGAAGCGAGAGTTACCGGGCATATGCTCGCCGTGCCGGTTTTTGCGTTCGGTTCGGCATTGCCTGCGCAAACCGCCGAAGTGAAAGAGCAGACAGCCGAGGAGGAAATTCTCGTTTTAAAAAAGCAGGAAGAAAAAATTAAATTACATAAAAAGCAAAACCGATTTTCAAGCCGCTGGCGCTGGGGCTGTCCGCTTGAAAAGGGTAACTGCTGGGTTTACGGAAGGGAGAGAGTCTGATGGCTGTTGAACGGCTTGCCGCTCATCTTGAAGCGGTATTATTTTCAAGCGGAGATCCTATTTCCGCCGACAAGATCTGTACTGCGTTATTTATAACGGCAAAGGATCTTGACAAGGCGGCGGAGTATCTTAACGAAAAATATTCTCAGAGCGACAGCGGCATCGAGCTGTTAAAGCTTGAAAACTCTTATCAGCTCGCCGTAAAAAAGCAGTTTGCGTCAGACGTAAAGGCTGTCCTTGAGATCAAAAAGGGAACTGCGCTTTCGCCCGCCGCAATGGAAGTGCTGACTATCGCCGCATATAATCAGCCTGTAACAAAGGCGTTTGTCGAGCACGTCAGAGGAGTAGATTCCTCGAGCGTTGTGAATTCGCTCGTCGAAAAGGATCTTCTTTGCGAAACGGGAAGACTTAATCTCCCCGGAAGACCTGTTGCATATAAGACTACCGATAATTTCCTGCGTGCGTTCGGTCTTTCATCGCTAAAAGACCTACCGCCGCTTCCCGTGCCGAAGGAACAGCTTACCTTCGAAGATACCGAACCGGAGGAGATCACGGAGAATTGATCAGAGTAAACAATAAATGAAAGGGAGATGATAACAATAGTATTTCTGATAATTCTTTTATCATTCATAGCGCTTATAGTTATCCTTCTTCACTTTTCACTTGTTATATATCTTCACGTCGGCAGGGACGGCTTTGATATAAAGGCGAAATATTTAGGTTTTACGCTTTATCCCCGACCTGCAAAAAAAGCGCGAAAACGAAGAGAACGCAAAAAAACAGGGGAAGAGGATAAGTCCGCTGACGACGGCGGTGAGGAGCTTTTTGACGACGACCTTGAGGACGAGCTTGACGAGCCGCAGACGGAGGAAAGCACGATTTCGGAAGAAAAAGACGAAACAAAAGAACAAGAGCCTGACGAATTTTCCGAAGAAAAAACCGAGGTCGAGCCTCAGCAAACGAATGATGACGAGCCGGCGCAGGCTGCGAAAGAGAGCGAGCCGACCGCCGCAGAAAATAAAAAGAGCCTTTTTTCAAAAAAGGATAAAAAAGAGAAGAAAACCAAAGATGTAAAAACCGGAAAGAAAAAATCGAAGCTTAAAGAGCTGAAAGAAAAATATGATATGATTAAGCCGTATATTCCAAAAGGCTGGAAATATCTGAAAAAGCTGCTCAAAGCTATTCGGATAAAGATCGACGACGCTGAGATCGCCGTCGGAAGAGAGGACGCTCACGAGGCTGCGATCTATTACGGCATTATTCAGGCAACCTTGGCAAATACTCTCAGCACGCTTTCCGAAATGTTTACCGTAAAGGTCAGAAAGCTTGACGTAAACTGCGTTTTTAATGAAAATGTTATAGACGCAAAGGCTGATATTTCCGTGAGAACACGACCCTCGACGCTTATTGCGATAGCAGTCTGCACGGCTGTGAATTTTGCGGTGATATATTTAAAAAACAGAAAAAAAGGGAACAATAAAGATACCGACGAAAAAAATGAAACGTCAGATAAAAGCTCGCTAAGCGTTGCTCGATCTGTCGGGAAAGGATCATAAAAAATGAACGAAAGTACAAAACTTGAGGCGCTTGTAAAATCAGCGATGGAAAAGGTAAGGGAGCTTTCAGAGGCTGAAACAATTGTTGGCAAGCCTATTTCAACTCCCGACGGAACAACGATAATCCCCGTGTCAAAGGTGTCGTTTGGCATCGCCTCGGGCGGAAGCGATCTCGGCTCGGATAAAAAGGGCTTCGGCGGCGGCTCGGGCGCAGGCGTTACCGTTTCTCCGATGGCGTTTATCGTTATAAGAAACGGCGAAACAAAGCTTTTGCAGATGACGACAACAACGCCGTATCAGAATGCGATAGTAAACGTAGTTCCCGAGGTGGTCGATAAGATAATAGATTTTGTCGACAAAAAAACTCAGCCTTCAGAGGACGAAGAGGAATAATTTTCAACACCTTGCCGCAGTATTTTTGACAGATAAACGCACATTCTAATTTTATGAAAATAAAAAAGGAGTGCGCTTTATTATGAAAAAACTAAGGCAGATGTTTTTGTTTACGATGCTCTGCTGCTTTATTATCACGCTGATGAACAGCCCTGTTACAGCTTCGGCGGAAGGCTGTTCGGCAAAGGCGGCTGTCGTTTACGACCGTGCGAGCGGCGAGATACTTTATCAGTCAAACGCTTTCGAGCGGCTGCCTATGGCGAGTACGACAAAGATAATGTCGGCGCTGATTGCGCTTGAAAGCGGCGGACTTGACGAGGAATTTGTCGTCGACAGCGAAGCGATAAAGGTGGAAGGCTCTTCTATGGGGCTTAAAGAGGGCGACAGAGTTACAATGCGTTCGCTCGTCTGCGGAATGCTGCTGCCGAGCGGAAACGACGCTGCAAATGCGGCGGCTGTGAGGGTCGCAGGAAGCGTTGATAAGTTCGTTGAGATGATGAACGAGCGTGCAAAGCAGCTTGGCTTGAAGGACACGCATTTTGTAACGCCGTCGGGTCTTGACGACGATACCGACGAGCATTATTCGACAGCCTACGATATGGCGGTGCTTGCGGATAAGGCTCTTGAAAACGAGGACTTTGCAGAGATCTGTTCGCAGAAGTATATTAAGCTTCGTTTCGGAGATCCGCCATATGACCGCTGGCTTACGAATTCAAATAAGCTGCTCGGAAGCTGCGAAGGCGTTTTCGGCGTAAAGACGGGATTTACCGACAAGGCGAAAAGGTGTCTTGTGTCGGCTTGCCGAAGAAACGGCGCAGAGCTTATCTGCGTAACGCTTAACGACCCCGACGACTGGCAGGATCACTCAGCGCTTTACGATATGGCTTTTGAAAAAATGGAAAGCATAACGCTGCCGTGTGAAAAATACAGCTTTGAGGTCAATACGGCAGGCGGCATATGCGAAAGTGTGAACGCAAAGACCGAGAGGGTAAAGATGACCCTGCCTAAAGGTGCAGGCGAACATATAACAAGCGTTGTATGTATAAAGCCTTTTGTTTTTGCGCCGGTAAAAAGCGGCGAAACTGTCGGCACGGTAAGCTATTATTATAACGACAGGCTTCTCTGTCAAAAGCCGATAACTGCGCAGGAGGACGTTTTATGTCAGCCGACAGAAAGCGGCGGCTGGGAGGGGCTTCTCTGCGAGATACGAAAAGCGGTAGAAAATAAATTGCAGTAACAAAAAGGTAAGCGGACAGCTTGCCTTACATATCCCGATGGGAAATCGGTAATGAAAGGAAATTAAAAAAATGGAAAAGCAAAGACTTCAGAAGATAATCGCCGACTGCGGCTATTGTTCAAGACGAAAGGCTGAGGAGCTTATCGAAAACGGAAGGGTAAAGGTCAACGGAAGACCCTGCAAGCTTGGCGATAAGGCGGATCCGTCAAGGGATCTAATCAGTATAGACGGCGAAAACATAAGGATCGAAAAAAAGAAAAAGTACAGATATATCATGCTTAACAAGCCGAGAGGCTATGTAACGACAATGAGCGACGAGCTTGACAGAAAGTGTGTTACCGAGCTTATTGAAAATGTCGGCGACAGAGTTTATCCGATAGGCAGGCTCGATAAAAATTCCGAGGGGCTTTTGCTGTTCACGAACGACGGCGCTTTTGCGAACGATATAATGCACCCCTCAAAGCATATCTCAAAAACATACAGAGTTACCGTCCGCCCCGACATCGACGACGAAAAGCTTGTAAGGCTGTCGGAGGGTGTTGTGATAGACGGAAAGAAAACGCTGCCCTGTACGGTTCTTGTTCTCGATAAACAGCCGGGCAGAGTCGTTTTGCAGATGACGATAACCGAGGGCAGAAACAGACAGATAAGAAAAATGTGCGAGGCTGTCGGACTTGAGGTCGCAAGGCTTAAAAGAACGTCGATAGGGCCTATAAGGCTCGGAATGTTAAAGCCTGGAACGTGGCGGGACCTTAAACCTGACGAGCTGAGAGCGATAAGAAGCGCAATAGCAAAATCGGCAAAATAATGCGGATATGCCTTTTTATACATTAAGTCTGCCGTAAAACATATTATGAAAATATAGACTGTCTGTAAAAAATAATAAATTATAACGTAAAAGATATTAATATTTTTACAATAGCACTTGATAATCCTTTGAAAATATATTATAATATTTTTATGTGGTTTTTTGCGGTATATTTGCAATGCCCCAAAGGACTTTATTTTCTAAAACGGAGGAAAATATTATGGCTGAAAACAAGTCGACTCTTGCGGAGCTTAAAGCTATGGCTTTCGCCGAAAGCGCTGCAAAAACAAGACTTACTTATCTTTTTGACGACGGAAAATTCACCGAGCTTGACGCTTTCGCTTCAAAGGGCGCAAGACTTTGCGGAGCTGTTACCGCATTCGGCTATGTGAACGGTAATCCGTGCTACGCTTTTTCGCAGGACGTTTCTGTGAACAAGGGCGCAATGAACAAGGCGCAGGCTGACAAGATAATAAAGGTTTACGACCTTGCCGCAAAAACGGGCGTTCCCGTTGTTTCGATATACGATTCGTGCGGCGCTGACCTTACAGACGGCTTTGACGCTCTTTCGGCTTACGGCGAGCTGCTTATGTGGACGTCGAACCTTTCGGGCGTTGTTCCTCAGATCGCAGTTGTCGCAGGCGTTTGTTCAGGCTCTTCGGCTCTGCTTGCCGAGTCTGCCGATATAACGATTGTAACAAAGGATTCGCAGCTTTATTCGGTGCCGAATACCGACATTGCCTCGCTTTCCGAAAACGCAATGTCAAACGGAACTGCCGCAATTTGCGCCGATACCGATAAGGACGCAATTGAAGCCGCTAAGGAGCTTCTGGCAAAGCTTCCGCTTAATAACATATCGCCTGTACCTATGTATGAATTTGAACTTCCCGAGACCGCTTTCGCAAAGGACGCTGAAACACTTGCCGAGTCGGTTTTCGACGGCTCGAGTGTGACCGAACTTTATTCCGGATTCGGAAAGGCTTCATATACAGCTCTTGCAACCTTGGGCGGAGCTTCGGTGGGCGTTGTGGCGGTCAACAAGACCTCCGACAAGCTTACCGCTGACGACTGCTCGAAGATAGCGAGATTTGTAAGAATATGCGATTCGTTCGCCCTTCCCGTTATCACCTTTGTCGATACCGAGGGCTTTGAGGCTAACGCAGATACCGAGTCGGCAGGCGCAGTAAAGAACATGGCAAAGCTTGCTCACGCTTACGCCGAGGCAACGACCATAAAGGTTTCAGTAGTGACCGGAAAGGCTTACGGTCCTGCATTTATCACGCTTGCAGGCAGAGGCGCAAACGCCGACCTCGTGTTCGCTCTTGAGGACGCAGTTATCACTCCTCTCGACCCCGTAACAGCCGCAGAATTCCTTTTCCACGATGAATTAAAGGGAGCTGACGACGTTAAGGCAAAGAGAAACGAGCTTGCCGCAAGATACGCCGCAGAAGAGGGAAGCGCCGCACTTGCCGCACAGAAGGGCTGCGTTGACGGAGTTATCGCTTCCTATCAGTTAAGAGAAACGCTTATCGATTCGATCGAGATACTTGCAGGAAAGAGAATTTCAAGACTTCCCAAGAAGCACAGCAATATTCAGCTTTGATAAATAGTTTTTGACAAAATTACAGATTGGTGGTATTTTTATGAAAAGATATAACATAACCGTAAATGGCAAAGCATACGACGTTTCCGTTGAAGAGATCGGCGCAGGCTCGGCTCCTGTTGCTGCCGCTCCTGCCGCAGCTCCTGCACCTGCCGCTGCACCTGCACCCGCTGCCGCAGCCGCTCCCGTTGCAGACGGAACAAAGGTAACTTCGCCTATGCCCGGAACTATCCTCGACGTTAAGGTAAGCGTCGGTGATACCGTTGCCGCAGGTCAGGCTCTCGCTGTGCTTGAAGCTATGAAAATGGAAAACGATATTTCCTCACCCTGTGCAGGTAAGGTACTCAGCGTAAACACAACAAAGGGTACGGCTGTTGAAACAGGCGCACTTATCTGTGTTATCGGCTGATAAGAACTACTTTATTTGAAAGGATTGAGAGAAAATGGGTAAGCTTAAAATTACCGAGACCGTACTTCGTGACGCTCACCAGTCGCTTATCGCTACAAGAATGTCGCTTGACGAGATGCTTCCTATCATGTCTGAGATCGACAAGATCGGCTTTTACTCTGCGGAAGTATGGGGCGGAGCTACATTTGATTCGTGTATAAGATTTCTTAACGAAGACCCCTGGGAAAGACTCCGCAGGATCAGAAAAGAAATGCCGAACACAAAGCTCCAGATGCTTTTCAGAGGACAGAATATGCTCGGCTACCGTCACTATGCCGACGACTGCGTTGAGTATTTTGTTCAGAAGTCGATAGCAAACGGTATCGATATAATCAGAATTTTCGACGCTCTTAATGATATAAGAAACCTTGAAACTGCCGTTAAGGCGGCGAAAAAAGAGGGCGGACACGCTCAGATAGCTATTTCATATACGCTCGGCGAGGTGTTCACTCACGAATACTATGTGAATTACGCAAAGCAGATCGAGGCTCTCGGCGCTGACTCTATCTGTATAAAGGACATGGCTGCGCTTTTAACGCCTTATGAGGCTTATGCGCTTACTGCCGAGCTTAAAAAGGCTGTTAACATACCTATCCAGCTTCATACCCATTACACGACGGGTCTTGCTTCAATGTGCATAATGAAGGCTGCCGAGGCAGGTATCGACGTTGTTGATACGGCAATGTCGCCGCTTGCGCTTGGTACATCTCATGCGCCGACCGAGTCGATTGTTGCCGCATTCCAGGGTACTGAGTACGACACGGGTCTTGACCTTGTAAAGCTTGGCGAGATAAGAGAGTATTTCATGACTCTCCGTCAGAAGTATCTCGACAGCGGTCTGCTCGACCCCAAGATGCTTGCGACCGACGCCAACACGCTTATCTATCAGGTTCCCGGCGGAATGCTTTCAAATCTGCTTTCACAGTTAAAGCAGGCAGGCAAGGCTGACCAGCTCAACGACGTTCTTGCCGAGGTTCCGAGAGTTCGTAAGGACGCAGGCTATCCGCCGCTCGTTACCCCGACCTCTCAGATCGTCGGAACGCAGGCTGTGTTCAACGTTATCATGGGCGAACGCTACAAGACGGTTACAAAGGAATTCAAGGGCATGGTCAAGGGTGAATACGGAAAAACTCCCGTTCCGATAGACCCCGAATTTCAGAAGATGATCTTAAAGGGCGAAGAGCCTATCACCTGCCGTCCTGCCGACCTTCTCACTCCCGAGCTTGATAAGCTCAAGGAGGAATGTGCAGAATGGACCGAGCAGGAGGAGGACGTTCTCACATACGCAATGTTCCCGAAGGTAGCTCCTAAGTTCTTCGAGCAGAGAAGAAATAAGAAATACGGCGTTGACGGCGCAAATTCCGACGCCGCAGCAAAGGTTCACACCGTTTGATATGACTGATAATACGCTCTCTTTTTCAAGGGAGCGTATTTTACATAATCTATATATAAAATATTTTTTTATCACTTGAATTATTGTGTAAAATGTGATATAATAAATAATGCGGGCAAATTTATCGTGTTAAACTGATGTGTTTTTTGTCTGCATTATAATGATTTTTGAAGAGCTTGAAGGGAAGAAATGACTTGAATAAAAAGGAAATTGCGGAAATAAAGAAAAATTTCTCCGACGACTGCGGATTTTTCACGGTCGGAAAGGTGCTTTCGGCTTTTATCGACGCCGAAAAGAACATTTTATATAAGGAAAATATGCTGTATAATATAATGGAGCAGGACGAGGCGGAGCTTATAATGATAAATCTCAAAAAGGCTCTGTCGGGTACGCTCGGGAAAAATCTGCGTGAATATGCTTTTCCGAAATCGGAATACGAGGAGGGCGGAGCGCAGCAGTTTCTGTACAAATTATTGGACAGTAAGCTTTGTGACGACGAACAAAACGACGCATTTTTGCAGCGAATAGCCGAAAAGGTGGAGTATGTTTCGACCTTTGCCGTGTTCGCCGCTCACTGTACATATTCTGTGCTTAAAAAGAATAAAATGGACGATCTCGAGGAGGACGCCGAGCTTGATTATAACTTTTTGATCTGCTCGATATGCCCTGTCGAGCTTCGTATCGACGGACTTATCTACAACGATGAAAACAAGAAGATCGAGAAAAAGGCTACGAGCGACAGGGTAATCGGGATGCCCTCAGACGGCTTTCTTTATCCTGTGTTCTCTGACCGTGCGCCCGACGTTAATTCGGTAATGTATTACACAAAGACCTATAAAAAGCCTAATATTTCAATGGTCGAGGATTTTCTCGGCTGTGAGTTTACGATGACTGCGCCTTCGGAAAAGCAGACTTTTCAGAAAATTTTAAGCAACGTTGTCGGCGACGAGCTTGATTACGACCTTATAACGACGGTAAACGACAAGATAACAGAATTTGTCGATTCCTATACTCACGAAACCGAGCCTGCGCAGGTCGACGCAAATAAGCTGTCTTCGATTTTGTGGGAGTCGGGAATTTCGCAGGAAAAGCTCGACAACGTAAGCAAGGTGTTTGAGAGTGCGACCGAAAACAAGCCGCTTACCGCCGCAAACCTTATCGACAGAAAAACGGTCGTTGAGGTCGAGGGAATTACCGTTAATATCGGCAAGGACAGCGTCGACAAGGTCCAGACTCAGCTTATCGGCGGCAGAAAATGTCTTGTTATCGCACTTGACGACGAGGTGTCGGTAAACGGTCTGCCTGCCAATATGTAAAGGACGGTGTTTTCAATGCCGAAAAAGCTGATAAAAACCAACGTCATGCGTGTGCTTGACGCTGCCGGCGTGAAATATAACGAATATCAGTACGACAACACCTGCGTTACGGGAACCGAGGTCGCTGCGCTTATGGGGCAGCCTGCCGAACGGGTATTCAAAACTCTTGTTACCGCCGCAAAAAACGGCAAAAACTATGTATTTATGATACCTGTCGCCGAGGAGCTTGATCTTAAAAAGGCTGCAAAGGCGGTCGGCGAAAAGGCGATCTCAATGATAAAATCGAAGGAGCTTTTGCCCTTAACAGGCTATATCCACGGCGGCTGCTCGCCGATAGGCATGAAAAAGCAGTTCCCGACGGTAATTCACGAAACCGCCTGCGCATATGAAACGATATTTTTCAGCGGCGGAAAGGTCGGCTATCAGGTCGAGCTTGATCCCGACTCACTTTTTAAACTGATTCCGCTAAAGTCGGCTGATCTGATCGTTTGATGAAAAACAATCTATAAGTAGGGAGATGAGAGCGTGTACGAAACGGTAAGACAATCTGTTGAAGACCGTGACTTCAAAAAGGTAAAGGAGATCTTCTCAAACCTTAACGAAGCCGATATTGCAGATCTTATTCAGGGCTTTCACGATAATCAGGAAGTAGACGCAAAGGATATTTCGCTTCTTTTCAGACTTCTTCCGAAAGACACCGCCGCCGAGGTTTTCACCTATATGGACTCCGACATGAAGGAGCTTCTTATAAACTCCTTTACGGATACGGAGCTTGAGGGAATTGTCGACAATCTGTTTATCGACGATACCGTTGACCTTATCGAAGAGATGCCTGCGAACGTTGTTCAGCGTATTCTTAAAGCTTCAGACCCGAAGGAAAGATCTCTTATCAACATGATCTTAAAATATCCCGAAGACAGCGCCGGCTCGATAATGACGACTGAGTATGTGTATCTGAAAAAGAACACCACCGTTAAGGAAGCTCTCGATAAAATACGCAGTCTTGGTATGGTAAAGGAAACGGTCTACACGATATACGTCACCTCGATGCACCGCAAGCTGTTAGGCGTGCTTTCTATCCTTGACCTTCTCACCGCTGATGATGATGAGGTTGTCAGCGATATTATGGACACAAACGTCATCACCGTTGAAACCACCGAGGACCGGGAGGTCGTTGCGGCAAAGTTTTCAAAGTATGACTTTGTTGCGCTGCCCGTTGTGGACAACGAAAACCGCATAGTCGGAATCGTAACGTTCGACGATGCTATGGACGTTATGCAGGAGGAAACGACTGAGGACTTCGCACACATGGCTGCTATCCAGCCGAGTGAGGAGAGCTATTTTAAAACCTCCGTATTCGCCCACGCACGCAACCGTATTGTCTGGCTGCTCGTGCTTATGCTTTCTTCTACCATTTCAAGCGTAATTATAAGTCATTACGAGGCCGCTTTCGCTGCGATACCGCTTCTTGTAGCGTCTATCCCGACGCTTACGGGTACGGGCGGAAACTGTGGCTCGCAGACCTCGACAATGATAATCCGAGGAATGAGCCTTGGCGAGATAAGGCTTAAAGACTTCTTCAAGGTCATTTTCAAGGAGCTGAGGATTTCCCTTATAGTCAGCCTTATTCTCGGCTCGGTCAATTTTGCAAGGATCTACATTCAGTATTATAACGATCCGAGCGTTGATTCACTAAAGCTTGCGCTGTGCGTAAGCCTTGCAATAGTCGCTGCGGTCGTCATGTCAAAGCTTATCGGCTGTATTCTTCCTATGGCTGCAAAGGCGATAAAGCTCGACCCTGCGCTTATGGCGGCGCCGCTTATCTCAACGATCGTCGACGCTTCGACCACGCTCGTTTTCTTCAATATCGCTCTTGTGGTATTCAATATCTCAATGTAGCGTGTTTGCCGCAATAATTTAATGCAAAAAATAAGCACCGTAAGGCAATTTAAAATGCCCTGCGGTGCGTTTTGTTTTTGTATGGTTGTACATCAGCCGACTGCGGTCGCAACACCGTTTTCATCAAAGCGGTAGCGTGTGCCGTCGATGATCTCCATTGTGTTAGTTATCGGAATACCCGAAGCGTCGGTATAATAACGCTGCGTGTTCCAAGTCGCCCAGCCCTCTTCGACATAGCCCTTGTCGCCGATAACGTAATAAGTTCCGTCGATCGTAACAGGACCTCTTAGCTGTGCGCCGTTTTCAAGATAATACTTTTTGCCGTCTATCTCTTTCCAACCCTTGCAAAGATGTGCGCTTGTGTCAAAGTAGAACTGATTTCCGTCAATGGTCTGCCAGCCGACCGCCGCCGTGCTGTCGCCTTTAAAGAAATATGTTCCCTCGTCGGTGTTTACCCATGTATTCTTTACTGCGCCGTTTTCGGAGATATAATAAACGTTGCCGTTGTTTTTCTTTATTCCGATTTCAAGCAGACACTTGCTGTTGAAATAATAAAGCTCTCCGTCGATCTCCTGCCAGCCGCTGACAGCGTATCCCGAACCGTCGAAATAATAAATTCCGTCCTTGTCCGACCTGAACGCATTTAACAGCCAGCCGTCGCCCTCGGCGTATCTTATGCCGCCGTCTACCTTCGTAATTCCCGAGGGAATAGAGCCGTCGGCGGAAAATTCATATCTGTCGCCGTTAACGACAAGCGTTTTCGTAGCGCAGACACCGAACTGTCCGAAGTAATATCTTTTTCCTTCTATCGTCTGCCAGTCGGTTACTTTTTCGCCCGTTTTGGGATCAAAATAGAATTTATACCCCGAAATAGTGACCCAGCCGGTTTTTATGATATGATCGCTGCCGAAATAGTGCTGACCGAAAATATCCTCGCCGATGGTGTTATAAGCCTCCATGAAAAAGCTTTCATAGGTTCCGTCCCTCAGATAAGTTTTCATAAGCGACTCAAGGCGGTTGCTATCCTTTTCGGAAAGCTTTACCGAAGAATCCGAAAGCGATTTTTCATATTTTGCGATAAGCTTCTTATCTCTCTTGAACTGGTTTATATCCGACTGCTGAGCTTCGGTGTAGTCAATAGTTTTTGTAAGCCCTGTTTCAGCCTCGTGCGTTTTCTGATTGAAGAAATAAACGCTGCCGTCCCAGTCGAGAAATCCCTGCTGCACCTTTCCCTCGTCGTCCGAATAATAAAGCTTTCCGTCGTCCGATTCGTGCCAGCCGTAATAAAGCCTGTTTTTGCTGTCAAAATAGTAGTATTCAAGTCCGAGCTTTATAAAGCCCTTTGCAGCCGAGCCGTCCTTTAAGAAATAATAGTTGTTTCCGTTATCCTTGAACCAGCCGACAGTCATAGCGCCCTTATCATCGAAATGGTATCTTTTTCCGCCGATTTTGTTCCAGCCTTTAACCATATGGTAGTCCTGATCGAAATAATAAACTTCCTTTTCGACTCTGTAAAAGCCCTGGGCAAATGCGCCCGTCTGGTAATCGGCGTACATATAGTCCTTGCCGTCTTTGCGCCAGCCCCTGAACATACTTCCGTTGTCCTGAAAATCATAAAGATTTCCGTCGATCGTAGTAAGTCCCGTTACCATATGACCGTCGGCGGCAAAATAGTATGTAGCGCCGTCGATCTCCTGAAAGCCGGTCGCCATCTGTCCCTCTTTGCTGCCCGATTTGAAAAAGTAATACTGGATACCGTTTATCTCCGCCCAGCCGCTTATTCTTTTTCCCGAAGCGTCGTAATAATAATTACCGTCGTTGTTAAAACCGGTATCTGGGAAGCCGTGGTCGTTGAAATAATACTCTTCGCCGTTAAAATCGCAAAGACCCGTCTTGAAAATTCCCGACTCGTCCGAAAGGTAATATTCCTCTCCGTCGATCTTAACGATACCTTTCTGCATTACTCCCGACTTGTCGAAATAATAGGTGTTGCCCTCAAATTCCTGCCAGCCTGTAAGCATATAGCCGTCCTCGTCAAAAAGATAAGACGAGTTTGAGATAAGCTTTAAACCTACCGCACGCTCCTTGGTCGACGAAACGATATAATAAGTTCCCTCTTCCTTGGTGTGCCAGCCGGGCGCAAAGGTCGCATTGTAATAAAAATATGCGCCGAAGCCTGCGCCGATGACCGCCGTAGAGAAAACAGCTCCGAACACCGCCGAAAACCTGCTCTTATGCGTGCGCAGAGTAAGTATCCTGTTCTTTTTAATTGCGTTTACGCTCATAAATCAACTTTCTTTCGTTTTGTTTTCCTTTGCTAATAAACCTACACATTATTATAACATGAACAAAAGGATATTGCAATAGAAAAAGTGAAATTTCAGCGAAATTTCACTTTTTAAAACTGCATTTTGATCGATATTTACTGCATTTTTGATGACAGCCGCGGCAGCTTCCGCAGCATTTGCCGTTTATCTGCTTTTTTATCTCAATAAAAACTGCGGCAAACGAAACGGCAATTATCAGAATACAGATGATTATTACTGCATATTTCATTTTGCTCCTCCGTTATCCGACGAACAGCGAGCCTATCTGATAAACAAGGAGCGTCACGCCGTAAGCCGTGGCAAGCTGAAGACCTGCGCTTGCGAGCGCCCATTTCATACTTCCCATTTCGTTTTTAATAGTCGCAAAGGCTGAAATACAAGGCATATAAAGCAGACAGAACAGCATAAAGCAGAACGCCGAAAGGGGAGTGTATACCCCAGAGATAGCCGCCGAAAGAACCGCTTCGTCAGCCGAACCGTAAAGAACCATCATTGTTGATACGACGGCTTCCTTTGCGACAAGTCCCGAAAGTATCGACACACCCGATCTCCAGTCGCCGAAGCCGAGGGGCATCAGCAGAGGTGCAAGTATAGCGCCGAGACAGCCGAAAATGCTGTCTTCTCCGGAGGTCGTGTATTGAAGCTGCGGAGTGAACGACTGAAGCACCCAGATAACTACCGACATAGCGAAAATTATCGTTCCTGCCTTGATGATAAATCCCTTGCACTTGTCCCATGTGTTTTTTAAGACTGATGATAAAATTGGAAGTCTGTATGAAGGCAGCTCCATTACAAACGGCGCACTGTTGGTTTTGAACACCGTTTTCTTTAAAATAAGACCTGCAAGAATTGCAAGCAGAAAGCCTATAAGATACATTGAAAATACCACAAGCCCCTTATAAGCCGAAAAGAATGCCGACGCAAAAAGCGCATAGATCGGCAGCTTTGCACCGCAGGACATGAACGGGATAAGCATTATCGTCGCGCGCCGTTCGTTTATGTTTTCCTGCGTTCTTGCCGCCATTGCCGCAGGCGTGGTGCAGCCGAATCCCATTATCATAGGGATAAAGCTTTTTCCCGAAAGCCCGAGCTTTCTTAAAAATTTATCGGTTATAAACGCAGCTCTCGCCATATAACCGCTGTCCTCAAGTATGGAAAGACAGAGAAATAGTATTGCGATCTGCGGCAGAAAGGTGAGTATACCGCCGACGCCGCTTATTATTCCGTTTACGATAAGCGATCTCGTCCATTCGGGAGCCTGCACTGCTAAAAGCCATTTGTCCATATTTTTGGACAGTATATCCGTAAAGAATTTTTCAATAAGGTCTGAAAGCGCACTTCCGATCGGTCCGAAGGTAAGCGCAAAAATTCCTGCCATGATAAGAATAAATATCGGCAGGGCGAGGAATTTGTTCGTCACGACTCTGTCTATCTTGTCCGAGATCGTCGGCTGATCCTCGCAGACGCCCTTAACGACCGTTTCGGCGGCGAGGTCTTCGATAAAGGTGTATCTTGCATCGGCGAGCATAGTTTCTCTGTCGCCGTATTTTGAGCTTTTTTCATATTTCACCGCGATCTGCTCGATTTTCTCAGTAATATCGGGCGAAAGCGCAAGCTCCTCCTTTACGAGCTTGTCGTTTTCAAGCAGCTTTGAAGCGTAAAATTCAAAAGGAATATCCTTGTCTTTTTCGTAAATGAGCGCAGATATTTCGTTGAGCGCGTTCTGCGTTTTTATATCGAAGTTTATCTGCGGAAAGGTCACGTTTTTGTTTATGACGTGCTTTATCTGCCGCATTACCTCGTCGATATTTTCGCCCTTTCTTGCCGACACGGGAACAACGGGTATTCCGAGCCGCTGAGAAAGCCTACAGCAATCAATGCTGCCGCCCGTTTTCTTCACCTCGTCCATCATGTTTACGACAAGCACCATCGGAATTCCAAGCTCGGCAAGCTGCACCGTAAGATACAGGTTGCGCTCGAAATTCATGCCGTCGATTATGTTGATAATGGCGGAAGGACGCTCCTTGATGATATAATCCCGTGTAACGATCTCTTCCATTGAATACGGCGACAGCGAATAAATTCCCGGCAGATCGACTATCTCGTACTTTCTGTCGGCGGTAAAGCCCGATTTCTTTTCGACCGTTACGCCCGCCCAGTTTCCGACGTACTGATTAGAGCCTGTCAGAGCGTTGAAAAGCGTGGTTTTTCCGCAGTTCGGATTTCCTGCGAGCGCTATAGAAAGAGTTTCGCTTTTTGTAATGCTTCGATTTGTCATTCCGCACCGCTTTCTATGTAGATTTGTTCCGCCTCGGAACGGCGAATAGATAACGTGTACCCTCTCAGCTTAAGCTCGAGCGGATCGCCCATCGGAGCGCAGCGCAGCAGCGTGACCCTGACTCCCGGCGTTACCCCCATGTCGATAAGGTGACGCTTCATCGACCCCGTGCAGCCTATCCTGCAAACAACAGCCGATTGTCCTATCGCAAGGTCGCCGAGCGTTCTGCTTTCGCCCTCGGGAGTTTTTTCTTTCTTAAACATAATATGCTCCTGTAAAAGTTAAAATGCATGATGTTAGAGTATGCTAACTTTATAATATTATATCATTAGACCATGTTTTTTTCAATAACTATTTGTTTACGAAAATATGAATATTTAAATAACTATATGAAAGTATTCGGATAATTTTATTAGAATGTATAAATTTATGAAACAATATTCGTTCTAAACCACCAAAAACAGATATATGTTTATTGTGAAATATGTATAAAATATATTACGCTAATTTGTTTTTTATGCTTATTGACAGAGTATTTTGTTTGTTTTATAATTTATTTATAGAGTAATAAACCCTGCGGTTTCTTATTTTAATATGCATTATGTATATAGGAAAGGAAAATCTTTATGCGTAAAATTAAAACAGCACTTGCGTTATTGACGGCCGTTATTTCGACTGCTGCGGCTGTCGGCTGCGGTTCGGGCAAAAATGAATCGACAGAATCTCATGTTGAAACGGTAAAGGTCGAGGACACCGATCTTATCGACGTTCTTCCCGAAGACGCCGAGAAAAATCTTGTATGGATGGGAACTTATGACCTTAATCCTAAAAAGGGACAGGACAAGTCGGTTGAAATGACGCTTTTCAATAACAAGGGCGGCACGATCGAGCTTAACCGTGTAATCGACAGCGAAAAGTTTGACAAGCTTGCTTCAGCTATCATGTCGAACCAGAATGTACCCGATATATTCAAATATGAGTGGCTCGCTTTTCCGTGTCAGGTCGTAAAGGATATGTATCAGCCTGTCGACAGCATCGTTGATTTTGACAGCGATCTCTGGGCGGACACCAAGACGGCTGCCGACCAGTTCGTGCTTAACGGCGAGCATTACGTTGCGCCTATAAGCTTCTCTGTCGGAACGCTTATGATGTACGATCAGGCGGTCATCGACAATAACGGTCTTGACGATCCTTATGAGCTTTA
The DNA here is from genome assembly GCA_051882075.1 of Oscillospiraceae bacterium. GTDB lineage: Bacteria > Bacillota > Clostridia > Oscillospirales > Ruminococcaceae > YE71. Next base: position 13,428 of record JBJERC010000063.1, on the reverse strand, counting down.
CTTAAACGGCGAATGGAACTGGGACGCATGGTATGACATGATGGATACCTTCGTTTCGAGCGCAGGCGACGGCGAGCAGAGATACGGAATCAACGGCTGGTTCCAGACGCAGATCGTTCAGCAGACCGGTAAAACAATGGTTTCATACGATAAGGAAAACAACAGCTTCCATTCAAATATTCAGGATCCCGATATCGAGCGTGCTGAAAATCTGCTTTACGACATCGGAAAGAAGGGCTTTGTAAACACCAACTGGCTCGGCAACGCTAACGCTGCGCTCAAGGACGGAACAAATCTGTTTTACAGCATGGGAATCTGGGCTATGACGGGAACGAACGGTCCTAAGAAGGGCGACGAATGGAGAGTCGTTCCTATGCCGAGCGACCCAAATACCGATGAAAAGTATATGACCTCCGATATGCTTGCGTATATGTGGGTAAAGGGCTCGAAGAAGTCCGAAGCCGTTAAGTGCTGGTATGAATGCTGCCGTATCGCAAATACGGACGAAACATACAGAGAAAACGGAAAGCAGAAATTCTTAAACGCAAATCCGCAGTGGACTGAGGAAATGTATCAGGTATTCTTAGACGCTTCTTCTACCGAATATATGCCCGTGTTCGACTACGGCTACGGAATTTCGGGAACTCTTTCCGACGATAATTCAAACGAGGACGGAAGCTGCGTTACAAGAAAGCTTTACGAAAACACCAATAAGACCGATGACAGCGGACATCAGTATACATGGGCGGAGCTGAGAGAGTCTTATTCAGCTACCGTTGATTCGGAGCTTAAAGATATTAACGACGCAATTGCAGAATATCTGAAGTGATTTTGTCAGCTTTTCATTTTGAATTTATGCAATAATTCTCCGGTGTCATTTGATATGGCACCGGATTTTTATGTATCAGGAAACTTGACAAACAGGTGTGTTTTATGGTATAATTTATTTAATTACAGACGATATTCTTTTAGCAGGGAAGTGAGAGCAATGAAGATAGATTTTCATTCGCATATTCTGCCGGACGTCGACGACGGAAGCAGAAGCGTTGAGGAATCGGTAAAGATACTTGACAAAATGGCTGAGGACGGCGTTGATATAGTTGTTGCGACCCCGCATTTTTACTGCACAAAAACGAGCATTCACAGATTTCTCGACAAAAGGGACAGAGCGTTTGAAAGCTTAAAGCCGCACTTAAAGCCCGAACATCCGAAGATACTGCTCGGCGCAGAGGTGCTTTATAATCATATGCTTGTCGGAAAGGAAGCGCTTTCAAGGCTCGCTATTCAGGGCACGGATTATATGCTGCTCGAAATGAAATATGATAAAATAACCGAGGAAATTATCGAGGACGTCGAGGTGATAACGAACGATCTTGACGTTAAGGTCATCATTGCGCATCTGGAACGCTACCTTGCGTTTACAAGCATGAAATCTCTTTGCAGCCTTATGGAGCTTGACGTTGTAGGACAGATGAACGCCGATTCGCTTACTCATCTGCGCACTAAGCAGAACTGCTTTAAGCTGATTAAGAACGGCTATGTTCACATTCTCGGAACCGATACCCACAGGATCGACAGAGGCGACGCTTCTTTAGGCGAGGGTCTTGCGGTCATCGAAAAGAAATTCGGTCAGGAAATGATTGCCGAGATCGACGCTAACGGTCAGAAAATTCTTGCCGACCGTCCCGTTTCGGATATACTTGGCTGACAAGTGGCTTATTAGTTTTGCTGATAAGTCTGTCGGTTAATAATAAATTTACATTTACGGCGGTCAATATTTTAGAAACCGCTTGACAAACCACGACAAAATGTGTATAATATTTTTTAACAGACAATATGTCGTATCGTCTGTTACCTTATCAAGAGAGGCGGAGGAACAGGTCCTGTGAAGCCCGGCAACCTAACGTGAACTGCGGAAAGGTGCCAATTCCTGCGGAGTAATGTCCGGAAGATGAGGAAATTCTGAGAAATTTCGTTGCGCTCCGGTTATTCGGGGCGCTTGTTTTTTGTATTTGTAAAGGAGAGATGATTTATGGAAAATACTGCAAAGATTCTTTTTACGTCCGAGTCGGTGACAGAGGGACATCCCGATAAGATCTGCGACAACGTTTCCGACGCAATTCTTGACGCTATGCTCGAGCAGGATCCTTTTTCAAGAGTTGCCTGCGAGACCACCTGCACAACAGGCGTTGTAATGCTCATGGGCGAAATAACGACAAAGGCTCAGGTCGATATTCCTGCTATCGTCCGCAAGGTAGTCTGCGATATCGGATATGACAACGACTCATACGGCTTTAACGGAAATACCTGTGCTGTGTTTACAAATATTGACAGACAGTCAGCGGATATTGCAATGGGCGTCGATAACGCACTCGAGGGAAGAGCGGAAAATGCCGGAGATATCGGCGCAGGCGATCAGGGCATGATGTTCGGTTATGCCTGCAATGAAACTAAGGAGCTTATGCCGCTTTCCATTTCGCTCGCTCACAAGCTTGCAAAGAAGCTTACCGAAGTCCGCAAAAGCGGCGAGATCTCTTATCTGCGCCCCGACGGAAAAACTCAGGTTACTGTTGAATACGACGAAAACGGCAAGGCAAAGAGAATTGACGCCGTTGTTGTTTCGACTCAGCACGACGAAAACGTTTCGCTTGAAACGATCAGAAAACATATAATCGAAAAGGTCGTAAAGGCGGTTATCCCTGCCGAGCTTATGGACGAAAATACCGTGTTCTTTGTAAACCCGACCGGAAGATTTGTTATCGGCGGTCCTAACGGCGACAGCGGTCTTACGGGCAGAAAAATAATCGTTGATACATACGGCGGAGTCGGCAGACACGGCGGCGGAGCATTCTCGGGCAAGGATCCGACAAAGGTAGACCGTTCGGCTGCTTACGCTGCAAGAAAGGCTGCTAAAAATATCGTTGCCGCAGGACTTGCAGATCGCTGCGAGGTTCAGCTTGCATACGCTATCGGCGTTGCTTCTCCCGTTTCCGTAAGGGTCGACACCTTCGGCACGGGCAAGACCGACGACGCAAAGCTCGCTCTTGCGCTTACAAAGGTTTTCGATTTCCGTCCTGCCGCAATAATCGAACAGCTTGATCTCAGAAAGCCTCAGTACAGACCTCTTGCGGCTTACGGACATATGGGCAGAGAGGATCTCGGAGTTAAGTGGGAGCTTACCGACAAAACGGACGAGCTTATCGCAGCCGTAAACTCGCTTGCTTAATATCGGCGGCTGCTCGGAAAGGCGGAAAATATGAACCTTCTCTTTGTCGGCGACGTGGTCGGAAACTGCGGACTCCATATTCTTGAAAAGCGAATTTACGGGATAAAGCGCAGCTACGACATTGATTTTACAGTCGTAAACGGAGAAAATTCGGCTGTCGGAAACGGCGTTTCCCGTCAGTCGTTTAACAGACTTATACGGCTCGGAGCAGATGTTGTTACCGGCGGAAACCATTCCTTTCAGCAGAAAAACTCGATGGATATGTACGGCGAATATGAAAATCTTCTGCGCCCTGCAAATTATCCCGAGGGTGTGCCCGGCTGCGGCGTGTATGTTGCGGATATGTTCCCGGTCAAGATCGCGGTGGTAAATCTTATGGGCACGGTCGGGCTTGAGCCGCTCGACAACCCGTTTTTCTGTATCGACCGTATTCTTGAGCGGCTCGACACACCGAACATTTTTGTCGATCTTCATGCCGAGGCTACCTCGGAGAAAAAGGCGCTCGGGCATTACCTTGCAGGCAGAGTGACCGCCGTGCTTGGAACTCATACCCATGTACAGACCGCCGACGAGATGATACTTAAAGATCATACCGCCTATATAACAGACGTCGGAATGACGGGTGCGGAGCTTTCGGTGCTCGGCGTTGAAAGCGAGCTTGCGATACAAAAGCTCAAATTTCACTGCCCCGTGACGTTCAGAACGAGCGAGAATGCGCCGTTTGTAAACGCTGTTGCAATATCGTTTGACGAAAAATTGGGCAAGGCTAACAAAATAGAACGTATAATTATGAGATAAATACCGAAAATAATATTTAACTATTGCAAAATATTATTTTTTAGTGTATAATAAATTAAGCAGTGGAGTCATGGAGTATCATTGAAGTGGGAAAAGGGTGACCGCCGCTGTTTATACAAGCGTATGCTTGATCAGAATACCGGAGGTTGATATTGTGGAAGTTTTGAAGGTTTCGTCAAGATCTGTTCCCAACTCTGTTGCAGGCGCTATATCGGGCGTTATCCGTGACAGCGGAGCGGTCGAAGTTCAGGCGGTAGGTGCAGGAGCTGCAAATCAGGCTATTAAGGCGGTCGCTATTGCAAGAGGTTATCTTGCCCCGTTAGGAATAGATATGATATGTATTCCCGCCTTTGCAAACGTTGTTATCGACGACGAGGAAAGAACAGCTATTAAGCTTATCTGCGAAGAAAGATAAGATCGGATATTTTTTATTCAGGCAATATTATGCTCTAAGTGTGATATTGCCTGTAAAACTTTTTAAGCGAGGAGGGCGGATATGCAGCCGGTTCTTGAATTTAACGGCATAACAAAAAGCTTCGGGAATTTCCCGGCAATAAACGGCGTTTCGTTTTGTGTGTACGGCGGCGTAACGCTCGGCGTAACGGGTGCGGCAGGAAGCGGAAAGAGCGTTCTGTGCAGCTTAGCGGCAGGACTTTTGCGCCCCGATAAGGGCGAGATCTTCGTCTGCGGACAAAAACACAGTACCAAAACAAAAGCGCAGATCTCATATCTTCTCGACGCCGACGCTTTTTACGGCGGCTTTTCTGCGGCGCAGACGGTAAAGCTTTATGCCGATTTTTTTAAGGATTTTGATTCGGGAAAGGCATATTTGCTTCTCGGCGAACTCGGGATAGATATTAACAAAAAGTATGCTGATCTTCCGCTGTCGGCAAGGCAGCTTATCTCCGCCGCTCTTGCGTTTTGCAGAAATGCGAGGCTTTATATTTTAGACGCTCCGCTGTCTGCGCTGTCGCCCCGTGATAAAACGGAACTTCTTAGAAAACTGCTGTCGGAAAGGGCGGAGGATTCTGCCGTTTTGCTCGCGGAAAAGGACGTTTTCGAGCTTAATGAGCTTTGCTGCGATATGCTTCTTCTTCAGAACTCAACGACCCTCTTTTACGGCTCGGCGGAGGATTTTTCACAGCGTTTTCCTTACGGATTCAGCGAACATTACGGGGGTGTCTGAATGTTTAAAATACTAAAATACGACCTGAAAACCACCTTCGGAAAATATGCGCTGTTTTATCTTATAGTATTCCTGCTGTCGGTCTGCATTGCGTTTTTTTACAGGCTCGTCCCGAACGAATACAGCGAATATTACACGGCGGTGTCGGCGCTTTCGGAAACGCTCGGCTTTTTTACCTCGTCGGTCTTTTGGATAGCCGCAGTCTTGATTCCCCTCCTTCGCTTTCGGGAATTCTACTTCGGCAAACAGGCGCAGCTTAGTCTTATGCTGCCCGTTCCTGCGGCGGCACAGCTGCTTTCAAAAACGCTTCACGCTGCGTTCTGGCTCGTATTTTCCTGCCTTTGCGCCCAGATTTCATCGCTTGCGGCGATGCTTATTACAAGCGACGAAAAAATTTCTATATCACGTTTAATTTACAGCGTTGTTTCGGTTTTCGGAAGCGGCGAGCTTTCGGACGCATTCTGGCTTTCGTATGTCCACGTTTTCTCGCTCGGCATATTCCTCCAGCTTGCCTGCTGTTTTGTCATGATGCTGTCTGCGCTCGACCGTAAAAGACGAAGCTTCACTTTTGCCGCCGCTTCGATAGTTACGATATTATTCATCGGCTCGCTTTACGGAGTATATTCTTCGATAGGATTCAAGATACTTGTGAATATCTCCTCCGTTTCGGCGTGGCTTATCATGAATATCGTTTTCTTTGCCGTCCTTTCCGTTATCCTTTTCGTGTTTACGGCGAGGATATTAAAAAAACGCTACGAGCTTATCTGAAATCTTTTCAGCTTTTCTCCAGAAAACGGCGGAAAGCTGATTTTTATTTGTTCATTAAATATCTCTTGACATTTTATTCGTAATGTGCGATAATATCTATGTATTCTATTCAGAAGGAGAGACATGAAAATGAATATCGACATGAAGCTTTTTATAATGCTTCTTGAAACTCATGTGATGGATACGCGAGTCTGCGGCTATTGAGTTTTTGACGTAAAATATATTTTGAAAGGATAGATAGTTATGAAAAAGGAGCTTGAAAAGCTCTACGATCCTTCTCAGTTTGAAGACAGGATCTATAAAATGTGGGTGGACGAAAACTGCTTTCATGCAGAACGTGATCCCGAAAAAACACCTTATACGATAGTTATTCCCCCTCCGAATATCACCGGTCAGCTTCATATGGGTCACGCCCTTGACAACACTCTCCAGGATATTCTCATCCGCTGGAAGAGAATGAGCGGCTACTGCACCCTCTGGGTACCCGGTACAGACCACGCTTCTATCGCAACAGAAGCAAAGATCGTTGAAGCTATGCGCAAGGAGGGTCTTACAAAGGACGACCTCGGCAGAGAAAAGTTCTTGGAGCGTGCATGGGACTGGAAAAAGCAGTACGGCGGAAGAATTGTTTCACAGCTTAAAAAGCTCGGTTCGTCGTGCGACTGGGAGCGTGAACGCTTTACGCTCGACGAGGGCTGCTCCGAAGCCGTTAAGGAAGTATTTATCAACTACTACAACAAGGGTCTTATTTACAGAGGCGAAAGAATAATCAACTGGTGTCCTCACTGCTGTACATCTATCTCGAACGCCGAGGTTGAATATGAGGATCAGGCAGGACATTTCTGGCATCTGCGTTATCCGCTCAAGGACGGTTCAGGCTATGTTGAGCTTGCTACGACCCGTCCCGAAACGCTGCTCGGAGATACGGCTGTTGCGGTAAATCCCAAGGACGAAAGATACAAGGACATCGTAGGCAAGACCCTTATCCTTCCGCTTGTTGGCAGAGAGATTCCCGTTGTTGCCGACAGCTATGTTGACATGGAATTCGGTACGGGCGTAGTTAAGATAACGCCTGCACACGACCCGAACGACTTTGAAGTTGGCAGAAGACACGACCTGCCTGTTATCAACGTTCTAACCGAGGACGCAAAAATCGTTGACGATTATCCCGACTACGCCGGCATGGACAGATACGACGCAAGAAAGAAGATAGTTGAAGACCTCGAAAAGGGCGGATTTCTCGTTGAGGTCGAAGACCATTCGCACAATGTCGGCACCTGCTACCGCTGCGGAACGACCGTTGAGCCGAGAGTTTCGCTCCAGTGGTTCGTTAAGATGGAGGAGCTTGCAAAGCCTGCTATCAAGGCGGTCGAGGACGGCAGCATAAAGTTCGTTCCCGACAGATTCGAGAAGAATTATCTCAACTGGATGAACGATATCCGTGACTGGTGTATCTCCCGTCAGCTTTGGTGGGGTCATCAGATACCTGCGTTCTACTGCGACGACTGCGGTGAAATGATCGTTACAAAGGAAAATTCGCCCGTTTGTCCGAAGTGCGGAAAGCCGATGCGTCAGGATCCCGACACGCTTGACACATGGTTCTCGTCTGCGCTCTGGCCGTTCTCAACTCTCGGCTGGCCGGAAAATACAGAAGATCTGAAATATTTCTACCCGACAAGCACTCTCGTAACGGGCTACGACATAATTCCGTTCTGGGTATCGAGAATGATAGTTGCCGGTATGGAAAATATGCAGGAAAAGCCTTTTGACACCGTACTAATTCACGGTCTTGTTCGTGACGAGCTTGGAAGAAAAATGTCGAAGTCTTTGGGCAACGGAATCGATCCGCTTGAAGTCATCGACAACTACGGCGCCGACGCTTTAAGATTTATGCTTGCGACAGGAAACGCACCCGGAAACGATATGCGTTATTCGGATGACAAGGTCAAGGCTTCGAGAAACTTTGCAAACAAGCTGTGGAACGCCGCAAGATTTATCATGATGAATCTGCCCGATGGCTTCAAAGCTGACAAGCTGCCCGAGAATTTAAGCGTTGAGGATAAGTGGATAGTATCGAAGTTCAACGACCTCTGCAAAGCTATCGACGAAAACCTCACAAACTTCGATCTCGGAGTTGCTGTTGCAAAGCTTTACGACTTTATCTGGGACGTTTACTGTGACTGGTATATCGAGCTTACAAAGCCGAGAATACTTGCAGGCGGCGAAACTGCTGCAAATGCGCAGACCGTTCTCGTATGGGTAATGAAGGGAATGTTAAAACTTCTCCACCCGTTCATGCCGTTTATCACGGAAGAGATCTGGCAGGTTCTTACCGAGGGCGAAAGCATTCTTATGCTTGAAAGATACCCCGTTTACAGCGAGGAGCTTTCATACAAGCAGGAGGAAGAGGACTTCGGAAAGATCATTGCAGCTATCAAGGGCGTAAGAAATATCAGAAGCGAAATGAACGTTGTTCCCTCCGTTAAGGCGAAGCTTTATATCGAAACGGAGCAGGCTGACATTTTCGCAAGCGGTATCATGTTCTTTGAAAGACTTGCATACGCAAGCGAGGTAGAGATAACGAACAAGGCTGAAATCGAAGACGCCGTAACGGTAGTTACCGACTCGGCAAGAATTTTCATTCCGCTGTCCGATATCGTTGATACCGAAAAGGAAGCAGCAAGACTCGATAAGGAAAAGAAGAAGGTTCTTAAAGACATCGAATTCCTTTCGGGCAAGCTGAATAATCAGGGCTTTATCGCAAAAGCTCCCGAGCAGCTTATCGCAGCGCAGAAGGAAAAGCTTGCAAAGGCACAGGAAAAGCTTGCAAAGATAGAGCAGTCTATTGCTGCGCTTAAAAAATAAATTCCAAGAGATTTTATTGACCTCCCGATAAAAAGGGAGGTCGTTTTTTTATTTGTTTTAAAACGTTTTATAAAAAAAGTAATATTGTCTTGAAATTGTGTAAAATATGTGATATAATATATAGTGTATTACTATATGATAAGGAAGATAATCTATGAAGAGTTTAACGGTAAATAAGCCCGATAACAGGCTTGCGGCTGAGTTTAAGCAAAAATGCGATCTCAGTCTTTCGGTGCTCAGACTTCTGACGGCAAGAGGCTTCTGCGATTTTCAGCAGGTCGTTGATTTTTTCAGCGCCGAGGAGCTTGAAGACCCGTTTATTATAGCAGGAATGCAGCAGGCAGCCGATACGATAAACGAATATATCGACAGCTATAAACTTATCTGCGTTTACGGCGATTACGACTGCGACGGCGTTACTGCGACTGCGCTTTTGTATAACTACCTTGAAAGCATGGGCGCAAACGTTATGTATTATATCAACGAGCGTGAGGAAGGCTACGGAATGACTGTCGACGCGGTGAGAAGTCTGAACGAGCAGGGAGTCGAGCTTATCGTAACGGTCGACAACGGCGTTTCCTGTCTTTCCGAGGCGGAGGAGATCGCAAATCTCGGCATGAAGCTTGTTATCACCGACCATCATCAGCCGCCCGAAATTCTTCCGAAAGCCGAGGCGGTCGTTGATCCTCACAGAGCCGATTGCCCGTCGGTTTTCAAGGACCTTGCAGGCGTCGGCGTTGCGCTTAAACTTTGCGCCGCTCTTGACGGCGGAAGCTATGACGTCGTGCTTGAGCAGTATGCCGATATTTGCAGTATCGGTACGGTGGGCGACCTTGTACCGCTCAGGGGCGAAAACAGAACTATCGTCCGCAAGGGTCTTATGTATCTTAAAAACAGCGAAAATTTCGGACTTAACGAGCTTATAGACCGCTCGGGCGCAAACCGTGAAAAGCTGTCGTCGGGTACGCTTGCATTTTCGCTATGCCCGAGAATAAACGCCGCAGGCAGATTTGCCTCGCCGATAATCGCCCTTAAAACTCTTCTTACCGAGGACGACGGCGAAGCGTCGGATTTAGTCGGACAGCTTATGACGCTTAACGAACAGCGCAAGCAGACCGAAGCCGAGATCTTTTCGCAGATAATGCAGCTTATCGACAGCGACCCTTCTATTCTTGAACAGAGGGTGCTTGTGCTTGCCGGAAAGAGCTGGCATCACGGCGTTATCGGAATAGTTTCTTCAAGAGTGCTTGAAACCTACGGCAAACCGAATATAATTCTTTCGATAGATGAAAACGGAGTCGCACGCGGAAGCGCAAGAAGTTTTAAGGGCTTTAATATCCACAGCTGCTTTACCTACGCTTCCGATTGTCTTGAAAAATTCGGCGGACATGAATGTGCAGGCGGACTTACGGTAAAGGAAGAAAACATTTCCGCCTTTAACGAGCGTGTTCAGGAGTATGCCGCAAAAATGCGTCAGATGCCGCTGCCCGTTACAGAGTGCGATATGGTCATTGATGAGTCGGAGCTTACCGTTGAAAATATACGCTCGTTCGAGGTGCTTGAACCGTTTGGAATAGGCAATCCCCAGCCGACATTCCTGCTGCCGTCATGCAGGGTAAACGCTGTGTATCCGCTGTCGGGCGGAAAGCACACCAAACTTGACGTTACATACGGCTCAAAACGGCTTGCGGTACTTATTTTCTCAAAATCGCCGCAGGAACTTTTCGTAAGCGTAAACTGCGTCGTCGACATTGCGGCGCATATTGACATAAACGAGTATAACGGCAAGGAGTCGCTTTCGTTAAAGGCTGTCGACATTATCCCTCACGGTATGCAGATCGATAAATATCTTGCCGCTAAGGACTGCTATGAAAAATTCCGCAGCGGAGCGTCGATGCCCATAAACTTTATAAAAAAGATGACGCCGACAAGACAGGAGCTTGTTTACGTTTATAAGCTGCTCACAGCTTATAACGAGATGGACGCCGATACTTTGTTTTTAAAGATAAATCTGCCGGCTGTCAATTACTGTAAGCTCAGGCTTATGATCGACGTATTCTGCGAAGCGGGGCTTGCAAAATTTATCCCGAGCCGTCAGAGAGTTACGCTTATTCCTGTCAGGGAAAAAGCGGATCTTGAGAAAACCGCTACAATGAAGCGCTTGTATTCGCTTATTAACGGCTGATATTATAACCGCACTGCATTTTTCAGAGAAAGGGTTTGATAATATGGAAAACACAACAGACAAAAGCACAAAAAACCAAGAGCCTGAAACTACTCTGAACAGACCTGAACCGGATAAGCGTCAGGAAAATCATTACCTTCTTGAACCGAAGGAAAATATAACGATAGACGCTCTTATAGAATATATAACGGCAGGGGAGAAGCAGTATGATCTTGACAAGATACTTTCAGCTTATGAGCTTGCCGAGAGCTTTCATCACGATCAGAAACGTGAATCGGGCGAGCCGTATATAACTCACCCCCTCGCCGTAGCTTATATCCTGCTCGAGCTTGGAATGGACACCGACACTATCTGCGCCGCACTTCTGCATGATGTGGTAGAGGACACTCCCTGTACGCTTGAGGAGCTTAACAAGAAATTCGGAAGCGACGTTGCAATGCTCGTAAACGGCGTTACAAAACTCGGAAAAGTCGAGATCTTTACAAAAGAGGAGCAGAAGGCTGAGAATATAAGAAAGATACTGCTTGCGATGAGCGAGGATATAAGAGTAATTATTATCAAGCTTTCTGACCGTCTGCATAATATGAGAACGCTCAAATACTGTCGTGAAGAAAAGCGCAGAACGATAGCGCACGAAACAATGAATATCTATGCGCCCATCGCTCACAGACTTGGTATAAGCTCGATAAAGGACGAGATAGAGGATCTTGCGTTTTACTATCTCGACCCTTACGCCTATATGGAGATAGAAGAGCAGATGAAGCTGCGCAAGGACGACAGGGAACAGCTTGTCGAAAAGATAAAGAACAGGATACACGAAAGACTTGAAAAGGAGAATTTCAAGCCCGTTCCGCAGATCGACGGCAGAGTTAAATCAAATTACGGCATTTACAAAAAGGTTTACCGAGACGGAAAGGATATCGACCAGATATACGACCGTTATGCCGTAAGAATAATAGTAAACACAATACCCGAATGTTATAACGTGCTTGGTATCATTCACGATATGTTCCGACCTATCCCGAACAGATTCAAGGATTATATCTCAACGCCCAAGCCGAATATGTATCAGTCGCTCCATACGACCGTTATCGGCAGAGAGGCTATTCCGTTCGAGGTGCAGATAAGAACGTGGGAAATGCACAGAATGGCGGAATACGGAATTGCGGCTCACTGGAAATATAAAGAGGGAATTAAAGGAAGCAGCTCAAAGGACGATAACAGAATAGCGTGGGTAAGGCAGATAATCGAATCTCAGCAGGAATCAAACGACGTTGAGGAGATAGTAAGGGCAATAAAGAACGATTTAGCGCCCGAAGATATTTTTGCGTTTACGCCTAAAGGAGATATGATAACTCTGCCGGCAGGCGCAACGGTAATCGACTTTGCCTACGCTATTCATACTCAGGTCGGACACAGAATGTGCGGCGCAAAGGCTGATAAAAAGATGGTGTCTTACGATTATCAGCTCAAAACGGGCGAGATAGTCGAGATACTCACGACAAATATCGAGGGACACGGTCCGAGCCGTTCGTGGCTTAATATCGCAAAGACAAACGAAGCAAAATCAAAAATACGCTCGTGGTTTAAAAAGGAGCGCCGCGAGGAAAATATTTTCGAGGGCAAAAACGCTCTTGAAAGGGAGTTTCGCCGCAACAATATGCACGTTCCCGAAGAGGATCTCAGCGACTTTTTAAAGCTCGATATGAGAAAGCACAGCTGCGATACGCTTGACGATTTCTTTGCGGCTATCGGCTACGGCGGCGTTCAGCTTTCAAAGGTAATGCAGCGTCTTAAGAACGAATACACCAAGCGCTACGATGTTAAAGAGCTGCCCGAAAACGCTCAGCAGGAGATAAAACAAAGGACAGAGAAAAACAAGTCGGGCGTTATCGTTGACGGTATCGACGACTGCGTTGTTAAGTTCGCTCAGTGCTGTAATCCGCTCCCCGGCGATGATGTGGTCGGATTTATTACAAGGGGACACGGCGTTTCCGTACACAAGCAGGACTGCGCAAATTATCTTTCGCAAAAGAATAATCCTGAGCAGGCTCCGAGATGGGTTTCTGTCAAGTGGGAAAACAGCGACAGCGGGCAGACGACCTATTTCAAGACGACGCTTGATATTATCGCAGTCGACAGAATAGGACTTCTCGCCGACGTTTCTTCTGCGCTTGCAATGATAAATATTTATATCTATGAGTCGTCGTCGAGAGAGCTTAAAAACGGCAACGCTATTTTGTCGGTAACTCTCGGCATAGCAGGCATGGATCAGCTAAACAGCGTTATATCGAGGATAAAAAAGATCAAGAATGTTATTTCCGTTGAAAGAAGCGGAAAGTAAGGGGTAAATTTATGGAAATTATTAAGCTTAAACCGCTCAGCGTGTGTGATACGAAT
>JBJERC010000062.1:0-7715 GCA_051882075.1 Oscillospiraceae bacterium | reverse complement strand
CAAAGTCCGTACCCGTTATTTTTGTGTATTTCAGTATTTTTTCAGCCTTCTGATATAGGCGAAGGTGCGCTTTTCGCCCTTTTCTTTGAGCATGACAAGCAGCCTTTCAAGAAGCTCCGAGGTGTCGGGGTGAATGACCCTTCTGCCCTTTGCACGCATAAAATAGCTGAGCGGATCGGCGTCCGTGTAGTTTTCGCCGTTGTAAATTTTCCCGGCGGCGACCCTGTCGCAGAACATTTCCTTGACGTAAACAAGCGGCATTTTTACCGGTTCGGGACGCTTTGTTACAGGGTCGTAGTCGTTCCAGTACTCGAAATGGTGCTTATTTCTGCCCTTGTGGTGCATCCAGGCGAACGAAAAGCCGTAATTTTCACGCTCCCCCTCGTTCGGCGAACGGCTGCCCTGAAAGTAAAGAGCGCCCTTGATAAACTCGGTCGGGGAGTATTTTGAAAGGTCGTGAAAAAGCCCTCTTATCGGTATTCCTGCCATAACGCAGTGCCTCATGACCATGTGTCTGTGCCTTGTTACCGTCAGAAAATGCCCCTTTATGTTGCCGGCAAGTTCTTTAAGGCTCGACGTGTTTTCGCCGCTTATTCGTTTGAGAAATTGACTCATATTACCACCAGATGCTGTTTAATATATTTATATGTTGACATATCCGCCGTCCGTCCACACAGCTGCGCTTGTCGAGAACGAAACACCGCTCTGAAGTCTGAGCGAGTTGAGCGTGCGCTCGGGAAGCGAGATCCTTTCATCGCTGTTTGCAAGCGACATTTCGCTTCTCTGAGAACATTCAACTCTGTAAGTCCTGTTCGGCTGTACAGAGAAAGCCGAAAGCTCGGGCGTGCGCCTTGTAAGCGTGTTCATGACCGGATCGGCGGCGAGATTTATCTCGAATGTATAGCTGAGCGTTCCGATGTAATTTCCCTTGCCCGAAATGATTATCGAAGCCGTGCCGACGTTTATATTATTGACATATTCAAAGCTGTAATCCCGTCCCGGAACGAGCTGAGTGCTGTTTGCGGTAACGTAGAAATTCGGCGTTACGGGTCTTGAAGTAAATCCTGCCTCGGTAATACAGCCGACATAAGCCGACTCGATATTGACCTTTGTTCTTGCGTTTATCTCGTCCGACTCGGTGTTCTGCCACAAAACGCCGTCAACGTCGATATAGGGAATTATCTTGTAGAAATAATTCGTTCCCGAAAACAGCTTTTCGTCCTGGAAAATTGAGCCGCTGTCGACAGACGCTATCAGATCAAATTCCTCAAATCCAGCTTTTCGGCGGTAAACCTCGATACCGTCCGCCTCGCTTACTGCGTTCCATGTAAGCTTTATCCTGTCCTCCGTGACCTCCTCGGCGGTGAAATTCTTAGCCTTCGCAAGCGTGACAAGTCCCTCCGAAACCGCCGACACCTTGTCGGTAACTGCCTCAAAGGAATTTCCTGTCAGATAAGCCTTTCCGTTTTTAGCGCAGAGTATTCCGACCGAGCCGCCCGAAAAGTCGTTCGACTTTATCTTGATATCCGTTCCGCTGCCCGATTCGATAACCTGTATTCCGTAATCTCCGAAGCCCTTGACAACGTTGCCCGTGCAGGTTATGTCGGAGCTTCCTTCGGAAATTTTAAGAGCGCCCAACTCGTTTGAATCGAAAGTGTTCTTGCTTACCGTGCTTTCCGAAGCCGCCGAAACGACGACCGAAGCGTTAGAACAGCCTGTTATCTTGTTTCCCGTGATATTAAAATCCGAAACGTTCGAAGCCCTTACGCCGCATTTGAGCGAATCGCTAACGCTGTTGTCCTTGAATGAAATTCCGAAGCAGTAGGATGCCGAAACAAGATCCTTTTCAACGCTGCCTGCTTCCTTGTTGATAGAAATGCTGTTGTCCTTTACCGTGCTGTCGTAAACGTTGAGCATTGAAATCGCACAGGCTGCCGAATTTATCGTGTTCGAGGCAATTCTTACGTTGCTTATCGTGTAGTTATACGCAGGATAATCCGCAGTATCGGCTGAAACGGTAACGCCGTATATCTTTATCGCATACGGGTCGAATTGCAGAGTCGTCTGCGAGGTCGTTATCGTGTTGTTTTCGATAACAAGGTCTGCGTTTCCGTCGATATTCGCCTTAGCGTTCGCAAAGCCTGCAAGCGGCGAGAAATAATGTCTGAAATTTTCGTCGCTCATATAGTTGAAGGTAATGCCTGCGCCGCTGTTGGTTATCGTGTTGTTCGTTATCGAACAGTGCTTGTAGTTATAAAGCACCATACAGATATTGGAAACGTTATCGAAAGTATTGCCCGTTATGCTGACATTAGTGTAATATTTTCCTACGACCGCCGAATGTGAACCGATAGCACGGGGAATGTTCCTGAACGTGCAGTTTCTAATTATCACATTGTCGCAGGTGGTGTCGTCAAAGGGCGAAAAACCCGTGAATAGCTCCTCGCTGTGCATAACGTCAAGCTGTATCGCCTCTTTAAGAAGCGAGCCTGAATATCCGCTGAAATAGCATCCCTCGATAGTAAGCCCGGAAACGCCGCCTATCTCCATGTGGTGACCGTTTTTGTTGTTAAGCACCGTAACGTTTCTGAAAATAACGTTGTTTGCGTGTGCTATTCTTATGTTTGAAAAGGCGTAGACCGAACCGTACTGCGAGGTGTTTCCGTCGAACGTTCCGCCCTCGATAAGTATATTGTGCGTGCCGCTGTAACCCCCGACCGTATCATCAGCATTTTTGTTTGAAAGCATACAGCCGTTTGAGAATTTCTTTATAATGGTAGCGTTCGGGTCAAGAATAAGCTGCGTGTTGCTGTATATCCTGAGACCCTTTGAAATGCTGTAAGTACCGGCAGGAACCTTAACGACCACCTTGTTCGTGTCGCTCGCCTGATCTCTGCCGATATTAAGCGCCTTTTGTATCGCCGAAGCGCTGTCGTTTGCGCCGGTATTGTCCGCCTTATATTTTTCAACAACGTCTATTTCAATTCCGCTGTTGTAATCGGGAAGCTGTCCTCCCCATGCGTTTGCGCCGTCCGCCGCGCTTGCATTAATGCAGCCGTAAAGCATAAAAACCAAAGCCGCCGCAAAAGCCGCAAGCAAAAAGCGCAGAGCCTTGCCTGTTGTTGCCGTCATTTTCTTTTAAATACCTCCGAGAACCAAATTTTTACACAATTCCTTTTCGTTCTGTCTTTTTTGAAAAGGGATAATATTATAAGTCGATATTTTTATAGTTTAACACATATTTTGCCGAATGTCAAATCTTTTTTTTAGTTCATTCAGCTTCTTATCTGTCCGTCGCCGTTAATAAGCCACTTTATTGTCGTAAGCTCCTTTAAGCCCATAGGTCCTCTTGCGTGAAGCTTCTGGGTCGAGATGCCTATTTCTGCGCCGAGTCCGAATTCGTCGCCGTCGGTAAATCTCGTCGAGCAGTTAACGTAAACCGCCGCCGAGTCGATCCTCTTCTGGAACTGTTCCGCCGAGAAAAGGCTTTCCGTAACGATACATTCGCTGTGTCCCGTCGAATATTTCGTGATATGCTCGATAGCCTCGCCGAGACTGTCGACCACCCTTATCGAGATTATGTAATCGAGAAATTCCGTTGCAAAATCCTCGGCGGTCGCAGGTACAACGTTTTCCTCGCCGAGTATCATTCTTGTAAGCGCACAGCCCCTTATCTCAACGTTGTGCTCGTCAAGCTTCGCTTTGAGCTTCGGCAGAAACTCCTCGGCAACGTCCTTGTGAACAAGGCAGGTCTCGAGCGCATTGCAAACCGACGGTCTTTGGGTCTTGCCGTTGTCCGTTATCTCGACCGCCATATC
The DNA here is from genome assembly GCA_051882075.1 of Oscillospiraceae bacterium. Taxonomy (GTDB): domain Bacteria; phylum Bacillota; class Clostridia; order Oscillospirales; family Ruminococcaceae; genus YE71. Next base: position 3,897 of record JBJERC010000062.1, on the reverse strand, counting down.
TAAATCCGCCGTTTTGTCGACATAAATGTGACAGTTGCCCGTTCCCGTTTCGATAACAGGCACGGTCGCCGATTTAACGACCGCCTGAATAAGCTTTGCGCCGCCTCTCGGGATAAGCACGTCGATACTGCCGTTCGCCTGCATCATTTCAAGCGCAATTCCTCTGTCGGTGTCGGTAACAAGCTGGATTATGTCCTCGGGGAAGTCGGCGAGCGAAACGGCTTTTCTCATAAGCTCGACAAGACAGCTGTTTGAATTTATAGCCTCCTTGCCGCCCCTTAAAATAACGGTGTTTCCGCTTTTTAAGCAGAGCGCCGCAGCGTCGACCGTAACGTTCGGTCTTGCCTCGTAGATTATTCCGATAACGCCCATCGGAACTCTCACCTTGCGTATTCTCATGCCGTTCGGACGAGTTTCTCCGCCGATGACTTCTCCTACGGGGTCGGGCAGCGCACACAGTTTTTCACAGGCCTGCGCCATTCCCTCGATACGCTTGTCGTCAAGCAGAAGCCTGTCCTGCATTGCAGCAGGCATACCTCTTTCGGCTGCCGCTCTGAGATCCCTTGCATTTGCCTCTTTTATCTTATCCTTGTTTCTTCTTAAAGCGTGCGCTATTTCAAGCAGCGCTTCGTTTTTCTGAGCCGTTGAAGCGTTCGCAAGCTCGCCCTTGCAAGCCTTTGCCTTTTCGCCCATTCTTTCGATATAATTCATAAAAGTAGTCCCCCTTTGTGTATGTCAGCCGATCTGCCTGTCTGACGGTTTTTGATCTTTCGCAAGAAATCTCGTTCCTGTCGGTATTCCGTCAAATATCTTGTAAAGATTTTCCGGCTCACGTCCGTTTACTATAATAAGGTCTATGCCGTTATTTACCGCAATTTCCGCAGCGTTGATCTTCGTTATCATTCCGCCCGTGCCGAGCTTTGTTCCTGCGCCGCCTGCAAGCTGTCTTATTTCGTCGGTTATCTCGCTGACCTCCGGAATAAGCCTTGCGTCGTGATATGTGTGAGGGTCCTTGTCGTAAAGACCGTCGATATCCGACATGATTATAAGCAGGTCAGCCTTTGCGATAGATGCAACAGTCGCCGCAAGCGAATCGTTCTCGCCAACTTCAAGCTCCAGCTCGTCGATAGCGACCGTGTCGTTTTCGTTAACGATAGGTATGACCCCCTGCTGAATTATACGTTCAAGCGCATTCTCAACGTTCTTTCGCCTGTCCTCGATAAGTATGTATTTCGTAAGCAGAAGCTGTGCGACAGTAAGCGAATATTCCGCAAACTGCTTGTCGTACATATACATAAGCTCGCATTGTCCGACCGCCGCGCAAGCCTGCTTTGAGGGCGTGTCCTTAGGTTTCTCCCGAAGACCGAGCTTTGACATTCCAAGCCCGATAGCGCCGCTCGATACGATTATAAGTTCGTTGCCTGCGTTCTGAATATCCGCAAGCACTTTAACAAGCTTTTCGACCCGCCTTATATTGAGACGTCCTGTTTTGTGAGTGAGCGTTGAAGTTCCGAGCTTAACGACCACTCTTTTCTTTGTGCCGATCATTTTTCATTCCATACCTTTCACTTATATTATGTAAAACTTTTTACCAGTCGGTATCCCAGTCAGTAGCGCCCGTATCCCAGTCGCCGCCCGTGTCCCAGTCGTCGTCGTCCCAGTCGTCCTCCCAGTCGTCATCGTCCGTAACGGTATAATATTCCGTATCTTCAAAATTTTCCGTGCCGTAATCGGAGTTGTAGCCTGCGCTTTCATAATAATCCGAAAAATTATCCGAAAGCTCCTCGTCAACATTCCGTGTGCGGCTCCAGCCGTCCGAGCCGTATACATACCATTCGCTGTTCTGATAGTAATAATAGCTGTCGTCGTAGCGGTAATAGCCCCTGTCGGGAGAGTCGGGCGAGAATATTGCGGATATAATAACTGCGATAAAGACGCATACAAAAATGATAAGTCCTGCCGTATCGGCTTTTTTCTTTTTCTTTTTGTAATTATCCGGCTGACTTGGTTTTTTGCGCAGCTGGATCTCAGATTTCATTTTCTGATATATCTCGTTTACGGCGTAAGCCTCGTCGGTGCCTTTGTACCTGACGGCACGGCTGCCGTCGGCTTTGTTTTTGTAGACTACGAAGTTTCCGTTTTCGTCCTTATAGATACCGAACGCTTTCGGCTCTTTAAAATCCACCCCGATAAAAAAGCGCATTTTCTCAAGCGGCAGCTTCTTCTCGGCGCAGAATTTTTTCAGCTCCTCTATCGTTTTCGGAACGCCGTCGGCGCTTCGCATAAGGTGGTCGTTGGTCGCTCCGCACACACTACAGACCTTGTCGGTGTCCTCCATGTATTCGCCGCAGTAATCGCATTTGATTCGCATTATTTTCTCCCCTTAAATAATAAAAATTTTTATCTGTTGACCACGTTTCTCGGCTCGCCGTTTATCCATGCCTGTAAATTCTTAGCAACTTCACTAAGCAGCCTTACTCTCGTTTCGGTCGGCGCCCACGCAATATGCGGCGTTATCGTGCAGTTTTCTATATTTCTGAGCGGACAGTCCTCCCTCATCGGCTCAAAGGTGAGCGTGTCAAGACAAGCTCCCGCAATTCTGCCGCTTTTCAGAGCTTTGCTAAGCGCCTGCTCGTCGATAAGTCCGCCCCTCGCCGTGTTGACAAGCAGAGCGGTCGGCTTCATAAGCGCAAGCGTTTTTTCGTTTATCATTTTATTGTTCTGCTCGGTAAGCGGACAGTGCAGGGAAACGATGTCGGAAATTTCAAGCAGCTCTTCAAGCGTGCAGACCCTCGTGCCGTCCGTGACCTTCGAGGGCGTGCGTGTGTGGGTGACAACATTCATTCCGAACGCTCTTGCTATCTCGGCGGTCTTTCTGCCTATATCGCCGTAGCCGACAATACCCATAGTAAGCCCCGAAAGCTCGGCGGTGGGAATGTAAAAATATGAAAACAGCTTGTAATTCACCCAGTCGCCGTTGTCGACCGTTCTCGCATATTCGGCGGTCTTGTTAAAATGGTTGAGGATAAAAGAAAAGGTGTGCTGCGCCACGGCGTTGGTGGAATATGACGGAACGTTGCAAACGACCGCACCCCTTTTGCTTGCGGCGGCAAGGTCGATATTATTGTAGCCCGTCGCAAACAGCCCGACGTATTTTAAATTCTTGCAGGCGGAAAATACTTCCTCGGTGATAAGGCACTTGTTGCAGATAACTGCGTCGGCGTCGCCTATCCTTTCGGCGAGCATATCGTTCGGGGTATAGCCGAACACCTGCGCCTCGCCCAGAGAGGTTATGCAGTCGAGCGAAACGTCGCCTTTCGTTACCGTTTCGGAATCTAAGATCACTATCTTCGGAGTCATGCCGTTAATCCTCGCTGTCGTCAAAAGCGCTGTTTACAGGGTCGCCGTCAAGCTTTTCCTGAAGTTTCTGTATCTTGCGCTTTTTTTCGTTTTCTATGTCGAGCGCCTGCTCACGGGCTTTCAGCTCGGCTTTCTGCTTTTTGTTGAATTTGTAAAATACAACGCCTGCGCAGATAAGCAGCGCCGCCTCGGCAACACCGAGCGCAACAAGCGCCCTGCTGTTCTGAAATGCGGTAAACTGCATTGTAAAGGTAAGGTCGACAGCCGCCATTATGATAAGATAATGCCACGAGCCTTTTCTGTAAAACTGAAGAAGATAGACAACCGTTGCGATAATGCAGAAAATAAAATGCGTTTTAAATGAAAGCGGAGTATAAACGTTCTGAAGACCCTGCACGGCAGTATGAACGCTTGTTCCGACAAAAAGTTCTGACATGATAAAAATGCTTCCTTTCGTGAAAAATTATTAACCCAATTATATATTATACCATAAGCTGTTTCTTTTTTCAATACCTTTTATAATAAAATAAATTATAT
>JBJERC010000061.1:0-36641 GCA_051882075.1 Oscillospiraceae bacterium | reverse complement strand
GCAAGCGAAGATAAGGTTATCCACCGCTATTCGGGAATGATAAAATGTGCCGAATGCGGAGCAAGTCTGATTGCCAAAAAGCGATTCTGGAACGGCGAGCCGTACATTGAATACTCCTGCAACAGCTATAACCGATACGGAAAACAGCATTGCACACCGCACCGAATCCACGAAAAACAAATTGACAAATTGGTTATCGAGGAGCTTGCTGTATGGCGTGAGCAAATATTAGCCGAAAGCGATAAATACGATAGAATAGTCCGAGAATGGGTTCGTAACAAACCGATTTACGAACAGAAAATCAAGCAGTACAATGATAGAATTACAGCAACTAAAAATCAGATAGAAGAAATCATCATTGAGCGTATCTCCGACCGTGAACACGCAGAGGTCTACAATCATATGATCTCAAAGCGTGAGGAACAGATATCCGATCTTGAAAAGAAAATTTCAGACTGCAAAATATATGACAAGATCAGCAGAGAACGGCTTGCACAACTAAAAAGCACCGCAGATATGCTTGATGAAATTCTGGATAAAGGGGAGTTGTCCGATGCACAACTCAGGACACTTGTCCGCAGAATTGTAGTTCATCAGAATGAGGATAAAAGCCTTGACATACGGTTTGAGTTTAACGGAGATTTTGAGGATAGTGTGTCAGTTTATGTGGAGGAAGAATCGGCATAAAAACAGGCATACGCATTGCCTACAAAAAAATTTGCAGTGCGTATGCCAATGAATTTTAGGATTGGAGAAATGAGAAAAAAGGAATTTCTCTTTTGGTTTAATCAAACAGCGTTAATTGGATAGGATCTTCTTCTTTTACAGGTAACGCAGAAAGGTCTCCGTTCCAATCCGTATCAATGGGCACAGCCCCCATACGGATCAGTTCCTGATTGCCCCTGTATTCGGATTTGTTCCAACAAAAAACAGGGCATATTTCGTGTTTGATGCAGTCGACCGCACCATTCCATGTGCCGCCTTTTTTATAATCGGAACGGACAACAACAGTACCATCAGACTGTGCATAAATATAACGATTCCGCATCATTGCGGTTCCGGCAGTAAAGCCCATATCTGGCTTGACAGCGGACAAAAGAAGAAGTTGATTATTCTGGATCGCCGAAATGTTTTCTCTGTTACGTATCTGCTTTATAAGAGAATCAGCAAGGTACGAAATGGCAGCACTGCCGTTTCGGATCGCAGCGGAAGATGCCATTGTATCCACACCTCTCGCACCACCAGAAACGACAACAAATCCAAGAGAATTAATGGTGGAAACTGTATTCTCAGTAAATTGTTGGTCATGTTCATCTGCACCTCGGGCACCAACAAATCCAATTGCCTTTTTTCCGGCAAGCTGAAGATTTCCTGCATAGTAGAACAGTGGTGGACAACTTTTTCCAAGCCGAAGCTTCAATGACTTTGGATAGAGTGCATCTGCACGGGTGACAACGGAGATTCCCATATTCTCATATTGCTCTAACGCAAAGGAAAGACTGCCGCCCCTTCCGAGCAATTGTTTGATACGATTGATTTCCATAGTATTGAGATACAGATCACGAAGCTCCGCATCCGTCAGAGTTGTCAGATCACTTGGCTGTAGATCTGCATCCAGCAGTATCTGTGCAAGCTTTGACCATTCTGCTGGTTCATAGGGCTTGATAGATGCATCCGTCTGAAGATGGCTGCACATCATAAAAATTACTTCTGCATTCTGATTCATTCCTGATTCCCCCTGTTTTCAGAACTATCTGCCAAAGCAAACGGAAATATCATTTTACAGCCTGCCATTGTCAGAAGATAGCCGCAGACGGTCATTGTCCATTTTGAGTCAATGATATCATCAACTAAAATGATTCGTGTAGGTATATCTTCAATATCATCCAGTAAAGAAAAAGAATTCCAGGCGTTCCGACATTGATACACGCTGTTTTCCATATCCTTCTGTTGAATTCTTCCATGCTTTTTTAGCATTGGTACAAATGGTATCTTACATCGCTCCGCAAGACTGACAGCAAAATTCTCAACAATCTTGCTGCGAAGCGAAGGAACACAGGTCATTGCTGTGATACCCTTTTCGGCGATAATGGGTCTTAATACACTTGCGGATTTTCCAATCAGTTCTTCACAAAATTCGGCAGGATTGCCGTATTTTCCGTTTTTGACAAGTGTTCCATATCCTGGATCACAATACTTTGACAAACATAGTCCAACTTCATTCAAAACGGGAATTCTACTGATGCCGGTAAAAGACTTATCAGGCCACTTTTTTCTTGGTTCAATTGGAATCTGAAGCCGTTCAATATAATCAAGCGCATATTCAAGAAACGGCTGCGATGGGTATTCCGGAAATTCAGGATATCCAAGACAGTTCCGGCAGATACCGCAGTTTTCCGTTGTCGGATCATCCAACCTGTTGACAATAAAGCGGCTGAGGCATTGTGTCGTGTTGGAAAGTTCTGACATCTGATGCTGTTCCTGACGGCGAATCTGTGTCACTGCATCATAATGTTTACTGTTGTATTGAAATCTATGCAGTGTCGGATAATATTTTGTACCTTCTTTCACAATGAATTCTTCATTTCTTAAAAACATAAGCGCCTTTTCAAGACGATTTGCCCGGATGTTGATCTGACTTTGAATTCCGTTTCTGGAAATACCAGATTCTGCATAAGAATAGATTATGTCATAGACATTGTGCGCTTCTGTTTCGGAAGGAAATGCAGTTTCTATAAAATAATTCTGAATATTACGATCCTCTTCGCCGCACATAAGAAATGTATAGGCACGGTCAATATTCCTGCCTGCACGTCCGATCTGCTGGTAATAGGCAACAATATTGGAAGGCTGCTGATAGTGTATGACAAATGCAATATTGCCTTTATCGTAGCCCATGCCAAGCTTGACTGTAGCAACAAGAACTTTAATCTGATCGTTACGCAATAGACTTTCTGCATTTTCTGTATCATTCTGTTCCATTCCCGAATGATAGGCAAGAGCAGAGATTCCATTTTCCTGTAAAAATCCTGCAAGATGTTCACAGTCCCTCTGTGTCAGACAGTATATAATACCGCTGCCGGAAAGCTGGGGAACATTTTCAAGAATCCACGCATAACGTTCTGCCGCTGTAGAAAGGTGAAGAATCTGAATGGAAAGGGAATGGCGCATCAGTTCACCACGGGAAATGAATACATCCTCGCCAAACTGTTCTTTCATGTCTGCAATAACTCGATTATTTGCAGTAGCAGTTGTACCAAGAATGGGAACGGTATGAGGCATCTGACGGATGATCTTATTCAGTCGTGTATATTCTAGACGAAAATCATGTCCCCAATCAGAAATGCAATGTGCTTCATCAATGACAAACAGCCCGATCTGAACCTGCTGGAGAGCAGTTTGTACTTTTTCTGTAAAAAGGGTTTCCGGCGTAATCAGAACCAGATCGAGATCACCATTTACCATTGCAGCGAGATGCTCTTCACGCTGATCCTTTGTGGAACTGTTAAGGACGGCACATTGCAATCCAAGCTGTTGTGCTACCTGCATTTGATTTTCCATTAACACCAGAAGAGGGCTTACTACAATGGTCATGCCTTTACCGGCATTGCGCTGGAGCTTAGTGCAGACAAAGTAAACCAAACTTTTTCCCCAACCCGTTTTCTGTACGACCAGCGTTCTTCGATGGGTAAGCGTTGCTTCAATAGCTTCATATTGCCCTTCACGAAACGATGCATTTACGCCATAAAGCTGCTGTATTACCTGTAATGCCTCTGCATGGATGGATTCATTCATTTTAAGCCATTCCTTAATGATGTTATTTTATATAATAAAATCCCGAAAACAAAAGCTTTCGGGATTTATATTGGTGCGGGTGACAGGAATCGAACCTGCACACCTTGCGGCGCGAGAACCTAAATCTCGTGCGTCTGCCAGTTCCGCCACACCCGCATATTAAATTTTACTGCCTATATCAATCAAAATCCAACGTAAATGATTATACCATATAATATTCTGTTTGTCAAGCGTATTCGTGCTTTATCATCGGAAAATGTTGAAAATGTCGAAATTAGCAAAAATCAGGGTCATAAGGTTACACAAAAGTTACAAACAGGGTAAAAAAACGGACTTTCAACATATCGTTTGAATTTTGCACCTTGAAAATACGCATTTATCGCAAGAGTTTTTAACACTTTCAACAGAGTTTTCAACATTTTTTAAAGCAGCCGCACGTTCGGCTCAACTGTACGGAAAATCGGTCGGGGTAAAAAAACGGCGTAAAATCGGCATAAATTTGGGATTTGAATTTGTTCGATTCAACGTTTTACAGGTGTTGAAACATACAGATCTCTTAACTTACAGCAAAATTACAAAAATTACAAAAGGGTAAAAAACTGTACTTGTCAACATTCACTTGATAACCCGATATGCGCTCAAACGCTTGTTTTTACAGAAAGTTTTAAACACTTTCAACAGGGTTTTCAACAATTATCTTGATAACAAGGTCAGTTTTCAACTGTCCGAAAAAACAGACGTAAGCGTTTTGTAATGATTTTGTAATGTTTGTGTAATGCAACGCCGCTGCTGTCTGACGGTTGACAAAAAGCCTAAATCGGTTTATAATATTATGTGAAATAACGTGACGTTGCTGCGAAAGGAAGGATAATATGGCAAAAAACGGTTCGGTCTCAAATTCGGTGATAAAGCGGCTGCCGAGGTATTACCGCTTTCTCGGCGAGCTGAAAAAACAGGGCGTCGAGCGTATCTCCTCCCGTGAGCTTTCGCTGCGAATGAAGCTGACGGCTTCGCAGATTCGACAGGACTTAAACTGCTTCGGCGGCTTCGGGCAGCAGGGTTACGGCTATCACGTCGACGAACTGCGTGAGGAGATCGGGAAAATTTTGGGTGTTGATAAATGCTTTAAGACGATAATCGTCGGGGCTGGCAACCTCGGCAGGGCGATAGCGCACATTAATTTCTCGGCGCGCGGCTGCGAACTTATCGGGCTTTTCGACAACAACCGAAGCCTTGAGGGCATGGAATTCGGCGGAGTAAAGGTTTGGCACACCGACGATATAAAGAGCTTCTGCGACGAAAACAAGCCGACGGTCGCAGTGCTTTGCATACCAAAATCGGCTACGCAGGAGATTGCCGATACGCTCGTCCGGCTCGGTATTAAGGCATTCTGGAACTTTTCGCATTATGACCTTTCGATAAGCTATGACGATATAATCGTCGAAAACGTTCATTTAGGCGACAGCCTTATGACGCTCGTTTACGGACTTAATTCAATGGACTGATGATATTTTACCGCAAAAGAAAAATGATATGCGCCGCAAAACGCATATCATTTTTTTATGTTATTTACCGAGCTTTTCGGAGATCTTTTTGATAACTGCGGCATCCGTTTCGCTTTTTACCTTAAACTCCGTTCTCGAATAGAAGTTGTCGTTCGTATCCCAGATAACAGGCACAAAGCCTAAGTCTGTAAGCTTGTTCAGCACATACTCAAGACATTCGGAGGAGGTGCGTGTCGATGAAGCGTCGAAATTGCTGTCGGGGTAGATAGCTGTCGTTTCGCCTAAGAATACGGGGATATTCTTTTCGGAGAACGCTTTTTCAAGCTTGCCGCACTGGTCGTCGATATACGCTTCCCAGCTTTCGCCGCCTATCTGATTGCACCAGTACATCATGTTGTCGACATAATGAACCGACACCATAAGCTTGCCCTCGGCGCTGTCGGTCGGCATTACAAACTTCTCCGAGGTCGTGTTGTCGATATTCGTCCAGTAGCCCGAAGCGATAAGCACACGGTCGGCGTTCTTTCCGCCCGTTTTGCGGACAGCGTCAACAAACGTCTGATTAAGCGTGTTTGTCATGTAATATGCGTCGTCGCGCGCAACGTCTTTAAGCGTGCCGTTTTCGTCAAACTGCTGTCCGCCGAGATATTCGTTAAAGCCCTCGAACACAACGTTGTAATCATAGTCCTTGAAATACTCCGCTATCTGCGTCCAGAGGTGGTCGAAAATTTTTGCAGACTCCTCAGTAGTATTTCGTCTGATGATAAACTCGTCGAAATGGTGAATGTTGATGACAACGTATAAATCGTCCTTAACGCAGTAGTCGACTATCTCCTTGACTCTTCCGATATATTCGTCGTTTATGTCCCATTTGCCGTCGTTTTCCATCATGTTGCCCCAGAAAACAGGTATTCTCACCGTGTTGAAGCCTGCGTCCTTCATTCCGTCGATGACCTCCTGCGTGGTCGGGACTGCGCCCCAGCAGGTTTCGTAATCGGTCGGGGTGTTTGCGCCCTGCTTTGGTATCCATTCGTATGTCGAAAGCTCACAGCCGTTTGCGTCATAAGCCTCCATCGTGTTGCCAAGATTAAGTCCTAACCCCATGTCCTTCGCCATGTCGACAGCCGAAATTGGCTTTGAAAATTTTCCCTCGGATTCAGTTTCCTTGCCGCCGTCATTTCCCTTACTCTTGCAGCCCGTAAAGCAGGTGAAAAGCATTGCCGCAGCCGAAGCCGCACAGATAAGTTTTTGTAATTTCATGATATTCTTCCTTTCTTATAATTAGTTGTTTTTCGCTGCCGCCGAGATCGTTATGTCAAGCGAAATGTGCGGAAGCGGTATTTTGAATTTCTCGTCGAGCGCAGGGCCGCAGCTTGCCGAGCCTACGCCTGCCATTTTCGAGTCGACGCAGATAACGCTGTCGCCGCATTTTTCAAGCTCGTAATTATGCCGCTTTTCCGAAAGCTCCTCCTGCGTGTACTGCGAAGCGCTGAACGAAAAATCATCAGCCGCCGTAAAGGTAACTAAAGTCTTTTCGCTGCTTACGGTAAGCCGCTTGCAGCCGAAGTGCGATGAATTTTCCTGCGGTCTTATGTAGTCCTCGTGCATATCGGCAATGTCGCAGGAAAATTTGCCCATATAGCAGGAATGATGCTTGTCGCAGTAGCTTTCGTAAGGGCCATAGCCGAAATAGCTTATCTTATTAAAATCCTCCGGCATAAAAAGTCTTATGCCAAATCGTGGCAGGAATGTAACCTTGTCCGATGTGTCGGCTTCGCATTTAATGTTTATAACGCCGTTTCCGTCAATCGTGTAGACCGTTTCGGCATTTGCAAACGGCTGATACATATTCCAGCCGAACGACTGTCTGATTTTTATAACAGCCTTGTTGTTTTCGACAGCGGCGCTTACCGAATAAACCTTTGCGTCGTAATCGTTAAGGTGCGCTCTGTACCAGTCGCCCTTCATAACGTCGTTGTCGGTCGGCGCGCGGAAGAAATTGAAGCTTATCGGCTTGCTGAGAAGCTCCTCGCCGCCTGCGGTTATCGAGTCTATGCAGGCGGTGCGCTTGCTTATATGACAGCTTAAATTTTCTGCCGTGACCGTTACTCCGAGCGGCTCGTCAGTAAGCATGGGAGCATTTTCTGCGGCGGCAGGCTCGGCAGATTTTACGTTTGACAGCTCAAGCTGATCGAAGCATACTTCATAGCCCTTTTCGCACCAGCTCGTTTTTTCCTTAGCCGTGAAGATAAAGCGTATATGAACGTTCTTGTCTGTAGGAATGTTCCCGATGCCGAGCGTTATCTTAGTTTCGCCCATTGGTTCAACGCAAAAATCAAAGTCGCCCGTTTTCACTACCTCGCCGTCATATGTAAGCTCAAAATGTCCGTCAAGCAGGTCTGCGGCATTTACAAATGAAAGATAGCTTTTTAAGATAAATTTACTCGTCTGTTCGGTTTTTGACATTCTCACGGGGCGGTAGACCTGTTTTACCTCGTAAAGACCCGTGTGCGGCGTTCTGTCGGGATAGCAAAGACCGTCCATGCAGAAATTTCCGTCGTTGTGCCGTTCGCCGAAATCGCCGCCGTAGCCGTATTTTATCCTGCCGTCGTCGGTCATGCCCTGCGGCAGCGCATGGTCGCACCACTCCCAGACAAGTCCGCCGATAAATCTCTCGCTCTTATAGAACATTTCGTGATAGGCTTCGAGATCTCCCGGACCGTTTCCCATAGCGTGACAGTATTCACAAAGCAGAAGCGGACGCTTTTCCTCCTCATTTTCAAGAAACTGATCCATTCTTTCTATTGGAAGATACATCTGCGAAACAATGTCGAGAACATCGTCGGGCGCGTCGTCAAGGCGGTAGGTGCTTTCGTAATGAACGAGCCTTGTGTCGTCAAGCGACTTGACAAGCCTTGCGCCCTCGAGGAAATTTTCGCCGTAGCCGCTTTCGTTGCCGAGCGACCAGAAGATAACGCACGGGCGGTTTATATCCCGTGAAACGAGCAGCCTTTCTCTGTCGAGAATCGCAGTTTTAAAGCGTTCGTCCTTTGCAAGCAGCGCAATGCCCTCATATCCCTTGCTCCATGCGAAATCGTTGTAAACATCGACGCAGCCGTGAGATTCGCAGTCGGCTTCGTCTATCACATAAAGTCCGTATTCGTCGCAAAGCTGATAAAACTGCGGCGAGTTGGGATAGTGCGAGGTCCTGACAGCGTTTATGTTGTGCCGCTTCATAAGTTCAAGGTCATGCCGCATCTGCTTTTCGCTCGCATAATAGCCCGTGTCGGGATAGCTGTCGTGACGATTTACGCCGAGAATTTTTAGCGGCTTACCGTTCAGCTTTACGACGCCGTTATCGAGGTATATGCTGCGAAAACCGACCCTTTCGCCGATAATTTCGTTTTCGGTCGTGATGACAAGGCGGTAAAGATAAGGCGTTTCAGCCGACCAGAGAACAGGCGAGCCGATCTTAAAGCTGTGCTTTTGCCCTGCCTTGACTTCTCCTGCGGCAGCAACATTTCCCTCGCCGTCAAAAAGCGTTATTTCTGCGTCAGATCCGAAAAGTTCTATTTCAAGCGTTGCCGAGTTTTCGCCGGGAATTGTCTTTATGCGGTAGTTTTCAAGCCGCCGCTCAGGTCGTGAAAGCATATAAACATCTCTGAAAATTCCCGAAAGCCTTATCTTGTCCTGATCTTCAAGATAAGTTCCGTCGCACCATTTTAAAACGGCTGCGGCGATAACGTTTTCGCCCTCGTGCAGAAGTTCCGTTACGTCAAATTCGCTCGTGTGGTGGGACACCTGAGAATATCCTGCAAAAACGCCGTTTATGAAAAGATAAAAACAGCTGTCGACGCCCTCGAACGTGAGGATTTTTCTCATGCCGTCGGGTGCGTAAGCAAAATTCCTGCGGTAAACTCCGACGGGAATATCGTCGGGAACGAACGGCGGGTCGAAGGGTATCGGGTAAACCACGTTCGTGTACTGCGCTCTGTCAAAGCCGTGAAGCTGCCAGTTAGACGGAACGGGCATTTTGTGCGCAAACGGAACGTCAAGGAAATCGTCCTCCATGTCGATAATGCTGCCGTAAAAGTTAAAATCCCACTGCCCGTTCAAAAGCTCGAAAAAATGTGATTCCTCCCTTGCGCAGAAGGGATCCTGTCCCTTTGCAAACGGAATGAAATATGCGTGGTCGGGCAGTGTGCCTATGTGCAGCTTTTCGGGGTCTTCGTGAAGCGTAAGAAAGCTTTTGGGCGTGCCCTGTTTCGCAATAGCAGAAATGTCCATTTATATCCTCCTCTTTAGATTTTTGAAACGATAGTATACTATATATTATAAACGCAATTTCCGCCGCCGTCAAGAAACGATATTATTATAATGTAATAATATGAACATAAATAAAAAATCTTTTTGAAAAAGCTTTTTCATGTCCGCCGCCGCAAATTAAATAAAATTTAAGAAAATCACACACTAAAATATGTATTTGCTATTGACATCTAAAGCGTTTTGTGTTATTCTATAAAGGTATTGGTATCTTTATTTTTTAGGTATCAAAAATCAGAAAGGAATGATCATTTAAAATGGTAAGAGCAATTGTAGGCGCTAACTGGGGCGACGAGGGCAAGGGCAAGATCACCGATATGATGGCTCAGGAGTCTGACGTTGTTATCCGTTTTCAGGGCGGCGCAAACGCAGGTCATACGATAGTAAATAATTACGGCAAATTTGCACTCCATACACTTCCGTCGGGCGTTTTTTCAGAGCGCACGACAAACATCATCGGAAACGGCGTTGCGCTCGATATTCCCGTGCTTTTCAAGGAACTTAACGAGGTAGTTTCAAAGGGCGTTCCGATGCCAAAGCTTCTTATTTCCGACAGAGCGCAGATAGTTATGCCTTATCATGTGCTTTTCGACCAGTACGAGGAGGAGCGTCTTGGCAAGGCAAGCTTCGGTTCGACAAAGAGCGGAATTGCTCCTTTCTATTCGGATAAATATGCAAAGATCGGTTTTCAGGTACAGGAGCTTTTCGACGAGGAATATTTAAAGGAAAAGATCTCGAGAGTTGCCGCACAGAAGAACGTTCTTTTAAAATATCTTTACAACAAGCCCGAGATCGACGAGGAAGAGCTTTTCAACACGCTTATGGAATACCGCAAAATGGTTGAGCCTTACATAGCCGACGTTTCGCTGTTCCTTAACAATGCGCTTAAAGAGGGCAAGACAATTCTTTTGGAAGGTCAGTTAGGCTCGCTCAAGGATTCCGACCACGGAATTTATCCTATGGTAACTTCGTCCTCGACACTTGCGGCATACGGCGCTATCGGCGCAGGTATCCCTCCTTATGAGATAACAAAGATAGTTACCGTCTGCAAGGCTTATTCTTCGGCAGTAGGCGCAGGCGCATTCGTTTCAGAGATATTCGGCGAAGAGGCTGACGAGCTCAGAAGACGAGGCGGCGACGGCGGAGAGTTCGGCGCAACGACCGGCAGACCGAGAAGAATGGGCTGGTTCGACTGCGTTGCTTCAAAATACGGCTGCCGTATGCAGGGCGCAACGGACGTTGCTTTCACGGTTCTTGACGTTCTCGGATATCTTGACAAGATACCTGTTTGCGTAGGCTATGAGCTTGACGGCAAGATCACGACAGATTTCCCGACTACAAGACAGCTTGAAAAGTGCAAGCCCGTTTACGAGGTTCTCGACGGCTGGAAGTCGGATATAAGAGGGATCCGCAATTACGAGGAGCTTCCCGAAAACTGCCGCAAGTATATCGACTTTGTCGAGCAGCAGATAGGCTATCCTATCACAATGGTTTCAAACGGCCCTAAGAGAGAGGACATTATTTACAGAACTCCGAAGATTTAAGGAGCATAAAAATCAGGTACACAGGTGTAATACCGCTTATAGATCTGCACTGTTTTTTGCGGTGCAGATTTTTTTATACGAAATATCCCCCTTTTTCGTATAAAAAAATATCTAAAAACAACATATAGGATACACAAAGGATACATGGGCGGTGTAGAATACTAATTGAAGGGAAGTGAACGATATGAGTCACAGGCTGCTTCTTGTCGAAGACGACAGACAGATAAGAGAGGTCATAACCGATTACTTTAAGGCTCAGGGCGGAGGGCTTGCCGTCGAAACTGCGCAGGACGGCAGCGAGGCTTTAAGGCTTATAAAGGAAAACGAATATGATCTTTATATGCTCGACATAATGCTGCCGGGCATCGATGGATTTTCGCTTTGCAGAGAGATACGCCGAAAGAGCGTTGCGCCCGTGCTTTTTCTTACCGCAAGGGCGAGAGAAGAGGATATTCTTTACGGCTACGACCTCGGCTGCGACGACTATATCGTAAAGCCTTTCAGACTTGCCGAGCTTTACGCAAAGGTGAACGCACTTTTAAGACGCTCTAAAGGAATGATGAGAGCGGGCGAAATGGTCTGCGGAAAAATAAGCCTCGACCCCATGACCTTCACGGTAAAGGTCGAGGGCGAAGAGGTGGAGCTTGCGCCTAAGGAATTTGCGCTTTTGAAATATCTTATGGAGCATAAAAACTGGGTGGCTGACAGGGAAACGCTGCTCGAGCGTGTCTGGGGATATGAATATATCGGCGGCGACAGAGTGGTGGACAATCACATCAAAAAGCTCAGAAAGGCTCTCGGCACGGCAGGCTCGCAGATAAAAACGGTAGTAACAAAGGGTTATAAGCTGACGGATTAACGGTCGGCAAAAGGGGGAACTTTTATGAAGAAAAGAAACGAAGCGGAAAAGCAGCGCAGACTGCTTAAAAAAGGAAGCAGAAGATTTACGAGAGGACAGCTGTTCGTAAGACGGCTTATTCCTGTAACTCTTTGTGCGGCGGCTTTGTCGGCTGCGGCAACGGCGGTCGTCTGTCGGGCGTTAACATACGATATCGCAGAGGGCGAGCGAATGGTGTTAAGATATTATGCCGACGTTCTTCAAACGAAATATTCCGAAAAGGTAAGCGAAGATGAGCGAGGTACGTTTGAGGCGGAGCTTAAATTCAGAGCTGTTTCAAGCTCAAACGCTTTATCGGAGGGCAATGAAGGCGGCGCAAGCATTATCTACGACGCCGAAACGGGCGAGATACTCGCCGATTCCTCAAAGGGCGGCTGTATTGTCGTAAAACGTGAAAATGATAAGCCGGTATATTATATGTGCGATGAAAGTGCAGTCGACGAGCTTCTAAAAATGACCGAGGGAAGAGATGTTAGCTATACCGAATATTACTGGAAAGAGGTATATATCAAGGATAACAGATTTATCCCATCCGTTTTCGAAATAGAACAACTTGACAGAAATTATGACACAGTGGGTAGCGAGGAATACAGGTTTGATATAAGCGCCGACGGCTGGGAGATGGTTACGGTTGGAAAAGACGAGATAAACTTCTGCATGATCGGGGGTATGCCTGAAAACGAAGAAGCTTACAAGCATCTTGAAAGACGCAGAGAATATAACATGAGCTTGCGTGAAACGACGGAAGAGGAGGACGGAAGGATATTTACCTATCAGATACCGATAACGATCGACGGAAAAGACTGCCGTTTCTCTAATACGGTTATTATCGACACATTTGGCGGATTTTCTGTGTATTTTATCGCTTCATATGCCGCTGTGTTCGCAGTCTCGCTTGTTATCGCATGGCTTTGGGCTTCAAAGAATTACGCTGACCTTAAAGCACACTATGCGCTTGACGATTACAGACGAGAAACGACAAACGCAATGGCGCACGACCTCAAGAGTCCGCTTATGGCGATCTCGGGATATGCGGAGAACTTAAAGAACGCCGACAGCAAGGAAAAGAGAGATCATTACGCCGACGCAATAATCGAAAATGTTTCGTATATGGACGGAATAATATGCGACGTGCTGAGCCTTGCAAAGCTTGAAACGGGTGCGGCAAAGGGCAAAACGGAGAATATCGAGCTTAAAGATATAACAGCGGAGGTAATAAAAAGATACGAGCCTGCGCTTTCGGAGAAGGAAATATCGGTACAGCTTTGCGGCGGAGCGGTTATTGAGGGCGACAGGGTGATGATGACCCATGCGATAGATAATCTTATTTCAAACGCAGTAAAATATACCGTAAAGTCGGGAAAGATAGATATAAACATTACCGACAAGGCTTATGTGATAACAAACGACTGCGAGAACATGGACGGGGTAAACGTTGCTGAACTCTGGAAACCATTCGTAAAGGGCGACAATGCACGCAGCGGCAAGCAGGGCAGCGGCATAGGACTTTCGATAACGGAGAATGTTTTCAGGCTGCACGGATTTTCGATGAATATAGAATACAGCGACGGAAAATTCACGGTAAGAACAGTGCTTTGATTTTACAAAAAACACGAGGAGGGCGCATTGAAAAAATGCGTCCTTTTTTGATTAATGAGCAGGCTTGACGAAAAATGCAATTTATGATAAAATATCAGTAACGAAATTTTTTGAAGGGAGCAGCTGTAAAAAATGCCGTCAGAAAAAAGGATATATGAGTCGGGCGAGGATTATCTTGAAACGATACTTATACTCTCGCAGCGAAAGGACGACGTAAGGTCGATAGACGTCGCACGGGAAATGGAGCTTTCAAAACCGAGCGTAAGCCGTGCTATGGGTATACTTCGCGAGGGCGGTTTTATCGCCGTCGGAGAGAATGGATATATCACCCTTACCGACGAGGGAAAACAGGTCGCCGAAATGATATACGAGCGTCACCGTGTGCTTACGAGGTGGCTTGTCAGCATCGGGGTCGACGAAGCGCTCGCCGCAAAGGACGCCTGTCGGCTTGAACACGCTATAAGCAAGGAGTCGTTTGAAAAGCTCAAAGAGCATATTCAGAAGTCGCATTTTGAACTTTAGCCTGCGGTTTCGTACTCCGTCATAAGCCTGCGGCTGTGTGCATATTATACTCTGTAAGCTGTTTGAAATATCAAACGGCAATTACAGCGAAACGGGGGATAATATGACGGAAAACGCAATGGGCGGTCACAGCCTTGAACTTCACGACCGCAGGGTGATGAGAGTTACGGGAGTAAACGACGTCGACAGCTTTGACGAAAATCAAATTAAGCTTTTTACCGAGAGCGGCGAGCTTTTGGTGTGCGGCGAGCAGCTTCACGTCAACGAGATGAGCGTCGACAGCGGAAGCCTTACTATCGAGGGCAGCATAAGCGCAGTAGTTTACGGCGACAGTTCGGTGAAGAAAAAGCTGGGGCTTCTCGGACGGCTGTTCAGATAGGAGCGGCGAAAAATGACTCCTATGCAGCTCGGCGTACAAGCCGAAACGGAAATTTTAAGGCTTGCCGTAACGGCAGGCGTTTTTATGGGCATAATTTACGACGCTCTTAAAATTGTAAGACGAATGTTCGATAAAGCGGCGGTGGATTTTCTGCTTGATTTTCTCTATGCGATAATGTTCGGCGCAGTATTCTTTGTGTTTTCGCTTGCGCAGACGGACTATGTGAGAGGGTTCGTGCTTTTCGGAATGTTGTTCGGGGCGGCGGCATGGAGCCTTACTGTCGGAAGGCTTATCGTTTTTCTGATAACGGGCATATTTAAAATATTTGACCGTCTTATATTTTCAAGAGCGGTTGGCTCAATCAACAAAACGGCGGCGAAAATTTCAGGGCGGTTTGTGAAAAATAGCCCAAATTTAGAAAATCCGAAAAAAATCACTGAAATCACTTGAAACTTGCCGATTAAAAAGTTATAATTATAGTGTGGCAGAATAGGCTTTGAACGTTCTAAGGACATGGTGCAAGGCTGCCAGAGAGAAAAAATGCCGCAACAGATCATTGCAAAACGGTCATAACTGTCGTGTGTAAAAAACAGGAGTTGTAAATTCTTATGAGTGAAAAGCGAAAAAGCCCGGCGCAAACGGCGTCTGAATACAGCACCGACATAAGCTCGGCGAGAAGAAGAAAGGAAAAGGGTTCGGGCGTTTTCAAGCCGCTTGCAGCCTTCGCAGCCTTTTGTCTTGTGGTTTATTCAATTATAACCATAATATCCCAACAGGTTCAGATAGCGCAGATTAAGCAGGAGAAAAACGAGATAACCGCCCAGATAACCGAGGCGAAGCAGCAGAACGACGAGTATTCAAGACTGCTCTCGAGCGAGGACGAGGCTGCTTATATGGAAAGGATAGCGGTCGAAAAGTTAGGCTACGCTTATCCTAATGAAAGACGCTTTTACGTTGTAGAAGCGCAATAAAGAATATGATGTAAATCCGCCGTTTTAAAGGCAAGGCGGTCAAAAAATATGAGGAGAAAAAATAACAGTATGCAGTTGGAAGTTGGAAAGATCTACGAGGGAAAAGTAACCGGCATCACAAAGTTCGGCGCATTTGTCGAGCTTGAAAAGGGTACGACGGGAATGGTACATATTTCCGAAGTTGCCAATACTTTTGTCAGCGAGATAAAGGATCATCTTACCGAGGGTCAGCAGGTCAAGGTCAAGGTTTTAGCGCTCGGCGAGGACGGAAAGAAGATAAGCCTTTCTATCAAAAAGGCGCAGCCTGCTCCCGAAAAGAAGCCGTTCAACAAGGGTGAAAAGGGCAATTTCCGCAAAGACGGTCAGAAACGCGACCGCGACGAAAGCCGCGACAGGTCGGGCAAAGGCTCAAATCAGCAGGGCGGTCAGAGAAGAGCTAAAAGCTTTGACAAGCCCTCTCAGGATTTCGCAAAAAATCAGGATTTCATGAAAAATCCTCCGCCGGTCTACGACGTAAGGACGACCTCAGACGACGCCGATTTTGAAGATATGCTTTCAAAATTCAAGGCTTCGAGCGAGGAGCGTTTTTCGGACTTAAAGCACGTTATGGAAAACAAGCGCAGAAATCCCTCTCGCAGACGAGGCTGAACGAAAGGTCGGGGAAAAGACTTTGAAAAAAACATTTTCATTTATATTTTTCATGCTTGCGGCGATAGTTCTGGGTGCGCTTATTGCGTATGTCTGCCGTGACGTTCCCTTTTTAAGCTGGCTTGCGTGGGGAAAAACGCTCGGGATAAACGATATTGCCGTCGATCTTTATGTGATACAGTTTTCGCTTTCGCTTACGGTAAATTTCACCGTTTCGCAGCTTATTACGATTCCTGCTGGTCTGCTGGTTCACTCAAAGGTGAGCAAGGGTCTGTAATATTGTCGATCAAAAACAGGGCTGACGCAGCTTGAATGTCTGTCGTCAGCCTTTTTGTACATTATATATAGTATAGTATGGAGTGGTAGGATATGCCTTTTTTTGGATTGTTTGGAAAGAAAAGTGGCGGCGCCGAACCGCCCTTGAAAAAGAGGGTACGAGAAATGAAATGCCGTAAGGTGAGCTTTGTCGACTGCGATTTCGGGGAGCTTGTAAGCGGCGTTAAGCGTTCGCCCGAGGCGCTGCTTAAACTTACTCCGGTAAATTATTATGCGGTGAAAAACGAATATATTCTTGCGCTTATCTATACCTCCGACGATTACGAGGAAAATTACGTTCAGCTCAAGCGCTTGTCCTTTGAAAAGCAGACGAATGAAAGCGAGATTTTTCCGCTCGACAAGGTAACTATGTCAAAGGTTCTTGCGAAGGTCGGGATAATTATCGATCTTGAGAATCCCCCGTCGAAGAGGAACGACGGCTGACCGCTCCGCTTATTTTGCGGAAGATCTTTACTGCCGCAATTCCGTAGAGTATTCCGAAAAGCGCACCGCATATAACGTCGGTTGGGTAGTGGATGAAAAAATAATTGCGTGAAAAGCCGATAAGCGCAGCGACCGCATAAGCCGCAATGCCGAGACGTTTGTCGTACATGAATATCACCGTTGCCGCCGCAAAGGACGAGCAGGTGTGCCCCGAGGGGAAAGAAAAGCTCGAGGGTCTGTGTACTATCGTGTCGATCTCGGGGCGGAGGACAAAGGGTCGGGGACGGCGGAATATCTCCTTGATTATTTTTTCGTTCAGCAGGACTTCCATGACAAGAGCGAGCGAAACGCAGACACCTGTTTTACGGTATTTTTTAAAGCACATAAGAAGTATAGCCGCAATTATCCAGACGATGCCGCCGTTTCCGATATAGGTGAAGAATGAAAAAAATGCGTTTAAAAATGCGCAGTGGATCTTCTGGAGGGAGTCGAGTACGGCAAGATCGAGCCGCGTGATCGTTTCCATGATAAATAACCTCCGTTATATTTGTTATACTATATTATAACAAACGGCGGAGAGTTTTGCAATACGAAAAGATAAATTTTTGCCCCGAAAAAAGCGTCGGAGCAAAAAAATATCGCCAAATTGAAAAAAAGTGTTGAAATTTTATTTTGTATGTGCTATAATATATTCAAGCGGACTGATTTTTAAGAAATGAAATTTTCCGCAAACAGATATTTTTTTGGAAGGATAGGTAAAGAAAAATGGGCAGATCAACAACAAAACAGAAGAAATCTTCTGCCGGAAAGAATATCGCAATATTCTTTATTGTTTTTGTAATACTTGAAGGACTTCTCTTCTTCGGACTTTCAAAGGTGTTCAAGAATGAAGATTCCGTCGTTAAGATCGGCGGATACAGCTTTTATATCATGGATTCCGACCATATGGGAAAGGACGCTCCCAAGAAGTCGCTCGTTATAGCTTCAAACGGAACTCCCGGCAAGGATAAGCTCGGATTTGCGGTGCTTTGCAAAAATGTCGGCAAGGAAGGCACGACGGTTGCGTGGCTCTATGATATAAGCTCAAAGGGCGACACGGTCGACGGCGTTGTTTATACCGTTTATCAGGAAAGCGCCCCCAGCCAGATGTACGACCTCAAGAGCGACGATATAATCGGTATCGCAACAAGCTATTATATCACCGCCGGCAAGATAATCTCGTTCGTTACCACTCCGTTCGGAATGGGCGTTTGCGTGGGCGCACCGCTCGTGCTGCTTATTCTTATCGAGCTTATAATCGCTATCGCACGCCGCTCTGACGACGACGATTACGATGAGGACGATGACGACGAGTATGATGATGACGAGAACGTAACTCTTGACGATTTCCTTTACGGCGGCGAAAACGACGAGGTTTACACGACCTCAAAGCCTAAGGATACATATGAGGAAGAGTTTGAGGATAAATACGCTTCGATGATGAACACCGCTCAGCCCATGACCACAGGTCATGTAATGCAGCCGATAAAGCCTGTATTTGACGAGCCTGACGAGCAGGAAACCGAAGCTTTCGAGCAGCCCGAAGAGCCTGTTTACGAACAGCCTGCACCTGCGCCTGTATCTGAACAGCCTGCACCTGCTCCCGTTGAAGAGCCTAAGCCGGAAATTGACCCGTCATATTACGAAAAGGCTTCAAAGCTTATCGATGAAGCGGCTGCCGAAACGCCTGCCGAGGAGGAGATACCTGCTCCGCAGCCGACGAGCGAGCCTCAGCGCAGACCTAAGCCTGCAAACCGTCCTGCTTCGGCGCAGCACAGACCGAACGCTCAAAGACGCAGACCTCCGCAGAACGGCGCACCGAGACGTAACCCCAACGCACCTCAGCGCAGACCTCGTCCGCAGGTTCAGGCTCAGGACGCAAACGCTGCTCTTGAACAGCTCATGAAGATGATGGAAGAGGAGCAGAACAAGCTCAAGAACAAGACGGACAAGTAAACGCTTAAAAGTGCGGCAAGTTATTTTGCACTAAAATTTACAATATGTTAATATTTGCGCTTGACAAGCCGTTTTCAATATGATATAATAAATATACCTCTTTATGAGGTATATTTTTTTGCGCTCATTTTTGCGTGAAAAATCATAAGTTACCTCAGGATCCTAAACGGGATCTGCGCAGCTTTTGCGTATGAGGGAGGCAGACCGCACCGTGCTTTTTTGTTCTCGGCATGGTGTAAATTTCGTCAGGAGGTGCCGAAAATGAGAGTTAAGATTACCCTTGCGTGCACAGAGTGTAAGCAGAGAAATTACAACACAAAGAAGAACAAGAAGAATGACCCCGACAGACTTGAGATGAATAAGTACTGCAAGTTCTGCAAGAAGCATACTGTTCACAAGGAAACCAAGTAAGGCGGTGTGAGCTTTATGGCAAAGAAAGCTGATTCCGAAAAGGCGGTTAAGTCTTCAAAGGCCGCAAAGTCCGATAAGAATAAGCCTGCAAAGGCGAAGGACGCAAAGAAAAAAGGCGGCATCAAGAAGTATTTCAGAGATCTTAAATCTGAGATCAAAAAGGTTGTCTGGCCGAGCAGAGAAAAGGTCGTTAATAACACGGGAGTTGTTCTTGCTGTTATGGTAGTAGTAGGTCTTTTGCTTTTCGGCATTGACACAGGTCTGAGTGCGTGCGTTGAAGCGCTGCTCACGATCGGCGGCTAAGTCCGCAGCGGTTTTAAACGTATGAGTATTTCAGTATTTTGGAAGGAGAATCACACGAATGGCTGATAATGCAAAATGGTATGTTATCCATACTTATTCGGGATATGAGAATAAGGTAAAACAGAATATTGAAAAGGTCGTAGAAAACCGTAAGCTTCATGACCTTATCTGCGAGGTAAGGATACCTATGGAAAATTATACCGAGGTAAAGGACTCAAAGACGGTCGAAGCTGAAAGAAAGCTTTTCCCCAGCTATGTAATGGTGAAAATGGTGCTTACAGATGATTCGTGGTATATCGTCCGCAATACACGAGGCGTAACAGGCTTCGTAGGTCCCGGGTCGAAGCCCGAGCCGCTTTCTGAAAAGGAAGTCGAGGCGCTCGGAGTTGAGAGCGGAGTTAAGACTATCGAGGTCGATTACAGCGTAGGCGACAGCGTTGTTGTTACAACAGGCTCGTTCGAGGGCTTTACAGGTACTGTACAGTCTATCGATCTTGAAGCGCAGACGGTCGACGTCGTTGTTTCGATGTTCGGAAGAGAGACCCCTGTAAGTCTTCCCCTTTCACAGGTAAAGGCAGAGGATTAAGCAAAGCATTAGTCAAAAAGCAAGCCGAAGGTCGGCTTGTCAAAAGTGGGAGAGTTGATCGCACAGCTCGCCTTACCACAATTTTATGGAGGTGCGAATAAGATGGCACAGAAGGTAGTAGGCTTAATTAAGCTTCAGATTCCCGCAGGAAAAGCAACTCCTGCTCCGCCGGTTGGACCTGCACTCGGTCAGCACGGCGTAAACATCATGGCATTCACAAAGGATTTCAATGAAAGAACAAAGAACGACATGGGACTTATCATTCCTGTTGTTATCACGGTTTATGCCGACCGTTCTTTCACATTTATTACAAAGACTCCGCCTGCGGCAGTTCTTATCAAGAAGGCCTGCAAGATCGAGTCCGGTTCAGGCACACCTAACAAGACAAAGGTTGCTACTATCACAAAGGATCAGATCAGAGCGATCGCTGAACAGAAGATGCCCGACCTTAACGCAGCAAGCGTTGAGTCTGCAATGAGCATGATCGCAGGTACCTGCCGTTCAATGGGCGTTGTAGTAGAGGATTAAGAGGCTGCCCCCGAGGCAAAAAGGTGGGAGGATTAAACATTAAACTTAACGTTTAAGCTCCGTCATTACCACTTATAAGGAGGATTTTTAATGAAACACGGCAAGAAGTATGTTGACAGCGCAAAGGCTGTTGACAAGTCGAAGCTTTACGACGCTCCTGTTGCTCTTGAGCTTGCAGCAAGCGGCGCAAAGGCTAAATTTGATGAAACTATAGAAGCACATATCCGTCTTGGCGTTGACTCACGTCACGCTGACCAGCAGGTTAGAGGCGCTGTTGTTCTTCCTAACGGAACAGGTAAGAAGGTTAGAGTTCTTGTATTCTGCAAGGAAGACAAGTATGAGGCTGCAAAGGCAGCAGGCGCTGAGTATTTCGGCGGAATGGAATATGTTGACAAGATTGCTAAGGAAGGCTGGATGGATTTCGATGTTGTTATCGCTTCACCCGATATGATGGGCGTTGTCGGAAGACTCGGTAAGATCTTAGGACCTCGCGGTCTTATGCCTAACCCCAAGGCTGGTACTGTAACACCCGACGTTGCAAAGGCTGTTACAGACGCTAAGGCAGGTAAGATCGAGTATCGTCTTGACAAGACCAACATCATCCACTGCCCGATCGGCAAGGCTTCCTTCGGCGCTGCTAAGCTTGAGGAAAACTTCAACACTCTCGTTGAGGCTATCGTTAAGGCTAAGCCGGCTGCTGCAAAGGGTCAGTACCTCAAGAGCATCGTTGTTGCTTCAACAATGGGCGTTGGTATCAAGGTAAACACTGCTAAGTTCGGCGCATAATTTTCGCTGACAGGCTGATATACCGACATATTTTTACAGAAAAAACTATCCCCGACTTTTGCGAGTCGGGGATTTTTGTGCTGTTTCGGGCTGCTTGGTTAATAAAAAATTTACACAATATCAACACAACGGAAATCATAGAACTTTATTCTTAACAGGGGCTGAAAATTGTGCAAATATACAAAATATTTTTATTTTGCTTGACATTTTCTATAGTTTGTACTATAATAGTATAATGTATCATAATGGAATTTCATACCTATTTTGACGGTGAAAAGCCGCAGAACAGGGGTGAAAAACAGCAGAAATTGCCCTCCGAAACCGCAGGTAACGGGGGACATGGGTAATAAATTAAGGAGTGATCAGCGAGCATGGTGAATGTCAAAGACGTACGACTTGGCAAAAATATCCGAAAGAGCTTTGCCAAGATTCATGAGGTTCGTGAAATGCCGAATCTTATCGAGGTGCAGATAAACTCGTATCAGTGGTTTCTGAAGGAAGGTCTGCGGGACGTTTTCAGGGAAGTTTCTTCGATTACCGATTATAACGGAAATTTAGAGCTTTCGTTTGTGGATTACCGCATTGACGACACCCCCAAGTACACGATCGCAGAGTGCAAGGAGCGTGACGCAACATATTCCGCTCCGCTCAGAGTGACCGCACGTCTTGTAAATAAGGAAACGGGCGAGATCAAGGAGTCTGAGGTGTTCATGGGCGACCTGCCCAAGATGACCGACAGCGGAACGTTCGTTATCAACGGCGCTGAGCGTGTTATCGTATCTCAGCTTGTTCGTTCACCCGGAGTTTACTATTCGTTTGACAAGGACAAGACGGGAAAGGATCTTTTCAAGTCGACCGTTATCCCTAACAGAGGTGCGTGGCTTGAATACGAAATGGATTCCAACGACGTCGTTTACGTCCGCATCGACAAGAACAGAAAGATCCCGATAACCACGTTTATCCGTGCGCTCGGAATCGGCGAAAATGATGAGATCACAGAGGTATTCGGCGTTGACGAAAGACTTTCGCAGACAATGCTTCAGAAGGATACCACTCAGAATAAGGAAGAAGCGCTGCTTGAGGTCTACAAGAAGCTCCGCCCCGGCGAGCCTCCGACAGTTGAAAGCTCGCAGACGCTTATCCACAACCTTTTCTTCGACGAGAAGAGATACGATCTCTGTAAGTTCGGACGCTATAAGTATAACAAGAAGCTCGGTATCGCTTCAAGACTTGCAGGTCACACCCTTTCACGCCCTGTCGTAAGCCCGATAACAGGCGAGATAATGGCGGAAGCAGGCGAGGTTTGCCGCTATGAAAAGGCTGTCGCTATCGAAAACGCAGGCGTTATGGAGGCTTACGTTACGACCGAGGCTAAAGAATATTACGTTTCGGAAATGACGGGCGAAACGCTTACAAGACTTGTTGAGCATGAAGTAAAGATCATCGGCAGCGGAATGGTTGACCTTGCCGAGTATATCACGACCGACCCCAAGGAGATAGGAATTACGGAGAAGGTTTATTTCCCCGTTCTCCGTGAGATACTTGAAGAAAACGGCGAGAGCGAAGAGGCTGTTATCGAGGCTGTCAAGGCAAGAAAGGACGAGCTTATCCCCAAGCATATCATTCTTGACGACATCATCGCTTCGATCTCTTACTTCCTCAATCTCTGCGAGGGCGTCGGCACTGTCGACGATATAGACCATCTCGGAAACAGAAGAATCCGTTCGGTAGGCGAGCTGCTCCAGAACCAGTTCAGGATCGGCTTTACAAGAATGGAAAGAGTTATCCGTGAAAGAATGAATATCCAGTCGCAGGATATGGAGATAATCACTCCTGCGGCGCTTATCAATATAAGACCTATCACCGCAGCTATCAAGGAATTTTTCGGTTCATCGCCGCTTTCGCAGTTCATGGACCAGAACAATCCGCTTGCAGAGCTTACGCATAAAAGACGTCTTTCGGCGTTAGGCCCCGGCGGTCTTTCCCGTGACCGTGCAGGATTTGAGGTTCGTGACGTACACTATACTCACTACGGAAGAATGTGTCCTATCGAAACGCCTGAAGGCCCTAACATCGGACTTATCTCCTATCTCGCTTCGTTCGCAAGAATAAACGAGTACGGCTTTATCGAAGCTCCTTACAGAAAGGTTGATAAGGAAACGGGCGTTGTTACCGACGAAGTGGTTTACATGACCGCCGACGTTGAGGATAACTATATGATAGCTCAGGCAAACGAGCCTCTTACCGAGGACAACAAGTTTGCAAGAGCGAAGGTAAACGGAAGATACCGTGACCAGATCCTTGAGATCGACCGTGAGAATATCGACTTTATGGATATTTCGCCTAAGATGGTAGTTTCTGTCGCAACATCATGTATCCCGTTCCTTGAAAACGACGACGCAAACCGTGCCCTTATGGGTTCGAACATGCAGCGTCAGGCAGTTCCGCTCCTAAAGACCGAGTCGCCTATCGTCGGCACGGGTATGGAGTATAAGGCTTGTCTTGACTCGGGCGTTGCCGTTGTTTCGGAAAAGGCAGGCGTTGTTGAAAGCGTTGACGCAGACAAGATCGTTGTCAGAGAGGACGACGGAAATCTGCGCACCTATAACATGATAAAGTTCAAGCGTTCAAACGCAGGAACCTGTACAAATCAGCGTCCTATCGTCGACAAGGGCGAGCGTATCGAGGCTCATCAGATAATCGGCGACGGCCCTGCTACCTCGAACGGCGAGCTTTCGCTCGGTAAGAATGCGCTTATCGGCTTTATGACATGGGAAGGCTACAATTACGAGGACGCTGTTCTTCTTAACGAAAATCTCGTAAGACAGGATAAGTATACTTCGATCCATATCGAAGAGTATGAAATAGAAGCAAGAGATACAAAGCTCGGACCTGAGGAGATAACAAGAGATATTCCGCAGGTAAAGGAAGAGTATCTCGCAAACCTCGACGAAAACGGTATTATCAGAATCGGCGCTGACGTTCGCCCCGGCGATATTCTCGTTGGTAAGGTAACTCCTAAGGGAGAAACGGAAGTCTGCCCCGAACAGCGTCTGCTCAGAGCTATCTTCGGCGACAAGGAGCGTGACGTAAGGGACAATTCGCTTAAAGTTCCTCACGGCGAGTCGGGTACGATAATCGACGTTAAGGTATTCACAAGAGAAAACTGCGACGAGCTTTCGCCCGGAGTAAATATGCTCGTTCGCTGCTATATCGCACAGAAGAGAAAGATCTCGGTCGGCGATAAGATGGCAGGCCGTCACGGAAACAAGGGTGTTGTTTCGAGAATACTTCCTCCTGAGGATATGCCTTTCCTCGAGGACGGAACACCGCTTGACATCGTTCTTAATCCTCTCGGCGTTCCTTCGCGTATGAACATCGGTCAGGTTCTCGAGGTTCATCTCGGAATGGCTGCAAAGGCGCTTGGCTGGAAGATAATGACTCCCGTATTTGACGGCGCACACGAAGAGGACATCAGAGAGTGCTTTAAGGCGGCTCAGCAGAATCACCTTGAACACAAGGACGACGATTTTGAGATCCACCCGATGGACGAGGTCATCAACCCGAAGGCTCTCAGCATGAGCGAGGACGGAAAGTTCACGCTTTATGACGGAAGAACGGGCGAAAAGTTCGACAACAAGGTAACTGTCGGCTATATGTATTACCTCAAGCTGCACCACCTCGTTGACGATAAGATACACGCAAGATCGACAGGTCCGTATGCGCTCGTTACACAGCAGCCTCTCGGCGGTAAGGCGCAGTTCGGCGGACAGAGATTCGGTGAGATGGAAGTGTGGGCGCTCGAGGCTTACGGCGCAGCTTACACGCTCCAGGAAATTCTTACCGTTAAGTCGGACGATAAGGACGGAAGAGATAAGACCTATCATGCAATAAGCGACGGTCAGAATATTCCTAAGCCGGGTATACCCGAAGCGTTCAAGGTTCTTGTCAAGGAGCTTCAGTCGCTCGGACTCGACCTTGAGATATTCAACAGCGAGGGCGGAAAGATCGAGCTTAAGCAGAGCTATGCGGAAGAGGAAGTTATCGACTATAAGCCGATCGAAGCTGATTTCAGCGTTCCCGACGAGGACGAGCTTGAAGAAGCCGGATTCATTATCGGCGACGCCGACAGCGACGATCCCTATTCGCTCGGCGACGATTCATCGGCGGTGGCTGATTTCTTCTCGCCGGACGAAGAAGACGACGACGCTTACGCAAGCGATTATGATAATGATTATGTTGACGAAGAGTTCAAGTGATCGTTTATCTTAAAAAGCAATCGTAAATAAGGGCAGCGGCGGACTTGCGCTTCGCCGCTTACGCCTTACAATACAGCAATAGAGGAAGAGGGTACAATATTGGAATCTAATGTTTTTGAATCGATTAAAATCTCACTCGCTTCACCCGAAAAGATCAGAGAGTGGTCTTACGGCGAGGTTACCCGCCCCGAAACAATAAATTACCGTACGCAGAAGCCTGAAAAGGACGGTCTTTACTGCGAAAGGATCTTCGGACCGACTAAGGACTGGACCTGCCACTGCGGAAAGTATAAGCAGCAGAAATATCTTAAGGGCAAGGTCTGCGAGCGCTGCGGCGTTGTTATCGCAAAGAAGGACGTAAGAAGAGAAAGAATGGGTCACATCGAGCTTGCCGCTCCCGTTTCGCATATCTGGTACTTCAAGGGCACTCCTTCAAGGATCGGTCAGATGATCGAAGTGAGCCAGAAAAAGCTCGAAGAGGTTCTTTACTTCACAAAATATATCGTTATCGACCCGGGCAATACCGAACTTATGAAATGTCAGCTTCTTACCGAGGTTCAGTATAAGGAAATGCTCGAAAAGTATGATGAGGGCGAATTCAAGGCAGGAATGGGCGCAGAGGCTATCAAGGAACTGCTTGCAGAGATCGACCTTGACAAGCTTTCGGCAGAGCTTAAGGCTGAGCTTGAGGGACTTCCCGCAGGTCAGAAGAAGATAAAGCTTCTTAAAAGACTTGAAGTCGTTGAGGCTTTCAGAACGTCGGGCAACCGCCCCGAATGGATGATACTCGACGTTATCCCCGTAATTCCGCCCGATCTTCGCCCGATGGTAATGCTCGACGGCGGAAGATACGCAACGAGCGACTTAAACGACCTTTACAGACGAGTTATCAACAGAAACAACCGTCTTAAAAAAATGCTCGAGCTTGAAGCTCCCGACATTATCATAAGAAACGAAAAGAGAATGCTCCAGGAGGCTGTTGACGCACTTATCGACAACGGCAGACACGGCAGACCTGTAACAGGTCCGAACAACAGAGCGTTCAAGTCGCTTTCGGATATGCTTAAAGGTAAGCAGGGACGTTTCCGTCAGAACCTTCTCGGTAAGCGTGTCGACTATTCGGGACGTTCGGTTATCGTCGTAGGACCCGAGCTGAAAATGTATCAGTGCGGTCTTCCTAAGGAAATGGCTCTCGAGCTTTTCAAGCCGTTTGTTATCAAGCGTCTTGTTGACATCAGCACAAATCCGCAGCTTAATATAAACGGTGCAAAGAACGCTATCGAAAGAGTTGAGCCTATCGTATGGGACGCTCTTGAAAACGTAATTCAGGGACACCCCGTTCTGCTCAACCGTGCGCCTACGCTTCACCGTCTTGGTATTCAGGCTTTCGAGCCGATACTTGTAGAGGGCAGAGCAATAAAGCTTCATCCGCTCGTATGTACGGCTTATAACGCCGACTTCGACGGCGACCAGATGGCTGTTCACCTTCCTATTTCTCCCGAGGCTCAGGCTGAGGCAAGATTCCTTATGCTTGCCGCAAACAACCTGTTAAAGCCTTCGGACGGACGTCCTGTTGCAGTTCCTACGCAGGATATGATACTCGGTTCTTATTACCTCACGCTCCAGAAGGACGGCGAACCGGGCGAGGGCAAGGTATTCAGAGATACGAACGAGGCTCTTATGGCTTACGATCAGGGCATCGTTTCGCTCCACGCAGCTATCAAGGTCAAGATCACAAAGCAGCTTGGCGACAGACAGGTGTCGAAGATAATCGACGCTACCGTTGGCAGACTTATCTTCAACGAGAACATTCCTCAGGACCTCGGCTATGTCGACAGAACAAATTCAGACAAGCAGTTCGATCTTGAGATAAGCTTCCTTGTAAAGAAGGGTCAGCTTTCGGACATTGTTGAAAGATGTATCCGTCAGCACGGCACGACATATACCTCGGAAGTTCTCGACAGAATTAAGGCTCTCGGATTTAAGTATTCGACAAAGGCGGCTATTACCGTTGCCGTTTGCGACGCTGAAATTCCTGAGGCTAAGAAGGATATTTTAAATCATGCAGACGAGCTTGTAAGCGTTATCGACCGTCAGTATAAGAGAGGTTATATCTCGAGAGAAGAGAAGTCCAAGCGCTTTATCGAGATCTGGAACAACGCTACCGACGAGGTAACAAAGGCGCTTAAAGACGGACTCGATCCTTACAACCCGATCAACATGATGGCTGATTCGGGTGCCCGTGGTTCGATAAATCAGATAAGACAGCTTGCAGGTATGAGAGGACTTATCGCAAATACCTCGGGTTCGACTATCGAGATGCCTATCAGAGCCAACTATCGTGAGGGTCTTAACATTCTCGAATACTTCATTTCCTCACGAGGCGCAAGAAAGGGACTTGCCGATACGGCGCTTCGTACCGCCGACTCGGGTTATCTTACAAGACGACTCGTCGACGTTTCACAGGACGTTATCATTCGTCAGGAGGACTGCGGCACAACAAACGGTATCGACGTTTTCGAGATCAGAAACGGCAGAGAGAAGATCGAGCCGCTGGTTGAGCGTCTTATCGGAAGATTCCTCGTTGAAGATCTTAAGGATCCCAAGACGGGCGAGGTCGCAGTTTCACGCAACAAGCTTATGACAGAGCACGACGCAGAGAGAGTCAAGCAGATACTCGAAGCGACGGGCAGAGAGAGAATAAAGATCCGTTCGGTACTTGCGTGCGGCGCAAAGAACGGCGTGTGCGCTAAGTGCTACGGCGCAAACCTTGCAAACGGCAAGGTCGTAAGAGTCGGCGAGGCGGTCGGAGTTATCTCCGCACAGTCTATCGGCGAGCCTGGTACGCAGCTTACGATGAGAACCTTCCACACGGGCGGTATCGCTTCGGCAGAGGACATCACACAGGGTCTTCCCCGTGTCGAGGAGCTTTTCGAGAGCAGACGTCCGAAGGGTGCGGCTATCATCACGAGGATCGACGGAACTATCCGCATAGAAGAAGTCAAGAAGATGCGCCAGATAATCGTAACGGGCGAGAATGTAGAAGATCCCGAAATGGAGACCTATTCAATTCCTTACGGCTACAAGCTCAAGGTCAAGGAGGGCGACTTCGTTCACAAGGGAGATCCGCTTACGGAGGGTTCGATAAACCCTGCGGACATTCTTGCAGTAAACGGCGTAGAGGCTGTTCAGAACTATATCATCACCGAGGTTCAGAAGGTTTATCGCTTACAGGGTGTTGACATCAACGACAAGCACATTGAGGTTATCGTTCGCCAGATGATGAAGAAGGTCAAGATCGACGACAGCGGTTCAAGCTATCTGCTTCCCGGAAGTCTTGTTGAAAAGACCGAGATCAACGCTATCAACGAGGAGATACAGAAGAAGATCGACGAGGGCGATATAAACGCTAAGCTTATCACCACCGTTCCCGTGCTTCAGGGTATCACAAAGGCTTCGAGCTACTCCGATTCGTTCCTTTCGGCAGCTTCGTTCCAGGAGACCACAAAGGCTCTTACCGACGCCGCTATCAAGGGCAAGACCGACCACCTTATCGGACTTAAGGAGAACGTTATTATCGGTAAGCTTATCCCTGCCGGAACGGGTATGGACGTTTACAATAACGTTGAGGTCGTTAAGAACGAAAGCAGCACACATTCGTCCGAATCATATATCTGATAATAAGAGCCGCTGTATTTTTGCAGCGGCTTTTTTGCACACTTTTGCACAACTCAGGTTTAACCGCATATTATGTATTAATTCGACAGGTTTTTTGCTGCAAAAAATATCGGCAAAAGCCTGTCTTTGCTGAATATAAAACGCAGCTTCGGCAAAAATAAGAGTACAACGATATGAAAAAGGAGTGTGCATTAAAATGACAGTTCACAGGGGCGAGATATATTATGCCGATCTGAGTCCTGTGGTCGGCTCGGAGCAGGGAGGGATAAGACCCGTACTTATCGTTCAGAACGACGTGGGAAACCGTCATTCTCCAACAGTTATCGCAGCGGCTATCACCAGCCGTCACGATAAGGCGAAGCTGCCCACGCATATTGCGGTCGGCGGCGGAGAATGCGGTCTTGCGAAGGATTCTATCGTGCTTCTCGAGCAGATAAGAACGCTTGATAAAAGAAGACTGAGGGAAAAAATGGGTTCGCTTGACGATTCGGCAATGTCGAAGATCGACTCGGCGCTTTCAATCTCGTTCGGACTTCACTGAATTAATACACAGAAGTAAATGACGGAAGAAAAGAGAAAACTTGCAGAAAAAACGTTTAACCATGCCGACCAAAGCATAAATATGCAACTTTTTGAAAAAAATTTTCAAAAACTGTTGACAAACTTTTTTGAGTATGCTATAATATGATTGTTCCGCTGTTCGTGACATGAAAACGCAGCTTTAAAGCGTGAAACTATGTACGTTCGGCAAAATCAACAGCTATAATTTTTAGTAGGAGGAGTTTAAAATGGCATTCACAAATCAGTATCTTGCAGATATTTATGCACAGGTAGAGAAGAGAAACCCCGGCGAATCTGAGTTTCTTCAGGCAGTAAGAGAGGTTCTCGAAACAATTCAGCCCGTTTTTGATAAGGATCCCAGCCTTTGCGAGGCAGGCGTTATGGAAAGACTCGTTGAGCCTGAGCGTCAGATCATTTTCAGAGTTCCGTGGGTAGACGATAACGGCAAGGTTCAGGTAAACCGCGGTTACAGAGTACAGTTCAATTCGGCTATCGGACCTTACAAGGGCGGTATCAGACTTCACCCCTCGGTATGTCCTTCGGTAATCAAGTTCTTGGGCTTTGAGCAGATCTTCAAGAACAGCCTTACAGGTCTTCCTATCGGCGGCGGCAAGGGCGGTTCTGACTTCGATCCTAAGGGCAAGTCGGACGGAGAGGTTATGCGTTTCTGCCAGAGCTTCATGACAGAGCTTTGCAAGCACATCGGCGCTGACACAGACGTTCCCGCAGGCGATATCGGAACAGGCGCAAGAGAAGTCGGCTATATGTTCGGTCAGTACAAGAGAATCCGCAACGAGTTTGTCGGCGTTCTTACAGGTAAGGGACTTTCATACGGCGGCTCGCTCGCAAGAACTGAGGCTACAGGCTACGGTCTTTGCTACTACACCGCTGAAATGCTCAAGTGTATGAAGAACGACAGCTTCGAGGGCAAGACTGTTGTTATCTCGGGTTCGGGCAACGTTGCTATCTACGCTACCGAAAAGGCTACACAGCTCGGCGGCAAGGTAGTTGCACTTTCCGACTCAAACGGCTACATCTACGATCCTAACGGAATCAAGCTTGACGTTGTTAAGCAGATCAAGGAAGTTGAAAGAGGAAGAATCAAGGAATACTGCAACAGAGTTGAGGGCGCTACTTACACAGAAGGCTGCAAGGGCATCTGGACTATCAAGTGCGACATCGCTCTTCCCTGCGCAACACAGAACGAGATCGACGAAGAGTCGGCTAAGATCCTTGTTGCTAACGGCGTAATGGCAGTTGCAGAGGGCGCTAATATGCCTTCGACACCCGAAGCTATCGCAGCATTCCAGAACGCAGGCGTTCTCTTTGGACCTGCAAAGGCTGCAAACGCAGGCGGCGTTGCTACATCAGCTCTCGAAATGAGCCAGAACAGCGAAAGACTCAGCTGGACATTTGAAGAGGTTGACGCTAAGCTCAAGGGCATCATGGAGAACATCTTCCACAACAGCTACAACGCAGCTAAGGAATACGGCAAGGAAGGCGACCTCGTTGCAGGCGCTAACATTGCAGGCTTCCTCAAGGTTTGCGACGCTATGAAGTGGCAGGGTATTTGCTAATTTGAAAATTAAATAAACGCAGTGCGGCTGTCGGTTTTCGGCAGCCGTATTTTTATGAAAAAACGACCGTACCGCAGCTTTTGCGATACAGTCGTTTTGCTTTTTTGTGTTATCGGTTATCGGGTCAGTAGATAAGCCGTCTTACCGTGTCGACGTGGTAGTATTGCAGCTTCGAGATAGGCTGTACCTGAATACCGTCATAGTAGTTCATTGCGTGAACCATTTTGCCGTTTCCTATATACATTGCAACGTGCGAGCGGTAGTTTAAGATTATAAGGTCGCCGGGCTGCATATTGTTAAGGCTCACCCTTTTGCCCATCTGTGCCTGTAAATAAACGCTGTGGGTTATGTTCATTCCGATAAGGTCGTAGCACTGCATCGTAAGCCCCGAACAGTCGGTGTAACGGTAGCTTGCGCAGCCCGAAGCGTAGCGTCCGCCGTGCATTGATTTTCCGTACTGCGAAACGATATAACGCTGCGCCGTAACTCTTCTTGCACGGGAAGTATCGGCGCATTTTACATAATAGCCCATGTGATCGCCGCTCGTAAGCTTAACATAGCTTCCCGTGCAGCTTTTTACCGACAGCCCTGCGATCGCTTTTCCGTTATCGGTGCAAAGCTCGCCGACAGCGTAATTCTTTGCGGCGGCGGTCGTTTTCTTTTTCATTTTTCCGTTTGAGAGCTTGTAAATCGGCGTGTCCTTTGCAATAAGATAATAGGTCAGGCTTTCCGTTCTAACTTTTATCGACGAAGCCGCACCGCCCTTAGGCTCGACAGCTATCGTGTAATTCGTATTCGGCTTGAAATATCTGCCGTTGTCGTAAAGATTGATCTTTGCGCTTGAGGGCAGCTTTATCGTTTTGATAAGTCTGCCGCTTACATAAATATCGAACAGCTGCGAGGAGGAATATTCGTCCGCATTGTCAATCGAAAGAGAGATCCTGTTGCCGAACACCGCATATTCCGAAAGCACGGGCGCAGGGCAGCTATTATCGGCGCTGCTGTTTATCGGCAGGAAAAACAAGACCGCCGAAACGAACATAACCGCTGATAACACAAAGCTGAGCGTTCTTTTGGTCATTATTTTCATAAGCATAATACTTTCCTTTCCTTATGATTACTTAGTATACCATGAAGCAAAGGCAAAAGTAAAGGGAATTGAAAAAAGTTTGTAGCCGTGCAGTAATATCTGTTACTAAATTGTAACTTATTAAACAGATTGCACAAATCATACGCCCGTTTATTGTATAATAAGACATTTGCCGTCCGCCTAAACGTTTTCGCATATTGACAACGGCTGATTAATATAGTATTATATATAATGGATAGTTGTTTTTATTTTTAATATCGTATGTACAGGGGGATAGGATGGGAAAATTATTTAAGCTGAAAAAAGCGGCAGCCGCCGTCTTGTGCGCGGTATTCTGTCTGCTCGGCGGTGCTACAACGCTCTCCGGGGCGGTTTATGCCGAAAGCGTTCCCGATTTTAACATCGAGGTAAATTCGCCGCCGCATATAGTTTTTATGGGAGATTCGATAGCGGCAGGCTACGGACTTGACGGATATTCTCCCGACAACAAGGGACAGTGCGCTTCATACGCAAATATACTTTCGGAGGTTTTCGACTCTGCGCTGCCGGAGGAGGCGGAGTTTTCTTCGGTAAACGTTGCGATCGACGGTTTAACTTCTAAAGGGCTGCTCAAAAGGTTGAAAGAGGGCGTGTTTGACGAGCAGCTTAAAAATGCCGACGCACTTGTTCTTTCTATCGGCGGAAACGATCTGCTGCTGCCGCTTATAGATATTTTCTACGACGACAACAGCTTTTCGGAGATGGTCGACGAGCTTTTTGCGCTTGACGAGCTGCTTGACGAGCGTCTTGTCAAATTCAGCGAAAACCTGCCTCAGATTGTCGGCGAGATATATGACAGAAACGAAAGCGAGGATTTTCAGCTGTTCGTTCAGACGCTTTACAATCCGTTCGAGGATCATTTTATTACGCCGCTCGCTAATCTTGCGCTTGATAAGATAGGAAAGCTCAACGAGATAATTGTAAACAGCGCCGACGAATGCGGTTATACTCTTGCGGACATCGCTTCGGTGTTCGAGGGCGGCTGCAAGGAGCTTACTAATATAAAAAGTATGGACATTCACCCGAACGCCGACGGTCATTCGCTTATTGCAAAGACCATTCAGCCGCTTATCTGCGAAAAAACGTATACGTATTACAGTCCGTCGGCTGAGGCGGAATATCGCAGAAGGCTTGCAAAGGAGCAGGAGCTTGCAAAGCGGCGTGAGGAAAGAATGAAGGTAGTAAGGCTTTATGCGGCAGGCGGTGCAGCGGCGGCGGTCATACTTGCGATAAGCGTTATCTCTTATTTGCGTAAAAATAAAGCAAAAACGGCATGAAAGGAACCGATTTATGAAAACATATCTTGTAGATTTTGAAAACGTAAAATCCAAAGGACTTGCGGGAATAGAAAGGCTCGGAGAAGACGAAAAGGTAGTTATTTTTTACAGCGAGAACAGCGACACGATAACCTTCGATATGCACTGCGCAGTTATGAGGGCAAAAGCGGAAATAGAATACATGAAGGTAAGGGTCGGCGGAAAGAATGCGCTTGATTTTCAGCTTTCGACTCTTCTCGGCTATATCGTCGCAAAGGGCGAGAACACGCACATTTTCATAATCTCAAACGACAAGGGCTTCGACAGGCTTCACGATTTCTGGAACGACACCTTTGACAAAAGGTCGGAGTGCGTCGTTTACAGAACGGTCAATATCGACGCCGCTGTTGAGTACGCAAAGAGAAAGAAGCCTCTTTCGGCGGATAACGAAAGGGAAGAAGTCCGCATAGAGCTTGAAAAGGACATGATAACCTTTATGGATAACGACTACGCCGAGCAGGAGGAGGGCGAGCTTACGGTATCCGCCGATATTTCTAAGGACGCCGAGCCTGAAAAGCCGCAGTTCATTATCCCCGAACAGATGATAGACAGGTTCAGAGAGTCGGGCGGTGATGAGGACGTTCAGGTTATTAACGATATTCTGTTTGAGATAGAAAACGGCGAGCAAAGCTGTGAGGGCGAAAAGGCGGAGCAGCCGCTTGCAGTGCAGGACGACAAGGACGAGCCAAAGCAGACCGAATCGCAGGCGTATTCGCTGGATAAAGATAAAATCAAAGAGGAAAAAGAACAGCCAAAGCCGCAGCCTTCAGCAAAGCCGAAAGAGGACGAGCAGGCGGCGGTCGCTAAGCTTATGGAGCGTTCCGATTCGCTCCAGCAGCTTTATCTCGGACTTATAAAGGTATACGGTCAGAAAAAGGGCAGTGCGGTATATAAAAAGGTAAAGCCCGAATTTAACGCAAAGAAGCCTGTAAAAAATACAGAAAAAGCACCGTTGCCGAAAAAGGTCGACACGGCGATGAAAAAGCGGCTTCATACGCTGCTTGACGGCAATGCAAGCTCGGACGATTTTTCGGGAGTCGTTGCTATGATAAACCAGTCGGCGGACGAGGGACAGCTTTCTGACTGC
Source organism: Oscillospiraceae bacterium (assembly GCA_051882075.1). GTDB lineage: Bacteria > Bacillota > Clostridia > Oscillospirales > Ruminococcaceae > YE71. Next base: position 1,482 of record JBJERC010000061.1, on the reverse strand, counting down.
TTAAAGCAGCGTTTTGGAGAACAGCGGGGCGGCGAGCTTTTTTCGATTGTAAAGGACGAATTCCTTGCGTTTATCGGCGGTGATGCGAATGTGAAAAAGCCTTCGCCGGCAAAGAAGAAAAGCGAGGAGCAGCCGCAGAAGCCGCCTGAAACAAAGACGGACGAGCGCAGCACGGCGGACGATCCGCTTGTCGAAAAATACCGTGAAATGCTCGGCGGAAGGCTTAACGAAAGCGAGCTTTCAGACGCTGTTGAGATAATCAAAAGCAGCGCCAACACTCACGAGCTGTATCTTAGCATGATAAAACGCTTTAAAAAGCAGCGTGGACTTACGCTCTACAACGAGCTTAAAAAAGAGTTCGCCAATAAAATAGTAAGATAACTAAAATTTTGGGGGAAGTATTATAATGAAATACATGATAGCGTCGGATATTCACGGGTCGGCGGTCTGGTGCGAAAGACTGCTTGACAAGTTTTCAGAGGCAAATGCCGACAGGCTTATCCTGCTGGGCGACATACTCTATCACGGACCGAGAAACGATCTCCCCGACGGTTATGCGCCAAAGGCGGTGATACCGATGCTTAATGAGATAAAGGATAAGCTGATCTGTGTTCGTGGCAACTGCGATACCGAGGTAGACCAGATGGTGCTTGATTTTCCGATCCTTTCCGACAGCGCGCTTATCTGCGATTTCGGACAGAGGATCTTCGCTTCGCACGGTCATGTTTTCTCACCGCAAAAGCTGCCGCCGCTGTCTGACGGGGATATTTTCCTCTACGGTCACACCCATATCCCCGACGACCATTTCGAAGAGGCGGACGGAAAGCGTATACGCTGTATAAATCCCGGCTCGGTGTCGATACCTAAAAACAACTCGGCGCACCGCTGTCTTTTATGGGAAAACGCTCTCTTTTCCGAGGTTTTGCTGTAAGCCGACGGCGAAAATCGGCTTTATGCGTTGTGCTTTAATGCCAAAAAGTCGGTGAAAAAATTTTCCTAAAGTGATAAAATGATGATTTTTAAAAAAACAGGTTGCATTTTGCTTTGAAATGTGATATTATTATAATTAGGGAAAATATACTGTCACGGCAAAACGCTTAAAATAAGCTGCCGTGCAGATACGAAAAGGAAAGGAATGGTAATTTTGAAAACAAGAGCCTGCCCGTTTTGCGGCAAAGAAATATCAGATGAGGCTATTATCTGCAAATTCTGTCACAAGCTTCTTATAGATGAAAACGGAAACGATATCGAGCTTTCATCGCAGGAAGAAGAAGTTGAAGAAACCGCCGCTGCCGAATCGGCAGAGGAGGATAACGGATATGTTGTCGACGAAAAGACGATAGTATATTCAAAGGACGAGCTTTACAGCAAGCTCGGCGCAGAGGTTTCTGCCGATGACGGCGATTATCCCGAGGAGGAATATAACGGCGAAGCGGAGTATGCGGAAGAAGAGTATGCTGACGAAGAGTATTCCGAGGAAGA
>JBJERC010000060.1:8773-36642 GCA_051882075.1 Oscillospiraceae bacterium | reverse complement strand
CGGGCCATTAGCTCAGTTGGTCAGAGCTCCCGGCTCATAACCGGACGGTCCTGGGTTCGAGTCCCCGATGGCCCACGCATTATAAGCTGACGCAGTTTCGCTGCGTCGGCTTTTTTGTTTATTGTGTTGACTTTTTGCAATAGAATTTGTGTGGTTTGTTAATTGAATATTTTTATAATTTAATATATAATTACATTAAGCGGCTTTTTGCCGTCTGATAAAAAATGAAATTTTCAGGAGGATATTTATGAAACTGTCAATGTCAAAAAGAATTATAAGCGCCGCAAGCGCCGCCGCTTTCGCTCTTTCGGCGTCCGCGTTCACAGCTTCGGCTGAGGAAACCGAACAGCTTCCCGAGGGCGTTTACGCAAGAGCAGGTATCGTCTGGATGATAATGGATCAGTGGGATCACCGCAATACGCTCGATACCGAACCGCTTGACGAGTTCGAGCAGAACGTTATTTCCTGTACTCATCACGACGTTTATATCACCGGCAACGGTCAGTATGAGGTCGATATGTCGGGCTATATCCCCCCTGCTGATTATATCGACTATGTGCTTGTCGGAAACTTCGGCGTTGAGTTTACGCTTGACCTCGTCGATAATCCCGATATGGAGCATATTATCATAACACTTGACGAATGTACATTTGACGGAGTTACATATACATTCAATACTCAGCCTGAGTATGAGGAATCGACCTTAGGCACGGTCATGAAGATAAAAAATCCCTATGGCGTTCATGCCGATACGACACCCGAAATGGACGACTCCCCGTGGAGAACGACCGACCCGATCACCGTTAAATTCACGATAAGCGGTCTTGAGACCGATAAGATCGAGGATTACCACGACGAAAAGATCGAAAAGGTTTTCGGAAACGGCTCGGTAGAAAACGATCCCGTTGAGGAGGAAGAGCCTGTCGAGGAATCGGCTGCCGAAGAGCCTGCCGCCGAGGGCGAGGCTGACGCTGAGGCTTCAAAAGCCGAGGAAAAGGCTGAAGAAAAAACTGAGGATAAGAAGGACGAAGAGGAAGGCTCAAAGCTGCCGATCTTTATCGGAATAGGCGCAGGCGTTGTTGTTATTGCAGTCGCAGCTATAATTGTTGCAAAGAAGAAAAAGTAAATTTCTAACAGTTCAGACCCCATATTTTTGTGGGGTCTTTTTTTATGACAAATGTAATACCCAAAGTAATGACATTTTGCACTTGCGAAAATGCGCAAAGAACTGTATAATAATATTGTAATCAATACTAAACTTGCGAAAGGACAGATAATTATGCCGCCTGTTGTAAAAATTGAAAATCTTGTAAAACGTTATGACGAGCTTGTTGCTCTCGACCACTTCTCTCTTGAAATAAACGAGGGCGAGGTGTTCGGACTTTTAGGACCTAACGGCTCAGGAAAAACTACTACCATAAACTGCCTGCTGTCGCTGCTCACCTACGATAAAGGCACGATCGAGCTTTTCGGACAGCCAATGTCACCCGATAATTACGAGGTGAAAAAGCAGATCGGCGTTATCATGCAGAATGTAGCCGTTTTTGACGAGCTTACCGTTTATGAAAATATCGACTTTTTCTGCGGTCTTTATATTAAGGATAAAAAGCTCCGCAAACAGTATGTCGAGGAGGCGATAGATTTCGTCGGTCTGCGTGAGTTTGTTAAATTCCACCCGAAAAAGCTGTCGGGCGGACTGCTTCGCCGCCTTAATATCGCCTGCGGTATCGCACATAAGCCTAAACTTATAATCTTAGACGAGCCGACCGTCGCCGTCGACCCCCAGAGCAGAAACAAGATTCTTGAGGGTATTGAGGAGCTTAACCGTCAGGGCGCAACGGTAATTTATACCTCTCATTATATGGAAGAGGTCGAGCAGATCTGCACAAGGATATGCATTATGGATAAGGGCAGACAGATAGCCTTGGGAACAAAGGATCAGCTTAAAAAGCAGATGAAGAATACCGAAACGCTTACCGTTGAAGTAACGGGCGCAAAGGAAGAGCTTCTTGAGAAGATAAGAGCGCTTCCGCATATTTACGAGGTAAGCTCGGACGATGAAAAAATTATCGTTAAATGCTCGGGCGGAAAGCATAATCTTATTCGTGTGCTGACAGTACTTCAGGAAAACGATATTTCGTTCGGCAGAGTTTATTCCGAAAAGCCGACGCTTAACGACGTGTTCCTTGAAATAACCGGCAAGAATTTAAGAGATCAATAAGATTAAAACGAAAGGCATGATCTGTAATGTTTTTTCATATTTTCAAATACACCGTGCTTACAAATATCAGAAACAAAGCCGGAATGTTCTGGCTTCTCGCTTTTCCGATAATCCTCGGAACATTCTTTAACATAGCCTTTTCAAGCATTTTTGAAAAAAGCGAAAAGTTTTCGGCAATTGACGTTGCGGTAGTTACGTCTGAGAAAAACGAGATATTCGACAGCACGCTCAAACAGGTGTCGGAGGGCGAAGACAGGCTTTTTACAGTAAAGCGCACCGACGAAAAAAAGGCGCTCGAAATGCTCGAAAATGACGACGTTTCGGGAGTTATCTATGAAAACGGCGAGCTTTCTCTCACTGTTAAAGAGGAGGGCGTAAAGTCGACAATTATCAAATATTTCCTCGACCGCTATAAGATAAACGAGGCGATAATAATCGACACGGTAAAGACCGACCCGACTAAACTTGAATCGGTAACGGCGGCAATGTCAAAGGAAATTCATTCCTTTGAAAACGAAAGCAGCGAAAGCACCAACGACAACTTCATTCAGTATTTTTACAATCTGATGGCAATGGCGGCGCTCTACTGCTCGCTTTCGGGACTTTCGATAATGACGGGAATTCAGGGCAACCTTTCGGACATAGGCGCAAGAAGATGCGTTTCTCCCGTAAGCCGACTCACAACGATAACCGCAAGCCTTTTCGCTATCGGACTTGTAAGCATTATTGTCAACATGGCGGCGCTTGCGTATTTCATACTCGTTTTAAAGGTCGATTTCGGTGACAATATTCCTGCGATAATCGGAATAACCGCAATGGGTTCGCTTCTCGGAACAAGCCTCGGCTTCTTTGTCGGCTCGATAGGAAAGGGCAGCGAGGGCGTAAAAACGGGTATCACACTTGCGGTCACAATGTTCTGCTGCTTCTGCAGCGGACTTATGGTCGGTACGATGAAGCAGGTGGTTGAAAAGTTTGCTCCCTGGTTCAACAGGATAAACCCTGCGGTGCTTATCTCCCAGAGCTACTGCGCACTTAACATTTATTCAACAAACGACCGCCTTTACAGCTATCTTATCACAATGGCGGTCATGACGGCGGTTCTTACGCTGCTCGGATTTCTGATGACAAGGAGGCAGAAATATGCAAGTCTTTAAAACGTTTATGAAGGTTGCAAAAAATAAGCTGCCTTCAATGATGATATATTTTGTCGTATTCCTTATCATTTCGGTTATCATGTCGAGCGATTCGGCGAACAAGACGGATTTTGAGGATTCAAAGCTCGATATCTGCATCGTCGACCTCGACAAAACCCCTGCAAGCAGGGCGCTTTCAGAATTCATTTCCAAAAAACACAATATCGTAAAGGTGAAAAACGACGACGACGCTGTACAGGACGCTCTTTTCTATCGTGAGATAGACGGCTATATAACCGTTAAGGAGGGCTTTTCCGAAAGGCTCGGAAAGGGTGAGACCGATAAGCTGTTTACGCTTAAAACTAATCCCGGAACATATCAAAGCTCGTTTTTTGAGAGCCAGCTCGATCAGTATATCTCGTCTGTCAATATTTTCATAACGGGCGGCGACGATCCCGAAACAGCCTGCAAAAAGGCAAACGAGGTTTCAAAGGAGTCGGTAGAGGTAAAGGTCGAAAGTTTCGGCGAAAAGAAGGGCGGAAATTTCTTTATTGCAAGCTACTGCCAGTATTTAGCATACGTTTTCCCGGCAATGCTTATAGCAGGACTTTCGCCCGTGCTTATCAAGCTGAACAAAAAGGATCTAAAAAACAGAATGAACTGCTCGTCGCTTAAAAACACGTCGATAACGGCTCAGAAGATTCTCGGAGCGTTCGTTATCGTAGCGGCGGTCTGGTTAGCGTTTTTCATTCTCGAATCGGTAAAATGTACAAGTCAGCTGTTTACAAAAAACGGCGCACTCAGCCTGTTAAACAGCCTTGTGATGATACTTATTTCCGCAGGCGTTACTCTTCTCGTTTCGCAGTTTGACCTCAGCGAACAGACAATAAGCATGATATCGAACGTGCTGAGCCTCGGAATGAGCTTTCTCTGCGGCGTTTTCGTACCGCAGGAAATTTTAGGAAGCGGCGTTCTTGCGGCTGCAAAATTCTTACCTGCTTTCTGGTATGTCAAGGCGAACAACACCATCTGGAGCGTAGGCGGCGAGGTTTTCAGGGCAAGCGGCGCGCTTAAATGTATCGGAATAGAAGCGCTTTTCGCACTTGCGCTGTTCACTGCGGTGATGGTGATATCTAAAAAGAAAGTCAGAAACTAAAAGTAAAATAAGTAAAAGTTTTTTAAGCAATAAAGAACCGCCGTAAATGTAAAAAATCACGGCGGCTCTTTTTATTTCGGAAAAAGGCTCAATAAAACGGCAAATTTTGCTATTGACAAACATCATTAATTGGAGTATACTTAATATTAATATAAATTACAAAAGAGTTACAGCAAAACGCAAAGACAAAAGGAATGATAACAATGAAACCAAGGTACATAATGAAAAAGCTGCTTGCGGCGAGTCTTGCGCTTATTATGTCCGCTTGCCTTTTTGCAGATACGGGATTTAAGGGCGAAAAAAACGGCGGAGCGGTGATTTCAGTTTCGGCTGATGAAACGGACGAAAACGCCGAGCTTGACAGACAGCTTAAAGAGCTTGAAAAGAAAAAGAAAGAGCTTGATGAAAAAATAGCCGCCGCAGACAGCGATATAAACGGCAAGCAGGAAAAGCTTGACGCCGTTAACGAAAAGGCGCTCGTCATTCAGAAAAAGATAAAAAAGACGGCGGAAAAGTCGCTTGCGCTCGAGGACGAAATGTGCGAGCTTGACGATAAAATGAGAGCCACACGTTACGAGCTTGAACAGAGCGAGGAGGATATAAAAAAGGGTATCGAGGAATTCAAAGGGCGGCTGCGTGCAATGTATATCGCAGGAAACGACAGCTATTCCGAGGTGCTTATAAACGCCGAGAGCTTTTACGATATTCTTATGAGGGCGGAGCTTGTAAAGCGTGTGGCGCAGCACGACAACGAGCTTATCGACAGCCTGCTTGCTGAAAAGGCGAAGATTGAAAAGTATCAGTCAGACCTTGAAAAGCAGAGCGAGAGCCTTAAAGAGAAAAGTGCGGAATATGCGGCGCAGCAGAAAAGTCTTGCAGAGGAACAGTCGCAGCTGCTTAAACTAAAGCAGGAATACGGCGACAGCATCGACGCTTTAAAGGGCGATATGAGCGGTTATCTTGACGAGCTTGACTTGCTTTCGGACGAATACGACAAGGTATCTCAGGCGGCGCAGACTACGACAACACCTGCTCCGACCACGACCGAGCCGCAGACCGAACCGCCCGACGACGATTCTTCGGAAACGAAAAAGACGACTACCACGAAAAAGGACAGCTCTTCTCCCGACAGCTCGGAGGAAAAGACTACCACCACAAAAAAAACCACCACCCAGCCGCCCGAAACGACCGAACCCGAAACGCAGCCGCCGACAACGACAGCTCCCACGACCACCACTCCAAAAAAGACCACCACAAAGCAGACCACGACTCCTGCTCCCGATCCCGACCCTGAGCCGCCTGTAAGCGACAGGGACGAAAAGATAAGCATTGTGGTAAATTACGCCAAGAGCATGGTCGGCGGAAGATATGTCTGGGGCGGAAACCAGTTCGCCGCAACCGACTGTTCGGGACTTGTAATGCTCTCCTATGCGCAGATAGGAATTTCGCTGCCGCATCTTGCTTCGGCGCAGGCAGGCTACGGAACGAGCGTTTCAAGGAGCGAGCTTCAGCCGGGAGACCTTGTTTTCTTCGGCGGCTCGACCTATTCTTCGATATATCACGTTGCAATGTATATCGGCGACGGCAAGGTAGTTCATGCGGAATCGACTGCGACGGGAATTGTTATCTCCTATCTCGACTCGGTAGCGAAGTATAACAATATCACCTGCATGAAGCGGCTGATATGAACGAAATGGTATTAAACGGCGAGTTCTTTAAAGATTTCGCCGTTTTTAAATTTTTAAATTTATTATAAAAAACCACAAAAAATACTGGACAAATCCGCAAAAGTATGTTAAAATATTACATATAGATTTCTTTTGAGAAAGCGCAGGTGAAGCAGATGGAATTGTTTATAAGCAGCATAACGGGCATCATCAACATGATGATACCTGCGGTTATCTTTCTGTTCCTAAACGACATGATCTTTCTTTCAAAGGAATTTCCCGAAAACGATAAGAAAAGCCGCAGACTTCGCAGGAAAAAGCAGTTTAAGCTTATCCTCGTTTCGCCTATCGGTCTTTTCATCATACTTATAATCTCTATTCTTATTGTCGAAACGATACTCAGCGCTTTCCTTGTCGGAATGGGTATCATGGAATACAGCGGCGACAACACGATCGTCCCGACGCTTTCTGCCGAACGGGGACTTCAGATCGAAACCGAGAGCTACGGCGCATCAAACGACATTCTGCTTCTTATGCTTATGTTTTCGGCAATGATCGGCGTACCCGTGCTTATGCTGACGGTAAGAATGTACTGCCACATTGTCGGCTGCTCGAAAAGGCTTGGCATTTTCATTTATATGGCGGTGCTTTATATGTACGTTGCAAGCACGCTTATCACACTTCCTATAAACAGGATAAACCCGACCGCTTCAAGTCTTATTTCGTCGGGCTGCTTTATCATAATGCTTATTATTTTCTATCTGCCCTCGGCGGACAAGATACAGTTTATGCGCAGATATGAAAACTCAAAGCTGCTTTTACAGATAAACACCCTTCCCGTAATAAACTTCATTCTCCTGCTGCTCCTGCTCGGCTTTGAGATAATGCTCGAACAGAACGGCTATCTCGATATGGTTTATTACATAATTATCCTGCTTTTCGCCGTTATCCTTTACGCCGGTTCTCAGCTTGCATATAACATACTTTTCAGGCATATTGAGGAAAGCACGAGGATAGAGGCTCTTACAAAGGAGTCGCTTGAATCTCAGGAACAGGTAACGCTTGCGTTCGCCGAGATAACCGAAGCGAAGTCGGGTCAGACAGGACAGCATATCAAGCGCGTTTCGGAGTACAGCCGTATTTTAGCGCAGGCTCTCGGTCTGCCGAGAAACGAGGTCGAGAATATAAGAATCGCCTCGATGATGCACGATATCGGAAAGCTTCTTATTCCGCCCGAAATTCTCGAAAAGCGCGGCAGGCTTACCGACGAGGAATTTGAGATAATGAAAAGCCACGTCAACATCGGCGAAAATCTTCTCCACAACGCTCCCGGCGAGATAATGAGCGTTGCGAGGGTCATCGCCCAGCAGCACCATGAATGGTGGAACGGAAACGGCTATCTTAAAATGAAAGGCGAGGAGATTGACCTTTACGCAAGGATAACCGCCGTTGCGGACGTTTACGACGCACTGACGAGCAACCGTTCATATAAAAAAGCGTGGTACAGCTCTCAGGCTTACGACATAATCGTTAACGAAAGCGGCGAGCATTTCGACCCCGTTGTTGTCGAAGCGTTCAAGGAGCATTTTGGCGAGATAAAGGCAGTTCAGGACAAGTATTCGGAGGGCGTTTACAAATGACGGATTACAGCGTTAATGGTTCGGATATTATTATCAAGCAGCCCGATTTCGACCTTAATGAAACGCTCGACTGCGGTCAGGCTTTTCGCTGGGCAAAAGCAAATGCCGACGGAAGCGAATACTTTGGCGCATTTTTAAATCTGCCGCTTAGGATAAGCGTTGTCGACAAGGGCGACTTTACCTTCCGTCTTCATGGCACGACCGAATCGCAGCTGCTTGACATCTGGCAAAATTATTTCGACCTTGACACCGATTACGGCAGTCTTAAAGCAAGGTTTAGCGAGGACGAAACGCTGTCGAAAGCGTGTGCTTTCGCAGGAGGGATTCGCATTTTAAAGCAGGACGCATGGGAGGCTTTAAGCTCGTTTATCATTTCGCAGAACAACAACATTCCGAGGATAAAGGGCATTATAAGCAGGCTTTGCGAGCATTACGGCGGTTATCCGTCAGCCGTGCAGATGAAAGGCGAAACGCCCGAAACGCTCGGTTTTCTGCGTTCGGGCTTCCGTGCGAAATATTTAGTCGACGCAGCGGAGAAAATAAACGGCGGCGATTTATCGCTTGAAGAAATAAAGCAAATGCCGACCGAACAGGCTGCCGCAGAGCTTATGAAAATAAAGGGCGTCGGACCTAAAGTTGCCGACTGCACTATGCTTTTCGGAATGTACAAGCTCGACGCTTTCCCAAAGGACGTATGGGTAAAGCGTGTGCTTGAAAGGTGGTATCCGAACGGTCTGCCCGACTGTATCAAGGGCTTTGAGGGTATTGCGCAGCAGTATCTTTTTCATTACATAAGAAATGTTGAGAATGTATAAGGGTGCGGTTTTTTGCCGCACTTTTTTGTTATTTCAAAACGTCTCACGCAGCTTTTCTATCGCCTTTTTTTCAAGGCGGGAGACATACGACCTCGATATCCCCAGCCTTTTCGCCACGTCTCTCTGAGTCATCGGCGGCGCATTGTCAAGACCGTAGCGCAGCGAGATTATCTCCCTCTCACGCTCGTCAAGCGCAGTCGAAATGCTCTCCCGAAGCCGCCGCAGGTCGCAGTTTAGTCCGCATTTCTCCGCAACGGGCATATCGTCGTCGGCGATTATGTCGCAAAGCGTAAGGCAGTTCCCGTTTTTGTCGACGTCAACAGGCTCGTCAAAATGTACCTCGTTTGAAAGCTTTTTTGCTGAGCGGAAGTACATAAGGACTTCATTTTCCACACACCTGCTCCCATAAGTCGCAAACCTGCACCCTTTCGTGTAGTCGAACGACTCTACCGCTTTGATTAGCCCTATCGTTCCTATCGAGATAAGGTCGTCTATGTCGGACGGCGGACAGCCGTATTTTTTCACGATATGCGCAACAAGCCGCAGATTGTGGCTTATAAGCCTTTCCCTCGCAGCCTTGTCGCCCTTTGACATAAGCTCGAAACATTCCCGCTCCTGCTTCGCCGTAAGCGGCTGCGGAAAACCTCCCGAAAGCCTTGCGCCCTCGAAATGCAGAGCGAAAAGCAGAAAATGCTCCGATAATATTTTCATAAGAAGCTCAAACATGATACTATCGCCTCCGGACTAAAGCTTGAATTTTTGCGTATCTAAATTTTATGCTTTTAAAATAAAAAATATGACATATCGTTAAGAATTTTTTAAAATTTCGATTTTGCATATTTTTTTGCAAAAAAGCCTTGTTTATTCGCTTAAAATGGTTTATAATTTAAAATGTGATCTTTTACCCACAAAATCTATGCAAGGAGAAAAAAGATGAAGAAATTTTACAGTAAAATGCATCTGACGCTTTTGCTCGCCGCAATTTTCTTTACGCTGTCCCTCTGCGGCTGCGGCGCAGGCTCGAAGGCTTCTGATGTTAAGTCCGCCGACGATCTTCCCGGAAAGACGATCGGAACGCAGATAGGAACTACCGGAGATATTTACGCAAGCGACTATACCGAGGAAGGCTCGACCATCAAGCAGTACAACAAGGGCGCTGACGCAATTATGGCGCTAAAGCAGGGCAAGGTCGACTGCGTTATCATCGACAACGAGCCTGCGAAAAAATTCGTTGACTTAAACAGCGACCTGTCGATACTCGAAGAGGAATTTGTCGTTGAGGATTACGCTATCTGTATCGCAAAGGAAAACAGGGCGCTTCGCGACTCGATAAATATGGCGTTAAGACAGCTTAAAGAGGACGGCACGCTCGACAGCATTATTTCAAACTATATCGGCGAGGACGCAGGAAAATCTCCTTACGTTTCGCCCGAAAATGTCGACCGCTCAAACGGTACGCTTACAATGGCGACAAACGCCGCTTTTGAGCCTTACGAATATGTTCAAAACGGCGAGATAGTCGGTATCGACGTCGATATGGCGACAGCTGTCTGCGATATTCTCGGAATGGAGCTTGAAATTTCCGATATGGAATTTGATTCCATCATTACAGCCGTTCAGTCGGGCAAGGCTGATATAGGCGTTGCAGGTATGACCGTTACTGAGGACAGACTCAAAAACGTTGACTTTTCCGACTCCTACACCACCGCAAAGCAGGTAATTATTGTAAGAAACGGAAAGAGCGCCGCCGCAGGATTTATCTCAAAGGAAAAATTCAAATCGAACTTTTTGGACGACAACCGCTGGCAGTATATCGCAAAAGGTCTTTTAACAACGCTTCGTATCAGCTTCTTTGCGGTAATAATCGGCGTTGCGCTCGGCTTTATCCTCGCTATCGTGCGCTTTTCCTGCGACAAGACGGGAAAGCTTAAAGTATTAAATCTTATCGCAAAGCTTTACATAACGATAATCAGAGGAACTCCGGCGATGATACAGCTGCTTATCATTTACTACGTCGTGTTCGCAAGCACAAATATCGACGCCGTGCTTGTTGCGACTATCGCATTCGGTCTTAACTCGTCGGCTTATATCGCAGAGATAGTCCGCTCGGGTATTTCCTCTATCGACCCGGGACAGTTTGAGGCAGGACGCAGCCTTGGCTTTAACTATGTAAAGACAATGTGGTATTTCATTCTTCCGCAGGCTGTAAGGAACATTCTTCCTGCGCTCGGCAACGAATTTATCGTGCTGTTAAAGGAAACGGCAATTTCGGGATATATCGGCATAAGAGATCTTACAAGAGGCGGCGACCTTATCAGAAGCCGAACCTACGATGCATTCATGCCGCTTATCGCAGTTGCGCTTATCTACCTTATAATAGTAATGTTCTTGTCTATGCTTGTCGGAAAGCTTGAAAGGAGACTGAAAACTGATGCAAGATAATGTTATGATACACGTTGAGGACTTAAAGAAATCCTTCGGCGGACTCGACGTTTTAAACGGCATAAATATCGACATTCACAAGGGCGAGGTGGTCGTTATCTTAGGGCCTTCGGGCTGCGGAAAATCGACCTTCCTGCGCTGCCTTAACCTGCTCGAACAGCCGACAGGCGGCAAGATCTTCCTTGACGATACGGAGCTTACTTCGCCCGAAACTGATATTGACGAGCAAAGGCGAAAGATGATGATGGTTTTCCAGCACTTCAATCTTTTTCCGCATCTGACGATACTTGAAAATCTTACCATTGCGCCGATAAAGCTGAAAAAGACACCCAAGGAGCAAGCCGAGGCGGAGGCGCTTGAGCTTTTAAAGCGTGTAGGTCTTGAGGACAAGGCTGACGTTTATCCGAGCCAGCTTTCGGGCGGACAGAAGCAGCGTGCCGCTATCTGCCGTGCGCTTGCGATGAATCCCGAGGTCATTCTCTTTGACGAGCCGACTTCTGCGCTCGATCCCGAAATGGTCGGCGAGGTTCTGGACGTTATGAAAGAGCTTGCTTCATCGGGAATAACGATGGTGTGCGTAACACACGAAATGGGCTTTGCGCGCGAGGTCGCAAGCAGGATAGTCTTTATTGACAAAGGCGTTGTCGCCGAGGACGGAACGCCGGAGCAGGTTTTTGAAAACCCGAAAAATGAAAGATTGAGGGATTTTCTGTCGAAGTTGCTATAAATTCAACAAAAAAATCAAGGCTGCCGCTTTTTACTGCGGCAGCCCTTTTATTACTCGTTTCGTGCATGAACCGGAATTTTAATAACCGTCGTAAATCCGTTGTCTGCGCCCGAACTGAACTTTACCGTTCCGTCGATCTTGTCGATACGCTCCCTTATTCCCCGCAGACCGTTGCCCTCCTTTATCTCCTCACACCCCTTGCCGTTGTCGATAACGTAAAGGTCAAGGCTTCTGTCTAAAAACTTAATGATAATGTCCATTCTGTCGGCTGAGGAATATCTTAAACAGTTCGTTATAAGTTCACGGCAGCTGTCGTAAACGGGTCTTATGCAGTGAGAAAAACGCTCGTCCTCCTCGCCCTGAACGCAAAGCTCAACGTCAAGCCCCATTACCGTTTCGGCAAGCGCTTTAACTGCGCTCACGGCGGTCGTCATAAAGCGGTCGTCTCGCAGATTGTTTACCGAACAGCGAAGCTGCATAAGTCCGCTTCTTGAGATCGACTCGATCTGTTCAAGATATTCGCCCAGCTTTCCGCCCTCTTTGTCTTTAAGCTCGACCTGCGAAAGCCTTGCAAGCGAGCTTATCATCGTGAGCGAATGTCCGACCGTGTCGTGAACTTCCTGCGCTATACGGTTGCGCTCCTGCTCGACGGCAAGCTTCTGCTCCGTTCGCCCAAGCTCGGCGGTTCGTTCAACAAGCAGGAAATATCTTGTAATGTCGGAAATGATAAGCGTTGAAGCCATCGGCGTTCCCTTTACGTCACGGTAAAAATATCTTTTAAGGACAAACCGCTTTTCGTTGCGCTCGATCTCATAGCTCATAAAATCCTCAGGTATGCCGAGATGCTCGACAAGCTCTAAAAAGGAAATTTTTGTATGAACGCCGAGCATTCTCTCCGCCGCCTTGCTTAAATAGGTCATGATACCACGCCTGTTGAATACGATAACGCCCTCTTCGATAGTGTTGAAAGCGTCCTCGAATGCGACCTCGTTGACGTCTAAAAAGCCGTAGCGGTAGGTCGCAAGCAGCACAAGCACGCTCGACACCGCAAACGAGGTCGGCGCAACCGAAAAGCCTACCCTTATAATGCCCGTAAGGGTGAGCAGGTTAAGCAGCAGGGGAAGAGCCGCAGCGATTATTATAAGCGCCGCCTGACCACGTGAGAACTTCGGAAACCTGCGGCAGTGCATGAAAATAAGTGCAATTCCGACAAGCAGGCAGATATAAATGTAAACCTGATTTACATAAAACAGCGGCGCATATTCAACACGGTGAAAGCGCATCTGAGAATAGTAAAGATGGTGCTTTTCATTTGTCAGAGCGCAGGCATAAAGCGAGATCGAGATAAGCGTAAGCAGGGCGACAAACCACTCGGGCGGCCGCCTTCCGATATAGTATATCGAAAATAAAAGCCACGTCATTCCGATAAAGCAGATACCGAAATTTCCTATGTTATAGGCGAGAACGAACTGCTTTAGGCTTATCGCCTGAATACCTATGATAAGCGAGATAAGCCAGATTATTATCGACGTCTGACAGCCAATGAACATATAGGTCATCATGCCGTGAGTTGCCCTCAGCATAAGCCAGCAGATACTGAAACCCATTGCGAGAACGGAGAAAATATAGATCAGTGTAAGAATAAGCGACATCGGTCAGAAATGCTCCTTTTTATTACTGTTTTTTCCAGCGGCTTTTTGCCTTTGCCGCCTTTGATCTAAGGCTTTCGCCCCTTGTTTTAAGATATTCGTTCACCGCCGCAGTCGAGATAAGAAGAACGCCGACGATAAGAAGATATATCCACCAGTCGATCTCGGCGAGGTAATCCCTCGTTATGTAAAGCGTAAGCCCTGCAAGCGTCGCCGCCGAAGCCGTGAACCAGCGGAGATTTTTCGCAAAGAACGAGATAAAGAGTATCGCCGCCGCCGTGATAAGCACAAACAGCGTGTTCGCCATCGACTGATTTATAAGTGCGTCTAAAATCAGGAAAATAAGCGCCGAAAGGTGTATGATAAACGAGAAATCGGCGGCGAACTTTTTCTTTTCTCTCCAGATATATCTTACGCACAAGCCGAAAAGTATCAGCGGAATAAGATCTATCTTTGTTCTTACCGTGTCGTTTTCGATCTCGAAAAACGGCTGAACGAAAATCGCAAAACAGCCGAAACCGCAGGCGAGAGTTGAAAAAATCCTGTTTGCGTCCGCTGAGTTTTTCTTTCTTACAAGATTTGTAAACGAAAGCGCAAGACCGACCGCCGCCGCAAAGCCGAACATATCGTCAGAGCCGCCCGAAAGCTGCGACATAAGGTAAAGGGGGGCGAAGAACATTGCCGCACCTGCGCAGTCGAAGCCTTTTTTAGCCGAATTTGCCGAAAGAATAAAGCTGTCGGAATAAAAACGTCTTGACGCAGCGAAAAGCAGCGCAAAGGCGCAGAGGGTGACGATAAGGGTTATCACGTCATAGCTTAAATTGTCCGAAAGTGCGTATATCTCCTCGCCTGTTCTTATAAACACGCCGTAGACCGCCGCCGCAGGTAAAATTGCGCAAATGTTAAGCCGCTGTTTTGTCGAAAGGAAATAAATTGCGGCGAAAACAGGAAGAGCGGAAATAAGCTCTGCAATACCGCAGCCGCCGCTGTTTGCGCAGAAGCAGATAGTCAGCACGCTCGCCGAAGCGCAGCAGTACAGCGAATAGTTCGTCCTGCCGCCGCCGAAATAAGCGAAAACCTCGAGGACAGCCGCCGCAAAGGTCATAAGAACCGTGAAAATAAGTATCATCGAGCCTGCGCTTATCCCAAAGCTGTCCGAGAGAACGTCCGAGCCTATATATGCGGCAGGAACGAAAACAGCCGCCGACAGCGCCGCCGAAATATTCTTAACGGCAGAATTTTTCTCAGCCGACGAGGTGTATGCCGCCGCCGCAAGCAGAATTACCGAGCTAAAAAGGCAGAGCGCCGAGATATAAGGCTTGCCGGTGTTCGACATTGCGGTTATTACAAGCGCCGCCGGGAAAATGAAGTCGGAAACGGTCGTGCGTATCCTCTTTACCGCCGTGAAAGCCGTTCCGAAAATAAGGAAAACGAGCATCTGGGTGAGATATTCGGAAATTCCTGCATAGCTTTTAAGAGCGTTTGCGCCGCAGACCGCCGAAAGAATGACGGGCGCGGACAGAAGATAGGTGTAGACCTTTGCCTTTTTAGCGTCCTTTTTGTCGAGGGCGGCGATCAGCATTTCTACGAAAGCGACAAGCGCAATTGCAGACGCAAGAGCGGAATATAGCGTTTCATAGCCGTTTGTGAAAAATGCGCCGTTTACGGTAAATGCGATAATAAGAGCCTCGGAAATCCTGCTTTTGAATTTAGGCACAAGCCTTACCGCCGCAAAGATCGCAAATCCGAACAGAACCGCTATCGAGCGGGTCATTACGTCTATCTCACGGTAAGGAACAGCGTCGTCGTATTTTACCACGCTGTTTGCGATAAGCGACGAAAGGAAGAAGCCTGACGCAAGCAGAAACAGAGGACAGGCAACCTTAAATGCCGAGAGATAACCGCTGTTTTTATCGCCCTGTCTTGTTAAGAAGATAACTCCTGTCAGAGCGGCAAGCATCGCAAAAACCGCCGCTGTATATCCGTCCTCGCTTGAAAAGAAAGCGGAGAAGAATATCATTATCGGGAACGCAAAGTCCGAAACGGGCGTACGAAGTTTCGGCGAAATATTGTAGCCAAGCCCGAGGACGAGCATTATCGCCGCAAAGAGAAGAACCGAGCCGTTTATCTCAAGCAGTTTATTTTCGTGCAATGTCACGCAAACTTCAAGCGAAATAAACGCCGCAAGGATACTCTGAACGGACAGCAGAGCTGAATTCTTTTTTACAATTCCGTAAGCGGTAAGCTGAATAAGCCACAGCAAAACGGTAATGTATTCGCAGACATTCCAGCCGCTTGCAAGATCTCCGATAAGCGAGGGAACCGCCGCCGCCGCATAAATGCCTGTGATGACATAGCTGAATATTTTTATCGGCTTGTCATACATCTCGCCGAAGTTCAGACCTATTTTGAATAAGCCAAACAGCAGAGCCGCCGAAACGATATTTAAAAACATCGTCCATGAAGCCGCCGTGTCGAAAAACTCGACTGCTATAAAAACTACCGAGAGCGCCAAGCTGTAAAGCGCAGTATGCACGGCGAAAACACGCTTGTAAAGCCGTACTGCGCCGAACGAAAAGCCGCCGACTATAATACATAGGAGCGAAAAAAGCAGAAACCTTCCGCCGCCGTCTGTCGACAGCCACTCGCCGAAAAGACCGAAATAGCCTGCGGTCGCAAAGGTTATCGCCGCAAAGGTCGAACCGAGCATATAAAACGCAAGACCCGTGTTTTCAAGCTTTAATTTCTTGTGCGCAAAAACGCTCACGCCGAGGAAAAATGCCGCAGCCGCCGCAATAATTCCCGTTCTCTGCCAGTCGTTCATGTAAAGCCAAGCCGCCGACGAGAACACAACGCCTGCCAAAATTATGAAAACCACGCCGATTATAAGCATGATACCAGCCGTGTTCGGCTTGCGTACGGGTTTCGGGTGAACAACGGGAATGCTCTGAACATTCTGTACGCTCTGTATATTCTGTACGCTCTGTACATTCGGCATATTTGGCATATGCTGTACATTCTGTATATTCTGAATATTCTGCATATTTTGCATATTTTGCATATATTGCATTTGCTGCATGGTGCGCTGACGGTAAAAGTCAAGCTCGTCCTGCGTTCTGAGCGTCATAAATTCCTGATTATCAATCCTGCCCGACATAAGAAGCGACTTTACAAAGGCTTCAAGCTTGTTCTTTTTGCATATCGCCCATATTGCAAGCGGTATTAAGATTATCGGCAGTATCACCCAGATAATTGCAAAGATCATTTTATTTCGCTCCTTTCATATGCTTTCTGTTTTAATTATAACACAGCCGCAAAATTTACGCAATATGTTGTTTGTAACTAAATAAATGACAAATGTCACTATCGAAAGTTACAAATGACATATTGAAAAACCGCACGGCTTATACTATAATATATTACAGAAAGAGAAATAAAAAGAGAAACAATGTATAGAACAAAAGGAAAGGGACGACAGATATGAAAGGTCTTACGGCTTATTTTATCGCATGGGCGGCAACGCTGACTTTGCTTATCGTTTCATGGTTTGTAAGGATCGGGAAACGAAGGGGAATATCTGAATAAGGGGTAAAAGTTTACAGGCGATGTCGAAAAAAATATCGGCATTGTCTGTTTTTTTCAGCACAAAAAGCGGCGCTTTTTTACGATAGCGCCGCTTTGCGATTTATTTAGTATTGCCAAGATTCCAGCGGAAAGTCGAGATACGCTTTGCTCTTGTATTGTCGACATTCCAGTTTCCGAATGAAGCGGCAGGGTCGAAATAACGGTAGTCGCTCTTTGCCTTAGCCTTGTTCCAGCTTACGCTTCCCGGGGGGTTGCGCTGGATTACCGCACCTATACGGTGATGCTCTCTTTCATAATCGAGTATCTCCTTGGCGGTGAGCTGTCTTGTATCGGCGATATTGTAAACGCCCTCGTATCTTCCCGAGGGAACGTCGATTATTCCGCAGATGAAATCTATGTAATTATAAAGACAGCAGAATGAAGCGCCGTATTCGCCCTCCTTGAAGATATAAGCAACGTCGTCCTTTTTATCGTAAACGTGCTCACGGAGGTTGTCGGTAAATTCAGCCGTATAGACAGGCGCAAGCCTTGCGATAACGGGAATTGTATCCGACTTTTTAAAAGCCTTGAGCAGAAGCTTTTCCGAGGTCTGCTTTAAGTCGACGTAGTTCGAGCTTCCCTTTTCGGGGGTCGTTTCTCTTATCGGCTCTCTTCCTTTCTGCATACCGTAGACCTGCGTTGTGCTTGTTAAGATAAAGCTCTTTACGCCTGCGTTGTCCGCCGCATCGTAAAGAAATTTGTCGCACTGCTTGCTGAGCTTTATTTCAGCGTCTGTAACGAGCGGATCAAGGTCGTTGTCGACCGTACACGCAAGATGAACTATCGTGTCGATCTGATTGCTGTCGATAATATCGACGATCGAATTTTTATCGGTTATTTCGCACTGAACAAACGAATAGTTCTGATTACTGCCTATATATTCATTTGTTTTGTTATCCACGGCGTAAACCCTGTGTTTCTTTCCGAGCAGCTTTTCGGTGAGCGCCAAGCCCATCATGCCGCTTGCGCCGGTGATAAAAACGTTTGCCATGCCTTTCACTCCCTCTTAAAAAATAAATATAAATATAATATATATAAACCCACTCAGATACGCACTCTTACATAAACCCGTGCGGCGTCCCTTTTGCGCCTTTATATATTTAAGATAACGTTTACATAAAAGTCGGGGATGACCCGCTTTGCATATCCGCTGTGAACGGTTGTCCTGAAAAATCAGAAGCTGTTTAATACATTATAACACACTTTTCCTCTTTTGCAAATAGTTTTTTGGATTTTTCAATAAAAGTTTTATTTTCTTCATAATTTCTCTTGCGTAAATTTGTGAAATGTGTTAGAATTATATAGAGATATTTTTGATATACAATTTTAAATGCCGTTTAAATTAATATTTTCTTATATATCAAAATACGAAAATACAAAAGAAAACAATTAAAGGAGATAAAACACATTGACTTACTCAAACCTTCTTTTCGCCTCGGTCATCATGCCGATATCTGTACTGGCGATACTGTTCGACCGTTCAACAGAATATAAAAACCTTATCATGTGCGTTGTTTCGGCGCTGTTTATTGTCTGGGGAAAGGCTGCCGCCGCTTTGCTTATATTCGCCTGCCCTGTCGTCGATTATTTTCTCGGCATCGCCGCCGAGGGAAGCGCAGAGCGTGATAAAAAATCATCGGCGGTGTTCATGCTCGCCGACCTTGTGTGGAATGTATTTATTTTCGTTTATCTGCAAAGAAATTCGCTCTTCCCCGTTTCAAGCCCTATGCATTTAAGAGCGGCTGTTATTCCCGTGGGAGCGGCTTTCTTCACGCTTAAAAATTTCTCCTACGTTTACGACGTTTACAGCGGAAAAATAAAGGCGGAGAGAAATTTCTTCTGTCTGCTGACCTATTCGGTAAGCTATCCCTTCCTGCTTGCAGGTCCTGTCGTTCGCTACGGCGACATTAAGGACAAGCTGCACAGCCGCACGGTCGACGTTCAAAGGCTGAGCGGCGGTCTTACACGCTATGCTGTCGGTCTTGCAAAAACCGCTCTTGTCGTGCCCGTGCTTGCAAGGCTTTCCGACAAGGGACTTAGCGTTTCCGAACCGACCGTTATCGGCGCATGGCTCGGTATGATCGCATTTTTCGGCGAGGCTTATTTTACATTCATGGGACTTTCGGACATGGGCGTTGGTATTGCAAAAATGAACGGCTTTGACGTAAATGTAAACTACGGCTCGATAAGCTCAAAGCATATGCTCGGCGGACTTATCAAAAGCTACAACACGAGCATGATAACCTTTTTTGAGGA
The DNA here is from genome assembly GCA_051882075.1 of Oscillospiraceae bacterium. GTDB lineage: Bacteria > Bacillota > Clostridia > Oscillospirales > Ruminococcaceae > YE71. The sequence goes on along the minus strand of JBJERC010000060.1, from coordinate 17,312 downwards.
CATAAGGGGAACTAAGGCTTCGGCGGTCTTTTTCACGCTCCTGCTTGCGCTTGCGGGAACTTTCTTCTACGCCGACAGCAAGTTTATAATTCTCTTCGGCGTGATAATCGCACTTCTGCTCGCTATCGAATGGCTTATCGGGTATGAGGCTATCGAAAAAATCCCTGCAATGATAAAGCTGCCCGTTCTCTTTATTCTTTCGATGCTGATTTTCTCGTCGTTCGCTTTCGACAGTATGTCGGCTTGGAAAAACTGGCTTTTCCATCTGATGGGAAAAAATGTGCTTTACATTTTAAGCAAACCGGTAAAATACACCGTGATAAACAACTGCTGGCTGCTCCTTATCGCACTTATAAGCGTTTCGCCGATAGGAAGGGCGGCTGTAGCTGCGTTTGAGAAAAGCGGAAGTCGCTCGGCGGCGGCTTACGGCAGAATGAGAGTTATTAAAACTGCTCTGACTGCGCTTTTGCTTATCGCAAGCTATATCACTCTTGCGGCAAACGTTTGATAATTGACAACAATCAATAAACAACAGAGAGGACTAAAATTTAAAATGTTCGGATTTAAAAAGAAAGAAAAACCAAAGGACGAAGCTGAGCTTTTTCTTGAATCGGTAAAGGACGAGCCGCTTTCGCCCGACCCTTGCGAGCCTGCCGACAAGGCTCTTGAAAAGATCTCGCACAAGGACTCAAAGGCGCATTACGACGTTGTAAATCTGCTCGTGCTTACCGTTACCGTGCTGTTTTTCGGCACGGCGTTCCTTGCGCTTAGCGACAAGCAGGATTTTTCGGACAACAATCAGTTTTCAAAGGACGCATTTCTTTCGGGAAAATATCTTACGAAAATAGAGCGAAAGTTCAACGACTCGCTTCCGCTCAAAGACCTGCTCCACAATGCCGACAGCCTGCTTAACTACTGCTCCGGCTACGGCAACAAGACGGATCTTGTAAAGGTGAGCGTTCGCCGTGAGGCTGACGACCCGTACAGCATAAGCAATCCTGTCGACTATACTCCGCTCGATACGCCCGACGTTTTTGACGACGGCGGCGAGGTAGTTGACGATAACGAGGATAACAACGACCCTCAGGCGACCGAAAGCGACGACGGCAAATACAAAAAGCTTGAACCGATAAGGCTTACTCCCGAAACGACAACTAAGGACGATTCTCAGGCGCAGACTTCGACCACGACCAACAACAAGTCGCCCTCGGTAACGACAACGACTACCGTTCCGCCCGAGACCACTCAGCCAACAGAAACCGAGCCGCCCGAAACCTCGGCGACCGAGAGCGAGACCGAGACCGAACCGCCCGAAACCGAAGAGCCGCCCGAACCCGAGCCTTCGGAATAAGCGTCATGTCAAAGTCATATAACAGACAGGAAAACCCATATAAATATTCCGACAGCAACAAGCGTTATCAGACCTATAACTATTATCTGAAAAAACGCTTCGGCGCAAAGGTCTACCGCGCGGTCATCGACATAGGCGCAGGCTGTCCCAACCGTGACGGAAGCTGCGGCGTCGGCGGCTGTATATTCTGCTCGGGTGCTCAAAACGGCGGAGGACGCTTTGAGGGGATCTCGGACGAGGAGCTTTTTAACAGGTTTGAGGAGGGCAGGAAAAAGGTCGGGGCGAAGTGCGCCGAAGGGCCTTATATCGCCTATTTTCAGTCGGGAACGAACACCTACGGCGACACCCTCGCTTTAAAAGCGGTTTTTGAAAAGGCGGCGAAGTTTGAAAATGTGATAGGGCTTACGATAGGCACAAGAGCCGACTGTATCGACAGGGAATGTGCGGATATGCTCTCGCAGCTTGCGGAAAAAACGTATCTCACGGTCGAGCTTGGGCTTCAGACCGTTCACGACAAAACGGCGCAGCTTTGCAACCGCTGCCACACCTACGCCGATTTTCTTGCGGCTTACAGGCTGCTTGACGAAAGAGGGATAAATATCGGCGTTCATATAATAAACGGTCTGCCGCAGGAAACGCACGAAATGATGCTCGAAACGGCTTACCGCCTTTCACGGCTTAACCTTCACTGCATTAAGATACATTCGCTTTTTGTCGAGCGTGGAACGCCGCTTGCGGAAATGTACGCTCGGGGTGAATTTGAACTTTTAAGCAGAGAAGAGTATGTGAGGACGGTCTGCGACCAGCTTGAACTGCTTCCCGAAGACCTTATAATCGCAAGGCTTACGGGCGACGGCGACAGAAGCACGCTTATCGAGCCGCAGTGGAGTTTAAAAAAGCTTTGCGTTATGAACGAGATAGACAAGGAACTTGTCCGCCGAAACAGCTATCAGTCAAAATTTTACAAACCCTGACAGGAGGGAATAAGCTGATGATAAAAATAGTTATCGCCGACGACATACCTATACTTCGACAGGGTCTTGAAGCGGTCTTACAGCAGGACGGCGAGCTTATGGTAGTCGGCTGCGCTTCAGACGGGAGGGAGGCTTTTGAGCTTTGCGGACAGCTTCACCCCGACGTTGTGCTTATGGATATGCGTATGCCGCAGTTTGACGGACAGTACGGCACGCAGAAAATAAAGGAAAGTTTTCCCGAAATAAAGGTGCTTGTGCTTACGACCTTCGACGACGAGGAAACGGTCAAAAAGGCTGTTTCAAGCGGTGCGGACGGTTATATTCTAAAGGAAATGGACAATAGTCAGATAATCAATTCCGTCAAGGCGGTAAGCGGCGGAGTCAACGTTTTCTGCGCAAACATTTTTTCCTCGATAAAGCAGAATATCGCCGAAAAGCCTACGCCCCCGCCCGACAAGCCGCTTACCGAGCGTGAAAGGGAGCTTATGACGCTTATAGCCGAGGGCTGTGACAACAAGGAGATCGCCGCAAGGCTTTTTCTTGCAGAGGGTACGGTGAGAAACAACATTTCAAGGCTGCTTGAAAAGCTCTCGCTCAAAGACCGGACGCAGCTTGCGGTTTATGCTGTTAAGCATGACCTTTTTTAACATAGACAAAATTTCAGAAACAGAGAAAGGAAACAGACAATGTCAGAAACGCTTGTAAACTGGTTTACGACCAATCTTGAGGGACTTCCGAGAGAGTTGATAATATTTATAATCTCGATGGTCCCGATACTCGAACTGAGGGGCGGAATACTCGCAGCCTCGCTTCTTAGGATACCTGTCGCAAAGGCAATTCCGATATGCCTTGCAGGAAACATTCTTCCAATTCCGTTTATCCTGCTTTTTATAAAGCCTATTTTCCGCTGGATGAAAGGTACTAAACTTTTTAAGCCGATGGTCGAAAAGATAGAGTCAAAATCACTTGCAAAATCGGGGAAGATACAGAAATATGAATTTTTAGGGTTGCTGCTTTTTGTCGGCATACCGCTCCCCGGAACGGGCGCATGGACGGGAGCGCTTATCGCCTGCCTGCTCGATCTTAAAATGAAAAAGGCTGTTCCTGCAATATTTTTAGGTCTGCTTCTTGCCACGACGATAATGTGCGTGGTGTCGTATCTTATCCCTTGGATAATCACAACGATATAACAAAAACTCCCCGGCAAATCAACTGCCGAGGAGTTTTTTCGCTATTTAAGCGTTACTTACCTTTGTATAGTAGAAAATCGCAAGCTGCGTTCTGTCTCTTATGTCGAGCTTTACGAAAATATCGCTCAGATAATTTCTCACCGTGCCCTCGCTTAAAAACAGGCTCTGCGCTATCTCCTTGTTGCTAAGCCCCTGCGCCACAAGCTCGATTATCTCCTGCTCCGTTTCGCTTATCTTGTACGGCGCATAGTCAAAACCGCTGTTTTCAGCGCTGCGAGAGGAAGTACTGCCCTGCATAAGACGGGGTATCCTTGACATGACCTGCTCGCCGAAAACGCTCTGACCGTTCATCACCGCTTTTAGCGCAGGAACGATCGACTCAAAATCCTGCTTGATGATATAACCCCTTGCGCCGATTCCGAGCGCCCTTATGATATACTCGTCGTCGGAAAAGGTCGTAAGGTATAGCACCCTTGCCGATGGGTCTTCCGAAAGAATTTTCTCGCCTGCTTCAAGCCCCGTCATTCCGTTCATTCTTATATCCATAAGCATCACGTCGGGCTTGTGGGTGCGGTAAAGGCTTATCGCCTCCTCGCCGCTCGAACCTAAAGCGCAGACCTCTATCTCGCCCGTGCTTTCAACTATCGTCTTTAGCGACACTGCGACAAGTTTATCGTCGTCTGTAATAATTATCTTCATTGCTTTTTCTCCAAAACGCTTCGTCAGAATTTAAGCTTGCAGCCCGTTATCGCCGCCGCCTTTTTTTCACATTCCCGTATCATTCTGATAAATTCCTCAATGCCCTCTTCGTCAGGCTCGATAAGAACGTTTCTTACTTCCTTTGAATGTGTAGCAAAGCTCATCAGCTTTTCAGGCTCGTCCGCAAGATAATCCGAAAGCGTTTTTGCAGCTTTTTCATTGAGCGAGAACACCTTTTCGCTGTTGTGCGGATTTACAAGATAAAGCCTGCGCAGGAAAAGATAAGCGCAGAGGTTTAAATACTCGTCAATAGCGTTTGTAAAACGTGCGCTTCCGCTTTTCTCCGCAAGGCTGAAAATAAGCTTTAGCATATCCTCGGATTTTCTAAGGGTCAGAGCGTCCGTGTTTTCTTTCCCCGTCTCCGCCTCCGCTTCGGCGCAGGAATATTCCACACCGTAAAGCGCAAACAGCTTCGCCGCCGTTTCCGCAGGAACTCTTCTTTTTCCGCTTTCTATCATAGAAAGCTGCGACTGCGCTATCTCGGCTTTTTTCGCAGCCTCCTCCTGTGTAATTCCTGCCTTTACTCTTGCGTCACGAAGTCTCGCTCCGAGAAGTTCTCTTTCTATCGGTTTATTTGTCATAAAATTTCTCCCCCTTTATAAATCAATTTATATTATAGCATAAACACTTTAAAATTGCAATATTTTTTGCCAAACATTATTACCGGCGTACCGTTAAGTTTTTTTCAAGGTGAAAATACCGCTGCTATAATTTACTCACAAAAAAGCTTTAGCAAAAAGGGGATAATTTGTGTAAAATCGACCGCTTGACAAATGGATAGGAACGTGATATAATAAAATAAATATACGAATAATGAAAAGACAGTGACGGAGAAAGTAACCGCACGGGCGAAAGACTCAGCGAGCCGCAGACAGTGTAAGTGCGGCGCAAGTAGCAGGCGGCGAAGATCACTCCCGAGTTGCAGGTGCGAAATTCCTTTTCGGAAGATTAGCGTCTGACGCATTTCCTGCGTTAACGGGAACGCATATGATGGTATTGCGTATTTGCAATACACTTGGAAACAGGTGGTTAAACGTTGGCTGATAACGGCTTTCGTCCTATTTCGGACGGAAGCTTTTTTTATTATTTGTTATTTCGTAAACTGTAAATTAAACGGAAGGAATGATAATCATGTACAAGAAGGTCGACACCAAGCTTAATTTTGTGCAGAGAGAAAAGCAGGTCGAAAAGTTCTGGGCGGAAAACGATATATTCGGCAAGAGTATCGACACACGCCGGGAGGGCGAATCTTATGTGTTCTACGACGGTCCTCCGACCGCTAACGGAAAGCCGCATATCGGTCACGTTCTCACCCGTGCGATAAAGGATATGATACCAAGATACCGCACGATGAAGGGTTATAAAGTGCCGAGAAAAGCAGGCTGGGATACTCACGGTCTGCCCGTTGAGCTTGAGGTTGAAAAGCTTCTCGGTCTTGACGGCAAGGAACAGATCGAGGAATACGGACTTGAGCCGTTTATCAAAAAGTGTAAGGAATCGGTGTGGAAGTATAAGGGAATGTGGGAGGATTTCTCAGGAACTGTCGGCTTCTGGGCTGATATGGATCACCCTTACGTTACCTACGACAACAACTTCATCGAGTCGGAATGGTGGGCGTTAAAACAGATATACGATAAGGGTCTGCTTTACAAGGGCTTCAAGATCGTTCCCTACTGCCCCCGCTGCGGAACTCCGCTTTCGTCGCACGAGGTCGCTCAGGGATACAAGACCGTCAAGGAGCGTTCGGCTGTCGTAAGATTTAAGATAAAGGGCGAGGACGCTTATTTCCTCGCATGGACGACTACCCCTTGGACTCTGCCCTCGAACGTTGCGCTCTGCGTAAACCCCGACGAGATATATTGCAGAGTTAAGGCTGCTGATGGCTTTACCTATATAATGGCCGAGGCTCTGCTTGACAGCGTGCTTGGCGGACTTGCAAAGGACGGAGAAGCCGCTTACGAGGTGCTTGAAAGCTATAAGGGAACCGACCTTGAATATAAGGAATACGAGCCGCTTTTCGAGTGTACCGCAGAGTGCGCCGCAAAGCAGAAAAAGAAGGGTCATTTTATCACCTGCGACAATTACGTTACAATGTCGGACGGTACGGGTATCGTTCATATCGCACCCGCATTCGGTGAGGACGACGCAAAGGTAGGAAGAAACTACGACCTGCCGTTCGTTCAGTTTGTTGACGGCGCAGGAAACATGACAGCCGAAACACCCTATGCAGGACTTTTCGTAAAGAAGGCAGATCCGGAGGTGTTAAAAGACCTCGACGCTGCCGGCAAGCTTTTCTCCGCTCCGAAATTCGAGCATGAATATCCTCACTGCTGGAGATGCAATTCGCCGCTCATCTACTATGCAAGAGATACATGGTTTATAAAGATGACCGACGTTAAGGACAGACTTATCGCAAACAACAAGACAATAAACTGGATACCCGAAAGCATCGGCACGGGACGTTTCGGCGACTGGCTCAAAAACGTTCAGGACTGGGGCATTTCGAGAAATCGTTACTGGGGTACTCCGCTCAATATCTGGGAGTGCGAGTGCGGCTGCCGTCATTCGATAGGCTCGATAGAGGAGCTTAGATCAATGTCCGACAACTGCCCCGACGAGATAGAGCTTCACCGCCCGTATATCGACGCTGTTACGATAAAGTGTCCCGACTGCGGCAAGCAGATGAAGCGTGTTCCCGAGGTTATCGACTGCTGGTTCGATTCGGGTTCGATGCCGTTTGCGCAGCATCACTATCCGTTTGAGAACAAGGAGCTTTTCGAGGAACAGTTCCCGGCGGACTTTATCTCCGAGGCTGTCGACCAGACAAGAGGCTGGTTCTATTCGCTGCTTGCGATCTCGACGCTGCTGTTCGACAAAGCGCCGTATAAGAACGTTATCGTACTCGGACTTGTTCAGGACGAGAACGGACAGAAGATGTCTAAATCAAAGGGCAATGCGGTAGACCCGTTTGAAGCGCTTGCGACCTACGGTTCGGACGCTATCAGATGGTATTTCTACACCAACTCTGCGCCGTGGCTGCCTAACAAGTTCAACGGCAAGGTAGTTACCGAGGGACAGAGAAAGTTCATGGGTACGCTTTGGAACACCTATGCGTTCTATGTGCTTTACGCCGACATAGACAGCTTTGACCCGACAAAGTATGAGATAGAATACGACAAGCTTTCCGTAATGGACAAGTGGCTGCTTTCAAAGATGAATTCGATGGTAAAGGCTGCGGACGACAATCTTGCAAATTACAGGATACCCGAAGCCGCAAAGGCAATGCAGGAATTTGTCGACGACCTTTCAAACTGGTACGTCCGCCGCGGCAGAGAGAGATACTGGGCGCAGGGAATGAGTCAGGACAAGATAAACGCATACATGACCCTTTACACCGCTCTTGTAACGCTCTGCAAGTGCGCCGCTCCGATGATACCTTTCATGACCGAGGAGATCTATCAGAATATCGTAAGAAGCGTCGACAAGACCGCTCCCGAAAGTATTCACCTTTGCGATTATCCGACAGTCGACGAGAGCATGATCGACGAGAAGCTTGAAAGCGACATGGAGGAAGTCCTCGACATTGTCGTTCTCGGAAGAAGCGCAAGAAACGGCTCGAATCTCAAAAACCGTCAGCCGCTAAGCGTTATGTATGTAAAGGCAGACCACGTTCTTGACGGCTACTACGTTGACATTATCCGTGACGAGCTTAATCTCAAGAGCGTAGAGTTCTCCGACAACGTTTCTTCGTTCATAAGCTACAAGTTCAAGCCGCAGCTAAAGACCTTAGGTCCTAAGTACGGCAAGCAGCTTGGCGAGATAAGAACGCTTCTTTCGGAGCTTGACGGAAATGCCGCAATGGACGAGCTTAACGCTTCGGGAATGTTAAAACTTAACATTTCGACAGGCGAGATAGTTCTTTTCAAGGAGGACGTTCTTATCGAGACCGAGCAGAAAGCAGGCTTCTTCACACTTACGGACGGCGGCGTTACGGTTGCGCTCAACACCGAGCTTACGCCCGAGCTTATCGAAGAGGGCTTTGTTCGTGAGCTTATAAGCAAGATACAGACGATGCGAAAGGACTCGGGATTCGAGGTAATGGATCATATCGTCGTAACGCTTGCAGGCAACGAAAAGCTTTCGCAGATAGCCGAGAGAAACAAGGAGACCATAAGCCACGATGTTCTTGCCGAGAATATCATTTCGGCAGACAGCGCAGACGGTAAGGAATGGGATATAAACGGCGAAAAGGTTACTATCGCTGT
>JBJERC010000060.1:0-8673 GCA_051882075.1 Oscillospiraceae bacterium | reverse complement strand
AAAAGCTGACTTTCGTCGACCTCGGCAGGACAAGCGCTCATAAGCTCGCTCGCATTCTGAACCTTCGGGAACGCAACAACATCTCTGAGTGACTCCGCCTTGCAGAGCATCATTGCAAGTCTGTCAAGACCGAAGCCCATTCCTCCGTGAGGCGGAGCGGCGTACTTGTATGCGTCGACAAGGAATCCGAACTTCGCCTGAATTTCCTCGTCGGTAAGTCCGAGCGCCTCGAACATTCTCTGCTGTAATTCGTAGTCGGTGATACGCATAGAACCCGACGAAAGCTCCGTGCCGTTTACAACAAAGTCGAAAGCCTGCGCCCTTACCGAAGCAGGATCGCTGTCAAGGCTGTCAAGACATTCCTCCATAGGCATAGTGAACGGGTGGTGCATTGCAAGCCACTTTCCGCTCTCCTCGTCGTACTCGAAAAACGGCATTTCCGTGATAACAACGAAATTGAACACGTCGGGGATAATGTCAAGCCGCTTTGCGATGATAAGTCTGAGCGCACCGAGAACGGGCAGCGCAACCTTGTCCTTGTCTGCGGCTATAAGAATAAGGTCGCCTTCCTTTGCGCCGAGCGTTTCAAGCAGGCTTTCAAGCTCTCCCTCGCCCAAGAACTTCTTGAACGAACAGTTTGCGCCCTCGGAAGTCCAGCGGATATATGCAAGACCCTTTGCGCCGATTCCCTTTGCGTGTTCGGTCAGTTTGTCTATCTCTTTTCTCGTATAGGTCGAAGCCGCACCCTCGGCAACTATCGCTCTTACGCTTCCGCCTGCTTCGACTGCGTTTGTGAACACGGGGAACTCTATGTCCTTTACCGCCTCGGTGATATTCTGTATCTCCATGCCGAAACGTGTGTCGGGCTTGTCCGAGCCGTAGCGGTTCATAGCGTCGGCGAACGTAAGTCTCGGCAGGGGAGTCGGAATGTCAAGACCGATGACCTGCTTGCAGATATGCTTTAAAAATCCCTCGCCCATTTCGATAAGACCGTCGACGTCGGTAAAGGACATTTCAAGGTCTATCTGCGTAAATTCCGGCTGTCTGTCGGCTCTTAGATCTTCGTCACGGAAACACCTTGCTATCTGAACGTATCTGTCGTAGCCCGAAACCATAAGCAGCTGCTTGTATATCTGCGGCGACTGGGGAAGTGCGTAAAAGCTGCCTTTGTGTACTCTTGACGGAACAAGATAATCTCTCGCACCCTCGGGAGTCGAACGCATCATCATCGGCGTTTCTATCTCCAAAAATCCGTTTGCGTAGAAATATTCTCTCGCCGCCTTTGCGATTTCGTGACGCTTTATAAGGTTGTTCTGAAGCTTCGGATTTCTAAGATCAAGATAACGGTAGCGGAGTTTAAGCTCGTCGTTTACCTTGTCGGAATTAGTCACCTCAAACGGCGTGGTCTGCGCCTTTGAGAGTATTCTCAGGTCGGAAACGAGAATTTCGATAGCACCAGTTTTCAGCTTGTTGTTAACGCTCTCACGGGGAGCAATCATGCCCTTTGCCATAAGCACATATTCGCTGTGAACGCTCTGCGCCTTTTCAAAAACCGCTCTGTCAGTAGCGTCGCTGAATGCAAGCTGAACGATACCCGTGCGGTCACGCAGATTGATAAAGATAAGATTTCCCATATCCCTAACTCTGTCCGCAAAGCCGCATACAACGACTTCCTGCGGCTCGGTCGGAACTTCTCCGCAGTAGTGAGTTCTTTTTAATCCCTTCATTGAATCAAGTTTCATAGTTATCATTCCTTTTAATTTATTGCATTTATATATGTATTATTTTCCGTCCTCGTCATTTTTCGGAAAGCTGTCAAGATATGCTTTAAGATACCCCTCCGAACCGTCGTAAAGTATAAGCGCAAGACCGATCACCGCAATAACGGCGGTGCAGATCGCTCCCTTGTATTCCTTTATCGCAATAAGCGCAAGCAGAAGCAGAGCGGTCGCCGCTGTCCAGAGCGCCGCCGTGACCGTGACCGCCGCCGTGCGCCTTATCCTGCCGGTTATTTTAGAGCCGCCCTCCGCCTTTTCTATCCTGCCGAAAAAGCCTGCGGAAGAGCCGTCGTGTTTTTTTGCACGGTGATAAAAAAGCTCGAACTTTCCGCCCTTGTCCCAGCTGCCGAAATAGCAGCATTCAAACCGGTGCTTTTTGATAAACTGATTTGCGGCGATAAGGCTCGGCTTGCGGTTGTATTCGACAAGCTCGGTGTTAAGCTTTCTTCTGCACTGCGAAGGCGTAAGCGTTGTTTTAAAGCATATTTTTTTCGGAAAAAGCAGGAACATTACTTTGCCTCTCCGTCGTCAAAGGTATATTCCTCGGGGATAAACACCTTGTCGTTCATCTTTATCTCGCCGCCCTGTGTAGCGTCGACGTACATTCCGTAAATACAGCCGCAGGCGGGGCATTTGAACTGGTGGAAAATTTTCCTCTGATAGAATTTGCCGTCCTTGATGACCTCGTCGAGGTGACAGGTCTGGTAAACTATCTCGAGGTCGTTTGCACGCACCATTCGCATAAAGCTGTCAAGGCACATCATATATTCTGTCGGATTATGTATCTGCACGAGCGGAATGTCGCCGCAGATAACGCATCTTTCTTTTTCGTTAGCCATTTTTTAGTCCTTTCTCTTTTATCAAATATTACATAAGTCCGCCGAGGTCGACGCCGTCGAGTGCGTCGCCAAGTCCGTCCGCATCAAGCATCTGTGAGATAAGCATTGCGTTAAACACCTTTGCGAAGTTCTCGTCAAGCGGAATATCGTTCTGTTCGCCTGTCGACATATTTTTAAGCCTTGCCTTGCCGCTTTCAAGCTCGCTGTCGCCGATTACGAGCGAAAATCTTGCGCCTATCTTATCCGCAAACTTCATCTGCGGTTTAAGACCTCTTCCGACAACGTCGCACTCTGCGTAAATTCCGTTTTCACGAAGCGAAGCGCAAAGCTGCATTGCCTTAACCGCCGCCGCCTCGCCCATTGAAGCGATATAGACGTCGCAGGGGTTGTCAGGAATAAACTCTACGCCCTGACTTTCCATTGTAAGAATAAGCCTTTCAAGACCCATTGCGAAGCCGAGCGCAGGGCAGGGCTTGCCGCTTAACTGTTCGATAAGACCGTCGTATCTTCCGCCGCCGCAGACAGTACCCTGTGCGCCTATATCGGTAGTTACGAATTCAAAAACGGTCTTTGTGTAATAGTCAAGACCTCTTACTATCTTCGGGTTGACCTTATATTCAATGCCCATTGCTTCGAGATAGCCTTTAAGCTTTTCAAAATGCTCCGAACATTCCTCGCAGAGAAAGTCGAGGATAACGGGTGCGTCCTTTGCAATATCCGAGCATATCGGCGATTTGCAGTCGAGTATTCTCATCGGATTTTTTTCAAGTCTGCCAAGACAGGTCTCGCAAAGTTCGTCCTTTCTTGCGGCAAAATATTCTTTGAGCGCATTCTGGAATTTCGCTCTGCACTGAGGACAGCCTATCGAATTGATATAAAGCTCGATGCCCGAAAGTCCGAGCATATCGAGGATAGATTTTGCAAGCGAGATAGCCTCTGCGTCGGCTCTTGCGTCCTTTGTTCCTGCGATCTCGCAGCCGAACTGGTGAAACTCTCTGAGCCTTCCTGCCTGCGGTTTTTCGTGGCGGAAGCAGGAAAGGATATAGAACACCTTCTGCGGAAATCCCTCGTTTAAAACTCCGTTTTCGATAAGCGCACGGATAGTGCCAGCCGTACCCTCCGGGCGCAGTGTAAATTCAGCGTCGCCCTTTGCGGTAACGGTATACATTTCCTTCTGAACGACGTCCGTCGTGTCGCCGACCGACCGTACGAAAAGTCCCGTGTCCTCAAATGTCGGTATCCTTATCTCCTTAAATCCATAAACAGCCGCCTGTCCCTTTGCAACACTCTCCACCGTGTTCCACTTATACGACTGCGAAGGAACAACGTCCTGCGTACCTTTAGGTCTTTGTACTTTGTATGCCATATATACCTCTCCTTTTTTCTTTTTCTTGTTCGCGATATGCTTTTGAACACAGCTCCTACATTGCAATCCGCGAAAACCTCGTTGGTTTAATATTTTCATAACATCAGCCTTGGCAGGGGCTTTTACTTTGTTTCGTTAAGATGTTTTCCGGCTTTGGTTGATTTGTTATGTTAAATTGTTATATCCTCTATATACCCGTTTTCAGCATAGTATTTCAGCTTCATGACTTCATTTTTTGCGGTATTTACACCCTTTTCCGACAGCCGCCAGTTGTGTTTTGCAGCGCTTCCTGCTTGTGCAGGGCAGGGGATAAAGCGGTATTGCGGAAGCATATTCTGAGCAAGCATAAAAGCTCTGCGCATATGATAAGCCGAAGTCACGAGGATAATATTTTTACATTTTGGCAGCCTGTGCGAGATAAGCTGCTCGGAAAATTCAAAATTCTCGACAGTGTTCATCGACCGTGTTTCGCACAGAATACGGTCGGTCGGCAAGCCGATCTTATCTGCCGCAAGGAGCATCGAGCGGTATTCCGGCATAAACCCGAAGTGTGAGTCCTGCGCCTTTCCGCCCGAAAAAAGCAGTATATCCGCCTTTTTATCGAAGAAAAGCCCTGCGGCGACAGGCACACGGTATTCGCACGCCTTTCTGCTGCCGAGCGTAAGGATAAGGTCGGCGCAGCTTCCGTCATAATCGAAGCCGTCGTAGATTAGCCTCTCGACAAGCTCACTGCTTATCATATTCTCCTCAAGCTGCGAAAGCCTCATAGCAATTTCTCCCAAATAAAAAAGCGGCACGTCCCGAAAAAATAGGGACGACCGCAGCCGTGTTACCACCCTGATTATAAAGGCATAATGCCCTTATCGCTCATCATCTCTTTAACGCAGAGGATACGTACGCCCTTTAATTCAGGCGCAGGCATGGAATAAGGGTGTCCTTTAGCATTGCGCCGTGCGGACGCTTTCACCATACCGTCCTCGCTAAGCACGCCCTCGCAGCCTACTCTCCCTCGTCAGAGCCTTTAGAATATATGAATTTTGCAAAATATCAGCCAAGTAAACCGCTTTCGGCAAAATGATCTCATCATGTCGCTGTAGCAGGATTAACGATATTTCTCCAGTCAAGGTCGCCCCTGTCTAAAGCGTGGATAAGCGCTTCGGCGGTTGCGATATTTGTTGCGACGGGGATATTATGCACGTCGCAAAGTCTTAAAAGATTTGCCTCGTTAGGCTCGTGCGGCTTTGCGGAGATCGGGTCTCTGAAAAAGAGAAGAAGGTCGATCTCGTTGCAGGAAATGCGTGCGGCTATCTGCTGCGCGCCTCCCTGAACTCCGCTCATATATCTCTGGATCCTGAGACCTGTCGCCTCAGCCACCTGCTTGCCCGTCGTACCTGTTGCACAAAGAGTATTTCTGCTGAGAATACCGCAGTAGGCAATACAGAACTGCACCATAAGCTCTTTTTTAGCGTCGTGTGCGATAAGCGCTATGTTCATAATAATTCCCCCCGGCAGTGTAATAATATGTCAGTATGTAATGAATGCGTTAAACGTCAGGCGATAAGCCGGCTTTTTCCGTCAGCGGTCACGCCTTGATCGACAGAGGAATATGCTCGCCCTTTATTCTTCTCGAGATCGCCGAGAAAGCAAGGAATCCCATCGAACTTGAAGAAAGCGGAGCGCCCTTTCCGGTCGCAAGCGGAATAGCCGAGTCCTCGGGGATAACGCCGAGAAGCTGAACGCCTACCGTGTCGATAATAGCGTCGAGGTCGTCCATATCGTCATACTCGAATATTCTCTTGTTAGCCTTGTTTATCACAAGACGCTGCTTCTGGTTTCCTCTCTTATAGAACTCGTCCGACATCATACGGGCGTCACGCACGCATACAGGGTCGGGAGTCGTTACGATAAGGATAAGGTCTGAATTTGTAACAATATCGAATACCGAACCGTTGATACCTGCGGAGGTGTCGATGATTATGTACTCAAAATACTTTCTCATTTCCGAAGTGATCTTTTCGATATCCTCAGCCTTAAGCTGTACGAACGGGTCTGACGGAGCGCAGAGCACCGAAAGGTTCGACGCAAGCTTTACGGTAGTCGTAGCCTTGTAAACGTCGCAGGTACCTTCGAGAACGTCGCCGAGGTCGTATGTGATATTGCCCTGCATACCGAGCATGATGTCCATACATCTCAGACCGAAGTCAAGCTCGATGATAAGCGTTCTGTTTCCCTGCTTTGCAAGTGCGTAGCCAAGGCAGGCGCTTATCGAGGATTTGCCCGTTCCTCCCTTACCGGAGGTTACCGCTATGATTTTTGACATAAGTCTATTCTGCCCCTTTCGTTTATCGGACGGCGCACCCTTTTTTAAAAGCGTAATGCAAGCCTTTCCGACACGGAAAAATTATAGCTGCGCTGCACGGAATGTTTTAAATCGGCAAAAAGCCGCAAAGCCTGCGTGTTCCCTTTCCTTTAACAGAACCGCAGAGTCTTTCCGCACAGTGTTACCTATTATTATTTTACCACAAAAACTGAAATTGTCAAAGAGATTTTCAGCAAAAAAAACAAAATCGTAAGTTTGCAGTAATTTTCAGTCTTTTATTTGTCTGATTTGCACAAAGTCAATATATGACATATGCCGTTCTTATCGGAAAGGTGCATATATTCTGCTTTTTTCGGGGGAGAAAGCTTATCCGGGCTTGTAATAATTTGTCCCGTCCGCACATAGAAATATACAAACATTATTTAAGAAACGAGGGAAAAATATGTTTGTAAAAACCGTTAAACTGAAAAAGCCTGCCGCATTTGCCGCCGTGCTTATCCTTGCCGCAGCGGCGATAGTCGCCGTCGTGCTGTGCGCCGTAAAGTCGGCAGGCGGCGCAAAAAGCTACAAGGTAAAGACCGAGCAGCAGCGTCAGGCGCTTATCGCCGAGCTTGGCTGGGAGGTGTCCGAAAAGCCGTCGGAGCATAAAACGACCGTTATCCCGAAGGAATTTGACGAGGTCTATTCCGGATATAACGAGCTTCAGCGTGAACAGGGCTTCGACCTTTCGGATTATAAGGGAAAAAAGGTTGAAATATTCAGCTATCCGGTGTATAATTATAAAGGACACGAAAGCTGCATGACTCTTACGCTTATGGGGTATGAGGGAAAGCTTATCGGCGGCGACATATGCTGCACGGAGCTTGACGGGTTCATGCAGGGGATTATGAAAGAAAAAAGCTGATATTAAGGACGTGAAGTTAAAATCATGAGACTCGATAAATTTATTTCTTCGCAGAGGACCGACCTTTCTCGCTCGGAGGTAAAAAAACTTATCCGCCGGGGGGTTGTTCTTGTAAACGGCAAAAAAGCGGTTTCGGGCGAGCAGAAGACAGACCCCGAAAACGACAGCGTGACGGTCGGCGGCGAGGAGATAGTATACCGCAAAAATATTTATATTATGTTAAACAAGCCCAAAGGCTATGTCTGTTCGACTAAAGAGGGCGCTTGTCCGACCGTGCTTACGCTTGTGCCGCAGGAGCTTAGAAGAAGGGGGCTTTTTCCTGCGGGAAGGCTCGACAAGGACACCGAGGGCTTTGTGCTGATAACGGACGACGGGGAGCTTGCACACAATATGCTTGCTCCCTCTCGCCATGTCCCGAAGACCTATTTTGTGACTCTCCGTGACGCTTACAAAGAGGAGTATGCCGAAGCGTTTGCGAAGGGCGTCGTTATCGACGGTGACGAGAAGTGCCTGCCTGCCGAGTGCTTTCCCGATCCTGACGAGCGGTCGTGCAGGCTTGTAATTCACGAGGGGAAGTTTCATCAGGTCAAGAGAATGTTCGCCGCCGTCGGCAACGAGGTGGTGTATCTTAAACGCATTTCTATCGGCGGACTGCCTCTCGACCCCGATTTAAAGCTCGGAGAGTGCAGGGAAATATTGCACAAAGATGTTGAGAAACTTTTGTGCTGTAAGACGGATAGCTTCCATAATATGTAAAGAAATTTTTATTTTTCGTGATTATTTATAAAATAGCGAATAAAAGTTTAGTAAAAAAAACTCTTGTCACTATATGAAAAATTTGTTATGATATTAGTATAGCAGAAAACAGGGCGCATCGCATAAGCTTTGCGTGCTGCTGTAACAAATAATCATGCAAAATAATTTCAGGGAGGTCCTATTTACATGGCAAGTGTATCATTGAGAGAAATCTATAAGAAGTACCCCGGCGGTGTTATTGCGGTTTCTGACTTTAACATCGAGATCAAGGACAAGGAGTTCATCATTCTCGTCGGCCCTTCAGGCTGCGGAAAGTCGACAACTCTGCGTATGATCGCAGGTCTTGAAGAGATCAGCGAAGGCGAGCTTTATATCGGAGACAGACTCGTTAACGATATCGCTCCTAAGGACAGAGATATTGCGATGGTTTTCCAGAACTACGCTCTTTATCCTCACATGACAGTATTCGAGAACATGGCATTCGGTCTTAAGCTCCGTAAGGTTCCTAAGGACGAGATCGCTAAGAAGGTTGAAGAAGCTGCAAGAGTACTCGACATCGCTCACCTGCTCGACAGAAAGCCTAAGGCTCTTTCGGGTGGTCAGAGACAGAGAGTTGCGCTCGGACGTGCTATCGTTCGTGAGCCTAAGGTATTCCTTCTCGACGAGCCTCTCTCAAACCTCGACGCTAAGCTCCGTGCACAGATGAGAAC
>JBJERC010000059.1:0-7911 GCA_051882075.1 Oscillospiraceae bacterium | reverse complement strand
CTATGACCCTCTGCTTGTAAGGCAGATGCTCTCCCAGCTGAGCTAAGCTTCCGTTTAGATTAGGCGTTTGTTACTTGCGTTTCACAACATGATATATTATACACCACTTTTCGGCGAATGTCAACACTTTTTTGAGAAAAAATTTTAGTTTGTAGGATTGCACAAAAGAAAAGGTATCATAGTACAAGCTATTGTGATTAATGTACAAGAGCGCAATTAACTCGGTGGATACAAGAACGCAAAATAAGCATTTTTGTCAAAAACTCTTGACAAACTGAGATTTGTGTGTTATCATTTACTATAATATATAAGCTATGACGGGAACAAGTAGCGGTGTGAAAACGTGCGTTCAGAGAGCCTGCGGTAAGGTGCGAGCAGGCGGCGTTCATTCGGCGAATTACCTCCTATCAGCTCCTTGTCTGAGAAAGACCATATGGTGATTAGGGCGGGGCGTATCTTCTGCGTTAAGGATAATGAGGTCGGGAGCTTTTTCCCGATAAACTGAGGTGGTACCGCGGAAATTTTCGCCCTCGGAGAGCTTTTGCTCTTCGGGGGATTTTTGTTTTGCATTTATGCAATATGCCGCACGGCTTTGCGGTTTTAGAAAAGCTATAATTTAAATTTTATAAACGGAGGAAATTAAAATGACATTGTTTGAAGAGCTTAAAAGAAGAGGGCTTATCGCTCAGCTTACGGACGAAAAGGAGATCGAGGAGCTTGTAAACGCAGGAAAGGCGACCTTCTATATCGGCTTCGACCCGACAGCCGACAGCCTGCACGTCGGTCACTTCATGGCGCTCTGCCTTATGAAGCGTTTGCAGATGGCAGGCAACAAGCCTATCGTGCTTATCGGCGGCGGCACGGCAATGATCGGCGACCCGTCGGGCAAGACCGATATGCGTAAAATGATGACAAAGGAAACTATCGACCACAATGCCCAGTGCTTCAAAAAGCAGATGAGCCGCTTTATCGACTTTTCAGAGGACAAGGCAATCGTCGTAAACAACGGCGACTGGCTGCTCGACCTTAATTATGTCGACGTGCTGCGTGACGTCGGCGCGCATTTCAGCGTAAACAAGATGCTCACATTCGAGTGCTATAAGCAGAGAATGGAAAGAGGTCTTACATTCCTTGAGTTCAACTACATGATAATGCAGAGCTACGATTTTTACAAGCTGTACAAGGATTACGGCTGTAATATGCAGTTCGGCGGCGACGACCAGTGGGCGAATATGCTCGGCGGCACGGAGCTTATCCGCAAAAAGCTCGGCAAGGACGCTTACGCTATGACAATCACGCTGCTGCTCAATTCCGAGGGCAAAAAAATGGGCAAGACCGAAAAGGGCGCAGTATGGCTCGATCCCGAAAAGACTTCGCCCTACGACTTTTTCCAGTACTGGAGAAATGTCGGCGACGCAGACGTTATCAAGTGCCTGAAGATGCTCACCTTCGTTCCTATCGAGGAGATCGAGGAAATGGAAAAGACAATGGAGGGTGCGCAGTTCAACAAGGCTAAGGAGCTGCTCGCTTATGAGCTGACAAAGCTCGTTCACGGCGAGGAGGAGGCTGACAAGGCGCTCGAGGCTGCGAAGGCTCTCTTCTCGGCTAACAGCGCTTCGGCGAATATGCCGACGACCGAGCTTTCGGCAGACGAGCTTACAGACGGCGGAATGAACATTTTAGACCTGCTCGTAAGAACGGGACTTACCCCGTCAAAGAGCGAGGGCAGAAGACTTGTCACACAGAACGGAATCGCCGTAAACGACGTCAAGTTTACCGACCCCAAGGGAAGCGTTGATCTTTCGGCGGAGGTCATCATCAAAAAAGGCAAGAAGATATTCCACAAGGTAGTTGTAAAGTAAAATGAAAAAGTAAACGCAGGCTGTAAAAGGTCTGCGTTTTTTATGCCGCTATATGAAAGAATAGGAATATATGAGCAAAATGCACAAGCGGAGTGTATAAAATTTGTTATAGTTTTTTGATAAAAATTGTATACAAAAGACAAAAAATGTGCTATAATATATATAATATCACAAGACAGAGAGCGAGGCGGAGGTCATGAACAGTATTATCACGATAGGAAGAGAATTCGGAAGCGGCGGACGTGAGATTGGAAGGATAATTGCCGAAAAGTACGGTATTCCGTTTTACGATAAGGAGCTTCTTGAAGAGGCGGCAAAGCACAGCGGGATCTGCAAGGATCTTTTTGTAAAAAATGATGAAAACTGTTCGAGCAGCTTTCTCTATTCGCTTGTGATGGGAACATATCCCGTTACGGCGGACGGAAGGATAAATCCCGAAATGCCGCTTAATCACAGGATTTTTTTAGCGCAGTTCGACACGATAAAAAAGCTTGCCGACAGCCCGTGCGTTATCGTCGGACGCTGTGCGGACTATGTTTTGCAGGAGCATAAAAATCTGATCTCCGTATTTATAACGGGAGATATGCCCGAGAAAAAGCGCCGTATCAACGAGCGATACGATATTGAGAAGCAGAAGACTGAAAGCTTTATCAGAAAGACCGATAAGCGCAGGGCGAATTATTACGAATATTACACCGACAGAAAATGGGGTGCGGCGGACAATTATGATATCTGCGTAAACTCCTCAAAGGTCGGAATAGACGGCGCAGTGGGGCTTATTTGCAGCTATATCGAGCTTGTCGAGGCTTCACGCTGAGGTTCGTGCGGACTTATAAATCAGCCATCATTTCTTTCATTTTTCATTTTACTTTCCTTACTTTTTCCTAAAAGGCGGCAGCCGCTCGTTTTGCTGAGCGGCTGCCGTTCTTTGTTATTTTTGTATTAACTGCCGAGTTTTTTCAAAAATGCTTTCGTGCGCTCGTTTTTCGGATCGTCGATGACCTCCTCGGGCTTGCCCTGCTCGACGATAACGCCGCCGTCCATGAAGATAACTCTGTCGGAAACGCTTCTTGCAAACTCGATCTCGTGCGTAACGATTATCATCGTCATTTTCTCCGCCGCAAGCTCCTTTAAGACCTTTAATATTTCGGCGGTAAGCTCTGGGTCGAGCGCAGAGGTCGGCTCGTCGAAAAAGAGCATTTTCGGCTGCATTGCAAGCGCTCTTGCGATAGCCGCACGCTGCTGCTGTCCGCCCGAAAGCTGATAGGGATAATAACCGCCCTTGTCGCCAAGACCCATTTTATCGAGCAGCGACTGAGCCATTGCCTCGACCTCCGTCTTGTCACGCTTCTGAACGTGAATAGGAGCGTCGCAGATGTTTTTCATAAGCGTGTAGTGCGGAAAAAGATTGAAATTCTGGAAAACCAGTCCGAAGGTGCTTTGCAGCTCTTTCAGCTCCTTCTTGGGCGCATAAACGGGAACGCCCGTGTCTGAGCAAAGAGCAGGTTTGCCGCAGTAGGAAATGCTGCCGAGATCGGCGGTCTCGAGCATTGAAATTATGCGCAGGAAGGTCGATTTTCCCGAACCCGACGGACCCAGTATCGAAATGACTTCGCTTTCGGCAACGCTTAAATTAATGTCCTTGATGACCTCAAGCTCGCCGAAGCTTTTTTTGAGATTTTTAACTTCAAGCAAATTCATATCCCTTGCCCCCTTATCTGTAATAATTCAGCTTTTTCTCGATACGCTCCATGATGAACGCAACTATGAAATTGAATATGTAGTAGAACAGACCTGCGATGAAAAGCGGCATTATGTTCGTTTTTGCGGCTGCGATCTGCTTTGCGATAGTGAACATTTCGGTAAACGAAACCACGAACGCAAGCGAGGTGTCCTTAACGAGCGTTATTACCTCGTTCGTTACCGACGGGATTATGTTCTTTACCATCTGAGGAAAGATTATGCGGAAAAATGTCTGCATTCTGCTGTAACCGAGAACCTTGCAGGCTTCGTACTGTCCGACGGGTATCGCCTGAATTCCCGAACGGTAGATCTCGGCGAAATATGCGGCATAGTTTATCGAGAAGCCGATTATTACCGCATAGAAGCGATAGCTCGGAGCAAGGTCTGCTCTGAACACATAATAAGGTCCGAAGAACACCACGATAAGCTGGAGCATAAGCGGAGTTCCTCTTACTATGGATATGTACAGCTTTACAAGCCACTGTATCGGCTTGAAACGGCACATTCTTCCTGCGCAGACTAAAAGTCCGAGCGGAAGCGAGAACAAAAGGGTAAGCAGGAATATCGAGAGGGAAGCGAGCAGACCCTTTGCAAGCTGAACGGAGGTGTCCGCAAGCATTTCGCCGAAGCTCTGCTTTGGCTTTGCCGGCTTGTCCGAAGTCTTTTCGGGAAGCGGCTCGTCCAATGCGTCGTCAGCCGAAAGGCAGACGCTGTCCTCAAGTCCCCAGTCGGTCGCTATTTGCATAAACGTTCCGTCGGCGAGCATTTCAAGCAACGTCGCCTGAACCTCGTCACGAAGCTCGGTGTTTCCGAGTTTGAAGCCAATTCCGTATTCCTCGGAGGAAAGGCGCTCGTCGAGCATGACAAATCCGCCGCCTCTCGATTCTATCTCGTACTTTGCAACTCCGATATCCATGCATATAGCGTTTACTGCGCCCGATTCAAGATTTAAAAATGCGCTGTTGTAATCGCCTATCTGCTGAAGGTCGGCAAAGGTCGAACGAAGCGCCTTGTTTTCCTCGCTTGCGTTCTCGCCCTCAAGCGCCGCAAGAGCCGAGCTGTCCGACTGAACGGCAACTATCTGCCCTGCGAGGTCTTCAAGTGATTTTATGTCCGAGCCTGACTTTACGATAACTACCTGCGAATTGTCGACATAAGGTGTGCTCCATGTATACTTGTCCTCTCTGCCGTTCATGGTAAAGCCGTTCCAAATACAGTCGATAGAGCCGGATTTAAGCTCCATGTCCTTTGAGTCCCAGTCGATAGGCTGTTTTTTGAGCGTCCAACCTCTGCGGCTGCAAACCTCCTGCGCAAGATCGAGGTCGAAGCCTACATATTCGCCGCTGTCGTCCTTATAGCCGTAGGGCGGAAATTCAGCGTCAAACCCGACGATAAATTCGTTATTGCTGTTTTCAGCCGAGCAGACTATCGCATTAAACGGCATAAGCGAAAGCGCAAGCATAAGGCTTAGCATCAGCATAACGAAGCGTTTTGTTTTCTTTAAAGATTTCAAGAATGTTCCTCCTTCATTGATTTAGTACAATACTATAATAATACATTATTGCGCACGATTTGTCAATAGTATCTTTTTATCGGCAAGACGCTTCTTGTTTATTTCTTACAAATACAGTCAGATGATTTAGTAATTTTTCTTATTGACAAAAGATACTAATTATGCTATAATTGTAATAGCAAACAAGATTTTAATTCAAAATGATCGGGAGGGGTATATATGAAAAAGAGTTCTTTCAAAAAAATGTCTGAACGAAGCGGCGTTTCGCTTGTGCTTCACAGCAAGCCGGTTATCATTGCGCTGAGTGCGCTTGTAATAACGGCTGTTGCTCTCCTTGCGATAAAGCTGATTACAAAAATCCAGAACGACGCTTTTGAAAAACAGCTTGCAAAGGAAATGTCAATGCCGCTGCCGGAATATGACAGACCGCTGACCGAGGCAGACGTTAAGTGCGGAAAATACTATCTTAACGGCGACAAGAACAGCGATTATTTCATTATAAGAGATGACGACACGATCGAGCTTTGCAGCGAGGATCCCTACTCGGTTTTTGAAAAGATATACGACGGCAATACTGAGGAAGTAAAGGAAAAAGCTATTGCGGACGATATTAAGGTGTGGAGCGAGCCGAGGCATTTTACGACAGAGGTTTACGAAATGCAGAACATTGTTATGCTTAAGACAGACCTCTTTTTCTCCGAAACGGATCACTCTTATATCGGATGCGGCGGACCGATGCTTATTGATGTTGATACGCTTCAATGGGGCGCCGAGGAAAAGTATATCTACATTCCCGACTGACATATTAAGATTTAAAAATACTTCAAAAGACTCCGGAAGTGAAAATTTCCGGGGTCTTTTTTGAATACAGCAACGCTGTTTTTGTATTGACAAGGATATAAGCGTTGTGATATAATAAATATGTTCCAGTAAAAACAAGATGAAATATCTTTCAATAAAGGAGAATTTTTATTATGGAAAATGCTGCAATCGTCCTTGCCGGAGGGCAGGGCAAGAGAATGAAGAGCGAAAAGCCGAAGGTGCTTTGCAACGTTCTCGGCGAGCCTATGCTTGAATGGGTGCTTACAGCCTGTGAAAATGCCGAGATAGGCAAGGTTTGCGTGATAAAGGGCTATCACGGTGAGATGGTGGACGAATATATCGGTTCGAGAAATTCACGCTCTGAGATAACTACCATTATGCAGGAGGAGCGGCTCGGAACGGGTCATGCGGTCATGCAGGCTGTTGATTATTTAAAGCAGTTTGCCGACGGAAACACGCTTGTGCTAAACGGCGACGCACCCTTTATCGACGCTGAAACTATCGAGGAGGCGCTCGCACTCCACACCGAGAACAACTGCTCGGTAACAGTCGTTACGGCGAGAATTGAGAACCCGACAGGCTACGGAAGAATTATCCGCACCGATTCTGGAATAAGCGGAATTGTCGAGCATAAGGACTGCGAGCCTTATCAGCTTGCGATAACTGAGGTCAATTCGGGCTGCTACTGGTTCAAGACCGCTGACCTGCTTGAAGTGCTGGGCGAGATAACTAACGACAACGCACAGGGCGAGTATTATCTCACAGACTGTATCGAGCTGCTTATCGCAAAGGGCAAGACCGCCGACGCTTATACCTCACGCAACGGAAATGTCGCACTCGGAGCGAACGACAGAAGATCGCTGCTCGAGCTTAACAACATAGCAAGAGCCGAGATTATCGGCAAGCATCTCGACAACGGTATCGAGTTCTGCTGCACGGACGGCGTTTCGGTCGGAAACAATGTAAAGATCGGTCAGGGCACGATAATCCATTCAAGCGTAATTTTAAGGGGAAACACGACTATCGGCGAAAACTGCGTTATCGGCAACAACTGCATTATCGAGAACACGACGGTCGGAAACAATGTTAATCTCAACAACGTTCAGGCTTACGAGTCGGTAATCGAGGACGACGTGAAGATAGGACCTTTCGTTCAGCTGCGACCCAACAGCCACATAAAGAAGGGCGTTAAGATAGGCGATTTTGTTGAGATAAAGAATTCGACTATCGGCGAATACACGGCTGTCTCTCATCTGACGTATATAGGCGATTCCGACGTCGGCGCGAACGTAAACTTTGGCTGCGGCGTCGTTACGGTAAACTACAACGGCGACAAGAAATTCCGGACGATAATCGAGGACAACGCATTTATCGGCTGCAACACAAACCTTGTCGCACCCGTAAGAGTAGGCAAGGGCGCATACACCGCCGCAGGCTCGACCATCACAAAGGACATTCCCGACAACGCTCTTGCTATCGAGCGAGGAAAGGCGCAGATAAAAGAGGGCTATGCGGAAAGAAAGCTTAAAAACAGAACGGAAAAATATGAACAGCAGAAAGAGGCTGAAAATAAGGCAAAGGGCGAGTGATCGTTTAAATAAAGCGAAAGAGAGTACCGGAGTTTCCGGCGCTCTCTTTTTTATTTGTACAGTTTTTTATTATTCGTCCTGCCGAGAATATAATCGGTTGAAACGTTGTAAAAGTCGGCGAGAATGATAAGATGCTCAACAGGAATAGTCAGCACGCCCCGCTCATACCTCGAATAGACGGTCTGACTTGTGAACAGAAGCTTTGCGACCTGCGTCTGATTTAAGTCCTTGTCCTCTCGTAAATCCCTGAGTCTTGGAAAATACATAATAATCACTTCCATAAATTGTACATTCTGACGATTTTGTTTTAGTATCATTTGGTACTATTGACTTTATCATATTTTTGTGATATACTGTTATTGTTAGTACTTATAGGTACTAA
>JBJERC010000058.1:0-7933 GCA_051882075.1 Oscillospiraceae bacterium | reverse complement strand
TATCAGAAGGCTGAAAAAATACTGAAATACACAAAAATAACGGGTACGGACTTTGCTCCGCACCCGTTTTATATTAATATTTGAAACTTAAATTTTCGCCGACGGGCATATCTCTCTAAGACAACATTCAGCGCATTTTTCGCCCCTCGCCTTGCAGACGTCCCTGCCGAACATCACGATTCTGTGGCAAAAATCGGACGATTTTTCGGGGTCGAGCAGCTCTTTCAGCTGCGCCTCGGTCTTGACGGGGTCCTTTGAGTCGGTGAAGCCGAGCCTGCCGCATATCCGTATGCAGTGTGTGTCGGCAACGACCGCAGGCTTGCCGAAAATGTCGCCCATTATCAGATTTGCGGTTTTTCTGCCAATTCCCGGAAGAGTAGTCAGCTCCTCTATAGTCTGCGGTATATCGCCGCCGAAATCGTCAAGCAATTTTCGGCACATACCGATAATAGACGCCGCCTTTGTTTTGTAAAGTCCGCACGGCTTGACGATCTCCTCAACGTCCTTTTGCTCGGCGTTCGCAAAATCCTCGACCGAGCGGTATTTTGCAAAAAGCTCCTTTGTCACGACGTTCACCCTTGCGTCCGTACACTGCGCCGAAAGCCTGCCTGCTATCATAAGCTCGTGCGGTGCGCTGTAAACGAGCGAACAGGCGGCGTCGGGGTATTTTTCTTCAAGCAGCTGCACCGCCCTTGCGGCACGCTGTTTCTTTTTTGCCTTTGATTCCCTCATATTCACCATTCCTTTTTTAACCGATTATTCCAACGCCTTCAAGAACTATCTTTATTCCGAGCAGAATAAGGATCACGCCGCCGCAGATCTCCGCCTTTGATTTATATTTCGTTCCGAAAAGGCTGCCTATCTTTACGCCTGCCGCCGAGAAAATAAATGTCACCGCCCCGATAAACGACACTGCGGCGATTATTGCGACCTGCAAAAAAGCGAAGGTCACGCCAACGGCGAGTGCGTCGATGCTCGTTGCGATTGCAAGCAGGAACATACTTTTCGGCGACATCGAAGCGTCGGCGCTTTCCTCCTCGTCGTCGCAGACAGCCTCCTTTATCATGTTGCCGCCGATGAAAACGAGCAGCGCAAAGGCTATCCAGTGCGCATATTTTGACACCATATCCGCAAAATTGCTGCCGAGAAGATAACCGATAACAGGCATCAGCGCCTGAAATCCGCCGAACCAGAGTCCTGCCGTTACCATGTGCTTAAATTTTATGCTGCCGAGTGAAAGCCCCTTGCATATCGAAACGGCGAAAGCGTCCATCGAAAGTCCGACCGCAAGAATAAAAAGTTCCAGAATTCCCATTGATGATTTTCCTCTCCTTACTAAAAAAAGACCCAAAGACAGCACAAATTCCGCTGTCCGTGAGTCTCACCGATTAAGGCAACACCGGGCTTTCGCCATTGTGTCGATATTGCCGCATAATTTTATTATGCCGATTACTCCCTCATGGAGATTATATTTTATTATAGCAGATTTTATGCGGCTTGTCAATAGGCAAATTTCATGTATCAGAAAACGGCGGAAATGCAAAAGCACCGCCGCCGTTTTCTGATGTAACTATTTGTATGGAGATTGTAGAAAGCTTGATAAATGTAAATTGCTTATAAAAACAAAAAAGAAGTCCCAAAACCCCCGTCGCAGCTGTATCCTTATCGGGCGCAGAAATGCGGTCTGTTCCCGAAAGCGACAGATGGTTAAATGAACTTCTTTGTTCCGAAATATAAAATTATATTATAATTATAATACAACCAAAGCGGATTGTCAATGCCCTTTTATACTGTTTTGGATATATGCACAAAATAACGGCGTTCTCCGCTCTGCAATTTGTTGATTTTACGCCCTCTTTAAAATGATCTCGACCATTTCTCCGACATTCTTCATGCCCGAAACCTCGCCCATCTTAAAGCGAACTCCGAACTCCTCCTCAACTGCGCCGATAAGATTGATATGCTCGATAGAGTCCCAATCCTCAATATCGTCGGCGGTGGTGGCAGGCGAAAGACGAATGCTGTCGTCGTCAAATACGTCGTGAAAAACCTCTTCCAGTCTTTTGTAAACTTCCTTTGCAGTCATATAAATTACTCCTTTTCGTTGATTTTTATTGAACGTGTTTTGTTTTCATAGCTTGTTATATCGAGCGTCCACTCGGTCACGCCGCCGTTTTCCGAAAGCTTTTCAAAACCGAGAACGTCGGGGTAAAAATCCTTTACCATTTTGTTTTTCGCCGACGGGATATACGTTCCTTTAAGCCGTGAAATTCCCGACTTTTTCGCATTTTCAACCAGCACGTCGAGCATCGCAAGCTCCATTTCACGCTTTAACACACGGCAGCTCATAAGCCACAGCTTAATGTCAAGCTCTTCGCCGTTCTTTTCGCCGACGATGACCGAAACAACGCCGTTGTCGCCGAACTTGTCTGCAAGCTTTCCGTAAAGCGTGATATGTCTGTCAGATTTCGACAGCTCCTCCATTTCCGACTGAGTGTATCTTCTCGTCGTAAGATTGAACTGGTTGCTCTTGTTGGTAAGCTGAGTTATCCGCTGAATATAGATCGGCTTGAAAGGCTCGATCTCCGCCTTCATTTCAAGACCTTTGAGATATTCGCCGTAATCGGTGACCTGCGCCGCAAGCTCGGCACGTTTTGCGTTCTGACGATACATTTCGTTTCTGTTGAGGTCGTCCGCCGAGATGGAGGTCGGCTCGAAATGTCCGCCCCTGCTTATCTGCGTTATGTAACATTCCGGCAGGTCGGCATTAAGCTCCGGCACAGCCGCCTCGGGAATACCGCCCCTCACCCTTTCACGCTCGGCAGGGTTATCGTCCGCAAAAACTATCGCCGACGGCAGCAGGTCAAGCTGTTTTACCGTCTGTAAAAGGTTTACGTCCTTAGGCTCCCAGTTCGCCTTGATAAGCGCAAAATCCTGCGGTTTGAGCGCACCCTCGGGGTGGTTAAGCCCGGCTAAAGCGTTCTCCTCCTCGTTCTTCGAGCAGACCGTAAGCACAACGCCGAGCTTTTTCAGATCGCCGACATACTGCTGAAATTCGTAATAAGCCTGCGCAACGCCCGTTTCCTGACCGATACCGAGATTTTCAACTCCGTCGTCGCCGACGATTCCCGACCAGAGCGTGTTGTCGAGGTCGAGCGCAAGCAGCTTTTTATTCTTGCCGTAGATCGACTTGACGATAAGCGCAAGCTGATAGCCGAGCGACACAACGGCGTCTCTTGCACACATATATTTGTACATATACCAATAACTTCTGTCGTGCCACTTTTCAAGACCGTATTCCGCAGCCGTGCGGTTTAAGTCGAGCAGGTAGAAGCTGTTATGCTCCTGCGCATACTCGGCAAATTTAAGGTTCATGCAGTTTACAAAATATCCCAGACCCCGATAGTCATAGCAATCCATATTGCCCATAAGCGCATAAAACGGCTGTTCAAAATTGTTCTGGATTATCGGGCAGTTAAAGCGTGAAAGCTTCGCCCACAGCGTTTCAAAGCGTGAATATTCGCCGTTTAAAATATCCTCCGCCTGCGCCTTTGTAAGCGAGGGGTCGGATCTGTATTTTAAATTGCAAAGCGATGTGCAGACGAAAACGAGGTCGGGCGAGAACTCCTCAAGCTCGGGATTGCCAAACACTCCGTCCTCCCAGTACTGCGCATATTCCGACTGATAAAACTGCGCCTCGATGCCGTAATTCAGAAGAAAAAGCTCTGCGGCGGAAACTATATCATCGGTCGTCGAGCCGCCAAGCACCGCTATTTTCTTTTTTATCCTGTCAGAACCGTCTGCAAGCAGTTCTCTTTTTATCGCTCTTCTTTTTTTAAGGATATACTGCGCGTCAAACGGATATTCAAGCTCTTTCATTGCGTCGATCTCCCTTTATTTTAATACCTTAATACCACTCGTCCTCGCCGTTGTAATCGTCCTCGCCGCCGTCAGCGTCAGCTTCGCCGTCCTCGCCGGGAATTATCTGCTCGGGAAGCTCGGCCTCCTCCTCGGGCGAAAGATCGGCAGGCGACTGTATTCTGTCGTTTCCTATCGTGTTGATATGCGACTCGGTATGCGCCGCCGCAAGCGAAACGGCGAACAGCAGGTCGGTACAGCCTACGTCATAGCAGAAGTCGACCGCATTGACCTCCATATATCTGAAATCACAAACGTAGATCTTCGAGAAGCTGTGAGTAAGGAAAGGAACGAGAGCGTTTCCGAAGCTGTCCTTCATGATAACAAGCACTCTGCCGTTATTGCAGTCGGTCTCTATCTCGGCGATAATATCATCTCGTCCTAAAATTGCGGAATAGCAGTTTACGCCCTCGGCATAGTCAAAGAACAGCGAAGCGCCGTACTGACCGTTCGAGAAATAATTGTCGTAATAATTTACCGTATAGTTATTGTCAGGCTTATAATAGATGAACGTGTCTGGGTTCTGCGCCAGCTCCTCGTCATAGTTGCTGTAAGCGTACATTGTTCCGACAAAGTTCTCTATCTGACACTTTTCATATGTCGTAAGCTCGGGATACTCAACTCTCGCCTGTTCTGCGAACACCTGTCCTGCGTAATACGCTCCGAGCGGCGCCCAGTGGTGGTCTGTTCTCGAATAGATATACTCTTCCTTGTGTCTGTCGAGAGCGTCGTAAACGTCGACGTTGACAATTCCTGCAAGGTTGTTGCCTATATTCTTGATGCAGTCGTGCTGCGAGGTGAAATCGTCCGCAAGATTTTTCGGCATATAGTAAGCCGCTGAGGTCGGCATATTCATCGTGTAAATGTTTATCGTGCTGCCGAGATCCTCACGGTACTTGTTTATCGTTTCGGCGTACTTTTCGCCCATGTCGAAAGTGCCGTAGAAAGCGCTCATCGCTCTTACCTTTTCGCCCTTGCCCGCAACAACGACATTACCCATCCATTCGCCGTCATCAAGCTCTTCGGGGACCTCCGCTAACTTTTCGGTTTCGGTCCTCTTCTTGCGTGTAGTTGACGAAGTGTTGGAAAAATCGGTGTTTATCGTGACCTGAGAAGTCGGCTTGGTATTCGCCTCGTCAAGCACCTCTTTCTTAACGGGCGTAATATCACCCGTTATCTTGACGTCGTTGAGCTTTATTCCGAAAAGCTTAGAAAAGCTGTTTGAAAACGGCTTTAAGCGTTCTCTTCCCGGAATCGTATCGGTATACCACTTGGTAAAGTCTTCAAAATAACTGCCGTCGACAAGCGCACTTATGGAAAATTCGGGCATTTTTGCAAGGTTTCTGTTTTCCGACTGAATAAATCCGCTTTCTCTCTGACATACCATCAGATAAATTCCCACGCCGAAGAATATCAGAAAGCATATCGAGGAATTAAGCACCGCCATAAACCTTGTCATTGCCTGAGTGCGCTTTAATTCTGCGGCTTCCTTTTCAGCTTTTTTCCTTTCAGCCTTTGTCATTCTCTGCGCCTGTTCGGGTCTTTTCTTGCCAACAGGCACGGCAGGTGCGGCAGCTATCGCCGCAGACATTGCAGGAACAGCTTCGGGAGCTTTCTTTGCGTTCTTTTTCTGCTGCTTCTGTGCCTTGGCTATCGCCTTATCCTCGACCTTTTCATTCTCCGAAAGAGCGGCCTCGACCGCAGCAAGACGCTTTTTCCTTATCTCCTCAGCCTCACGCTTTTTTCTTTCCTCGGCGTCCTTTTTGGCAGCCTCCTCCAAAGCGAGCCTTTCTTCCTCCCTGCGCTTTTCGATGACCTCGTCGGGAACGGTTATCTTGATTTCTTTTCTGAGGTCGGTGTTGACGCGCATCGTTATCCTGCCGCCGTCGCTGAGATTGGGATTTTTCCATATCTGCTCGATATCCTCAAGCAGCTTTTCCTCCGCCGTTTTTTCGGGTATCTTCGGCATTTCCTTAGTCTTTTCGATCTCCTGCACAGGCTTTGCGGCGTTGTGATTTACCGGTCTGCGCTTTGGTGCGCCGCCCTGTCCCTTTGACGCAGGAGCGTTAGGGTTTTGATTTGCAGGTCTTTTTTTAGGAACAGGCTTTCCGTCAGCCGTGCGTCGAACAGGCTTCTGACCGCTTGGTGCAGGCTTTTTTTGCGGCTCGGACGGCTTTTTTTCTTCTGTAGCTTTTGCTTTAACGTCAGCCGCTTTAGGAGTTTCCTTTTTATTTTTCTGATTGAGCGAGGCGAGCATTTTTTCAAAATCGTCGTCCGCACGGTGATCCTTTATTTTAAGGTCGACTTCCCTTACCGAGTCGATAAGCTCGTCGCCCGTCATATTCTTTTTTGAATTTGAACTATCCATAGCTTTTCATACCTTCCTTTCCCGATCAGAACCTGAAATACAGGAACGGATTATTTGTCGAATTAAGCAGCAGAATGCTTGAAACAATAAGCAGCGCCGCATTGCAGATTATTCCGCAGGCGGAAACCGCAGCCGCAGCGGTGTAGTTTGTCATTGCCTTCTTCTTTACCGCATTGATAACAGGCAGAGTGAAGAACAAAGCGGCGATAAACAAGAACAGATACTGCATGAACACGCTTGTCGTGATGGTGTTCGTAAGTCCTGCGCCGAAGCCGAACAGCGCCTTGAAGAATTTGCCCATAGCAGGCAGGCTCTCGAAATAGAAAATGCCGAAGCCTACTATTATAACAAGCTTTGTATAGATATGCGCAATAACGGCAGGCAGCTTTTTCATGCGCTTTTTGCCGATAAGCGTTTCGATGAAAATGAACAGTCCGTAGTAAAGTCCCCAAAGAATGAAGTTCCAGCTTGCGCCGTGCCAAAGACCCGTGCAGAACCAGACGAGGAAAAGTCCGCCGTATTTGCGGCGCTTTCCGAATATCGGCACATAAAGCAGATAATCTCTGAAAAAGCTTCCGAGCGAGATATGCCATCTCTGCCAGAATTCGCTTATACTCTTGCAGACAAACGGGTAGTTGAAGTTCTCGTCGAAGTGGAATCCGAAAATTCTTCCAAGACCGATAGCAATATCCGAATAGCCCGAGAAGTCGAAGTAATACCAGAGCGCAACAAGCGCTGCGCCGTACCATGCGCCGAGGGTCGTAAGGCTGTCGGCGGCGGCAAAGCCGTCTGACGCCTCGCCGAAGCAGGCGGTAACGGCAAGATTGAGATTGTTAGCAATTATTACCTTCTTTGCGATACCGATTATCACTCTTGAAAAGCCTGCCGAAAGGTCTTCAAGCGTTGTGCGGCGGTCGTCGATCTCCTGCGCAATAAGCGAGTAACGAACGATAGGACCTGCCACAAGCTGGGGGAACATCGAGATATAGAGCAGGTATTTTCTGAAGCTGCGCTGCGAGGGGGTCTTGTCCCACCAGCAGTCGAGCGTGTATGAGATATTCTGGAATGTAAAGAAGGAAATTCCTATCGGCATATGCATATCCGGCACGGGTATGTTGACGCCGGGAATAAGGTTTAAATTCTCTGCGATAAATCCGCTGTATTTGAACACGCCGAGAATACCGATATTTATAATAAGCGACAGCGCAAGAAACGCCGTTCCCTTTTTCGTGTCACGATACTTTTCAAGCAGTCTGCCTGCCGCATAGTTGATAAGCGAGCTTGCAAGAAGCAGCAGTATGTAAAGCTGTTCGCCCCACGCATAAAACACGAGCGAGAACAAAATAAGCACGTTATTTTTCAGCTGAACCTTAGGCATTATAAAATACAGCGCCAGACACAGCGGCAAAAACAGATACAAGAACAACTCGTCAGCAAATACCATTAAAACATACTCCCTTTCAACATTTTGCGCAATATTTCGGCGGCAAAATATTTCTCTTTTTCATATCTTTTACATTTTTCAGCAAAAAGTCCTACACTATAATTATATCATTGACGAGTCTCTTTGTCAAGTACGGTCGGCTGACGTACACGGAAATCAATTTTCATCAATCACCCTCAAAATCATTTCGGAATCCATCAAAC
>JBJERC010000057.1:0-7958 GCA_051882075.1 Oscillospiraceae bacterium | reverse complement strand
ATAGCATATATTCATTTATTTCAACCACGCCCACGACAACGGGGCGAAATTTTTTAGGAGGTTTACACCATGAAAAAAAAGGCAAACACAACGGAAATGAACGTAACACCCGACACGAACGGCGCAAGCAAGCCCGACACGAACGGCGCAAGCAAGCCCGACAACAAGCCGACAGACACCGAACAGCTTGACAACGAAATTAAAAAGGATATTGAAAACGCTGAAAAGGCTGAAAAGTCGGCAAAAGTCAAGAATACACCTATCAAGGAACAGAGAAACGACGTTATAAGCGAATTGCTTCAGCCGTCAATCAGCATAAAGGACGGCAAAGAAGTGGAAGTTTCAGTTACTATGTCAGACTTTTTCAAGCGTCTGAATGAAGCTAACTATTGTGTTACAATTTCCAAAAGCTTACTTGTGTCGGCGTTTGGTGAAACGAACGGCACAGCGATATATTCAGACTTGAAATATCGTGCAGAACGTTTAGCGTATTTTGCGCTTAAATATCACAATATGAAATTTGACGGCAAAGCAACGAAAAAGGCATTGACAGAGCAGAAAAACAACGTCTTTACCGCATTAAAGGATATTTTGAACCGTCTTGACTATAAAGCAAATGAACAGTACAAGCTTAATGCAAACACGGCGGATACAATAGCGGAACGTGCGTTTAATATCGCTTATTCTAATAAGGCGAATATAAAAGACGGTTACACCGCAACATCTGTTTCGGCTATGGGATTTTTAAATTTCGTGCTGAAACTTGTGCAGATTGACGACAAAAAGTTCGACAACGCAAAGGACAAGGCTCTGTCAAATCTTGCCAAGAGCATGAAATGATTACCAACAAGCGCCCTTCGGGGCGCTTTTCTTTTTATCGCATACGCACACATACATATACGCGTATAAGTCATTTTTTGCTATACGCGCAAAACCAAAAAATCAGCGGCGCCCATACTATCGGGCGCTTTTTTCATCCGCGCAAATAAGCCAATTTCGGCTAAACGCGCAAAGAACAAAAACACGGACTAATGGTTAATCGTCGCCGTATGGGGCGGTTTTCCGATTAGTCTTAAAATGAAAATTACTGGAGGTAAATTATGTCAAATTCAAAGAAAAGAGTGCGTGAGTCAAAAGACTACGCAAAATTTTATGGTTTCAATATGAAACCGGGTTTTTTATTCGGGGTAACCCCCCTCCCAGTCGACGGTACAACAATAGAATGCGACTGGGTTTACGCTGGCAAAAAGCGTATTGTCAAAAAACCCGACGGAACGCGTGACCATTCAGAGGTCATGTTGTTTGTAAAATCCCATATTCCGCAGTGGGAGGCAAATCAGGCGAAATCCCATAATGACACATGGGAGAAAGTCTGGATAAATGCCGATCGCGGAATAGGTCACAAAATAATAAGCAAAAAGGTGAATATAATCCCCGACGCAAGGTTTACAGGCAAAGCGCCCGGGGCGTTTTATAAAGATTGTCGCCAAATAGGCGATAACATCTACAACCGATATAATAGCAAGAAAGGTGCGTGATAGTTATGTCAAGTTTTAAAGGCATCATCAATAGGTGTGTTATCGGCAAAAACATAATAATAACGACTACACACCATAACAGAATTTTCTCACTTAGGGAATGGAATCTCTACGGGTATAAAGCCCGTGAAATCGCACATACGTATAACGACACAGAAACAGCCATCTCTTTGGCTACAATACTCCAGTGAAAGGGGGTACGCTGCACGGTATTCCCCCAACCCATGCCGAGTCAACCGCTCGGGTGCAGCACCATAGGGCTATAACGCCCGAATATTCAATTCACAGGCTCCCAAAATGGGGGCTTTTTTTAAATTTAATCGAAAGGAGAAACGATAATAAATGAACGCAAAGGAGGCGGTAAGGTATATAGGATGGTTCTATCATCCAAAAAACGACTGTGCCAAAGGTTATCATAGTGTCGAATTCGACACCATGGACGACCTTAGGGCATGGGAAGAGAAATACGCAACAAAGCTCTTTGATATTCGCAAAGAAGTCAAAGGTGAGAGAGGAAGATGGTATAGAATTTAATTTCAACCACAAAAGCAAAAATAATCAAGAGGAGGTGATATCATGAATAATATGTTCTATTTCGCCAAAGTAGCGAACGATAATGCAGAACGCTTTAAAATGGAAAAGGCGGCTGCAAAATCAAAAGAGAGTATCAAGGAAAAGCTCCAGAATTATTTCTACGGAGTGCTTTCTTTAATAGGGTTTGCACTCCTTATGGGGTGCTTTTTTATTATCAATCTTATTTAAGAGGAGGTATTGTATGTTAGAATCAGCACTCACGATAATAGGCGCCGTTATTGCAATAGCATCAGTTATATGGTTTGCGATACTGTGGGTCTACTCAATCGTAAAATATCGAAAACTTCCAATAAAAGACGAAGAAATCATATTCGTCTGGGAAGAAGTAGAAAACAAACTGTTTAAAAAATCGCATCATCATTGCGATAATCACTAAGGAGGAAAAATAAATGGAAATGTCAAAAAATATGGTCGTCAGAATATGCGACACAAACCCGATAACACTCAAGAGGGTTCACGAGATTAACGGTGGAGTCGTCACCATGACAGACGGCGCACAATATTTCAAGTCAGAGGTTGAACCTGTTGTACGTGCTGGTGAAACTTACATAATAAACGGCGAGACCAAGACTGCCGAAAGCGACATAGAAACAATCGTTCTTAATCCGTATGATAGCATAGAAATATATAAAGTTGTTGAAGAATCGCCCCTTTCTCCTCTGGGCGAAAAGATCAAAAACACACTGGTTTCGGCACGTTATTTCCCCGAAAATGCCGTGATAGCAAAAATAGAGACGGAGTGGTCGAAGAACAAAAAGAGACTGAAAACTCTTCTTTCAAAGCATCCCAATTGGGACGAGGAGAACCTCTGCATAAGAGAGGTAGTAGATTACCCGAATCCGTCCGATACTGTATGTGCAAGAGATTTATTCTATTACATAATAGATAAATACAGAACGAATATTTTAGAGTCTTACAGAAGTGTGTTTGGGTCGGTGCTTTTTGAAAGATTTATGGAAATTTCAGAAGACGAAGCAGGTTGGTTTAAAACCAACGGTGTCGAAATACACAAAGGTACAAAACCGACCAAAGCTTTGCGGAAATTTTTCGACACGACGGGAGCATCGAGGGGCGACGACTTCGAGAAGGATTTCGCCAAATTAGCGGATTTTTTGTCAGAAAAACCTTTACGCCGAGAGATTACGCTCTCGATACATCCTGTAGATTATTTGAATATGAGTAACGGCAACTCATGGTCGAGCTGCCACAGTATCATAAAGAGAGGCCGTTACCATAACGGAACGTTATCATATTTAATGGATTCAGAAGCGGTTATATTGTCGGTAATCAATCCGACTAATTCAAAAGCACCGCATAATGAACCAAAAATCAATAGAATGATGGTGTTTGTCGACGAAAACGGCAACATCCTGCAAAGCCGTAATTACCCTCAGACGAGGAATATCCCCGTTGAGGAATTTCTCGGAAGCTACATAACAAAAGTGGTTTCCGAAGTTTTGGATATAGAGAATGTATACGAAACGTTTATAGAAGACTCACTTTGTGACAATTATGTTATAACTACCGGCAGACACTATGCCGATTATAGTTGCAGAGGGTTTGGTCAGAGGATCTGGTGGACGAGAAATTCAACGCCAGATTTCCACATCGGACATGAGTCATTCTGTTTAAAATGCGGCGGAATCAACCATTCAAACGGAAATATGATTTGTGTTGACTGCAACGAAGATAGAAGCGGCGGTAACGTTAGAACGTGTCTGTTTTATCTCGATCCCGAAACGGGCAATAGGATTTACGACCTGTCGGACGCGCATTATAATGCGGAAGACGGGCATTATTATGCAAACGTATGGCATTGTGAAGATTGCGGAAAAACAATCTTCCATGAAAATCGATATTGTGATAGCTGCTTAAAGCACAACGAACTTATCTGTGACGAATGTGGACAGACTGTAGATAGGCTCGTTTGTATCGACGGGGATTGGGTCTGTGAGGACTGTTTTGGCTATTGCGGCGATTGTGGTAGAAGAGTCCTGAAGGATGATCTCACACCCGTGGATGATTGCCATTCGTACGTATGTGAAAGATGTTTGGAGGAGTATAACTTCTGTGAAGACTGCGAAGAGTACTATTCAGAAACAAGATACGTCGAAGGGCGCGGAGAAGTCTGCGAGTGCTGTTTCGACAACGGAGAATATTTTTACTGTGACGAATGTAATTGTTACTACGAAGGATGTGGTACTGAATTAGCAGATTCAAACAGTATCATGTGTGACGATTGCCTGAGTAATGAGTATTATTGCGAAGAATGTGGAAGATACTTCAGATATAACGATTCCGTCACGTGGATCGAATCCGAGGGTCGCTACGTGTGCAACGACTGCCTCGAAGATATTGAACATTTTGTGTGTTCTGAATGCGGAGAAGTGTATTTAGAGAGTCCAGAAGTTACAGTGGACGAAGAATACATTTGCGAACGCTGCGCAGAGGATTATTATTACGAATGTCCCAAATGCGGATACTACTCAAAAGGGACAATCAACTTTGACGGTGCAGAACTGTGTCCGAGTTGCTACGACGAAGCAGTCGAAGCACTGATACAGGAAATGGAAGAAGTAGAAGAAAAAGAAGTTGTCGTCGGTTTCCCAGTGAAAGATCTCGATATCATGAAGATCGGCGTCGTGAAATATAAGGACGACGATGGGATAGTCGTTGAGTTCAGCGACGGGTTGAGATACCTCACCAACGAAGAACAGGAGTGCCTTATACCTACGGATAGGATAAAGCCAGGGGCGAAAATCAAAAATCAAAATAACGATGAAGTCCTTGAGATAACAAAGGTAGATAAGTTTTTAGGATACATGAGAATATGGTGCGGTAAATATATTCTCAGAAACACTATATCTGAAATTTTATCAGCAAATAAGTAATAGGAGGAATAAATATGAATTTTATCGAAATATGTCAGAAAACACAGGAACAGCTGAAGACCACCTTGTCTTCAGAGTTGAAAAGTCTTGGATATAATCCTGTGTCAGAAGACGGTTATCTTTATGCAGAAGGATCTATTCCAGTTTTATTGGTAGCCCACATGGACACTGTTCACGCAGAACTGCCGAAAATCATATGCAAGTCTTCCGACGGAAACATTATTATGTCACCGACCGGAATCGGAGGAGACGACAGGTGTGGTGTTTATATGGTTCTTGAAATAATAAGAGAACTTAGATGTCACGTCCTCTTCACCGAGGATGAGGAGAAGGGATGTATCGGTGCAGGAAAGTTTGTTAAGTCAAATATAAAGCTGGAGGTAAAGTATTGTATACAGTTTGACCGTAAGAACGGAAACGACTCTGTATACTATTCCTGCGACAATAAGGAATTTGAAGATTTTATAAATGCTGAAGGATTCAAAACCGCCTCTGGAAGCCGCTCGGACATAAGCAAAATCGCTCCCCATCTTGGAGTCGCGGCAGTAAATTTATCATGTGGTTATTACAATCCGCACAATAAGCACGAGTATGTAAATGTAACAGAAATGGAGTATAACATCATGAGGGCAAAGAACATAATATCCAAGCCTTCCGAAAGGTTTGTATACGTCGAAAAGAAATACGAGCCTCCGAAGTGGACTACAGCCACATATAACAATTATTACTCCGATGTGGGAAAATATTATAGTCCGAGCTATTTCAGCTCGGAATACGATACACCAGAAGACGACGATACAGAATCCGCTTTATGGTCTCTTGTATACGAAGACCCCGACTTCTATTCAACGCTCTTTTACGAGCAGTATACAGGACACAAGATAAATACGAAAGACCTGATTTCGCTCGATGATATTATAGACATAACAAACCCGGACAGGACGTTCTCTATCTCATTCGAAGGAGAGAAGATGTCTATTTACGAATTTATACACGACGTATTCTGCGATATTCTTCACGGGACGCGTGACATATATATCGACGACTATTCTAATGTATATATTCTCCAGGAGGACGATGTATGGGGAATCGAGATAGCTGTCGAAACGGACGCTACAATAGAGTCCGACGAAGATATAATGTATTATCCCAACGACATGACAGAGAGAACTGTTATGGACGAAGACACGTTCTCTGATTTCAAGGTATTCCTCGAAGAAGGCGTGTTCGACGATTTAGTTGACGGTCAGTACTTCGATAACTATATTGGGATATGAAACCAAAGACGTGAAAGGTGGTGATAGCTTAATACATACCCATACGCAAAGCCAACCAACCCAACCATTATAAGCAATAAGTTTAAAACTAATTAATTTAAAGGAGAAATGATTTATGAGTACATTTAACAAGACAAATATGAGAACAGGCGATATGGTAGAACTCAGAAACGGTAAGCGTGGCACAGTTATGCTCGATACGGCTGCTGGAAATATCATCAGATTCCACACTGAAAAGGACTCGTTCAGCTACCTTGACACAAGGTACAACGACGATCTCACGCACACCAAGCACGAACAGATGGACATTGTAAAGATATACAGAGTTGATCCGAATAACATACCCGCAAATAAGATCGGCGACCTCATCGCAAATGTCGACAAGATGATTGAGTTCGGAAAGGTTGTATACGAGAGAAAGGCAGCTCCGAAGCTCGACGAACTTATGACGGGAGATATGCTTGTTCATAGAAACGGAAAGGTAAGTACGGTATATAAGGATACTCCGTTCGGAGATATTACAAGATACCACACAGAGTATAACTCGTTTAGCTACCTGTCCAGATACGACAATGAACTCAAGCACGAAAGCAATGACAGCTTCGACATTGTGGCGGTATATCGTGCAAACATCGAAGACACAACAAAGGTGGGCGACCTGATTGGAAATCCGAACAAGATGATTTCGGAAAACAATCTGGTTTGGAGCGAATCGAATGACATAAATGCAAGTTGGGTATACAACGGAATATCAGGTAGCTTTATGACATTATTAAACAACGTCGAAGATGAGCCTGTATGCGAAGGCAACTGTAGTAACTGCTCGGGATGTGTAATAGACGACGATACATACGACGATTTCGATGACGAATACGAAGAATCTGATGAGACGATAAACCTTGCCTTTGACTTCATTTCGGAGGACGTCGACTAATGGGCAGAGTCATCCCTAAAGAATTAAAAGAAAAGGTTGATTCAGAATTCTGTTACTATTGCGGAAGAAAGCTGAATCCAGCCAACAAAACATTCGACCATATCATTCCAGTAAATAAAGGAGGTGAAGATAAAATTGATAATCTGGTATGCAGCTGCGCAGACTGTAATCAGGTTAAGAATAATATGACGCTATTTGAATTGATTACGCAATTAAATCGTCAAAAGGATTTCTGCGACGATGAAGTGCGTTTGGCGCGATTAAACTATCATATAAAGATTTTCGACCTTGCACGACAGAGATTAAACGCAAGGTAATTTTTATGCCCTGAGAATTCGGGGGTGTCGCTATGGCGGAATAGGTAGACGCAGAGGATCATTCCTCGATAGAAATATCGTACTGGTTCAAATCCAGTTGGCGGCAATAGGTATCGGCAAATATCATGAAAGGAGTATAAACTACCGGCTGATACGATTGTTTCAACAATATAACAGGAGGATAGAAAACAATGAAGCAATTTATTAAAATCAAAAACTCGTCAATCATGGACGACGACATTTACAAGGCGGCAATCGCAAGGTATTATCTTGCAGAAGCAACAAAAAAGCCGAAAAAGAATAATCTGTCAGAGTTGTCTTCGAGACACGCTTACATAGCAGAAGCGGCAAGAATAGTTAAAGACTTAATCGACGATGAGACTTATGACTATATGATGTCGTTAAGT
>JBJERC010000056.1:0-8092 GCA_051882075.1 Oscillospiraceae bacterium | reverse complement strand
GACTCCTCTGATTTGTTAGACTACACAATCTTAATAATTTTTGTGATGGTTTTTTGATAAATTCAACAAAAAACTTGCAAAATGTTTTAAAATATGTTATAATATTAATGCAATTTTTCTGCAATCAACATATTTATATAAAAAACAATGAAAATAAACAATGGAGGATACGCTTATGATCGGAGATCTGCATTGCCACACCACGCTTTCCGACGGCTCTCTTGGTATCGAGGAGGTTATTTCTCAGGCAAAAAGAATGAATCTTGATTACCTTGCCATTACGGATCATGACACGCTTTCGTCGTCGAACCGTGCAAACATTCTCGGTGAACGCTACGGGGTCAACATAATACCCGCCGTTGAGCTTTCGGCATGGGACAAGGCGAGGAATAAAAAAGTACATATTCTCTGCTATGCGCCGCAGAAGCCCGACAGGCTCGAGGGTCTTTGCCTTAAATCCTGCGCAATAAGAACGGAATGTGCGAAGGATATGATAAACAAGGTGACGGAGAGATACCCCATTCCGAGCGACGCTGTAAGAGCTTATACTAAAGGTTCAAAGAGCATTTTCAAGCAGCACATAATGCGTGCGCTCTGTAATTACGGCTATGCTACCGAGCTTTACGGCGAGGTAAACGACCGCCTTTTCTCATATCCCGACGGCGAATGTCTTGTTCAGCGTGAATATCCCGATGTGAATTTTGTGCTTGATCTAATACATTCGTCAAAGGGCGTAGCAGTGCTTGCGCACCCGTTCCTTTACGACAATTTCGACCTTATCGACGAGCTTATCGAAAAGAATAAACTTGACGGAATAGAAGTTTTCCATTATTCGGCAGACAGCGCACAGCAGTCGGTTCTGCTTGAAAAGTGCGAGAAAAACGGGCTTATCGCAACGGGCGGTTCGGATTTCCACGGACTTTACAACAGCGTGCCTACTCATATCGGCAGCAAATTCACAGACGACGCAAATCTTCGCAGGCTGCTCGATCTTATCGCCGAAAACAAGCAAAAAGCAAAGAAACACGCTCAGCCGACCGAATGAGCGGACAACGAAAGGGAGTATATTTATGTCAGTTATTGCATACAAACC
Organism: Oscillospiraceae bacterium; assembly: GCA_051882075.1. Classification (GTDB taxonomy): domain Bacteria; phylum Bacillota; class Clostridia; order Oscillospirales; family Ruminococcaceae; genus YE71. The sequence goes on along the minus strand of JBJERC010000056.1, from coordinate 6,999 downwards.
GAAGGGCGTTTGTTCTCGTCAGATAAACGTTGAGGTCGAGAACGGGATCGTCAAAAATGTTCAGTTTATCGGCGGCTGCAACGGCAACACTCAGGGCGTTGCAAAGCTTGCCAAGGGCAGAAAGGCAGAGGAGGTCATCGGGCTTCTTAAAGACACCGACTGCAACGGCAGAGGAACTTCATGCCCTGCACAGCTTGCGCTTGCACTTGAGCAGGCTTTGAAACAGCAGTAATACTATATAAAAAACTAACGAGGACGAATAACACCGTCCTCGTTTTTTCATTACATTTTGTCCTTAAAATAGGTCATAGGCACATTCTCGAAAATTATCGAACCCGAAAAACTTTCGGCAGCCTCTATCAGCTTTTCGTTATTTGCCGTCCATGTGATAAAATGTGCGTCAATATCCGCTGCGGCGAATGCCGCTTCAAGCGTTACCGAGCGGAGATCCCAAGCGAGATACTGCGGCTTTGAAAGGCTTTTCCACACCGTTTTTACGGAGGCAAGCTGTCTTAAAAATTTCTTATCGCCGTCGTGAGTCGAAATAAGCTGACCTCTTATGATGTCGGGGTCGGCGGCTCGTAATCTCATGAGCGAGAGCGGATCGAAGCTCTGGACCGCAAATTCGCCGCTGTATTTTTTCATAAAATGCGCAAGCCGCTTTTCTGCGTCGGGCACCTCGGGCGAACGTTTAAGCTCGATAAACACCATGACTCTGCCGTTTATAAGTTTTAAAACCTCGGAAAGCAGCGGTATTCTTTCATCACTTCCCGAAAGCCGCAGCTTACGCAGCTGCGCATACTCGGTCTGCGAGATAACAAGGCTTTCATCGCACATTCTCGAAGTATCGGCGTCGTGAAAAACGACCATTTTTTTATCAGCCGTAAACCTTACGTCAAGCTCGACCGCAAAGCCTTTTTCGGCGGCGGCTTCAAACGCCGCAAGCGAATTTTCGGGCACTCTTCCGAATTTGTCATGCAAGCCCCTGTGGGCGATATAACGAGGAAATTCCATATTGAAGCTCTCCTTTCTGATTAAAGTATAACTCTTTTTTTACAAAATGTCAATGCAAAAGCAAAAATTTGTCATTGACAAACCGAAAACATTTATGTATAATATTATGCGTATGAAAAGAAAGGATTGACCTTATTTGATGAAGATTTTTTCGGCTGTTTTTCAGCTTAGCCGATTTGAAAAGCTGCTGTGGGCGGTATCTGTATTTTTTACAGCGGTATCCTTTGCGTTAAGCGGCGGACAGGGTGTTCTTACATTCTGCGCTTCGCTTATCGGCGTTACCGCTCTTATTTTCGTTGCAAAAGGCGAACCGCTCGGGCAGCTGCTGACGATCGTTTTCAGCCTGTTATACGGCATTATTTCGCTGCGGTCGAGGTACTACGGCGAAATGATAACCTATCTCGGAATGACCGCCCCGATCGCTGCGGCGTCGCTCGTTTCGTGGCTCAGACACCCTGCCCGTGAGGGCGAAACGGAGGTCAGGATCGAGCGGATAAGCCCTCTGAAAACCGCCTTGATATTCCTGCTCTCCGCTGTTGTAACGTTCGTTTTCTACTTTATCCTTAAATTCTTTGACACCGCAAGCCTTTATATCAGCACCCTTTCGGTATTCACAAGCTTTAGCGCCTGCGCATTTTTACTCGCAAGAAGTCCGTTCTACGCTCTCGCCTACGCTTCAAACGACATTGTGCTTATACTGCTCTGGGTGATAGCCTCGTTTGTGGATATTGCCAATATTCCTATGATAATATGTTTTATCATGTTTTTGGCAAACGATTTATACGGGTTTATCAACTGGAGAAGAATTCTAAATCAGCAGCAAAACAAAATCAGCGTATGATGCAGTTCGTCATACGCTGTAATTTTTATTGCAGGTCGCCTCGGTTAAATTCCGAAAGCTCAAGACCCTCGTTTCTTTCAAGCGCCCAACGGATATTCCACTCGCTCGTAAATAGCAGCAGCGGATTGTCCTTCAGGTCGGAAACAAGCTTCGTATCCGAGCTTATTTTAAGATCCTTAGGCTCGCAGGGCGACTTGTCTATCCAGCGGATATGCGAATAGCCGAGACCCTCTTTGAGCATTTCAACGCCGTACTCGTTTTTCATTCTGTACTCAAAAACCTCAAACTGAAGCACGCCGACAACGCCGACGATGACCTCCTCCATGCCGAGCAGCGGCTCTCGGAATATCTGGATAGCGCCCTCCTGCGCTATCTGGGTGATGCCCTTTACAAACTGCTTGCGCTTCATCGTGTCCTTTGTTCTGTAGCGCATGAAGTGTTCGGGTGCAAAGGTGGGTATTCCCTCAAATTCAAACTTATTCTTCGGCGAGCATACCGTATCGCCAATCGAGAAAATTCCGGGGTCGAAAACGCCGATTATGTCGCCAGCGTATGCCTCGTCAATTATCTCACGCTCCTGCGCCATTATCTGCTGCGGCTGAGAAAGACGCATTTTCTTTCCGCCCTGAACGTGAAGAACGTCCATTTCCTTATCAAACTTTCCCGAGCATACACGCAGGAAGGTTATTCTGTCACGGTGCGCCTTGTTCATGTTAGCCTGAATCTTGAAGACAAACGCCGAAAAATCGGGCGAAAACGGGTCGATAACGCCCTGCGATGAATTTCTCGGGAGCGGCGGCGGAGTCATTTTGAGGAACTCCTCAAGAAACGGCTCAACTCCGAAATTTGTAAGCGCCGAACCGAAGAACACGGGCGAAAGCTTACCCGAATGAACGGCTTCGATATCAAGCTCGTCGCTTGCGCCGTCAAGCAGTTCGATGTCGTCAGCAAGCGTCTGATAATTCTCTTCACCGAGAATGTCAGCAAGCTGCGGATCCGAAAGGTCAGCTTCATTCGCCGAAACCTTATGACTGCCGCCCGTAGGGTCGAAATAGATAACGTGACGGCTGCGGCGGTCGTAAACGCCTTTAAACTCCTTGCCCGAACCGATAGGCCAGTTTATCGGGCAGGTCGGCATGCCAAGCTCCTGCTCAATCTCCTCGATAAGATCGAACGGATTTCTCGCCTCACGGTCGAGCTTGTTTATAAACGTGAATATCGGGATATTTCTCATAGCGCAGACTTTGAACAGCTTTCGTGTCTGGTTCTCAACGCCCTTTGAAGCGTCTATCACCATTACCGCCGAATCGGCTGCCATAAGCGTGCGGTAGGTGTCCTCCGAGAAGTCCTGGTGTCCGGGGGTGTCGAGAATATTTATGCAGGCTCCGTTATACTGAAACTGCATTACCGACGAAGTTACCGAGATACCTCTCTGCTTTTCTATCTCCATCCAGTCCGAAACGGCGTGGCGTGAATTTTTCTTTCCCTTAACAGCGCCAGCCTGAGCGATAGCTCCGCCGTAAAGCAGAAACTTTTCGGTAAGCGTGGTTTTACCTGCGTCGGGGTGAGAGATTATTGCGAAGGTTCGTCTTCTTCTGATCTCCTGCTCTAAAGTGCCCATTTTATTTCCTCCATTGAAACATTTTACATGAATAACACTTCTATTATACACCATTTTAAAGACGATTTCAAGTACGGGAACACATTTTATCGCTAAAAATACTGAACTTTTTATAAAGAACCTTTTGCTCAGCGTTACGCAAAAAGAGCAGACCGTAAAAAGTCTGCTCAATAAAGCTCATCTTCCCTCTTCGCCGAACACTGCGCTAAGCGTTCCGAAGATTATCTTCCAGTCGACAAGAAAACTTCTTTCCTGAATGTACTTGATATCGAGCGCCATCCACTCGTCGAACGTAAGGTCGTTGCGGCTCGGCTGTATCTGCCAGTAACAGGTAAGACCCGGCTTGATATAAAGCCTCTGCTTCTGATAGTCGTCATACTGCTCGACCTCTCTCGGTATCGGCGGTCTCGGACCTACGATACTCATATCGCCCTTTAATATGTTAATTAGCTGCGGAAGCTCGTCAATACTCGTTTTTCTTATAAATCTTCCTATCCTCGTTATTCTCGGATCGTCCTTCATCTTAAATGCAGGACCGTCCATCTCGTTTTCCTGCATAAGATCAGAAAGCTTGTCTTCTGCGTCAACGCACATACTGCGGAACTTGTAGAAACGAAATTCCTTTCCGTCCTTTCCCGTTCTCAGCTGCGAGAATATCGGACTTCCCTTCGGGTCGTCGATAAAAATAATAAGCGCAATTATAAGCATAGGAACCGCAAGCACGATAAGCGCAAGCAGCGAAAAGAAAATATCCTGCGCACGTCTTACGGCACAATATGCCTTTTTCCCGTTAACGACCTTTTCCTTGTCAAGAAAGACCTTTTCATTCTGAGCCTGTAACGTTGCCAAAGAACGCTCTCCCCTTTTTATTTAGTATAAAAAATCCATGTTATACATAAATTATACACCATTTTACGACAGCTGTCAAGAGCTTAACACACATTTATCACCGTTCATCAAGGTAAATTATGTAATTTTGTTGAAATAAACAAAAAACTCTGCAAAATAAATCGAAAAGTATAATAATTTCTATTGCAAAATACGAAAGTATATGGTATAATTATACTATAAAAAATAATAGACAGGAGTGTTGACAAAATGTTAAGAAATAAACGTGTTATCGCCGCTGCTTGCTTTGCGGCTGTTCTGATGTCGTCCTATCAGCTCTGCGCCTTTGCGGACTCTTCGCCGACCGACGAAATAAGCGTCGGATATTTACAGGAAGATGCGTCCCCTGTTTCGGAGGGCGTTGGTTTCGGCTCGATGATCGACGATATTGAAGCGCAGTATTCGGACGAGCTTCCTGTTCCCGAAGTCACCTCGGCTGTGTTTGACGGCAGCGAGCTGACTATAAGCTGGAAATCGCTCTCGAACGCCGACGGCTGTCTTGTTTACAGACATAACGAATCAACGGGCAGATACAAATATTTATATTCCGCCGACAATTCGCTTACATTTTCAGACTACGACTCTTCCGATACGGACAGTAAATATTACATAGCAAGCTACAAGAGAACGAACGGAAAGCTTTATGTAAGCCGTGAGACCGATATAACTTCTTCGATAAAGAAAAAGCAGAACGAGGTTCAGGCGCCCTCGGCATCGTCGATAATAAAGGCGAACAGGGCGACAACTGCGCTCAGGATATTCTGGACTCCCGTAAAATGCAGCGGATACGAGGTTTATATGATCGTAAACGGCAGCTGGAAAAGGCTTGCCGTCGTTGAAGGCAGCGTTGACAATTACAGAATATCGGGGCTTGAGTCTGCAAACGAGTATTCGTTCACGATCCGCCCGTTCAATTACGACGCTTCAAACAACCCGGTATATGCGCCCTATTCCGCAGTATATACCGTTTCGACAAGACCGTCTGCAAATGCGCCCGCAAAAGTTAGCATAACAAAGGCGAACAAGACCGATACGGCAATAAGAATCTTCTGGACAAAGGTCGATTGCAGCGGTTATCAGGTCTACGCTTACATAGACGGCTCGTGGAAGCTTATGAAGGAGCTTGACTCAAATGCGGATTATTACAGGCTTTCAAAGCTTTCGCCCTCTACGCAGTATTCGTTCAGAGTAAGGGCTTTCAACACCGATTCAAACGGTGCAAAGGTGTTCGGAGAATATTCTTCGATTTTTAACGTGATGACGAGAGCTGACGAATTTACGTCTTCAAAGCCTGTTATCACAAGCGCGTCAAAGACTTCTAACGCAGTAAGGATAAACTGGAAAGAGATGAAATGCGACGGCTACGAGATCTACAGATTTACAGACGACGCTTATCTTCTCGCCGATACTGTCGACAGCTCGGTTCTCACAAAGAGATTTTCGGGACTTAAACCGTCGACAACCTATTCTTACGCAGTAAGAGCATATAAGACCGATACTTCGGGAAAGAAAAAATACAGCCAGTATTCCGAAGTTTATTCCGTAAAGACAAAAACCGACGCCGTAAAGCCTGCTCAGGTAAGCTTTACAAAAGCAAACAGATCCAAAACGGCTGTCCGCCTTTTCTGGAACAAGACCTCCTGCGACGGATATGAGCTTTATATGAAAAAGGACGGCAGATGGACGCTTATCAAAGACGCCGCTCCGGACGAGGATTATTTCAGACTTTCGGGGCTTCAGAGCGGAGTGACATACACGTTCAGCATAAGAGCCTACAACATTGACAGCGCAGGCGTGAGAATACGCAGCAAGCTCTGCGACCCATATAAAGTAACGACTGATTCGGATATTGTTGTTACAAACGGCGTTACATATATAAACGGTATTCTTATCGTGAACAAGACCTATTCGCTTCCTTCAAGCTACGGTCCGGGCGGACTTACCTCAGAAACCTCCGCAGCGTTTGCAAAAATGCAGGCTGCCGCAAGAGCGGACGGATATTATCTCACGAACGCTTCGGGCTATCGTTCATACTGGACTCAGAAGTATCTGTATGATTCATACGTTGCAAGAGACGGTGCGGCTGCCGCCGACAGATATTCCGCTCGTCCCGGACACAGCGAGCATCAGACGGGTCTTGCGCTCGACGTAAACAACCCAAGTTCCTCCTTCGACAATTCCGCCGAAGCAAAATGGCTTGCGAAGAACTGTTACAAATACGGTTTTATAATCCGCTATCCGCAGGGTAAGGAAAATATAACCGGCTACAAATACGAATCGTGGCACATAAGATACGTCGGCAAAACGCTTGCGACAACTCTTACCGAAAACGGACTCACGCTTGAGGAGTATTTCAATATAACTTCTCAGTACAAATAACGATATATCGTCCACGAACAAGACAAATAAGCAGGCTATAAACTAAGAGGAACAGTCGAATTGGCTGTTCCTTTTTTAACTATTAACTATTTTGTGAATTATTTCTGGTATTCTCCGGAGTGAATATTTTTTCTGTTGAGTGATTGATTATTTATTCGGATTGTGGTATAACCCGACTTTATCACCCCACCCCACAAAAAACCCCCATAAACCCCCGAAAATAAGGGCTTTGCACGGCTTTATGCTCCGTATAGCA
>JBJERC010000055.1:0-8461 GCA_051882075.1 Oscillospiraceae bacterium | reverse complement strand
AAATACACATTACAGAATTCATTAATAAATTACTTGTTTCATTTTCAAGCTTTATCTCCGTAAAAGCTCTCTCTATACATTCGGCAAAATATATTTTATCAAAATCATATATTGCCTGTTTTTTTACACATACCGAAATAACACTTACAGCAACTTCGGAAACAAGCGAATGTGCTTTATAGGGTGATGCAATAAAAATTTCGCCCTTTGAAATATGCGTGGGTTTCAAATCCAAAACAAATTCCGCATATCCGTCAGTAATCATTGTTATCACAAAATCATCTGCATGGGAATGTTCTTGAAAATTTATCTTTGTATCGGTTATTGTAATTATCTCGATATATTCGGATTTGTAAAAACTGTAATTACCCATAGCTGTCACCTTTCCATAAATACTTACTATTTATATCATATCACTAACAGAAGGAAAAGTAAAGCGCACAGCAGAAATTCTGCCGTGCGCTGAAATTATTCTGTAAGTATTGCTCCACCAATTAAAACTTGCCAAAAGACGAAGCCGAAAAGGCAAAATATCAAGGCGCAAATCGAAGGCATACTGGCGTATGTCGAGATTTGCAACGCAGAGATTTTGACTTTGCGGCGAGTATTGCCGGCAAGGTTTATTTGGGGGAGCAATATATAGTCCTGCCGCAGAAGTGCTGTAATCATCGGGTTTTGCGAGATAGTCATTCCAGCAATGATAGAACAGAGCACCCGTCAGTTGGAAAAACATCTGCATATCCCTGTGTATAAAATTGCTCATCAAATCCTTTCGAACATATGGAAAAAGCATTTTTTCTACACCTTCACTTACTCTGTCGGCAAACTTGCCTTTGTATTTTTCAAGGTAATGCTCCTTACTTGCTTTGCCAAAGCAGTTACTTGCGGCAACACATAATATCCATATCAGATAATCATAGTCGAAGTTAATGCCGTAAAAGCCAAATGCAGTGGTATTATCTTTCAGCATAATAAGTTTTTCTATAATTTTTTCGGCATAGCCACTGTCGTGAAAGATTTGGTTTGCATAAACCTTTGTTTTGATATATGTTTCTTTTGGAAACACACAACAGTTAGCAAGAAACTTGCCCTTTGCAGGTGAAACAAGTAAATTAGCGGCAAGCAGCGTTTCACTTGTCAGATCCTCTGCGTCCTCAAAGTTTCCGCATTTCTTAAGCGCAACAGAGAACAGATAATCCATTATTTTTTCAATATCGTTTATGTGCATGATACACCTCTTTTGAAAGCTTTCATATATGAACGTCGTTCATTTATAAGTCGCAGTTTTTGGATTTGATTCGGTGATATTATAATAATATTTTTCAGCTTATTTGTCAATGCTTACGATCACAGGAAAAACCTGACGTTTTATTATTTTTTTGATCTTCATTTTCATTTTACTTCTTTGTTTTTGCAAAGAAAAAAGAGCCGAATTTTCGACTCTTTTTTTATCTTATTTATCACAATGTTCTTTTGCTTTCAAATAGATTTCCTGAAACATCTCCGTATCTCTTATTTCATCATACACACTCCAATTCAGATAGCCCAGAAGTTCTTTGCAGCATAACGTGGGCGATGAAACACTTATGTCATACATATCATATATAAGCTTGTTTACCGCAAGCGAGGTGTATGGCTTTCTCTCAGGCAGTTCATCAACGGCAATGGCATAATTCAAGGCTTTTTTCAGATTTTCAAATGCCTCATCGTAGTCCTTTGTCCGTACTGCGACCGCAGCAATGTGAGTGCATACCAAACACATAAGCCTGTAATGGAAATTATAATCTTCATTTTCAAATATCACCTCAGATACATCAACGATCTTGTTCAGAATTTTTAACCTGTCTGTATCTTCAAGCTGCGGATCATTCTCACAGTTTAGATCAGCTCTGGTAAGCAGAGAATAACAAAGCTCCTGCAAATGAAGAATAATATTTTTCTGACAAAGCACCATTTTTTCATCACCTGCTAAAAGAAATTCTTTGACCGTATTTTTTTCAGCAGCAGGCAACTCCTCAGCACGCTTCAACGCCTTTTCCTTGTTCCCTGCCCAATAGTAGTAATAGCATATATCCACTCTCATCCAGTCAGTGATCTTTCTGTCAGTACAATTTGCCAGAATATATTCCGCAATTTCAGCAGCCTCCGCCGATCTCGTCTTGCTTGCTTCTTCGCCCTTACTCTCAAGACAAAACAAATTTGCCGCAAGCTTGGCTGACATCATATAGTTATTCGGAAATCTTTTCACCGCCTCGCGCAGCAATGCTACATTTTCCGCACGCAGACCCTTGCTCTCGTTCTCATCGACCTGTGCTAATATTTTTTCAGCCTCTTCGCTGCTGCATATTTTCTGCATACCCACAAGCTCATCAAGGGACACGCCAAATATCTGAGCAATCGAAGGCAGCATTACGATATCGGGATAACCATCTCCGCACTCCCATTTAGACACCGCCTGAAAAGACACATTCAAACGTTCAGCCAGCTGCTCCTGCGTAAGACCTTTTTCTTTACGAAGCCGTTTTAAATTTTCACCTATAAATAATTTCATAATAACCTCCAGATATTCAAATAATATTCAACAGTACTGCTATGATTTTATTATAAAGGAGAACCGCCGAAAAATCAATAAACCGGTATTTGAATATTGTTCAACGTAAGGTTGAATTTTTCGATAATACGTTTAATCATGTTTCAAAGCCTCGCTTTCACAATGCTCCTTCAGCGAACACTCGTCGCAGTCATCATAAATAGCGCAGGTGTGCTGTATTACTTTTTCCGAGATACCGCAGTCACGGTTCTTTCTTTTGTTTTTCTGCTTGCTTTTTCTGTGCGGATATGGTATAATGGTTTTGGAAACCCAGTCGGGATAAACTGAACGGCAAATCGGAAGTTGGTGATGAAATGAAGAGGCTTTGCGATATTTACCGCCCCATAACAGCTACACCCTTTGCAGATAATGACACTTATTGCGAAATCTCTCCCTGTGAAGCTTTGCGACCGTATATAAAATGCTTCTGGGGTACGAAAAAGCCTCTTTCGGCACAGACTGACACGGTTTCATCGGTAATTGTTATTCCGGACACTTGTATGGATATTATCTTTGATATCAATTATACCGAAAATAATTATAGTGGATTTTTCTGCACGATCGATGAACATTCCTACCGCACAGGCGGAGCAATAAATACCGATACTACTGCAACCTTCGCCATTCGCTTTTACGCTTGGACCGCCATTCTTTTCTCGGAAGAGGATCTTGCAGGGCGAAAAAACCGTGCATTTGCCGTTGAGGAGTTATTTAGCGGTCTTAAAGCTGAGCTTGAATCGCTATTGTTTGATATTCCGACATTAAATGGGAAAATTGCTGTAACGGAAAAATTATTGCTGAAAAAGCTATGCACCCGCCGTATAAATAATGATCTTATGAATGCAATTCATTATATGCTTGAAACAAACGGAAGATCAAAGATCTCCGATATATGTGCTTATACCTCTGTTTCCGAGCGTCAGCTTGAACGCATTTTCAATTATAATATGGGGGTCTCACCCAAAACATTTTCCTCGCTGCTCCGATATCAGCTTTTATGGCAGGAAATTGCGTTATCGCCGAGCTTCAATATTCTTGACGCCGTAGAAAAATACGGATTCAGCGACCAAGCGCACCTGCAAAACGAATTTAAACGCAGGCACATGATGACGCCTAAGGAAGCCGCTTTATACGCTTTCAAAAGCCGATAATGTCGGATTTTTACAATACAAATTCTTTAATTTGTGTTATGATAAGAAAAAACGCAGGAGGGCTGCTATATGAATACACTCGAAAAAGCAAGACACTTTATCTACAAAAACGCTCGTCCGCTTGAACTTGCAATATGGCAGTATCACTTTGAAAACGGAAGCAAGGAAGCTGTGCTTAACGCATTGAGCTTTTATCAGAATGAGGACGGCGGTTTTGGAAACGGATTGGAGGCAGATTTTCTTAACCCCAATTCTTCGCCTATAGCTACATGGGCGGCAACGGAAACTCTCAGAGAAATAGGACTTACCGACAAAACCCACCCGATAGTAAAGGGTATACTTCGCTATCTTGAAAGCGGCGAACATTTTGATGTTGAGCGCAATCAATGGCTTAACACTATTGCGTCTAACAATGATCATCCTCACGCAATATGGTGGGAGTACAACGGGAACGACGAGTTTAAGTATAATCCCACAGCAGCACTTGCTGCATTTGTTCTGGAATATGCAGATGAAAACTCCGCAATATACAATAAATGCTCTAAAATAGCGAAGCAAGCAGTTGATTGGTTTTTCAGTTCCGTTCCATATCACGAGCATCACGTCACCTGCTGTTTTATAAATCTTTTTAAGGCTTTGACAAAGAAAAATATAATTTCGGCAGATATGTCTGAATTTGAACAGAAGCTAAAGGAAGAGGTAAAATGCGAGATATGTCACGAAAAAGAAAAATGGACAACAGAGTATGTTACAAGGCCTTCTGATTTCGGCATTACACCCGGCAGTATGTTTTATGAAGATAATGCCGAAATCGCTCGGTATGAATGTGAATTTATAAAAGCTTCACAGAGAGCTGACGGCGGCTTTGATGTCCCTTGGAAATGGTGGACGGATTATACGGAGTTTTATGTAAGCGAACATCGTTGGCAGTCGATTTTGACTATAAAGTATATACTCTATTTGAAGGCATACGAATAAAGAACAATGACTCAGTTGAATTAACACCAACCAATATGTTATTGAAATTTCCTTTGGAATTTGGGGAGGTTACTATGGCTTCAAGTAAAGAATATTTAGATTTCATATTGGAACAAGTATCTGAATTGGAAGAAATAACATATAGAGCAATGATGGGAGAATTTATATTATATTATCGTGGTAAAATTATTGGTGGAATATATGATGATAGATTACTTGTAAAACCTACTAAATCAGCTATTTCATTTATGCCGGGGGCGACATATGAATTGCCCTATGAAGGAGCAAAAGAGATGCTGTTAGTTGATGATGTTGACAACAAAGATTTTTTATCACGACTATTTAATGCTATGTATGATGAACTTCCAGCTCCTAAGAAAAAGAAATGATACAAATTCCCATTTATCGAGCAGATCACTCATCGCAGCACTCATAACGGGTGCTGCGATTTTTCATAAATCCGACTTGTTATCCTATATCAGTTTTGTTTGTATCTTTATTCTTTCGGTTGATTTTATTCAGGGGATATGGTATAATAAACACAAACACCTTGCTTTCGCAAGGTGACGGGGCTGCCGCCCCTTTGCGGACTTTCGTCCGCTGTGTATATTGACGGCTTCGCAAAAATGCCCTTGCAAGCAAGCATTTTTGCTTCATGGTATAATGTTTTTGGAAATTGGTCAGGGAAACCACTCGGCAAATCATAAATTATGGAGATATATATGAAAACACTATATGTAATCGGAGGAACAATGGGAGTTGGCAAAACCACTGTAAGCCAACAGTTAAAAATAGATATGACTAATAGTGTCTTTCTTGATGGCGATTGGTGTTGGGATTCCAATCCGTTCCAAGTAACAGATGAAACTAAGGCTATGGTTGTAAATAACATTTGCTGTCTGCTAAACAATTTTCTAAATTGTTCTGTTTATGACAATGTAATTTTTTGTTGGGTTATGCACGAACAGGCTATTATTGATAGTATTTTAGAAAGGCTTGACACAACAAATTGCAAAGTGATAAGCATTTCGCTTATTGCCGATGAAAACAACATTCGTAAACGCTTATCAACTGATGTAGCAAGAGGTATTCGCTCGGCTGACGTAATCAACAGAAGCATTGCAAGGATTTCAATGTATCAAGCTCTAAACACAATCAAAATTGATACAAGTAATATTTCTGTTAGGGAAATTGTCGATAAAATATTATTACTCTGATAAAGGCAGATGTATTTCCATATATTGATTTCCTCATTTATCGCAGCACTCATAACGGGTGCTGTGATTTTTCATCATTCCGACTTGTTATCCTATATCAGTTTTGTTTGTATCTTTGTTTTTTTCGGTTGATTTTATTCATGGGATATGGTATAATGGTTTTGGAAAATCTGTCGGGATATACTGAACGGCAAAGCAGAAGTTATGGAGGAGAGTATGAAATACAAAGGAACGCTTATTGTTGTTAAAGACTGCAACCGTGCTCTAAAGTTTTATCGTGATATGTTTGGGCTTCAACTTCTACAAGACAACGATGGAAATATGGAATTGACGGATCATTTGTATTTGCAGGAGTTGGGCTATTGGGAAGATTTCACGAAAAAACGTATAATTTCAAACAGCAATCAATCCGAATTATATTTTGAAGAATCCGATATAGAAAAATTTGTGGCACGACTTGAGATGCTCTACCCCGAAACCGAATATGTCAATCGTCTGATGACACACAGCTGGGGGCAAAAGGTAGTCAGGTTTTATGACCCTGACGGAAATCTGATTGAAGTTGGTACTCCCGTGTAAAACATCTCTACAAATTCCAATTTGTAGAGCAGATCACTCATCGCAGCACTCATAACGGGTGCTGTGATTTTCTTATCCTAAAATTGTCGGTAAAACAAAAAAATCCGAACTCTTTTCAGAGTTCGGATTTTTCTTTGGCAGGGGCAGAAGGGATCGAAATTTGCGCTATGGTTTTCTTAACTTCTGCTAACTTGCTTAAAAGTGCGTAAAATCGGCATTTTACGATAACTTACAAACCTGAGTTTAGTCTTTTATTTAGTAACTTTTCGTAAGAATAAAGGACAAACAAAGGACAAAAATTATGGTCTACTCCTGTTATTATGTAAGCAAATAAGTATCAAAATAATATGGAGGACACGAAAATGAAAAATCTTCTCGATGAATTATACGATTATGACTTGTTTCATATCACTGAGATCGAAGATGTAGACGGTGAATACAAAGCAGCTCTCGACAGGCTCGTAAAGGCAGAAGCCGAGCTGAGAAAAACATATCCTGAAAGCAACGAAATCCTCGATGCCTATCAGTCAGCGGACATTGACTTGCACAACCTCTCCAACCGCAATGAGTTCCGTAAGGTTGTCAGGATAGGCGCACAGCTTGTCTTTGAAATGATCAAACCGATAAAGCGAGGTATGTGATATGAGCAGATATAAGAGCGAACAGATCGCATACAACCCTCAGAAAAAGAAGAATGTGCCAATCTGGAGACTTGACACCAACGCTGTGACCGTCACGCATTTCAACATTGACACACTCACCGAGGAGCATAAGACCTATCACACCGACTACATCAGGTATCACCTTCATTTCTCTGACAGCAAGTACCCAGACAGGCTCCACAAGCTCGTCAATGAAGGTAAGATCATTCAGTATCTCGATGATTTGGAACTGAAAGTCAGTAAAGCAATCTCTCGTCAGGTTGAGCTTTGGAAGCAGACCGATAGTTGCTATCAGGCTGCCGTTCTAAGCGGTGATACCGAGAAGATGTACGGTCTTGAAAACTGCTTTGTCGGTATGGCGAGAGAGATTGTTTTTGAGTGTATGGTTTATATTTGATATTCAACGGCTGTGCCTGAGGGTGCAGCCGTTTTTCAAGTGCTAAATCCTTTTTGAAGCTTTGTAGTAATAATACATAACATTTCCTTCCATTTCTCTTTTTTTCTCGTTAGCTTCTGATTTGGCTTGTCTTAAAACATCGGCTGTTTTTAAAAATGCAGTTACACCTGCAGCAGTTAATCCTAATTTTGCACCAGCTCTAATAATGTTTTCCAAGAAATTTAGAGCATCAAATATATTGCTGTTCGTTGTTATTGTTGTAATCAATCCTGCACCTACATAACCTAATTTTTTCCTTTCTTCTTCATCATTCAGTACTTGTCTTCCAAAATTCTTTAATACACTCGTTTCACTTGATAACTCGTTAAGTTCATTAACTTTTGGCATTACTTCGGTATCATATAGTTTTACACATTCATAGCAAAAATCGTCATCCCAAGGCATTGATGTGATTTTTTCTGTAAAACCATAAATTGCAGTTCTAAAATTATTCAATGGAATTAACATATCTTTTTTGAAATCCAATATTTCATCTATTGATGCCTTTTCCAAAGTAGGCAATGTTGAAAGGATATTATGTGCTATTCCTGCATGACGAATGATTTCCTTGTCCATTTTACTAAAATCAAGGAACTTATTATTAGTGACACTGCTAACAACATTTGCACTAATACTATCAAATAATGGGTATGAACCACCATGTTTAATCGTACCAAGTAAATTAGCGAAATAGCCACCGGTTAATTCTTCTAAGCTGAAACCATTATACGAATAATCATATATGTTAATAATGTTTCTATCTACCAAAGATTGAAGCTGATTAATTCCGGGATTATTTAGTCTCTCCTCAACAACCCCTAAAGCCTGAAATATAGACAAATAAGGGC
>JBJERC010000054.1:0-8547 GCA_051882075.1 Oscillospiraceae bacterium | reverse complement strand
GTGTAGTCTCGAATTTTTGTTTTTTCGAGTGTCTACTCTAAGGGGATTATATCACAAAGCCTGCACCGCTTATTATATTAATTTTCCGCCCGGTTTTAAAGCTGTCTGACAAGAGAGAAAGCCTCCTGCGCCATTCTCTTGTATGCGGCAGCGTTCGGGTGAAGGTGGTCGCCGCTGTCAAAGCCGGGGGCAAACGCCGCCGTATCCTCAGGGTCACGAACAGCCGCGTCAAAATCAACAAAGCCGTCCGCCTCGTCATTCGTGCGTATCCACTCGTTGACCTCGTTTCTCAGCTTCTCTCTGAAATCGGCATAGGTGCGCCAGCCCTTTATCGGCAGAAGCGTTCCGAAGTACACCTTCAAGCCTGCTTCCCTTGCAAGCCTTATATAAAATCTGTAACCGTTTATAATGTCCTCGGAAGAAGGCAGGTCGCTCCACGGTCTGAACTTGTTTACCTCAACGCCAACAGGGTGGATTATGTCGTTTATTCCGTGCTGGATAAGAACCGCCTTTGCGCCCGAAACGGCTGTCTCTCTCGGAAATCTCGTTTCGCCTTTAAGCCCGTAGGACTCGTAGGTTATGTTGTCATACTGTCTTAAAACCCTCGTTCCGCTCGCCGCCTTTCTCACGACGGCGGTATTCATGTCCGAACCGAGCGCCATTTCGATAAGATAGTCGGGCCAATCCTGCGCCGTTATCGAATCGCCGTAGCAGATAAGCGTTTTTGCGTCGCTGTCCGTCAGCACGTCGACGTCGGTCAGAAAATAAAAATGCGCCGTGCTGTTTGAAGTATCATCATCGAGCCGCTCGTTTTTCGTCTGGTCGCCGACCGCAAAATATCCCTTCGACAGCGGCCCTGTTATCCTCACGCTCGAGCGCATATGCGTAAAACCGCCGAAATAAAGGCTTATCGCAATAAACTGCCCTTTCTTTACCAAAAGCGGCACGGAGTCGCTCACAAGCCTTTCGCCCTGCTTTATGACCGTGCTGCCGCTTCCCGAAAATGTAATGCCGACCGACGTTTCGGGAAATATTCCATCCTCGCCGTCAGATACAGCCGCAAAAGCGTGTGTGAGAAAAACGTCCTCGCCGCCGCAGAAATTATCGAGCGTTATCCTTATAGCCTGTCCGTCAAGCGTCATTTTTATCGGGTATCTGAGCGTTATATCCTTTGCGTAATTTTCGGGACGCCTTTGCGATATTGAAACGGCGTTTCCCCACGCACCGACCCATTTCTTTTCCATATTAAAATACCAAAGCCTTTCCTTTCCGAAATTTGATCTTGCCGACCGTATATCATCAAAAACTGCCGACCGTTTTTCGATCGGCAGCCTTTGCCTTTTAATTCATATAAAACAGGGATCACGCTCTTGCGCTCTTGACTACGTTTGCAAATTCAAGCGCTTTTCCTATGTCGCCGTCAACTTTAAGCTTTCCGAGCGTAAACGCAGCGACGGGATCGAGCTTGCCGTCGATAAGCTTGTTGAAATTATCCATATTCATCGTAATGCCGCAGCTTCTGTCAATATAGTCGTAAGGCTCGACGGAAATTCTGCCGTTTTTTATCTCGATATAGAAAACGCCGCCGTTATCTCCCGTAATATTGACCTGAACCGCCAGAAAGCCAACGCCGTTTATATCGACCTTTGCCGACAGCCCTCTGACCTTTGCAAGTAATTCTTCAAATGTCATAAAAACACCCCTAAAATCAAAGTGCTTTTATTATATCACAAATTTATTTCCATAATATTAAGCAAAATAAAACTTATACAAAAATCATGCGTTAGTATGCCGATATACAAAAAAACAGAAGGCTTTAAACACAAAAAAAGCCCGTAAATACGGGCTTTTCAATATGTGTTGTCTGCATAAAATAGATGAATATTTAACAGTGTTTTTAAAATAAAACGAATTGTGAAAAAATTCATTTTCCACAAAAGCATTGTTAAACCGAGGATTAAAACATCAAATTATCACCACATTGTTAACTGATCATTTATTAAAGATTTAACTTTTCTTTCAATTATTTTATCTTCAATTAATAATTCACTGCATAACAATGGTGAATTTGGATTGTATTTTGCATAATTGTCATCAACTGTTTTTAAACTATAATTGGCATAACAATACTTACACTTATGCATACAAGTATTATACAAACCGATATCAATACTCTCTATACAACCACAAATATTACGCTGATTTTTATCTTTATCTGCCGAAATCTTACAGCCGCAAAGTTGTTCTATCAATTTATCATCAATACATTTACCATGATTTATCCCATATAAAGAAAGATCAACATTTTCTGCACAAGTATTGATCTCGAATCCATATTTTTTTGATATTTCGCCAAAAGCTTTTGCAATATGATTTATTTCTTCTCTTACAGGTTCATTTATCTTATTCTCATTTAAGGTACAAGCGTTCTTTTTATAAAAATCTACAAAGCTTATAACGCATTTATTAAAACTTCCGTTTAAAATTTGAGAAAGCTTCTCAAAATACTTAATATGGTATTGTACTGTATATTTTTCACTTATCACTATAGGATCATATCTCCAAATTACCCTATCACGACCGATTCTATCAGACAATTGCCTGAATGTACTAATTATTTCTTCACTTTTAGATGGAACATTCAGTTCAATATCATTAGAATAGGAATTCAAAGTAAACTGAAAATAATATCTGTAATCTTTCAATTCGTCAAGTCTATCAAGCATCGGTTTAGGATTTTTTGTCCAAAATACAATGCAATCCACAACATCCGAAGAAAGATTTATTTTACTAACCTGATGTATATTCATAGGATTTCGAACAAGTACGTATCCTTCTTTTATTCTATTGAAAAACCAATCAGAATAAAAAGCAGGTATATCTGTTCTTCGGCTTGCACTGATTATCATTTAATCATTCCACCTCAATTATTAATTGTGCACTATTGCACGTTTTCGCTACACAATATTTTTGTTGGAAGTCATAGTCTATAACATAAAAGTTTTCATTCGTATCATACTGTTCAGAGTCACTATAATAACTCGACGGTGAAAATCTTTTTTTACTATATGTAAAATTATACTCCAAATTATTTAATTTGTCAATGAGCATATCAACAGTATCTCTGCCTGTTTTGCAACTATCAACATCATTAATTATTATCAGCATTGGTGTATCATATCTTTTATTCGAAACAATGCTATCAATAATATCATCCCAAAATTGACTTATACCTTTTTCTCCAATTTTTTTATAGAAAAAAGATATGAGATATTCAATTATAATCACATTATAATTCATTATATTATTTGTTCGCAGATAAGACAAAACATCTACATTAGTTGAAAAATTCACATTATAGCCCGAAGAACGTTGTATTTGTTCATGGATAGTATCCCAGTATGCATTTATATCTATACCATAATATTCATTTATTTTTGCACTGCACACTTCATCAAAAGCCATTAAATCGGCAGCACCACCGCATCCCAACGATAATATATTAAAATTCCTATATTTATCAAGATCTATTTCTTGAAGAGCATACCTTATTTCTGAACAATATTTATATGAATATCTACATACATAATAATCTAATAGTTTTCTGCAACTATAATCTGATCGTAAATTATTACGATGATAATGTATATCATCAAGACATTCTTTACAATCATGCCCACATATTGTAGCATTGCTGCAATCATCACAATTACATTCTATTGAATCATAGTCAGCGTCGCAAAAATTAATAATTTCATCAATTAACATAATAAGTTCCTCCATCACTCAATCCCACTCAACTCCTGATAAAGCCTTTTAGCATAACTATCAGTCATACCGCAGACAAAATCAGTTACCAGAAGCAGTCTGAGATACAGCTTTTCTTTATCGCTCTTACCCTCAGAATATTTTGTGTAAATCTGACGATAGTTCTCGGAGATCATACACATCAACCTGTCCTCCATAGGTGAAGGATTTGTTTCCGTATCATAATGGA
The DNA here is from genome assembly GCA_051882075.1 of Oscillospiraceae bacterium. GTDB lineage: Bacteria > Bacillota > Clostridia > Oscillospirales > Ruminococcaceae > YE71. Next base: position 4,550 of record JBJERC010000054.1, on the reverse strand, counting down.
CTGCCGCAGGAATGAAATTGTCGAGCAGGAAGTTGATTATTTTTCCCGCTGAGATCTCCATTTTAAGTATCGGCTTAGAGCGGAAAACATACTCGTATGCTATACCCCCTAAAGCCTTTGAAAGAGCATTTCCATATGATACAGCAAGCACCTCTTTAGTGAATGTGCCGTCCATTATACTTTTATAATTTCTTGTAAAGCCATATGAAGCACAGTATATAAGATTTCCCTGTATGCTTATAACCCAGTTCTGAACTGCATTAAGCTCGGGGTCTGCTATTTTCTTAGCTTTTGCATTCTGGTACTTTGTTTCAAGCAAACCGATCATATTGGTATAATTTTTTCTCTCATCTTCATCGGCGCATTTACTTATGTATTTCTCACTTCTTAACTCTTCAAGGAGCTGATTATAACTCAGTAATCCTTTCTTAACTGCGTCCTCTATGTCAGCTGTCAGATAAGCTATATCATCGGCAGCTTCAAGCAGATATGTAAGCGGATAGCGGCAATCGACTGCGCCGGTTGATGATGTAATATCTTCAAAAAGCTTTTTTTCGGCAAGATAATATCCCATTTTCTTAGTCTTGATATCACCGCTGTGCTTATCTATTTCACAAGATGAAACCGGATACTTTATCAGCGTATTGAGCAAAGCATAAGTCAGATGCATACCGTTTTCATCAACAAGATAGTGCAGCTTTGTCAGCAAACGAAGAGCTTGTGCATTACCCTCAAAATGAAGCAGATCGTTTTTCATATGCTCGTCTAAATACTTATCAAGCGTAGTTCCGTCAAATTCAATTTTCGTCAGATTTGATTCAAACCAGTTTCTGATGGAATCTTCACCAAAATGTCCGAACGGGGGATTACCTATATCATGCAGCAGCCCTGCACATTCAAGTATACTGCATACCTTGTCCTTAGTTTCCGCTGTTATATCTTCATCAATATTATTGTCGATCAGATACTGAAAAGCGGTCTGCCCTAATGATTTGGCAAATGAGGAAACTTCAAGAGAATGGGTCAGCCTTGTGCGCACAAAATCGCTTTTATCCAACGGAAACACCTGAGTTTTGTCCTGCAAACGTCTGAATGATGCACTGCATATTATTCTGTGATAATCTTTCTGAAATTCATTGCGTAAATCCTTATTATTAAATTTAGACTTGGATTTCCGTTTTTCGCATAAAAGCTGTTCCCAATTCATTGCAAAATCCTCACTTTTCATCTAATTCAAATATACAAACGATTGCGGTGCATTTTTCAATCCATAATCCGAAAAACTTCGTGGATTTTCAAAATATTTTAATCGCTACAATATATACAAAAACATTTGCATTATCTTTTATTATTGCACTTATCTACTCTTTCAAATGCAGATTTATTCCAAAACTAAATAGAGAGTTTTTAATTATATAGATGTTTTAGCTTTAGCAGTCCTCATATAATAACTCCCAATTCAAACTGCGAATCAGTACTTGATTTCATGAGATTGCCTTGAGACCCATTTTCTAATTTTCCGCCAAGCATTTCAAAGATATCCTTAGCATCCTGGATACACTGCATAATTATTATCTTACGTTCTTCCTGTGAAATATCGTCCGGAATACCCTTGTCCACAACTTTTGAATATACGTTGCGGAAATCGTCAAACTTAAGTTTTGAAACATCAATAACGCTTTTATATGCAACACAGGTCAAAGCAGAATCCATTTTTTCCTTCAAACTTGATGCTGTAATTTTTCTGCACCAGAACATAAAATCAGTACGGACCAGACTCATATCCATTCCGCTGCCGTCAATTCCTGTGGTATACACCTGTGAATACTGTTCCGTTCCTTCACCCGCTCCCAGAAGAACCTTTAAAAATTCATTGGCTGTTTTAGCTATTCCGTTGATAATATTTTGCGGCGTATGATCGTCAAACATTCCTGTGATTGATTCTGATATTGTCGATACCAGATCACCAGGAGTATCGGTGGTAGTACAACGGTACTGCACACGTTTCTCTGCGATATGAGTAATTGGAAAATAAAGCGTATCATTTCCCACTACTCTTCCAGCTTTCAAATCATTTTCAATCGTATTTTGACAATGTTCTGCTTTGGATTCAGCAAGACTTACTAATAAATCCAAAGTTTCACCAAGCTTTTGCTTTTCTTCTTCAGACTTGTCAACTTTATCAACGATATCCTTAATTATTCCCATGCTTTTATTCTCTCAATTATAAACATAACAATATTCGCTTCTGGTATAGCACAAAATTTGCATTTGTGCTGAAGCTCACCGTGAGATACCAAATTGTTTGCAGTAAAGAATCAAAATTGTAGACTTTTAACATAAAGATCCAAACAATTGTATAAATCCATTATAAATATGTACATTTGATATGTCAATAAATATGTCATAAGATGCAGTTTATTGACGCAAAATGCATATTATTGTTCATTTTTAGAACATATATTGTGTAAAAATCGATAATCATGTTTTGTCTAAACGAATTTATCCAAACTGTATATCCGTTTATTTGCTGTTAAATTCGTCTGACATCCTCTGATACTCCTTCCCCTCGCAATCCACATAATCCTTAGCAAACTGTTCCGCCTCCGCCAAGCTGTTCTCCAGTATCTCAAACCCCACAGCCGCAGAAAAGTTGTCTATCTCGACCTGCTCGGTTTCATCATTGAAAACCTGTATCATAAACCCCTCGCAGAGAACATCTTTGCCTTTCTTATCAACTCGTTTTATCTCATTGTCAGGAATAATCTTGATGTAAAATCCTTTGTACTTCATTCAATCACTCTCCTTAAAACCTCATCTGAAATTCGTCATCTTCTTCATATAATTCTTCGTCCGGCTCATCATTAAAATGCTGACTGCAAACCGACCTTTCAAGCGCCGCCCTCAGATAGCTTATATCCATACCGTTCGCCTCATAGCCCTGCTTTATAACGTTGTAGTAATAACTGGTCGGCGGCGATATCTGTCCTTTGTTCATCAAATACGCCATGCACTCTTTCATTTCACCGTTGACTTCTATCTCGAAAAGTTCCTTTCGGTAAAGATTCGGGAAACCCTCATACCGGTCAAGGCTGTGTTCGTCACGTCCGTCTATCTCCCAAATCAGCACGGGAACTTCCGACTTCTCATTGGGAACAATAGTAGCCACACCACGGAATTCGAGCTCATATCCCTGCATCATTACTGTGCTTACGACCTTTGAATTAGGACAGCGGTGTGCCATCTGTTCAAGGTTGATGTTGCTGCCATAGGCAATGTATAATCTTTTATATTCCATGTTTTCCTCCTATCACATTGACATTTCCATGCCCATTTCTTCATCTTCTTCAAAGCCCTCACATTCGCTTTCTGACGGCTCAATGTTTTCGATGGGCGTTATCCCGTTTTCATCTCGAACCGCCGACACAAGCTCGACACGCTGCTCTCTGGCAGCTCGTCTTTCCGCTTCACGCTTTTCTTTCAGCTTTGCCCTTGCAGCTATGCCGTCCTCCGGGTGACGCCATGCAATATCGCCTTCCAGATGTTTCAGCAAGTGAGATCTGCAATTCTTGAATTCTTCACCTATCAGTCCCAGATTCAAAAGCCAGACCCGAAAGCTGTATCGCATATTATCACTCTGCGAAACGTGTGGAGAGCAGTATTTTTTTGTCATTGCCGCATTCGAAATAGCAAGTGCAAGAACTATCTGACTTCTTACCTCGCCCGCATGAAGAGAACCGTTGTAAGCCCTTATCTCATAATGCCCGTGCTGAAAAAAGCTGTGCAGATTGCAGATAACATACCGGCTGTTTGAATAATGCTGAAACTGCTCACTCATTCGTCCGTGATACCAAAGCCGTTTGATCTCTTCCATGTCTTTAGGTTTCTTGCGGTTTATGTCCTCAATAAACTGCTTGTCCATCTTGTGACAGTAGGATTCACGGGCAGACGACACCTGCAAAGCGTCCCACAAAAATTCTTCCTTACTTGCGAATATATTCACAAGATTTCGTATCTGCTGCGGTGTATAATCGTCCGCCGAAATGTGAATATGCGTGCCTGCACAATATCTCGGACCTGTTACTCCGCCTGCTTTTCTTAGTGCTCTCACTACCTCCTGAAGCAGCGGAATATCCTCATACTCCAGAACGGGAGAATTGAGTTCTACGCTGTATGATTTGGACGCATGGTCGCCGTTTGCGTTGTAACAGTTTATACTTCCGTCATAAACTATCGCCCACTTTCTTTCCTTTGAGTCGGTCACAACATATTTGTCATAGCTTCCGCCCTCATGTTCAACCTTTCCGGCAACAGCTTTTGCAACAGCCTTTGCCGCTTGACTTCTTGTAAGTCCCGTCATTTCAATTTCAATGCCGAATTTTCTTGTTTTTATGCCTTCAAAGTTTCCTGCCAATTTATCACCTTCTTTCAAAATTTGCTGTTGATTTTTTCGAAGAATTATGATATACTAAACACAGCAACAATCTTCACCCAATTTCAAAGGAGGTCTTTATATGCCAAATATCAAACCTGTATCCGATTTGAGAAAC
>JBJERC010000053.1:0-8628 GCA_051882075.1 Oscillospiraceae bacterium | reverse complement strand
ATTGAATAAATAAGCAATGGCTACTGTATATGATGTGCAGTAGCCTTATTTTTGCACCTGTAATCTAATTATATGTCACCAACTAAAAATCGTTAAAAATGCAGAAAAACGTCCGACAAACAATTGACTAATTGTGCAAAATGTGCTATAATACTATAAATAATGCCTTACTGTATGTATAGGATTAATGAGGTGTAGTACTATGGCTGAAAAGAACAATGTCAATATTGGCTTTGAAAAACAGATTTGGGACGCTGCCTGCGTTTTATGGGGACATATTCCGGCTGCCGAATACAGAAAAGTTATCGTGGGGCTTATCTTCCTGCGTTACATATCGAGTGCTTTTGAAAAGCGTTATAACGAGCTTGTTGCTGAGGGTGACGGCTTTGAGGACGAGCCTGATGCCTACCTTATGGATAATATCTTCTTCGTTCCTGAAAAGGCTCGGTGGTCGGTGGTGTCCGCTGCTGCACATACGCCTGAGATTGGCGCGGTTATCGACGATGCTATGAGGGCTATTGAGGACGAGAACAAGACCTTAAAAAATGTTTTGCCTAAGAATTACGCAAGTCCGGATCTTGACAAGCGTGTTCTCGGCGATGTAGTCGATCTGTTCACAAATATGGATATGACCGATACCGAAGACAGCAAGGACTTACTTGGTCGCACTTATGAATACTGTATCGCTCAGTTTGCGGCTTACGAGGGTGTAAAGGGCGGTGAGTTTTACACTCCGTCAAGTATCGTTAAGACGATAGTCGCTATTCTCAATCCGTTTGAAAATTGCCGTGTTTACGATCCATGCTGCGGTTCTGGCGGTATGTTCGTACAGAGTGCAAAATTCATTCAGGCACATAGCGGTAACAGAGGCAATATCTCAGTTTACGGACAGGAGTCTAATGCCGATACATGGAAAATGGCTAAAATGAATATGGCTATCCGTGGCATTGATGCTGATTTCGGACCGTATCACGCTGATACGTTCTTCAACGACCTGCACAAGACATTGAAAGCGGACTTTATCATGGCAAATCCGCCGTTCAACCTCTCTAACTGGGGACAGGACAAGCTCAAAGACGATGTTCGTTGGAAATACGGCACTCCTCCTGCGGGCAATGCCAACTATGCGTGGATCCAGCATATGATTCACCACCTTGCACCTAACGGCAAGATCGGTCTTGTGCTTGCAAACGGTGCGCTGTCTACGCAGTCAAGCGGCGAGGGTGAGATACGCAAAAATATCATTGAAGCAGACTTGGTTGAGGGCATCGTTGCTATGCCAACGCAGCTTTTTTACAGCGTAACTATCCCTGTGACGCTATGGTTCATAAGTAAGAATAAGAAGCAGAAGGGCAAGACGTTGTTCATTGATGCCCGTAAAATGGGTTATATGGTTGACCGCAAGCACCGTGACTTCACTGATGAGAATATTCAGAAGCTTGCTGATACATTCAAGGCATTTCAGGACGGCACATTAGAGGAAGTCAAGGGATTCTGTGCGATAGCGACAACAGAAGATATTGCAAAGCAGGATTATATACTCACTCCGGGACGATATGTGGGTATTGAGGAGCAGGAAGATGATGGCGAGCCGTTTGACGAAAAGATGAAACGCCTGACTTCGGAGCTGTCGGAGATGTTCAAGAAGTCCCATGAACTTGAAAATGAGATCAGGGAGAAGTTGGGGGCGATTGGGTATGACATTTGATATTTCACAATTATGTGATGTAGATATTGATGTAATAGACGGTGATAGAGGAAAAAACTATCCTCATCAAGACGAACTGCATGATTCAGGGCATTGTCTATTCCTTTCCGCAAAGAATGTTACTCAAAATGGGTTTGTATTCAGTGACAATCAATATATAACACGAGAAAAGGATGAATTGCTTAATAACGGAAAATTAATTCGTGGTGATATAGTTATTACAACTCGTGGAACTGTCGAGAATGTAGCAATTTATTCAGATGATGTTCCTTATGATAATATTCGTATCAACTCTGGAATGCTAATTATTAGGTGTGGAAACGATATTGACAATTACTATTTATATCAAGTGTTGAGAAGTAAATGGTTTTACAACCAAATCATTTCAATACAAAGTGGTAGCGCGCAGCCACAATTACCTAAATCTCATTTTCTAAAAATGTCTATACCTACGCCTGATATGGAAACGCAAAGAAAAATAGCTGTTGTGCTATCGAGGATAGGCAATAAAATCACTGTAAATACTGCGATAAATGAAAATTTACACTTGCAAGCAGCTTAAATCTTGACCTTTGACACATCAATCTCGCCGCTCATCAGCTTCGGCAGAAGTGAATCCCTTATCGCTTGTAATCGGCATATTTCCTCATAGTTGTTGCGGATAGCTTTATCAATTGGATTTGCTATACTTTCAAATCTATCCATAAGCTCTATCGGAGGAATTGTTATTTTCATAGAATTGAGAGCTTCTTTGTTAATAGAGCCGAAAACAGTTCCCTCACCGTTAAATACATCAAGCTGTTTTTTCAAGGTAAAAAGTGTATACAGCACATAAGATTGATGATTGTCCTTTGAATGAATTGCGGAAAGACCACGCCCGATACAACAATCTTCATAGGCAACGTTCAAATCACCAACAGGCGCACGGACGCTCATTAAGGTATCACCACACAATGCTATACGCTTTGGCTCTGTTGTATATAACCGCCTTGTAGGGAATCTGAAACCAAAATCGGTACGTCCCTGATAAAATACAGCACCTTCTCCAGCTTCATTGAATGTATCACCTTTAGGAGATTGTCCCATAGTAATATCCGCAATATCGTATAAAGTGCCTGTTTTCCACGTTTCTAAGGCGCTTTCAATAAACATTTCGGCATAGATTGCCTGTGCCTGCTGTTCTAAATTTTCATTTATCGTATAAAGGAGTGAGATGTTTTGCCTTATAAAGAATTGAATATAGATAATTTAGTTGAAATAGACTCGGTAAGTTCATTTATTAGTGAAGTAAAAACATTAAGGGACTCAGCTAATGGAACCTCTACAGAACTGTATTTTAGAGGTCAAGAAGCAGAATTTTGGGATATAGAACCAAGTGTTTTCAGAAATGATATGCTTAGTATAGAGCAAAAATTGATGCAAATTCCGTTGCAAAAAATACCAATGGAATTTAAAGGACTCAGTACAATGTTTGATATTATGACAAAATATCAGCATTATGGGATGTGTACTAGACTTTTAGACTTAACTACTAATCCACTAGTGGCATTATTTTTCGCGTGCCAGATACACGGAAATGAAGAATACGAATCAGAAGAAGGAAACATAAAAAAAGAACCATATGGAGTTATCTATTATACAAATAATTATTACCCATCACAATCTACTGACAAAGAAGTAAAGATTGTGTCCGCACTGGCTAGTTATGATTTATCAAAAGAAAATACCGTAGGCGAAGTTCTTGAAAGACTAAGAGAAAATCAGATTATTGATAAAGAAACAAAAGAACGATGGTTGCAGAAAGAACATTTGAAAGAATTTATCAACATAATACAAAATAATTACATGGTAACTCCTACATATACAAACGAAAGATTAAGAAAACAAAGTGGCGTTTTTTTATTAGCAAGTTTGTTTTCAATAGTTCCGGGTTCGGAGATAAAAAACTCTATAATAACAAAAGCCAAAGGTAATTTAAGAGAAGAGTTTTCTGAAAAATATTTTTATATTAGAGGTGAAAAAAGAATCTATACTTAAAGAGTTGGATTTATATAACATAAATGAAGCAACGTTATTTCCCGAATTAGAGCATCAATTAAACTACATAAGATATATAAATAAAGAGCACGTTCAAGCTGTTAGTGTTTTTTTAAAATATGACGAAAAGGGCGAAGCAAATAAGCAAAGTATAAATTTAGATGAGGAAAAATTCAATAGCTATCTTGGTAACAATTTATCAAATATATTAAATAATGTAGTCAGCTCAAAAGATTTAGAAGAAATAAAAAATATAATACTAAATTGCATGACTATTGATTGGTATAAACGTGATAATGCTTTAAGCAAAATAAAAATGGCTATTACTGGATATTATTATACAAAGACACAAGATAAAAAGGCTTCAAAAGAAAAAGCAACCCAGATTTTAGACAAGTTAAATGAAGAAGTAAAGAAATACAATACATCTGATATTGAAAAAAGGTGAATGATATGTCAACTTATTACACCGAAGCAAGCTATGAAAACGCTATAATACAGCTTTTTGAAGAAATGGGGTACACCCACGCATACGGACCGGATATAGATCGTGATTATAGGACACCGCTGTATATGGACGAGCTTACAGAAGCTCTGTACAGGCTAAATCCTACGCTCCCCGATGATGCGATCAGCGATGCCCTTTACAAGCTGACCAACTTTGAAAACGGCGAGCTGGTGCAGAAAAATGCCGTATTTATGGACTATCTGCAAAACGGTATTGAAGTCCGCTACACTGACAATGGCGAGGAACGCTCTGCAATCTGCTATCTTGTGGACTATGCTAATACTGACAATAACTCTTTTATTGTGGCTAATCAATGGACTTTCATTGAGAATGACGAGAAGCGCCCCGATGTGCTGTTGTTCATCAACGGTCTGCCTGTGGTACTGATGGAGCTTAAATCTCCGTCCCGTGAGGAAACGGACGCTTCAGAAGCCTATACGCAGATCAGAAACTATATGCACTCTATCCCGTCGATGTTCATATACAATGCGATTTGCGTTATGAGTGACCTCTCTGAAAACCGTGCAGGTACAATCACTTCGGGCGAAGATCGCTATATGGAATGGAAAACGAAGGACGGTAGTTACGAAAATACACAATTTGCTCAGTTTGATACATTCTTTGAGGGCATCTTTCAGAAAGACCGCCTGCTTGATATTCTAAAAAACTTTATCTTGTTCTCCAATGAGGGACTGACAAGCTATAAGATACTTGCCGGCTACCATCAGTATTTCGCCGTTCGCAAAGCTATTGAGTCTACGAAAAAGGCTACTGTTACCAACGGTAAGGGCGGTGTATTCTGGCATACGCAGGGTTCGGGCAAGTCGCTGTCAATGGTGTTCTATACCCATTTACTTCAATCTGCTATTGAAAGCCCGACTATCGTTGTTATCACGGACAGAAACGATCTTGACGATCAACTCTATTCGCAGTTTGCGAAGTGCAAGGATTTCTTGCGTCAGGAACCTGTCCACGCTGAAAGCCGTGAACATTTGAAAACACTTCTTGACGGCAGACAGGCAAACGGCATTATTTTTACTACAATGCAGAAATTTGAGGAGTCGGGCGAACCGCTGTCCGAAAGAAGAAATATCGTTGTTATGGCTGATGAAGCCCATAGAGGGCAATACGGTCTGACCGAAAGAATCAAGATGACAAAAAATGAAGACGGTGAGCTTATCGCACGTAAAGTCATCGGTACGGCTCGTATTATCCGTGATACGCTTCCGAACGCTACATATATCGGCTTTACGGGTACTCCTATATCAAGAGAGGACAGAAACACCCGTGAAGTGTTCGGTGACTATATCGACATTTATGACATGACGCAGGCAGTCGAGGACGGTGCTACTCGTCCTGTTTACTATGAGAGCCGTGTTATGAAACTCAAGCTCGATGAAAACACCTTGAAGCTGATAGATACCGAATACGATATTATGGCACAGAATGCCGATCCCGATGTTATCGAGAAAAGTAAGCGTGAGCTTGGACAAATGGAAGCAATTCTCGGTCACGATGATACGATAAAATCACTTGTTGACGATATTCTCGATCATTACGAGAATTATCGTGAGAACCTGCTGACAGGTAAAGCGATGATCGTTGCCTACTCTCGTTCTATCGCTATGAAGATATACAAGCGTATTCTTGAAGTGCGCCCAGGGTGGGATGAAAAGGTCGCTGTTGTTATGACGGCTTCAAACAAAGATCCGGAGGAATGGCATAGTATCATCGGCAACAAAAGGCATAAAGAGGAACTTGCAAAGAAATTCAAGGACAATGATAGTCCGCTTAAAATCGCTATCGTGGTCGATATGTGGCTGACAGGCTTTGATGTACCGTCCCTTGCCACGATGTATGTCTATAAGCCGATGACGGGATATAATCTTATGCAGGCTATCGCCCGTGTTAATAGAGTTTTTCGTGACAAAGAAGGCGGTCTTGTCGTTGATTATGTCGGCATAGCAGGAGCATTAAAGCAGGCTATGAACGATTATACCGTCCGTGACAAGAAAAATTACGGTAATACTGACATTTCAAAGGTTGCATATCCTAAGTTTCAGGAGAAATTGCAGATATGCCGCGAGCTGCTCCATGAATTTGATTATTCTGCATTTTTCGGCGGTAACGAGCTGACAGCAGGACGGACGATAACAGGTGCGGTCAACTTCCTTATGGACAGAACAAGAGAAAAGGACAGAGAAAGCTACACTAAAGAAGCTCTGCTGTTGAAACAGGCACTCTCGCTGTGTTCCTCAATCGCAGAGGAAGATGAACGTGAAGAAGCCGCTTTCTTTGAAGCTGTTCGTGTCCTCCTGATGCGTATTCTCAATCAGGGCGGCGGTAAAAAGCTCTCGCTCCCCGAAATCAATGCTAAGATCAATGAGCTTTTGAAACAGAGTATCAAGAGCGATGGTGTTATCAATCTTTTCTCGGACAAGGAACAGGACTTCTCGCTATTTGATCCGAAATTCTTGGAGGAAATCTCTAAGATGAAGGAGAAGAATCTTGCCGTTGAGCTGCTGAAACGCCTGATTGCTGAACAGGTGCATATCTATAAGCGGACAAACCTCGTAAAATCGGAGAAATTCAGCGAGATCATGCAGAGCGCTATGAACCGATACCTCAATGGTATGCTCACCAATGAGGAAGTCATTCAGGAAATGCTAAGCCTTGCAAAACAGATCAGAGAAGCCAAAGAAGCAGGAGAGGAACTCGGTTTGACTGCTGATGAGCTTGCTTTCTATGATGCACTTACCAAACCGCAGGCTATAAAGGACTTCTATGAGAATGAAGAACTTATTGCTATCACCAAAGAGCTTGCTGACAAGCTCCGAAAAAACCGCACTGTCGACTGGCAGAAACGTGACAGCGCAAGAGCGAAAATGCGTATGATGATACGCAAGCTGCTGAAAGATCATCGCTATCCGCCGGAAGGAATGGACTATGCGGTGACAACAGTTATGCAGCAGTGTGAGCTGTGGGTAGATAATAGCTATATTATAGAGCATTAGTTTTATCAGATAAACAGAATTGCAGGTGCAACTTATGAAAATAGGAAAACTTAAAGAAGTAGATATAAGAGATCTGTGGCATCATGAGCAGTATGATTTTTCTGCTTGGCTTGCCAAAGATGAGAACATTACCTTGCTGAACGAAAAGCTTGGACTAACACTTGTGGATATAAATACTGAAGCATATGTCGGAGCATACAGGTGCGATATTGTTGCCGTTGATGAAACGTCAGGTATCAAGGTAATAATCGAAAATCAGCTTGAAAACTCTAATCACGATCATCTCGGAAAGATCATAACGTATGCTTCGGGACTTGATGCGAAAGTCATCGTATGGATAGTTAAAGAAGCCAGAGATGAACACCGCAGCGCTATTGAATGGCTCAATAACTATACTTCGAAGGAAATAAATTTTTTTCTTATCGAACTTCACGCCTACAAGATCAGTGACTCTGATCCTGCGCCTATGTTTCAGGTTATCGAGCAGCCTAATGATTTCATAAAGGAATCAAAAAACAATAAAGCTGCTGATACTATGAGTAAACGGCAATCCGAAAGAGTAGAGTTCTGGTCGTTATTCAATGAGCATATCATAAGTCGTGGCAAGCCTTTCAATGTTCGCAAGGCTACAACAGATCATTGGTATGATGTAGCGATAGGAACAAGTGCTGCACATATCAGCATAACACTTGTGAACAAAGAGTCTTTTGTTGGTGTAGAATTATATATAAACTCTAACAAGGCTTTATTTGATAAACTGTATGCTGATCGTGAAAATATCGAAAATAAGCTTGGATTCAAAATGGATTGGCAAAGGCTAGATAATGCCAAAGCGAGCAGAATATTGTATCGAATTGATGGATTAAATTTCGATGATCACAGTAATTACGATTCGTTGATTGATGAAGCGATTGACAAAGCGGTACGAATAAGGACAGTCTTTAAGGATTTACTAAAATGAACAGATAGGGCATTACCGTTTTTGGTAATGCCCTATCTGCTGCTATTCGTCCTCGTCGCTGCACTCGTCAAGCCCATGAAGCAGTTGAATATAAACGCACTCCGCACGTTCATGCTCCTCGCCGTCCGTAGACATCATGAGTTCAAGAAAATATGCTTTTGCTTCTTCGTAGTCCTCCCACACCTCACGCTTGCCATTACAGACCGTTGTGACTTTACGGCTTAGGGGCATTGCCAATTCAGGATATTTTAACATATCGCACCTCCAAAAAAAGATTGTAGCTTTATTATATCCTATTGCGTTTTCGGAGTCCAGCTCTACGGAATAATTGTAACCATTTTTGTACAGAGCGCAGCAATTTCAAAAGATAATCCAGTACAAGGCGCACATATCAGCTTTT
>JBJERC010000052.1:0-39239 GCA_051882075.1 Oscillospiraceae bacterium | reverse complement strand
ATATTTTGCCTTTTCGGCTTCGTCTTTTGGCAAGTTTTAATTGGTGGAGCAATAATAAAAAAATTATGAAAAGGAGAGGTTTTTTATGACCAACACAAAGACCAAGAAGTCGGCAAAGCAGAAAAAAGTCCTCATTGCCTCGATTTTGCTTGCCGGACTTATCGCAGCCGGCGGAACGTTCGCATGGTTTACTTCGCAGGATGAAGTTACGAACAAGCTCACCGCTTCAAACAACTATGGTGTATCGATCGTCGAAGATTTTACACCTCCGGAGGATTGGACACCGGGACAGGACGTTAACAAGGACGTATTTGTAACTAATACCGGAAACGTTGACGCTTTTGTTAAGGTTGCTATTTCCAATAATATTGATCTGAAAACAGTAGCTGTATCTACCGAAGAGTATACTGATGCCAATATTGCTGACTATGTAGAACTTTCTACATCTGGGGACGAAGTTAAATCAATTCAGGCAGGCGGAAGAGTTGTTTGCAAAGCCGGAACAACTATTACATCGGAAAATGAAATAATTGAAGATGGCACAAACTTTACACCTACTGCTGCCGGATTGTATGTATTTGAAAGAGAATCAAATTATGATACAGGAACTCGTACATGGGTTTATGACGGATATTATTTTAATGGAACTGACAAGTACTATGATGTTGAGGTCACTAAAGAAGATGCCGGAGATTTCACATACAAAATGATGAAGACATCATCTATAAATGCAGCAGACCTTGCTCTGGACTATAGTCAGCTTACCGACGGAAACGATACTACAAACACAATTGTTGCAACATACAGCAGTGTTGATTCTTCAACAGATGATGATATTGTAATAAATATCAAGCTTTATGATAATTGGGCAACAGACTGGACATTTGATGATACCAATAAGGTTTTCTACTACAATAATACTCTTAAAGCAGGAAAAACAACTGAAAACAAGCTTATTGATTCTGTAGAACTTGATAAGAATGTATCTAATAAGGCATATCAGAGCTTTGATTACTATCTCAATATTGTTGCTGATAGCGTACAGGTTGTTAAGAATGAAGCAGGTGAAGATACTAACGAAGCAGTCGAAGCTGATACGACTACATGGACGCTTAAACCTACTCTTACATTAGGTGCAGAGGGTACTACTACAGCTGTAAGCTGGGCTGTAAGATAAGGTTCATAAATTAATACTTAATTAAAGGAGGTCACACGGCAGTTGAGCAAAGCTATCAAAAAATTGGCAGCAGTTTCATGTGCCGCTGTGCTCCTTTTCTGCAATTGCCTTGCGGCTTTTGCGGAGGTTCGGCTGCCCGAGGGTACGGTGGCAGGACTTCCGGAAAAGCTGACGGCGCTTGACAGCGACGGAAATCCCGTGAACAGCAGTACGGGCGAGTATTTCTTTGAAGTCGAGGACATGAAGCCCTTTGAAACGTACACTAAGGATATTCAGATAATGAACCTGCGCGAGGATAAGGCTTACCATATCTATTTTTACGCCGAGCCTATATCCAACGAGGGCGAGATAGATCTCGAAAAGGACTGCGAGGCGGTCTTTAACCTTGACGGTGACGAGGTTTTTCGGGGAAAGGTGACGGGCGAGCCGAAAGGCGGTTATGCTGATATGTCCGAAGAACCGGTTGATTTAGGTCTTTACGAGCCGGGTAAAAGCAGGAAGCTTACCGCAGAGGTGACGTGGAACGGCGAGGGCGCAGGAGATTTTATCGACTACGGCTCAAGGCTTGTCGATACCGAGGGTACGCATATTCTAAGGGAAAAAAGCGGAGATAATTATATACACGGCGAAACGAAATTCCGCTGGATATTCTATGCGGTTGTTGACGAGAATTATGTTCCGCCGAACACGGGCGTTCTTGCGTTCGGAGGCGGCGTTTATGCGGCGGTCATTGCCGTAGGAATGGTTGCTATTGCCGTACTCTGTTTTTTGATCTTCAAAAAGAAACGAAAGGATAATAAATGCAAAAGCTGAAAATAATTGCTTTTCTGGCAGCAGCGGCAGCGGTTTTCGCAGCGGCTGCTGTATTGTTTTACAAAAAGCATAATGAAAATACCGAGGAGAAAAGGTTTAAGGAACAGCAGACGCTTTTTGCGGATATTTCGCCGAACGTGACCGCCGACGAGACCCCGCCGACTGTTACAGCCGAGGAGCAAAAAATCAAGGTCGACTATCTTGCAGATGCACGGAAAATAAATCCGCAGATAACAGCATGGATTACTATTCCCGATACGGATATAGATTTCCCCGTAGTGCAGTGCGAGGATAATTCCTATTATCTGAACCATGATTTTGAGCAGAATGAGAGCTATATGGGAACGCCGTTTCTGGACTGCCGCAATAATGCTTCATTTGAGGATTTCAATTCCATTGTTTACGGGCATAACATAAGTAATAAATATATGTTTGCGCCGCTGCTGAATTTCAAAAACGCCGACTATTTCAATAGTCACCCAACAGGTACGCTTACAACCTCCGATAAGATATATACTGTCAGATTTATCGTCTGTGCGGTCGTCGAAAGCGACAGCTTTGCATACGAGGCGGTGTTTCTCACCGATAAGGATAAGCTGGTTTTCCTTGACAGCCTGAGAGAAATTGCCGTTTCGCTAAGAGATTTTTCAGATGATGAATTGCTTGATAAGTCTTTTGTGACCCTGTCGACCTGTTCGTATGAATATGACGGCGCAAGAACGATCTTAGTGGGGGTTTTAGATGGGGACACAAATGGCTCTGCGGAGCAATAAAACTACTACTTTATTTATGCGAGGTTAAAATGCTAAAATCAGATTTACGAAACAAGTTTATGCGGTCATCAGTTATTGTGATCGGGATAGGGATATTAACGCTTATAGCAGCTGTTTTTTTGCTGATAAAAAGCAGCCAAAGCAGACAGTCGGCTTTGTCAGTCCCGTTACCCGTTGCATTTCAGGGCGAATATAAAATTGCCGACGGGGAGTGGCGGACTATAACCGAAGGAGAACATATTTCCGCACTAAAGGGCGACGTCACGCTTCGGGGAAGGTTTAAGCTTATGATGCCGGACAGGTCGGAGATTATCGGAGACCTTCCTAACGGAACGCCGATCGCTCTGTATCATGATCACATAGGTGCAGAAATATATGTTCCCGGACAGCAGCCGCATATTTGCGATATCGAAAACCCTATGTTTGATGACAGCGTCTGCGGTAAAATATGGGGTGAATACTGTTATACAGGAACGGAAACCGATACGGTCGAAATTGTTCTGAAAAACAATCACAATTTCGGCAATGAAAACGCAGTTGACGATTTCCTAAACTCCATGTATGTTTATGCAGGCGAAGGCGGCAGCGCTTTCAAAGAGTCGATAAAATACGAAGGGAATTTCAGGAGAATACTCGGTATTGCGGTAATGGTCATATCGCTTGTTATTCTCGGCATTTCTCTGTTTTCATCTATGATGCGTATTCCAAAGAATGAGATCATGTGGACGATAGGCTTCATGATGTTTTTCGGCGGAGGATATTTTGTGTTGGAGTCGCCGCATATTTCATTGTGGAACAATCACTATATGTTCAATACTATCTCATCGGAGCTGTGTATGATGCTCTATATGCTTAGTATGACTGCTTTTATTGCGGAGTGCCTTGATAAAAAGGTTAAAAGAATAGGGTATGTTCTGACAGGAGCTTCATGGACGATATTAGCGGTAATAATAGGCTTATCCTTTTTCGGCGGAATCCGAATCTACGATACAAATTTTGCATGGTCGCTATCGCAGGCTCTGATAACCCTTATCCTGCTCGGCTGTGTGATATACAGTCTGTTCCATACCGAAAAATATAGGCGTATTTTACTTATATTGTCTGTTTTGCTTGTTGCGGCATTTCATGTTGACTTTGCGGCAACCGCTTTCGGATGGTGGCAGGGCGGTTTTGTCTCGAATTTTGTGTTCATTCTTATGTTCTTCATTACCATATTTATCACATTGCTTGTAATACCCAAAAATATTCGTGCGGCAATGCGTGAAAAGGAGCTGAAAGCAGAGCTTGAATACAATCAGGTCGCAATTATGATAAGTCAGATACAGCCGCATTTTATCTATAATACCCTCGGCACGATTGAGCATTTCTGCACCGAAGAACCGCAGACGGCGGCAAGGCTTGTACGTGATTTTTCGCTCTATTTGCGAGGAAATTTCAGTGAGCTTGATAGTTTTGCGCCGATTAGTCTTTCAAAGGAACTCGAACACGTTAAGCATTATGTAAATATAGAGAAAGTCAGATTTCCCGATATGACGGTAAAATTTGATATTAAATCAGATGATTTTCTACTGCCTGCGCTTTCCGTACAGCCGCTTGTTGAAAATGCGATAAAGCACGGTCTTATGGGGCTTGAAAGTGGCGGAACTGTTATTATCTCAGCATATGAAACAAAAACTGATTACTGCATTTGTGTTGAAGACGACGGAGTAGGCTTTGACAGCGCCGCTCGTTCTGACGATAAAAAGCACGTCGGGATACGCAATATAAAAATTCGTCTGGAGCTTATGTGCGGCGGAAGTCTTGATGTGCAAAGCGTTTTAGGAAAGGGAACAAAGGCTCTTATAACGATACCCAAAAAGGAGGAGAAAGAAGAATGATAGCAATTACCGTTGACGACGAACGTCCGATGCTTAATGCGCTTACAAAAGCAGTTGCCGCATCTTCCGATATTTCGTCGGTCTCTGAATTTTCCTCCTGTTCAAAAGCGCTTCAATGGGTGCTTAACAATCATGTCGATATCGCTTTTCTTGACATTAGTATGCGAGGCATGGGCGGTCTTACGCTTGCGGAAAAAATAATAGAGATACAGCCTGAATGTAATATCATATTCTGCACAGGATTTTCCGAGTATGCTCTTGACGCTTTTCAGATCCATGTTTCGGGGTATCTTCTCAAACCGATAACAGCGGAAGCGGTACAGAAAGAGATAGACCATATCAAAGGCAGAAAAACAAGGGAAAAGCTATTACAGGTCAAGTGCTTCGGCAACTTTGAGGTTTTTTCTCACGGAGCGCCGCTGAATTTTAAACGCTCAAAGTCAAAGGAATTGTTGGCGGTTCTTATCGACCGCAACGGCGCAGGCGTGACCGCAAAGCAGATATGTACGATCATGTGGCAGGACGATTACGACGAGCTTAAAAAAATGAATTATCTGCATCAGATTTTTTATGATCTGCGCAATACGCTTAAAAAAGCCGGAGCGGAATGTCTGCTGGAACAGACGGGATATTATTATTCGCTCGATACCGAGCGAATCGACTGTGATTATTACCGTTTTCTGCAAACAGGAACGCCGGCATTTCAAGGCGAATACATGGCGCAGTACAGCTGGGCGGAAGACACCTGCGGTATGCTTTGGAATAACAAATACGGGGTTTTATAAAACAAATAATGGTATTTTTGACGCTCCTCCTTTGCTTTGCAGAGGAGGATTTTTTCTGTTTTGCATAGACCTTAACAGCAAAGTCGAAAAAATTTTAGCATAAATAACAGCATTTTTTGCAAAATCACGGCTTTAGGCGTTGATTTCAGGCATTATTTCCTTGTGAAAAATGGTGAATAAGTGGATAAAATGCTTATTTGTGGGGTTTATAGTCGGTTTGATTTGTAACGACTTTGTAATTCTGAGGTGCTATATTATAATTGTAATAATAGTAATAATAAATCTCGGTTTCTACCGGCTTCTCGTGATTTTTATACAGGATTTGGCAAAGGAGGGGCGTACCGTGTGTAAATCGAAAAATAATGCAGGAAAACCATGCTGTATATCACGGCGGTTCGCTCTATTTCTTGCGGCTATTATGATAATTTTCAGCGTTCTGCCGCTGTTTCATATTTCTCCTGCGAAGGTTTTTGCGGAGGAAACAAGCAGCACAACAGACGACCGCAGGCTTAAAAACGGAAGCTTTGAAGAGGGGCAGACGTGGACTAAAACCTATAATCAGCTGGATCAAAGCGAGGTTCCCTCATGGAACACAACGGCGTTTCAGGGGAAAATTGAGATGTTCAAAGAAAACACGGGAACATATATACCGGGTGTAACATTAACGCCTACTAACGGTACTTATGCCGCAGAGTTAAACGCAGATGAAGAGAGTACGTTATATCAGAATGTCAAAACGACTCCTTCGAGCATTTACGAATGGGGACTTGACCACGGCGCAAGAAACGGAACGGACACGATGGCGCTTGTCATAGGTCCTAAACAAAGCGTTGATCCGTCGAAACCGAGCAAGGCAGGCAGAGATCAGTTTATGCAGATGGTCGACTGGCTGATAGCTGAGGGGAAAACGTCTGTTAAAACAGAAGCAGGCTTGGGCGAACAGCTTACCGTTTACAGTAAGAAATTCGCCGCAAATGGTACTTTTGAAGATAATGCGGGAAATGATGCTTTCAGCCTTACTCCCAGTACTATCTATACAGAGGAATGGCATATCTGGATAATGGCTTCCTCGAAATCTACGAGCGGAACGAATCCGTGGAACCATTACGGTTCTAATGACCCTAATGAAAAAAACAGCGGAAGCAGTGGTAATCTTATTCTCAGCAAGTATTATCATTACACCGTTCCTGCCGGTCAGACCGATACTGTATTCGGATTTGTGTCAGTCGGATATGATAAATCGTCAACGAGTGCGGATAAGGCTAAAACCTTCGGCAACTTCCTTGACGGAATAAACTTCGAGATATATCACTCGCTGTCGGGAAGTACGACCACCCACGGAAGTGCGGTTGTCGGAGGAAGCGACGGCTCAACGAGCGGCACAGGAAGCTCGCAGGGACACGAGGTCACGGTAGATAATAAGCTTACGACCTACGTTAAGGACGGAGAGCAGCTTAAAATTCAGGCTATTATAAATAGTCAAGACGCCGTCGACGGCTGTGAGTTTGTCGGTGTATATTACACCAGTCAGGACGAAAACGGAAACCCCGTAACCGAGTTTTTGAAACTATCGGGAAATGAAATAGAAGACACGGGCAGCTTAACAGATGAAGAAAAAAAGGGTAAATGGATAAAATCGACTAATGATAACGGCGATATCATTTATACTTATTATATTGAAAACCTTGTTACTGCGACAAATCTTCACTTCGTATTTGTAAAAAGCCCTACCGTGACCTACGACTCAAACGGCGGAAAGCCTTATGAAGTCGAAAGGACGTATAACACCGACGAGGCGGCGAATGTTTACAGCTTTAAGCCTGTTGCAGGCTCTGAAGAGGCGCAGGCAGGCACGGAGACGTTGTTTATCGACCCTTATGTATCACACGCAGCCGAGGGGCAAAACGACGGTTGGAAATTCATGGGTTGGCTGCTTACGGGCGACATAGTTGACAATGTCCCGGCAGACAGTCAGGTAAATGCGGATCAGTTGGGAAGTATGATACTTCCCGGCGAGCATACCGTTTCCTGCGATTACGCTTTTGGCGGAGTTAATAATCAGGCAAAGTCGCAGAAGTTTAAAATTTACGAAGGCAGCGTTAGTCTGACCAAGACGATAAAAAACGACGAAGAAAACAACGAGGTTCTTGGTGTTACATGGGTCGATAACGGCGAACCGCAAACAGACGTTGCCTATGCCAATGTCCACAAAGGTCTTACAATGGTAGCGCAGTGGCGGTGGCGGCAGGCGATAATTCCGCAGACTCAGAAACCTGATGGAAGTGCTTATGATAATTCCGAAGAGGGCGGAACGGTTGAATTTACAAGCGTAGCGGATAAATCAGACGAGAATTACAACGGCGCATATAATGGAAGCGGCGGCAAAGCCTACTTTGCAGAACTTAATGAGAAAGTGGATGTTACGGCAACTGCCAATACAGGCTATACTTTCCAAGGCTGGTATGACGAAAGCGGAAACCTTATTACTACAAATCCCGAATACAGCTTTATTGAAACAAAAGAGGGCATAAAAACCCTTTATGCTAAGTTTTCAAACAGCGTTACGCAGACCTATATCCGACAGGTGGGCAGCGGTGATAACTGGGAAAATACCGAAAATGATAGCATAGGCACTCTCGGGCGGTACACCTATACTGATGCTAAGGGTATGCCTATAAGCTCGACTGCGACGGCGGCAAGCGGCTACAAGTTCATGGGCTGGTATGATTCGAGCGGCAATAAAGTAACAGACGGCGCAACGTTAAGCTACACGACCACGGGAGATGCGACCTATTATGCAAGGTTCTCAAAGCTTATTACTCAGAAATATCAGCGTAAGGTATGGAACGATACCAACAGCAGTTGGGATGATACTACTGATGATTTGGTAGGTACTCTCAGTTATTACAGCCATACTGATACGGCAGATGTTCCGGTAAGTTCTAAAGCTGCCGCAGGAAGTTTATACGATTTTAAAGGCTGGTATGATTCGGGTGGAACGCTTATCGAAGCAAGTAATACTTTAACCCATGATACAATCACCGACAATGCTACCTATTACGCAAGGTTCGCAAAGAAAAGAGCTACGCAGACCTTTATCCGTCAGGTAAAGAACGGTAGTGATTGGGTGGAAATCACCGATGATGATATAGCTGTTCTCAGCAATTACGGCGGAGTTGAAGACGAGATAGATAAGCTTGTAGAATCTACAGCAACGCCAAAAAACGGCTACAGATTCATGGGCTGGTATGATTCCGCAGGCAAGAGGGTCGGCAGTGATATGCTTAAAGACGGCGGAAACACGATAAGCTACACGACGACAAAAGATGCTACCTATTACGCACGCTTTGAAAAGGCGTATTCGCTTAATGTGAGCAAGACAGACGGCGACAATAATAATGCGCCGCTTGCCGGTGCAGAGTTTACGCTGTATCAGGAGGATAGCGATGGGGATACAACCGTTGTCTATAACGGGACAAGCGTTAAATGTATCGCTGTTAAGACCTCCGTTACGGCTTTAAATGCGGAGGGTACGCAGGCGACGGCGGAATTTACGGATAAGCTTACCTCAGACTCCGATTATTATCTTGTCGAAACGAGAGCGCCGACGGGCTACCGACTGCTCGAAGATCCGCTGAAAATCACTTTTGACGGTTCGGGCAAGGCGGTCTTGAACGACGACACGAATCTCACGAAAGACATTATCGACAACACGGTAAATGTCGAGCTTGCAAATTACCTTACGCTGCATATGCCCGTTTCGGGAACAACGTTCACGGGCGGCTCGCTTGCGGCGGCAGGACTTTCGCTTCTTTTAATGGCTTTGATCGGTTTGTTTTTAATAAAAATGAACCGTTATAAATGCAAAAATAAATTATGAAAGGAAAATTCATATGAAAAGCAAAAAATTAGCAGTTTTTTTACTCACCCTTGTTCTGACCCTCGGGTTATTCCCAATGAGCGTGTTCGCAGCGTCGACACAGAGAGACGTTACTGCGGATTCAACGGCGTCTATCACAGTTGAAAATGCCGTGGAAAATGATGAGCTTGCGGCTTATAAGGTAATTGATATTACTTATGATTCAGCAAGCAACACTCTTAAATATGAGTGGAACAGTGATTTTGCAAATTATTTTTCAGGCACGACACTTGAACAGTTTGATGCACTTGAAGATGATTCTGCTGAACTGAAAAATCTGCTCGCAGGTCTTCCTGCTTATATCAAGGCAAACAACATTGCTCCTGTGGGTACACAGACAGTTGCTGCAGGCACGGCAACCTTCGCAAATCTTGCAATGGGCGAATACTTTATCCGCCCGACTTCTTCGACCTCGGTTTATCAGCTTATGCTTCAGAAGATCGAGCCGGCTAATGTTGATGGAACATATAAAATTGACGATGTAGCATTTTCAGCGAAGAAAGAGGAAGTTACAATAACAAAGACAGCAGACAAGACGAGCGTGACCAAGGGCGAAAAGGTTACCTATACTGTTACCGTGGATATTCCTACTTATGCCGCAAATACAACAGATAAGTCATTCTATGTATCTGACCTTCTCGCTGACGGACTTACTCTTGATACAGGTTCAATTGAATTTAAAATTGACGATACAGCTGTAGACGCAGCAGCTTACACTCTCGATACCACAGCAACCGCTGAATATACCTTTAAATTAAGCGTAAGTACAACACAGTATACTGACAACTGGTCTGACAAGGGCGGAAAACAGCTTGTTATCACCTATACAGCAACGCTTAATAACGATGATACGACCGAAGTAAATACTAAGGAAACCAACACCGCAACATTTGATTATTCGTTCTATCCTTATGCAGCTGACACACATAATCAGAAAACTGATACGGCTGATGTTACGACCTTTGCGATCAAGATCGATAAGTTCGTTGAGGGTACACCGGCTAACAAACTTGCAAATGCGAAATTCGATTTGTACAGAACTCTTGCAGCAGGAGAAACAGTTCCCTCAGGAAAAACACTTGTAGACATTCCGCAGACAAATCCAACAGTTCAGGGTATTCTGCTTGAAAGTGGTCTTACCACTGACTCTAACGGTAATGTATCCTTTGAAAAATATGAAGCAAACAGCGACAGATACGACTATTATCTTGTAGAA
Organism: Oscillospiraceae bacterium; assembly: GCA_051882075.1. Lineage (GTDB taxonomy): Bacteria > Bacillota > Clostridia > Oscillospirales > Ruminococcaceae > YE71. The sequence goes on along the minus strand of JBJERC010000052.1, from coordinate 28,679 downwards.
ACACAGGCGCCTTCGGGATACAATCTGCTTACCGAAGCTGTAAAGGTCAACTTTACCGATGCCGAAGTTGAGGCAACTGCCGGCGTTTATACCGTTAAGGTTCCTAACAAGAGCGGATTTATTCTCCCGATAACCGGCGGCGAGGGCACAGTTCTCTTTACCGTTTTAGGTATCGCATTCATGGGCGGAGCGGTATTCCTGTTTGTAATCTCACGCAAAAAGTCAAAGGCAAACTCCAAGAAATAATAACGGCTAAAAAAACACCTAATACGCCACCTCTTAAAGCAGGGTGGCGTATTGGCGTATTATCGACTTACAACTAACGAAAGAGGAAACGGTATGAAAAAGCACCTGCCGACAATTTTAACGATACTTCTCTTCCTTGTGGGGGGCGCAGTTTTTCTTTACCCGACCGTTTCAAATTATCTTTATGAGAAAAACAGCACAAGGGCGATAACTCAGCAAGCTAAAAAGGTTGCGAAAATAAGTCCCGAAAGGCTTGCCGAGGAGAAAGACGCGGTTTATCGCTATAACAAAAGCCTGTCGGAAAACGCAGTTGTGCTTACAGACCCTTTCGACCCCGACGCTTATCCGATAACCGACGGCGAATATACCGAGCTTTTGGCGTTTGACGAAATTATGGCGAGTATCGAGATACCCGCTATCGACGTCGACCTGCCGATCTATCACGGAACGAGCGAGGAAACGCTGTTAAAGGGTGTGGGGCATCTTGAAAACACCTCGCTGCCGCTTGGCGGAGAAAGCACCCACGCCGTTTTGTCGGCGCACTGCGGACTTACCTCGGCACGGCTTTTCACCGACCTTGACCTGCTTTCAAAGGGCAACATTTTCAGAATTCACGTTCTCGACGAAACGCTGACCTATCAGATCTATAAAATCGAGGCGGTAAAACCCGACAACACTTCTTCGCTGATAATACAAGAGGGCGAGGATCTTGTTACGCTTATAACCTGCACGCCCTACGGCAAGAACACCCACCGTCTGCTTGTCCACGGCAGACGTATCGAGGAAAAAGAGGACGAACCGATAGACGAGCCGAAGATAAAAAAGAAAAAGACGTGGGAGGACTACACGGAGTATGCTGCTTTGGCGATAACGGCTGTGTTTGTTATTCTTCTCATAAGCAGCGCAGTAATAGATATGATACGGAGAAAAAAGCATGAGAAAGCTGATTAGAATAACGGCGGCAGTTCTGTTCATCGTCGGGCTTGTTTTTTTCGCTTATCCTATCGTTGTAAAAGAAATGTTTGAGATACAAGCTGACAAGGCTATCGAACAGTTTGAACAGCTAAAGGCTAAAAATCCCGACAGCGGCGGCTTTGAAAAAACGGACGGTGAAAACTCAGGCGACAGCAAATTGCCGTATGCAAAGCTAAGGCAGGCAATGCTCGACTATAACGAAAGGCTGTATTTAAGCGGTCAGAGCGGACTTATAGATCAGCTGTCATATGAAAAGCCTGATTTTCTGCTTTCGGATTACGGTATCGACTGCGAAATACTGGGGTATATTTCCATTTCGTCTGTTGACATAAGACTGCCGATATACAACGGCGCAAGCGCGGAAAACATGGCGAAGGGGGCGGTATATCTTGCAAAGACCTCGCTTCCCGTCGGCGGCGAAAACACAAACTGCGTTATTGCCGCTCACAACCTGTATAAAGGCGTAAATATGTTCATAAAAATTCCTGAGCTTAACGCAGGCGACGAGATCTACATAACAAATCTATGGGAAACGCTTGTATATAGGGTAGTCGAAACCAAAGTCATCGACCCCGACGACAGCAAAAATATCTACATACAGCCCGGCAGATCGCTCCTGACGCTCTCCACCTGTTATCCCTACCCCGACAACAGCAGGCGGTATTTAGTATATGCCGAGCTTGAAAAAGAATAGCATAGTAAGCGCCGCACACAATAGCCGTGCGGCGTTTTGTCTGCCGCAAAAACGGAGAACAATGTTGACCTTTCCGCTTTTTGATGATATAATTATATCAGATTTATAAGATGACTAACGTGTAAATTGTAAACCGGAAGTCAGATTATATTGCTCCAACAATTAAAACTTGCCAAAAGACGAAGCCGAAAAGGCAAAATATCAAGGCGCAAATCGAAGGCATACTGGCGTATGTCGAGATTTGCAACGCAGAGATTTTGACTTTGCGGCGAGTATTGCCGGCAAGGTTTATTTGGGGGAGCAATAATATCTTAATTCAACAAAAATCAGATAACGTGTTGTTCAGTTTTTGAAATATATCCGGTATAATAAAATTACAATAAAAAACACGGAGGTATTTCAAATGAACACAGACAAGATTTATGCACAGTCGATCGCAAACGAGTATTCGATGAAGGATACTTCAAAGGTAGTTGCTTTAGGAAAACTTGACCGAAAGGCGAAACTGCCGGCAAATATTTTCGCTTTTTCTTTTGGAACTATAATGGCGCTTGTGCTTGGAGCGGGAATGTGCCTGTCGATGAATGTCATCGGCGACGGCTCTGCGGCAATGATGATATTCGGCATAATAATCGGAATTATCGGTATTGTCGGAGTAAGTGTGAATTATCCGATTTACAAAAAGCTGCTTGAAAGAGGCAAGAAGAAATACGCATATGAGATCATTTCGCTTGCAAAGGAAATCAGCGACAGCGAGGACTGATAACAGAAAGGCGGCGTTTTAATGAACAGATCCGAGAGCAAATACTTTAATACTGCCGTTCTTATGGACAAGGCGCTGATAAGTCTGCTTGAAAAGAAAGATCTTCAGTACATTACGATAAAGGAGATCTGTCAGGCGGCGGGTGTAAACCGTTCTACATTTTATCTGCATTATGAAACTATCGGCGACCTGTTGGAAGAAACCACAGATCATATAATCGCTCAGTTTAACGACTCGTTCGGCGATGAACAAAAAAGGATCTCGGAGCGGATCAAAACCGCTTCTCTTGACGAACTCGTTCTTATCAATAATGCCTATCTGATACCGTACTTAAATTATGTAAGGGAAAATAAGAGCGTCTTCAATGCGGTTTTTAATAATCCGAAATGTTTGAATGCGCAGCTGAATTTTTCCATGATGAAAAAGCATATCCTTATCCCCATTCTCGACAGATTCAACACACCGCAGAATATGCAGAACTACCTTATAACCTATTACATCAGCGGTACTGTTGCGATAGTAAGAGAGTGGCTGGGCGGCGGCTGTAAAGAAACGGCAGAAGAGATCGCACAGATAATAATAAACTGCGTACGTCCAAGTGATTTAGTTGAAAAAATAAAAAGTGAACAAGCAGATGGAAACAATTCTTGATAAGCACCAAGCTTTATAAAGAGTGATTTTCTATCTTTTTGACGCATTGACGCACCGCAAAAGCTCGATCTTATCGGGCTTTTTTTATTGCAGCTTTTCTGAATATAAATTCTGTTCATGAAATATTTACACAAAATATGATATAATTCTTGTTATAAATGTCACTTTTGGCATTTTTGTTTTGTCTGTAATAAGTGAAACGTTTCAACAAAAGCGGGGTTTTCGTATGACTGACAGGGAATTGACAGACCTTCTTAAAGCCGATCCTCAGGAAGGGCTTGCCGCTGTGGTAAGGCAGTACAGCGCATATGTTTATAAGATCGTTTATACAAGGCTGAGAGATGTTTGCAGCAGGGAAGATATCGAGGAGGCTGTCAGCGATATTTTTATGCGGTTTTATCTTGCGTCACAAAACGGGGCAGAGATACGGTCGATATGTGCTTATCTTTCCGCAGCGGCTCAGCGGCACTGTATAAATCTCTTTAACCGCCGGATAAAACGAGCGGACGAAATATCACTTGACGAGATCGGGAATACAGTCGCAGACGACATTTACGCCGAAAGCAACAGCGAGCTTATCGACGCTATACATAAGCTCGGAGAGCCGGATACGAATATCTTCATAAGAAGATACTATTTCGGTCAGCCGGTCAGTGAAATAGCGCACGAGCTTGATATGAAAACCAACACGGTAAACAAGAGAATATCCCGGGGACTTGTTAAGCTGAGAAAGATTTTAGAGGAGGGAAAATGATGAACAGGCTGAACGATTTAGCGGCGACCGCAACGGAAAACGATTGCGAAGAAATGGAAAACGAGCTTGAGGATTTTATGTCCACAGCTTTTATCGGCGATGAACAGCAGCAGCGGATCCTCTCCTCCGTCATGAGAAAGGCGGGGTTTGAGATGAAAGAAAATATTACGGTAAAAAAGACAAAGAGACACGGAAAACGGTTTGTTGGATTTATAGCTGCGGCGGCGGTGCTTGTAACGGGAGCTGTCGGAGTCGGAGCGTATGCGTACAATGCCCTGACTCACAAAGACAAGGTAAGCATATACTATACCGAGGACGGCGCTCAGAAACTTGAAGAATACGGTCTTGCAAGCGGGGTTACGGTGGAAAACGGAAGTATACAACTGACGCTTGATACCGTGCTTTGCGACGGTAACTACGTTTCGGGCATTTATACTCTGACGGCGCTGACCGATGATGCAAAGGCGCATTTGCCGGAGGGTATGACGGAGCTTGTTTATACGGACACGGGCGAAGAGGTATATCCTGTCGGCGGAGGAGCAGAAGGCTGGTACGGCGACGCTGTGAGCGAATGGGAGATCACAAGAAAATTTACCTATCCGTTAAGGAACTCATATATTGACGGGACACGTCCTTTAAGGCTTGAATTTTTCGAGTATACGGAAACGGGAGAGCGTGATGAATACGGCAACAACATTGTGATAAAGGACTACGGCTGTTTTGACGGTATAGGCTTTGACCTGCTGACAACCGCAAATGTTCAAACTAAAGAACTGCGTTCGGCGGACGGCGCTGCGCTAACACTTTCGCCCTACGGAGTGAGCGAGGCTGAGGAAAACTGGGCATATCCTGAGGACGGCGAATTGGGCGAGACCCCTATCGACAGCATTTTTATAATTTCATCCGACGGAGAGAGAACTGATATTATGGCGGATCTTGAGGGATTCACAATTGAAAACAGCGGCAATCCCGGCTCGGGAAGCTTCTGGTGTCATTTCGGAAGAATACTTGATATTGATAATATCAGCGGCGTTGAGATAAACGGAGTAGAATACTCCGAATAAAACCGATTAGTTTTTCAAAACAAAATCCACGTTTATATCTTACCGTATCATCTGACAAAAAAGCGCCTGTCTGCGTAAAAACAGACAGGCGTGTTCCCTTTTAGCGATAAGCGTAAATTCTAAATACTCCGGAACTGAGTCGGCGTCATTCCCTCGTATCGGCTGAACAGCTTGGAGAAATAGCTTCCGCTGCAAAATCCGACCGCTTCGGCGATCTCCTCGACCGACATGTCAGACGACGACAGCAGCTCCTTTGCGGCTTGTATTCTGCGCTTGGCGACATATTCCATCGGTCGTGAGTTAAGATAACGCTTGAACAGTCTGCACAGCTGCTGCTTGGAAAGCTCGGTCACCTCGCAAAGCTCCGCCATTGTGATCTTGTTCATATATCGGTCGTTGATGTGGTCTATCGCCGTTACCATCGCACGGTTTGAAGTTCTGATGACCGTTACAGAGTCTTTTTGGCAGGAAAGCTCGATGAGAAAATTATATAAATACCCCGAGGCTCTCATGTTGCCGTTTATTGCGTCGCCCCGTATCGACTCGTGCATTTTTGAGAAAAAATGCTCAATAAGAGCCATATTCTTTATCTCAAATACCATAGGCTTGTTAAGCCCCAGAGATGAAAGCAGATTATAGCAGGCATATCCGTCAGGCACTACCCAGTGGATATCCCAGTCGTCTGAGGTCGGATAGTATTCGTGAGGATAGTCCGCAGGCAGAAAAAATGCGGTATTCGGCGGTATTTCAATATTTCTGCCGTCAAGGCGCAACACGCCTTTTCCCTTTGTGCAAAAGAGTATCTGGTGATGAGAAAATCCGCTGCTGCGGACAGTTCTCGGCTGACAGATGTGTTTGCCGATATTGTCAACAAACAGCGGTAGTCCGACTTCTTTGTTCTTAATGGGATAATCGCAGAAAAACATTTTATTCTCCTTTCAAAATAGATGATACTATTGTTATAATAATATACTATCATTTATTGACTATTCTGTCAAGTGAGATATAATAATAGTAACAGCAAATCACAAACCGGATTTATAGGAGGAGATTAAATGAATATCAAAAAACTTTCATCTGCATTTTTAGCAGTGATGCTCGGTATGAGCCTGTCTGTTCATGCGAGCGCCATGACCGAGCTTGAATCGACTGATGTGCCTCACAAATTCGATCTGGGTACAATGGAGGTCGGCGGTTCGGGCGTCGAGGTCGATGAAGAAACAGGACGGGGACAGAACTGGGTCAAGGTGATTCAGCCGTTTAATGAAGCCCATCTGTTTACCGAGCTACCCGATCCCGATATTGCGGCGGTTGCGGTCACATTTGAGATTTCAAACTGGTCGGGAACCGAGTTTCCTGTCGGCTGGGGCGCGCTGCTTACATATTTCGACGGGTCGGGAAACTGGTACGGATTTAACGATTTCAAGGGTATTTCCGATTATACAATTAACGGCGACGGCGAGTATACCCTTGTGTGCGACCTCGGAACGATATGCATCAACGAAGGACAGCCCTATGGTCTTGCAATGCTTCAGGCTCTTGAAATGGTTATCGACGGCGTTGACGAGGGCGACCCGACTACTATCGAGGTAAAAAGCGCACGTGTGTACTATGCAGGCGAGGAGATCGAAGACGCAGTTCTGCCGGACGGTACGACTATTCCGATAGAAACCGCTGCCCTTATCCTTGAGGGCGAAGAACCGGCTGAAAGCGAAACAGACAGCGCTGAAAGTGCGAGTGAAGATGCGACAAGCTCTACGGCAGAAGAATCTGTAACAGAAGAAACAGAAGCAGAGGTTTCTGAGGCAGCCGAAAAGTCATCGTCGGCGTCCGATTCAAAGAAAGACAAAGAGGAAGAAAGCAGCAGCCCTGTATTGCCTATCGTTCTTATTTCATGCGGTGCAGTTCTGGTTGTCGCTGTTGTTGCATTAGTTGTCAGAAAGAGAAAATAAGCAATTTCTTTTTAAAACCAATATAGAAAAAACAAAAACGCGCCTGTCTGCGTAAAAACAGACAGGCGCGTTTTTTCATAAATTGCAGATCAAGCCTTCCAAAGACCGTGAAGGTTGCAGTATGCGTAAACTGCTTCTACCTCGTCGCCTTCGCAGAGAGCAAAGCTTGCTTCGGGAGCCGAGCCGACAGCAAGCGGCTTTATCTGGCAGCCCTGCTTTGTCGCAACGGCAACCCATTCGATAGAATGTTCTGCAAGCATGGGGTGAGCGACCTCGCCGACTTTAACGCTTACGATGTTGTTCTCTACGGTGTAAACGGGAATGTGCTTTTCAACGGCAGCCTCGACCGTTCCGGGAACAAGCTCCTTCATCTTCTGACCGCAGCACATAACGGGTACGCCGCTTTCCTTTACTGCGGTGATTATCTTTCCGCAGTGTTCGCAGATGTAAAATTTCTGATCCATTTTAAAAACCTCCAAAAAAATTATTCCTGTTCGCTGAACATATCCTTGCCGACAGAGCAGAGAGGACATTCAAAATCCTCCGGAAGATCTTCAAACTTCGTTCCGGGAGCAATTCCCATTTCGGGAACGCCGATCTCTTCGTCGTAAACCCAGCCGCAAGCGCCGCATACATACTTCATAAAAATTACCTACCTTTCTTTTGTGCAGTTTCCTATACCATAATACGCCGCAATGCTCCGAGCGTATTTTTTAACGTATATCCTGCTGTAAAATAATTATATCACTTTAATTTATTATTGTCAATGCATAAACGTGATATACTACATAATTTACATATTTAATTATACGCTTGACATAATTGCAGGATGTGTTATAATTGTGTTAAGGAAACGGCAAGGGCTGAAATTTATGAACAAGGGTGATAAGCGATGGATTATTTAAGCTATAACATTTCAAAAAACCTAAATCGTATACGAGCGCTGAAGGGAATGAGCCTTGACGCCGCCGCAGAGCAGACGGGCGTCAGCAAAAGTATGCTTTATCAGATAGAGCAGGGAAGCGCAAACCCGTCGATAAACGTTCTCGGAAAAATTGCAAGCGGTCTCAGGATCGAGTTTACCGAGCTTATCGCCTCGCCGCCCAAGGAGTCGTATCTCGTTAAGATCGACGACGTTTATCCTATCAAGGAAACGCCCGAATATATCGTCAAAACCTGTTTTCCTTACGAGGATAACAAAAAGATAGAGCTTTATCATATAGAAATTCTTCCCGGCGGAGTTTATATGAGCGGCGGTCACGGAAGCGGCACGGTCGAATATCTTTCGGTGCTTGGCGGTCTGCTTACGGTCGACACGGGCAGCGAGGTGCGTGAGGTCAGACCGAACGAGATTTTCAGATTCTGCTGCGAGCAGGAGCATAGGTATATTAACAACGGCGACAGCCCGACGGCTTTCCTGTGCTTCTTTGTGGCGTAGATTCTGCCGCCCATAAATGTTAACGCATTAATAAAATCTTAAATTCTGTTCGATATAATAAACATAAAGTTTAAAATTTTGCAGGATAAAAACAGGCGATTATTCAAAAATGATATAAAAAATTAAGTAAAACCGTGATATTAGTACAAAATAACGATTTTTCCTGAAAGCTATTGACATTCGTCTTGCATTGGTGTATACTTTAGTCATACAAAATAATAAACAAAAGGACAATGAAGTCTATCGATGATTTCATTGTCCTTTTGCTTTTTAGGAGATGTTTTTTATGAAACTTGAAGACGCAAAGCTTACCGCAGAGGAGCTGAAAGCAAAGGCAAAGAAGTACATGATCGAGACATATGAGCGTTTTGATTTTGTCGCAGACAGCGCAAAGGGTGTTTATATGTACGACGAAAAGGGCGAGCCTTATCTCGACTTTTATGCAGGAATCGCCGTAAACTCGGTCGGAAACTGTAACGAAAAGGTGGTCGAGGCTGTAACGGAGCAGGCGAAGACGCTTATGCAGTCGTTCAACTACCCCTATACCGTACCTCAGGCGCTGCTCGCCGAAAAGATCTGTACGACTATCGGAATGGATAAAATTTTCTATCAGAACACGGGCACCGAGGCGAACGAGGCTATGATAAAAATGGCTCGAAAATACGGCGTTGAGAAATACGGACCCAACCGTTATAATATTGTGACCGCCGCAATGTCATTCCACGGAAGAACGTTTGGCGCTATGAGCGCAACAGGTCAGCCCGACAACGCCTGTCAGATAGGATTCGGCGGAATGGTTCCGGGATTTACATACGCAAAATACAACGACCTTCAGTCCTTTAAGGACGCCTGCACGGAAAATACCATTGCGATAATGGTCGAACCCGTTCAGGGCGAGGGCGGAGTAAATCCCGCAACGCAGGAGTTTATGACGGGACTCAGAAAGCTCTGCGACGAAAAGGGAATGCTCCTCCTGCTCGACGAGGTTCAGACGGGCTGGTGCAGAACGGGCGCAGTAATGTCGTATATGAATTACGGTATCAAGCCCGATATTGTTTCGATGGCTAAAGCGATGGGAGGCGGAATGCCGATCGGCGCAATATGTGCAACAGAGGAAGTCGCAAAAGCGTTCACACCCGGCTCTCACGGCACTACCTTCGGCGGACACCCGGTATGCTGTTCGGCGTCGTTAGCGGCGATAACGGAAATGCTCGACAAAGACCTTGCAGGCAACGCTAAGAAAATGGGCGCATACTTTATGGAAAAGCTCTCAGAGCTTCCACACGTCAAGGAGGTAAGAGGACAGGGGCTTCTCGTCGGAGTTGAATTTGAAGATATCGACAGCGTCGAGGTTAAGCACGCCTGCTTTGACAGAAAACTGCTTATAACCGCTATCGGCTCGAGGGTGATAAGAATGGTTCCGCCGCTTATTATCACAGAAAAGGAGTGCGACGAGGCGGTAAGAATAATCAAAGAAGCGGTCGAAGAGGTCGCTTTTGGCAAGTAACATTTTTTAGGAAAGGGAGAATGAACTATGAAAACCAAGAAATTTATGAGAATGATCGCTGCGGCAGTTACGGGCGCAATGATGCTTTCGATGTTTACAGCTTGCGGCAAGAAGGACGAATCGGATAAAACGAGTGCAGAGGCTTCGGAGAACGGAGTTTTAAGAGTCGGAATGGAATGTGCCTACGCACCGTTTAACTGGACTCAGACAAGTCCCGAGGTCTCAAACGGAGCGACTGCTCCTGAAATTTACGGCGGCGGCGGATATGCCTACGGCTATGACGTAATGGTTGCACAGAAGCTTGCCGACGAGCTTGGAATGGATCTTGAGATACACAAGGTTGAATGGGATTCGATCGGAATTTCGATGAACTCGGGCGAATATGACTGCATTATCGCAGGCATGGGCAGAACCGAGGAGCGTATGCTTTCCTATTCGTTCACAGAGCCTTATTATTACAGAGATAACTGCATTGTCGTAAAGAAGGGCAGCGGACTTGACGATATAACCGGTCTTTCGCAGCTTGCAGGAAAGAATGTAAAGGTAACGACTCAGCTCGGAACAGGCTGGGTACCGCTTCTTGACCAGATCCCCGACGCCGAGCTTAGCGCAAACTATGAAACGACCGCAGAGGTGTTCATGGCGCTCAACAACGGCACGGCTGACGTTGCGGTTATCGACGTTCCTACTGCTGAATCGGCGCTTCTTACAAACAGCGACCTTATGATAATCAGGTTCACAGACGACGACACATTCGTTGGCGACGAGGAAATGACGAACGTCTGCATCGCAACTAGAATGGACGATACCGAGCTTCGTGACAAGATACAGGGCGCTATGGACAAAATTGGTCTTGACAAGGAGTCAATGGACAAAATGATGGAGGAGGCTATAAGCGTTCAGCCGGCTTCCAACTAAGACAGAATAACAAACCGCCGACCGTTTTCTGCTGTAGATCAAGAAAACGGTCAGGCAGTTTAAAAGGAGGAAACCCTAATGACAGATATTCCAAACGGTGTTTTTGAGTGGATATATTTTATCGCATCGCAGTATAAGGATCTTTTCATAACCGGTACTATCATAACTCTTGAGATCGCCGTTATCGGCACGATAATCGGCTTTGTTCTCGGATTTATCGTCGGTATCGCCGAGGACGCAAGGCTTACGCCCGACGATCCTGTCATCAAAAAAATATTCATCGGATCTATAAAGGGAGTCTGCAAGGTCTACGTCGAGATCTTCCGTGACACTCCTATGATAGTACAGGCGATGATAATCTACTTCGGTATCCGTCAGGCGGGCGTCGAGATAGACCCTATTTCGGCAGGTATACTCGTTACCGTGCTTAACACGGGCGCATATATGTCGGAAACCGTCAGAGCAGGCATAAAGTCGATAGATATAGGTCAGCGAGAGGGTGCGCTTGCGCTCGGAATGTCGCCGATCTCAACGATGCTCAATATTATCCTGCCGCAGGCGTTTAAAAACATAATTCCCGAAATGGCGAACACATTTCTTACGAACCTTAAGATGACCTCGGTTCTCAACGTTATCGGCGTCAAGGAGCTTTTTCTTCAGGCAAAGACCGCAGGCGGAACCTATTACAGATACCTTGAGGCTTATCTTGTCATTGCGGTTATTTATTTTGTTCTTTGCTTCTTGTTCAACAGGATATTCCTGCTTATCGAGAAGAAAACGGCAGGCAAGAAGGATTATGCGCTTGCGGTCGAGTATATGGAAAATAACGAGTGAGGAGGCGAGAGGATATGAAAAATCAGGCAGAGGAAATTATCCGTGTCGAAGAACTGAGCAAGAGCTTCGGCGAGCATCAGGTGCTTCGCAAGATAGATTTTTCGGTGAAAAAGGGCGAGGTAATATGTATCTTAGGCTCTTCGGGTTCGGGAAAATCGACGCTTCTTCGCTGTATAAACCAGCTTGAAAAGCAGACGTTCGGAAAGATTTATTTTAACGGCAAAGAGCTTGGACGGTCGCAGAGGGAGATAAACGAATATCGCTCAAAGGTCGGAATGGTGTTTCAGTCGTTTAATCTTTTCAACAATATGACCGTGCTTAAAAACTGCATGGAGGGCGCTGTCAAGGTGCTTCATGTGCCGAAGGCGGAGGCTAAGGAGCGTGCGATAGATCATCTGCGCTCGGTCGGAATGGCGCCGTTTATAAACGCATATCCGTCGCAGCTTTCGGGCGGACAGAAGCAGAGAGTCGCTATCGCAAGAGGTCTTTGTATGAACCCGGAGGTCTTGCTTTTTGACGAGCCGACGAGTGCGCTTGACCCCGAAATGGTCGGCGAGGTGTTAAGCGTTATGAAGTCGCTTGCGCAGACGGGACTTACAATGCTTATCGTAACGCACGAAATGGGCTTTGCAAGAGACGTTTCGTCAAGGGTGCTGTTCATGGACAAGGGCTATATCGTTGAGGACGCTCCGCCCGAAAAATTCTTCACCGCCCCCGAAAACGACAGAACGAGGGAATTTTTGAGCAGATATATTTCCGACGGCGAAAGGAGATAATTTAAGCGATGAAAAATTACGTTGTCACATTTGCAAGAGGCTTCGGCACGGGCGGAAAGGTCATCGCCTCAAAGCTTGCGGCGGAGCTTGGGATACATTGCTACGAGAACAGAATACTTACCCTCGCTTCTCAGCTGAGCGGACTTGACAGAGATCTTTTTACCGACGTAAACGAAAAGCTTCGCACCTCAAAGGGCGGTTTTGCGAGCATGATGAGGGGTCTTCCCCGTGCGAGAAAATATATCGCAAGAAATGAAAAGTTCGTTTCGGACGACCAGCTTTTTGAATATCAGAAGCAGATAATTTTAAACCTTGCGGAGACTGAGTCGTGCGTTATCGTCGGAAAATGCGCCGACTATATATTGCAGGGCAGAGATAACGTTGTGAGCGTTTATATCGAAGCGCCCCGTGATTTCTGTATAAAGCGCACGATGGAGAACATGGGCGTTACGAGAGATGTCGCTCAGGCGACAATAAAGCAGACGGATAAATTCCGCGCGGATTATTATGAATATTACACGCACGGAAATTACTGGACAAACCCGATAAATTACGACATTACCTTAAACAGCGAAAAGGTCGGGATAGACAACTGCGTTGCGCTTATTAAGGATTATCTGAAAATAAAAGGACTGATAGAATAATGGAGTTTTCATATCATCTTCCCGTCAATATTATTTTCGGCAGGGGAAAAGCCTGTAAGGTCGGAGAAGCTGCGGCAGGCTTTGGAAAAAATGCGCTTATCGTAACAGGCTCGGGCAGTACGAAAAGGTCGGGGCTGCTTGACCGTGTTGCCGAAAGCGTAAAAGCGGCAGGCTTAGGGGCGGTCATCTTTGACAGGGTAACGCAAAATCCGCTTACCTCGACCGTTTACGAGGCGGCGGCGCTCGCAAAGGAAAACGGCTGCGATATGGTGATAGGCGTGGGCGGCGGCTCGGTCATGGACGCTGCGAAGGCGGCGGCTTTCTGCTGCGTAAACGGCGGGGATATTTCTGAATATATCTTCGGAAAGAAGCAGGGCAGCGGAGCGCTTCCGATAATCCTTATCCCGACGACCTGCGGAACGGGAAGCGAGTGCAACCAGATAGCAGTTCTTACAAATCCCGAAACGAAGGACAAAAAGGCGCTTTATACAATGCAGATAATGCCCTCGGTTTCGATAATCGACCCCGACGTTATGAAAACGATGCCGCTTCATGTGCTTTCCTCGGTGGGCTTCGACGCTTTCACCCATGCGCTTGAAGCGTATACTTCAAAAAAGTCAAATCCGCTTACGGACGTTCAGGCTCTGCTTGCTATGCGCCTGCTTTCCGAAAACCTCCCGAAACTTACGGGCGGCTGCGAAAGCGATGAAGCGTGGGAGGCGGTAAGCCTTGCGGCGGCGCTCGGCGGAATGGTGATAGGCGCCGCGGGAGTTTCGGCGGCGCACGGAATGGAACACCCGGCTTCCGGACTTAAAAACATAGTCCACGGAAGAGGTCTTGCGGCTCTTACCCCGATAATAACCGAAAGGCTTGCGCCGTATCTGCCCGAAAAGTTCGGCGAGGTGTCAAGGATACTCGGCGGCAGGGACGAGAGCGACTGCGCAGAAAGCATACGTAGATTTCTTAAGTCGATAGATCTTGAGGTAACGCTCGGTCAGCTTGGCATAACCGCCGGCGACGTTGAATGGATGACCGACAACTGTATGAAGATCTCTTCGGGAAATCTCGCCAACGCACCTTTTACTTTCAGCAGGGAAGAGGTCGCAGAAATCTATACAAAGGCACTTTAAGCTGATCGTCAGCTTGATAAACAGCTTCGGCGTTCGTGAAAAAACGGACGTGCGGAGCTTTTTTTGTGTTGCAATTATTGTTTTTTTGTGATATAATTATTATGTAAGTTTATTCAGGGGGAAGGGCAGGCTATGAGTAAAATACTGGTAGTTGAGGACGATAAGGAGATAAACCGTCTTGTGTGCGAATATCTTTCGGATAACGGCTATGAAACGCTGTCGGCGGAAAACGGACTTGACGCAGTTCGGCTTATCCGTGATACCGAAAGTCTTGATATGGCGATACTCGATCTTATGCTGCCGTTTCAGAGCGGCGACGCCGTGCTTAAAAAGGTGCGTGAGTTTTCTGATATACCTATTATAATAGTGTCGGCGAAAAGCATGGTTCAGTCAAAGGTCGACGCTATAAGAATGGGTGCGGACGATTATATAACAAAGCCGTTTGATATTGACGAGCTGCTTGCGAGAGTAGAAGCAGTTCTGCGGCGGTCGTCGGGCGGCGGAAAAAGCTCAGCCGTAAAAAGCGAGCTTTCCTACAAAAATCTTACGCTTGACCGAAACGGAAAAACAGCCGCCGTCAGCGGAACGCCGCTTACGCTTACGAGCAAGGAATTTGCGATACTCGAGCTTATGCTTTTAAATCCGACCAAGCTTTTTACAAAATCAAATCTTTTTGAAAGCGTGTGGAACGAGCCGTATTTTAACGACGACACGACTATAAAGGTGCATATGAGCAATCTGCGCAGCAAGATAAAAAAGCTTGACGCCGACGAGGAATATATCAAGACTGTGTGGGGAATGGGCTATAAGCTATCGGAATAGATTTAACCTTTTCTTAACCTTTCGCTTAACGTTTTCTTTACTATGAGGGTATATAATTAAATTAAAGAAAAACGGAAAGGAATTGATACCCTATGGCAGTTCTTGAATTAAACGGCGTCAGCAAGGTATACGGCAAAAATAAGGTCGTTGACGATTTTTCGCTCAGGCTCGAAAAGGGTCATATCTGCGGACTTATCGGACCTAACGGCGCAGGAAAGACCACGATAATGAAAATGATGGCAGGGCTTGCAAGACCCGACAGCGGAGAGATAACGATGTTCGGAAGCCGCGATCTTGACTCGGCAAGAAGCCGTATGTCCTTTATGCTCGAAGCGCCCATCATCGACAAAAGCCTGACCGCAAGGCAGAATATGGAATACGTTCGGTATGTAAAGGGCGTTGCTGACAAGAGAAAGATCGACGAAACGCTTGAATTTGTCGGACTTGCGAACACGGGAAAAAAGCAGGCGAGGAATTTTTCGCTCGGAATGGCTCAGCGTCTTGGAATAGCTATGGCGCTTCTTACCGAGCCTGAAATAATGGTGCTTGACGAGCCTGTTAACGGTCTTGACCCGGAGGGTATCGTTGAAATACGCCTTATGCTCGAAAAGCTTGCCTTGGAAAAGAATGTTTCGATAGTAATATCGAGTCATATCCTTTCGGAGCTTTCGGAGCTTTGCACCGACTTTGCTATTATAAATCACGGAAAGAATATCGAAAATTTAAGCCGTGAGGAGCTGCTTGCGAAGTGCCGCAGCTATATATCTATTAAGACCAACGACATAAACAAAACTGCGGCGGTTATCGAAGACAAGCTCGGAACAAAGCAGTATAAGGTAGTTTACGGAGATGAGATACAGCTTTTCGACTGTACCGACAATATTGAGAGAGTGTCTAAAGCAATAACCGACAGCGGACTTATAATCACTAAGTTTGCAAGCGAGGGTGAAAGTCTTGAACAGTTCTATTTGTCAAAGGTAGGTGTCGAAAATGAATAAGCTTATTAAATCTGAAATTTACCGCTTAACACGTTCGGGAATTTATTTTCCGCTTTATGTTATCATAACTGCGCTGATCTTTCCGGTATCGATGCTTTTTCCCGATGAATTGCCCATGAAAAATATGATGGGGTATATTACATATTTTGCGCAGACCTCGGGCGGAATGGTGCTTACCTATTCTATGCTGTTCGTTGCGGGAATGCTCGGAAATATGTATTCAAACAGGACCTATTATTACGAGATAATGGACGGTCAGAGTACGCATAAGATAATTTTCAGCAAGCTTATCGTATATAATGCAATGGAGCTTGGGCTGTTTTTAGTTCCTGCTTGTGCGGTTTTTGCAGGCATCGGAATGAACCTTGGCTTCGGAGATACAAAACAGCTCTGGCTGACTGTAATTCTCGGAATCTTTATCCTGCTTAACATAACAACTACCGCCGTTCTTATCACAATGCTTATAAGAAATCTTATCGGCGGAGTTATACTGAATTTTACGCTGTTCGGTTTTATCAGTATGTTTTACATGGTATTCGTCGACATTTTTCCGTCAAAAGCGATCGAAAAGATCTTCAGCGTATTTCCGCTGATCCAGCTTACGTCGCTCGTTCAGACAGAGTATACGACAAAGTATATTGTAACGGTCATTGCAAGTTTTGCGGTTACATTTATACTGCTTTATTCGCTTACATATCTAAGCTATAAAAGAAAGAATTTCAGATAAATCTGATTTGAAAGGGGGCATACTATGAAGATCGCTGCGGCTGTCGTTTTGGTATGCCTTCTTTTGTATTTTCTTATCAAATATCTTACGCTTAAAGGGCAGGTAAAAAGTTTCACCCGTCAGGTCGAGGCGTTAAAGGACGAGGATTACTGCCGAGGGATAAGGGTCGACAGCTTCGATAAGGATATAGTCGGGCTTGCGGTTGCGCTTGACGAGCATACCGAGATTCAGCGTTCGATAAGGGCGGAGTATGCGGACAGCCGTGAACGGCTCGGCAACATAATCTCGGGCATTTCTCACGATTTCCGAACGCCGCTTACAGCCTCGCTCGGATATTTGCAGCTTATCGAAAAAAGCGGCGAGCTTTCGGAAAAAAACGCCGAATACCTTGGCATTGCGACAGAGCGAAACAGGTATTTAAAGGAGCTTTCGGACGAATTTTTCGAGCTTACAAAACTTGAAAACAGCAATGAGTCAGCAGACGTCGAAGCGATAAATTTAAGCAACCTTATTTCCGACGCAGCGGCGGAGCAGTACGACTGGATAGAACAAAGGGGCATTTTGCCAAAGATAGACATTTCGGACGGAATAATCATCGAGGGCTGTCGCCGATATGTGATGAGGATCGTTGACAATATTTTTTCAAATGCGCAAAAATATGCGCTCGGGAAACTTTCGGTATCACTTTCGCGGGCTGACGGAAAAGCCGTTCTTACGGCTTCAAACGACTCGGAGGAGCTTGACGGGATAGACGTTTCCCGTGTGTTCGATCCGTTTTATAAGTCCTCCTCACGCAGCAAGAGCGGTTCGGGGCTGGGGCTTTACGTCGTAAAGTGCCTTTGTGAAAAGCTGTCCGCCGAGGTCAGCGCAGAGGTTTATGAAAACGACGATGAGCGTGCCGAATTTAAGGTAACGATTATTTTTGATATTGACAAAAAAACCGCAGTGTAATAACTGCGGTTTTTTCTTTATAGTAAACGACATTATAATTTTCACTTAGACCGACCGCAGATGCTGCGATATTTGCAGCTGTGGTCGGGATAAGTATGAAAATTTATGTCGTTTACTATAGTTATGTAGTTTATCAGTAATTCTCCGCCGAGATCTCAAAATACGACTGTGCATAGTCGCATACGGGGCAAATCTGCGGAGCGGACGTTCCGACCACGATATGACCGCAATTTCTGCATTCCCACACCTTGACCTCGCTCTTTTCAAAGACCTGCTTTGCCTCGGCGCTCCTCAGCAATGCACGGTAACGCTCCTCGTGACGCTTTTCGATAGCGGCAACAGCACGGAATTTTGCGGCAAGCTCGGGGAAGCCTTCCTCTTCGGCGGTCTTTGCAAATCCCTCGTACATATCCGTCCACTCGTAGTTCTCGCCGTCAGCGGCAGCGGCAAGGTTTTCGGCGGTGGTGCCTATTCCTCTAAGCTCGTCGAGCCACATTTTAGCGTGTTCCTTCTCGTTGTCGGCGGTCTGGAGGAAAAGCTCCGACAGCTGAACGAAGCCCTGAGCTTTTGCTTTTGAAGCAAAATAGGTGTATTTATTTCTCGCCTGCGACTCGCCTGCGAAAGCGGCTTCAAGATTCTTCTCGGTCTTTGTGCCTGCATAGCTGTACGCTGTTTCGGGTGCGCTTTTTGGAGCTATCTTCTCAAAGTCGGAAGCCGGGTGCTTGCAGAGCGGACAGATGAAATCTTCGGGAAGTTCTTCGCCGACATATTCATATCCGCAGATAGTGCAGCGCCAGATCGTCTTGCCGTCCTCGGTCTTGCCGACTTCCTTGGGCTTTATCTTAATGTTGCTGTGGTAATAATCATATGAAGCGGAGGGTGCGTCGTTTAATACCTTCATATCGGTTATAGTTCCGCTGAACATTGTGTGCGAGCCTAAATCTGCTGTCTGCTCGACCTTGACCGACATATAAGCGTTCGTGCCCTCGGTAACGTAAAGCACGCCGTTTTCTGCTCTTTCGGCATTTTTGTAGCCGTCAAACTTGTCTGTATCTCTTCCCGACGAAAAACCGAAACGCTCGAACAGGCTGAAATCTGCTCTTTTGCTTATTACCGAAACGTTGAACGCACCCGAATTAGTTATCATATCGTGGGTGAAGTTTGCCTTGTTTACCGAAATGCTCAGCTTGTCGGGCGATGCCGCCGACTGAATTGCTGTGTTGATGATACAGCCGCTGTCCTTTCCGCCGTCCTTTGCCGTCAGAACGAAAAGTCCGTAGGTGAGCTTTCTTAATGCTTTTTTGTCCATAAATAATGACCTCCTTGATTTTATTGTAACCGGCAATCTTTGCCGCAGCAACTGTTGCCGTAACCGTTACCCATTTGTTCCTCCGCCTGCTCTATCGACTTATACCCGTAAGCCCGAGCGGAATTTTCCATTGTCATTTTCGCAAGATTTTCTCCGCTGTTTGCGAGTCCCACGACAAACTGTGCGTACATTGTGAGCATCTGACGGGAGTATGTCAGAAGTTCGCCCCTTAAATACGTTTCGTAAGAGGTGTCCCACTCGGTGTCCTCGTAGGTGTGTACCACTCTTGCCTGCATTGCAAGCATGGGGTAGTCCTTTGCAAATTCCTCCATCCACGTTACCTGTATCGAGCAGACCGCATTTACGACAGCCTCGGCGTCGGGGTCTGTCGGCGGAAGACTGCTTTCTATCTCGGCATACTTTTCGGGAGCGGTAGAGCGCATCATTCTCGCATACTTTTCGGTGATAAGATTTCTGCCCTCGCTCAGAGCCGCCTCAAAATCGGCAATATACTGACGGAGCATAGGCTCGCTCCATGTAAGATACTGGCTCACCCTCATTATCGAAAAGGTCTGCCAGTCGTCCTGACAGGAGGCTCTTCCGCCTTCGTTTTTGACCTTGTCGAACGCTTCAAATTCCATTTCTGCAATACGATAAGCAAGCTTTTCCTTGCTCATAATCTCATCAGCCCTTTCCGAGATAAGATATGCAAGCCCGTCAAGATAGTCGCTGTCCGTGCAGATACCGAGCTTTTTTGCAATTCTTGTGCGGAGCATTTCGCAAACGGGCGAGATTATTTCTTCCGCCCACTTTGCTTTCGGCAGGCTGTCCTCCTTTTCGAGCAGGGAAGTTATCTCCGTGTCGCCTGCGCTTTTTGCAAGCCACTTGTAGTAGGGGTAATATCTTCCGTCAAGCAGATGAACGCACCGAAGCGCGCTTTTTACAAATTCGCCAAAGCAGATACCTGCGGTAACGCTGTCGCCCCGTTTAAGACAGCGGCTGAAATTATACTGTCCGCTCTGAGCCGCAAGCGCAGTCTGCTGTGCGATATGCTTTAGCCGCACGGCATACGGATAGCCGTTTTTAAGCGTTTTTCTTATCCTTGTAAATTCATTTTCCGACTGCGTGAAAATCTCGCCGTTTGTTGCTGCCGCAAGCCGTTCGGGCGAAAGGCTGAGCCAGTCCGCAGCCGTTTTCAGAAGTCTGTCGGTTTCAAGCAGGTCTGTGTAAAATTTTACCGATTGAAAAACCCCCGTGCGCTGTCGGCTTTGCGGAGATCTCACACGTTCATAATCCATAAACCGCTTTGGCAGCAGGTCGTAAGCCTTTTTAAGCCGTTCGCCTATCTTATCAAAAAGCTCCTCGTCAAGCCATATACAGAACGCAGGCCCGAAATCGTGATCCTGCGACAGCTTGTCGTCAAATCCAAGACAGTCCGAGCCTTCGCCGACCATTCCGCAGACGATACGGTCTTCATATTCCGCAAAATTCCTGTGTATCATCGGCTTGCCGAAACATTCGTAAAACGCTCTGCAAATCGCAAGTCCGTTTAGCTGCTCCGTCTGCGGAAGCTTTTCCTTAACAAGCGCAAGATTTTCACGAATTATGTCGTAAAAGTTATTCTTTCCCATGTGAAGCTCGGTTTCGGCGAGAGCCATTTCGTAGAGCGTTTTTGCCTGTTCAAATTTTCCTTGATGAAACTTAACGTCGCCCATTGCCGAAAGCGCTGCGCTGTAATGAAAATCAGATGGCGAAAGTCCGACGAAGAATTCGTTCGCCTGTAAAAGCAGCTGCTCGGCTTCATCGACCCTGCCAAGCCTTATAAGCGAAACGGCAAGGTTGGTTCTCGAAATCGCCGCACGCTGCTCGTCGCCCGTTTTAAGCACCGTTTCAAGCGCCTTATACTGACATTCGCAAGCCTTTTCATGCTCGCCAGTCTGCTGATAGAGCAGGCTTAAATTGTTGTAATAGCTTGCGTAAAGATGGTCGGGAGTGTCGGGGTCGGAGTCGTATATCTCCTTTACCTTTTCATAAGCGGCAAACGACTCGGCGTGTCTGCCCGACGCTCTGTAAGCGTTTGCGGCGTTAAGCAGAGTTGTCGCATGGGCGGCGGTATTTTCAAGACCGCACTTTGTTATCAGTTCAAGCACCCTGTTACAGCTGGCAAGAGCCTCGTCAAATCTTCCGCAGTCACGGAAAAAGCCTATCTGCTCGTTTAAAAGGGTTATCGCATTTCCAAACTCGCCGCATTTCAGAGCCTGTTCAATACTCTCGCTTAAAAACTTGCCTGCACGGTCAAGCTCGCAGGCTTCAAAAAGCTCGTCGAGCTGTCTGAGTATTTCTTTTATATCCATTTTATCCATATTATTCGCAAAGCTCTTTTGCTAAAGCGTCAAGCTGTGCAAGGCTCGTTTCGTTAAGTGCGGAAATTATCTTCACGTCGTTTTCGCAATATTCAAGACCCTTACACTTTTCAAGCATCGACTTCATGACCTTTGCGGCGTTAGGCGCCCACGAACCGTTTTCGATAAAGCCGACCTTTCTGTTACTGAAATTTCGTTCGGTAAGTGCGTTTATAAATTCCTTCATGCACGGGAAAATGTCGGCGTTATAGGTCGTTGTCGCAAAAACGATCTTTTCGTACCTGAAAGCGTCCTCGACGCATTCCGCCATATCCTCTCTTGCGAGGTCGAACGCTGCGACCTTGGGACAGCCGTTTTCTTTAAGCTTATCGGCAAGCAGAAGAGCCGCTTTTTTCGTATTTCCGTAAACGGAGGAATAAGCGACGGCAATGCCCTTTGTTTCGGGCTTATAGGACGACCATGTGTCGTAAAGACCGATATAGTAGCCGAGATCTTCGTCAAGAACGGGGCCGTGAAGGGGGCAGATACGCTCGATGTCAAGAGCCGCCGCCTTTTTGAGCAGGTTCTGAACCTGTGCGCCGTATTTTCCGACAATGCCGAAATAATAGCGTCTTGCCTCGCAAGCCCAGTCCTCCTCGGTATCAAGCGCACCGAATTTTCCGAAGCCGTCCGCCGAGAAAAGCGTTTTGGACACGCTGTCGTAAGTAACGATTACCTCAGGCCAGTGAACCATAGGCGCAGTGAAGAATTTAAGCGTATGCTTACCGAGCGAAAGCTCGCTGCCCTCTGTTGCGGTAACGCTCTTTTCGGAGAAGTCAATGCCGAAGAAGTTTTTCATCATAACGAAAGCCTTTGCCGAAGCGACTATCTTTGCGTTCGGATATTCGTTTGTAAAGTTTACGATATTAGCCGAGTGGTCTGGTTCCATATGCGAAACGACGAGATAATCGGGAGTTCTTCCGCCGAGAGCATTTTTAAGATTAGCGAGCCATTCGTCCGTAAAATTTTTATCGACGGTATCCATCACTGCGATCTTTTCGTCAAGTATCACATACGAATTATAAGCCATTCCGTTGGGCACGTCATACTGTCCCTCGAAGAGATCAACCTTATGGTCGTTGACTCCGATATATTTTATATCCTCTGTGATTTTCATAATATTCCTCCATTTTTAAATTTTTCTATATTCGCCGATTTCTGTTGTAAGAATCGTGCTGCCTATACTATATTATACCACGTTATTTTTAAAATTGCAACCCTTGCTTTTGCTCGGAATCGTCTTTTTTCCCTAGTTTTGTATAAATGTTTATCCTACTTTTGTGGACAGATTTTTCCTACTTTTGTGGAAAGGTTTTTTCTTCGTTGTTTTAGTTATCTGCCGAATTTTTCGGTACTGCGTCATGTAACAACATAAAAATAAAAATCAGACACCTTTCGGGTATCTGGTTTTTATTTGGTGCGGTGGCTTGCACTTTACTTTTGAGCCTCTTTTACTTTGTTTTGCAAGCCTCCAAAAAAGACGCTTCCGAGCTTTGCTCAGAACCGTCTTTTTCCCTACTTTTGTGGGGAGTTTTCTCCTACTTTTGTGGAAAGGTTTTTCCTTCGTTGTTTTAGTTATTTGCCGAATTTTTCGGTTCTGCGTCATGTAACAACATAAAAATAAAACTGCATACCCTTTGGGTATACAGCTTTATTTGGTGCGGCAAATGGGACTTGAACCCATACGTCGAAGACACACGCCCCTCAAACGTGCCTGTCTGCCTATTCCAGCACTGCCGCAGATATTAAATTTTCCGACCGGTTTATCAGTGGTTTCTATCACTGTTCCCTGTCGACTTTAATATTATATCACGACCCAAAGCATATGTCAAGCGCTTTTTTGAAAAAATATTTGTTTTTACAAAATGTTAAAATAACGTACATAAATGATTGGAGAATAGCAAAAATCGGCAGAAATTTCGGCAAAAAAGAAAAATACTTGAAAAATGCGGCGGACTGTGTTATAATAAGGTATAAAATTTAAAATCCGAAAGGGAAGTGTAATATATGGAATTATCAGAGGCTATTAGCGCAAGAAGAAGTATACGCAAATATCGTGAGGGGGAGGTCTCCGAGGAGGTTCTTCGTCAGCTTGTCGAGGCAGGGATAAAAGCTCCATCGTGGAAAAATTCTCAGACCGCACGGTTTTATGTGACGGCGTCTGCTGAGTCGACAAACGCTTTCAGAGAATGTCTTGCGGAATTTAATCAGAATAATACGCGCAACGCTGCGGCTTATATCGTTTCGACCGTCCTTAACGGAAGAAGCGGTTTTGACCGTGAGGGTAATTACAGCACTCATTTAAAGGACGGCTGGCAGTTTTTTGATAACGGGCTTGCTGTTGAAAATATCTGCTTAAAGGCTTGCGAGCTTGGTCTTGGTACGCTTATTATGGGTATCTATGACGAGAAAAAGGTAAGAGCGTTTTTTAACGTTCCCGAAACCGAGATAGTTGCGGCTGTTGTCGCTGTCGGTCATGCCGATATTTCTCCCGAAATGCCGAAAAGAAAGAGCGTTGATGACGTCGCACATTTCGTTAAGTAAAGGTTTTCCGGATTTTCTGAATTTGAGAAAAATTAACCGTTTAACTATTGCAAAACGGACAGAATAATGGTATACTATATAGATAGTATATCTGAAAGGACTGAAAAAGCGTGGACTCGGAACTTGTACGGCTTTTGCTGCGTGTGCTTGGAACAACAATGCTGCTTATGGCGATGATAATGCTCTGCTGCGTTGTAACGCCGCACCTTGCTAAGCTTATCGACAAACGGCTCGGAAATAAAAAGGACAATGCGCCCGAAAACCCGGCAGACCCGGACGAGCCTTCTGTCAAAGGACCTTACGACGCTTCGTCCGATGAAGAATATGACCTTAATTACAAGATCTACAATAAAGATATTTATGGAGTTGATTTTAAACATGGCAAAGAAGAATGACAAAAAGGTTGACGCAATTACCTCAATGAACGAGGATTTTGCAAAGTGGTATACCGATATCTGCAAAAAGGCGGAGCTTGTTGAGTACACAAGCGTTAAGGGCTGTATGGTCATCAGACCTTACGGCTATGCTATCTGGGAAAATATCCAGAAACTACTTGACACAAGATTCAAAGAGCTTGGACATGAAAACGTGTGTATGCCTATGTTTATCCCCGAAAGCCTGCTTAATAAGGAAAAGGATCACGTCGAGGGCTTTGCGCCCGAGGTTGCGTGGGTGACTCACGGCGGTTCTGAAAAGCTTGAAGAGCGTCTTTGCGTCCGCCCGACTTCCGAAACGCTTTTCTGCGAGCATTACGCAAATATCGTTCATTCATACCGTGATCTTCCCAAACTTTACAATCAGTGGGTTTCTGTTGTAAGGTGGGAAAAGACCACCCGTCCGTTCCTGCGTTCGAGAGAGTTTCTCTGGCAGGAGGGTCACACCATTCATGCGACCGCCGAGGAGGCTGTTGAGGAGACCGAAAGAATGCTTAACTGCTATGCCGATTTCTGCGAGAAGTCGCTTGCAATGCCTGTCATAAAGGGTAAGAAAACCGAGAGCGACAAGTTCGCAGGCGCAGTTTCGACCTATGCTATCGAGGCGCTGATGCACGACGGAAAGGCGCTTCAGGCAGGAACCTCGCACTATTTCGGTGACGGCTTTGCAAAGGCTTTCGGAATTCAGTATACAAATAAGGAAAACAAGCTTGAATATCCCCACCAGACCTCGTGGGGCGTTACGACGCGTCTTATCGGCGCAATCATCATGACTCACGGCGACGACAATGGTCTTGTTCTGCCGCCCGACGTCGCTCCCGTTCAGGTCGTTATCGTGCCTATCGCACAGCACAAGGAAGGCGTGCTTGAAAAGGCAAACGAGATCTTTAACAAGCTCAAGGCTCTCGGAATAAGAGTAAAGCTTGACGACAGCGACAATTCGCCCGGCTGGAAGTTCGCCGAGTATGAAATGAGAGGCGTTCCCGTAAGAGTTGAGATAGGTCCTAAGGACATTGAGAACGGTCAGTGCGTTGTTGCGACAAGATATGACGGACAAAAGCAGTTCATTTCGCTTGACGACGTTGAAAAGATAGTTTCCGAGCTTATCGAAAGCAAGGTCGCCGAGGGAATGTTCAACAAGGCTCTCGAAAACCGTGCCGCAAAGACCTATCAGTGCAGGTCGCTTGACGAGATAACTGTCGCACTTGAGGAAAAGGGCGACGGCTTTGTAGAGGCTATGTGGTGCGGCGACGAGGCTTGCGAGGACAAGGTCAAGGAAGTAACCGGCGTAGGCTCACGCTGTATCCCGTTTACACAGCACAACATAGACAACAAGTGCGTTTGCTGCGGCAAGGAAGCAAAGTGCATGGTGCTTTGGGGCAAGGCTTATTGATCGAACTTACACTTACAATGAGTATCACGGTGATTTGTGGTACTCATTGTTTTTTCTTGTTAAAAAAATCTGTGCGGCGGTATGTTCATATATATATCAAAAGCTATATAGATATACAAATAAAATATTTCCCAAGATATAAGAAAGGTGCTATTATTGTACTTGGGAGATGAAGAAATGTCTTTTATAATTTTAAACCGTATCGCTCTGATGCTGGCGTATATGATACCGGGTTTTCTGCTTTACAAAAAGCAAATAATTACGGACGAGGGAACGAAGGATATAGGCAAACTGCTTGTTTATGTTATTCTGCCCTGTGCGATCGTCAATTCCTGCAATATGGAATATTCCCGTGAAAAAGCGGTGGGAATGCTTCTGTCCTTTCTTGCGGCGGCAGCGGCGCTTGCGCTGTCGGTGATAATATCGAGGGTATTCTTTCGCCGCACAATGCCCATTGAGAGCTTTGGCGCAGCCTTTTCTAATGCAGGATTTATGGGAATACCGCTTGTCTCCTCGGTCATAGGTCCTGACGCCGTATATTATGCAGCGGCGTTTGTAGCCGTGCTGAATATTCTTCAATGGACATACGGAGTGTATCTTATCACGGGAAACAAGTCGTCTGTGTCCGCAAAGAAAATTCTGTTAAATCCCGTTATGTTAAGTTTCGTTATCGGTGTGATACTGTTTTTTATTCCTGTAAAACTGCCTGTTTTCATATCCGAAATTCTCGGAACTATTTCGCAGATGAACGCACCTGTCGCAATGCTCACAGTTGGATTTTATCTTGCACAGGTAACTCCGAAAGAGCTTTTTGCTAAAAAGCTGAGCTATGCGGTTTGTGCCGTAAGACTGCTTGTTATCCCTCTGCTCACGGCAATTCTGCTTGCTGTTGTGCCTTTTGGAGATAACACCTTGAAGCTTACTATACTAATTCTTGCGGCTGCGCCCGTAGGCTCAAATGTGGCGGTTTATGCTCAGATACACGGCGGCGATTATAAAAAAGCGGTTTGTGAAATAGTGTTGAGTACGGTCTTATGCGTGGCGGCAATGCCTGTTGTTATCGGAATTTCCGAGCATATTCTGAAAAATATTCCATAATAGCGTCACGGCAGCTTTTTACGGCTTTTGTCGGATATTTCTTTTCGTTTGCCGCAAGGTGTACAAAACGCTCCATAGGCAGATCGGCGATATCTCTGTAAATAAGCCCGTCTCCGAAAAGTGCAGACCATGTAAATTTCGGCACGAAGGCTGCTCCAAGCCCCATTTTCAGCAGCTCACGCATAAGTGCGGGCGAATCGACATAGGTTGAAATATTTGGCTGAAAATTTGCCTTTTCGCAAAAGTGTGATATGATCTTATAAAGGCTGCAATCGGGGCTGAGGCTTATAAAGCTGTGCTGTTCAATATCTTTTTGGCAGATTTTCAAAGAACGAGCCAACGGGTGCGTTTCGGGGAAGACTATTCCCATAGGCTCCCGAATAAGCAGTTCTGACGAGCCGCTGTGCTGTGAAATATCCGAGTATATCGTAAGGTCTGCGTCTGTACAGCCGCTTTGGAAAATATGCGGCATTATGCGGCTGTTTTGGTTTTGTATTTTCCTGATTATCCCGGGAATAAGCAGCGAAGCGGAGCGCACTTCAATATTAACGTCCGCAGCTTCCGAGCCTTTAAGCTCGTCAAGCTCAAGAAGCGCATTGTCAATTGAAGAAAATATTTCATCGCAGTATCTGAGGAATATCCTGCCTGCCTTGTTAAGAGTTATCTTTTTGCCGTTTCTGTCAAAAAGAGGAATGCCAAGCTCGTCCTCAAGGCGCTTTAGGGTCATGCTTAACGAAGGCTGGGCGATATAAAGCTGCTCCGCCGCTTTTGAAATGTTTTCTGTCTGAGCTATAATTCGAAAATATTTTAACTGTAAAAGCTCCATATAATATCCCCTTTGCATATAATTTTACGTTTATATAAGCTTAAAAATATTATATCATAAAAACTATAAAAATTCAACACGGAGGAAAATAAAATGACCGATAAGGAAATGAAGATCATTCGTTACAGAGAGGAAAATAAGTCAGCGCAAAAGGGACAGGTCGTTTTCACCGGTTCGTCCCTTATGGAGATGTTTCCGATAAATAAGCTGCTTAAAGAACACGGCGACGATACTATAATCTACAACAGGGGAATAGGCGGCTTTATATCCGATGAGCTGCTTGCGGTCATCGACGTGTGCGCCGCCGACCTTGCGCCGTCGAAGGTGTTTATCAATATCGGCACAAACGACCTTAGCTGGTCGAGTATTCCGATAAGTCAGCTTATGGACAATTACGATAAGATAATCTCTGCGATAGAAAATGCCGCTCCCGGTGTGAAGATATATCTTATGGCATATTATCCCGTGAATTTCGAGGCGGCTTCCGAGGAGATGAAGGAGTGCCTTAAAATACGCACCAACGAGAAGATAAACACTGCGAATGCCGAGGTCAGAAAGCTCGCCGAAAAGCACGGTCAGCGTTACATTGACATTAACCGCAATCTTAAAGACGAGCAGGGCAGGCTCAAAGCGGAATACACTATCGAGGGTATGCACATAAACGAGGACGGCTACCGCGCGATATATGACGATATTATGGCGTATGTCAAGGAAAGCTGAACTGTATCCGTCGAGTATATAATATAGTATAAAAGGGCAGGTAAGGTCACAAGACTGATATAATCCCCTTAGAGTAGACACTCGAAAAAACAAAAATTCGAGACTACAC
>JBJERC010000051.1:0-8759 GCA_051882075.1 Oscillospiraceae bacterium | reverse complement strand
CTCCTATAATTTAAAGTTATCACTTATTAAACTTTTTCACCTTAAATATATCACCAAATCCGCAAAATGTCAATTAATCTGACGAAATTCGTGAATTTCCACAATTTGTCGAAATTTGTCGAAACAAAATAACTCTGATATAATATAATGTAGACTAAAGCGTGTTTGGTGTTAAGTATAAGTTTTCTTTTTTGTGGAAATTGACGAAAACCGCTTTTGTCATAAAAATTTAAAGGAGTTGTCTATCATGTTTGAATATAAACTGCACGTTGACGAGTTTCTGAATTATTGCCGTTATCATAAAAAGCTCAGCGAGAAAACGATACGAGCGTATAAAATCGATTTGTCTCAGTACGAAAATTTCTCGGACGAGCTTTCAAAGCAGGCTTTGTGGAATTACATAGAATACCTTAACAAAAAGTACAAGCCAAAAACCGCAAAGCGTAAGCTTGCGACACTTAAAGCGTTTATTCATTTTTTGCTTTTGCAGGATCTGATTGACTACAATCCGTTTGATAAGCTGGAAACAACGATAAAAGAACCGATGCTGCTTCCGAAAACCATCCCTTTGGACATAATTGCAAGGCTCATATCATTTTCATATCAGCAGATAGTATTTGCAAAAACGGATTATCAGATTCGCTGTGCTGTTCGTAATACGGCGATTTTTGAATTAATGTTTGCAACAGGAGCAAGAGTGGCGGAGATATGTACGCTGCATTCCGAAAATGTCGATTTGTCGGGCAATTCTGTCAGATTTTATGGTAAGGGTTCAAAAGAACGCATAATACCCATAGAAAATTTCGCAGTGCTTAGTATTTTAAAAAAATATCGCTCGATGTTTGAAAAAGAAATTTCAGCTTCGGGATATTTTTTCGTAAACAAGCTGGGCGGAAGAATGACTGAACAGTCGGTCAGAAATATGATAAATACTTACTGTAAGCTTAGCGGAGTAGAAATGCATATAACTCCTCACATGTTCCGACACTCTTTTGCAACTCTTCTTTTGGAAGAAGATGTCGATATTCGTTACATACAGCGAATGTTGGGACATAGTTCTATAACTACAACGCAGATCTATACTCATGTCACATCGGCAAAGCAAAAGGAGATACTTAAAACAAAACACCCAAGGAATAAGTTGAATATCGGTTAGGAGGAGATACGTTATAGCTTTATCTCAAATTATAGTCACAAGCCGCTATCTGAAAAGCGGCACACAGAAAAGCAAGAACAGGCGTAGAAATTACACAAAATACATTGCCACTCGTGAAACCGTTGAGATTCGGGAGCAAAAATCATATGATTTAAATGCTGCTTCAATAGAAAAACAAAAAGAACTTCTGAAGGAACTGATTACAGACTTTCCTGAAGCAAAACGTTATTTGGAATACGAAGATTTCATAACGAACCCTACTGTAGGAAACGCTTCAGAACTTATCAACACAATTATTGAACGCAATGCCGACGTAATCGGAAACCGTCAGAATTTTGTAGGTTACATGGCTATGCGTCCTGGAGTGGAGAAAAGAGGTTCGCATGGTCTGTTCAATGAAAGTGACGAGCCTATTGTTCTTGACAGGGTCGCAAACGAAATAGCAAATCATAAAGGCAATGTGTGGTCGCACGTTGTTTCTCTCAGGAGAGAAGACGCTGTGCGTCTCGGCTATGATAATTCGGAAGTATGGCGCGACCTTGTAAAAAGGCATATATCAGACATTGCAAAAGCACAGCGCATACCGCTCTGCAATCTGAAATGGTATGCTGCTTTTCACGACACAACTCATCATCCGCATATTCATCTGCTTGTTTATTCAACAAATCCAAAGCAGGGTTTTCTTACAAAGGATGGCATTGACAAAATTCGCTCTGCATTTGCTAACGACATATTTCATGATGATTTACAAAGCATTTATATGGAGCAGACGATAAGCCGTGATGAATTAAAAGCTGTATCCAAAACAGAGTTTGAAAATATAGTTGATAATATTCGTCAAGGCAACTTTGATTGTTCTCTGCTTGAAGATTTAGTTCGAAAGCTTTATTCTCAGTTACAGAATGTCAGAGGAAAAAAGGTGTATGGATACTTGCCGCCGGAAGTTAAGCAAACAGTTAATGATATATTTTCTGAGCTTGCAAGAGACGAGAATATCCGTCAGCTATATGAGAAATGGTGTGACCTGGAGCGCTTGAAATACAAGACTTATACGCAGAAAGAAAAAGAACTGCCTGCACTTATCGACAATAAGGTTTTTCAGCCTGTGCGGAATATGATAATCAGGACTGTGCTTGATATGGATAGCCCTATGGTCGATGTAGTGGTTCAAGATCCTGAACTGACAGTGTCCGATATCGACGAGCCTGATGTTGAGATTTCTCCGCTGCTTGATGAATCGGAACAATCGGCGGAAGAATGTACGGTCACAATTGATACTGCTGGTTTCTATTCCGAGAGTAGATATTATTTGCAATGGATCAATAATTACAAAGAAGCATGTAAGCTGATTTACGACAAGAACTCAAAACTTGAAGATTTTCAAAAAGCAGAACAGCTTTTTCTTACGGAATCGCAGTTAGGAAATGTTCTCGCTATTCACGATTTAGGAAAGCTTTATTCTACTGATAGGCTTGATGAAAAAGATTTGGAAAAGTCGCAGAGATATTATTCAGAATCGTTGAAAGGATTTCTTGAAATTGAACCAACAGCATCTAAACTGAAAGCATATGTGCAGTATAGAATAGGCAAAATGTATTGTTATGGGGTGGGTACAGAGCAAGATTATTCGCAAGCCTTTGAGTGGTTCTTGAAATCGGCAGGGGAGAATAACAAATTCGCACAATTCAGTCTTGCCAATTTGTATTATTACGGCAACGGCGTGGAGAAAGATTTGTCGCAAGCGTTTTTGTGGTATCAGAAATCAGCTTCGCAGGGACAGCCTTATGCTTCATATGCTGTTGCTCAGATGTACAGCAAAGGCGAATATGTTAGTAAAGATGATAATACTGCTCAGCAGTATTACAAACAGGCACTTTCGGGATTCTTGAATTTGGAGCGAAAGGGGCAGGCTGATGAAAACCTGTTTTACAAGATTGGTATGATGTACAAGAATGGTCTTGGGACGGACATTGATGTATCGAAAGCTATAGAGTATTTTCAAAGATCTGCCGATAACAAGTGGTCAAGTTATCAGTTGGGCAAACTCTATCTTTTTGGTGCTGACGGACTTGAAAAGGATAAGGAGAAAGCTGTCCGGTGGCTTAACAAGTCAGCCGATGCCGGAAACGAATATGCTCAAAAGCTGCTTGACAACATGGAGCGGTATGAGAACGTTGTGCTTGCAAATACGGTGTTTGGGTTGTTTGTAAATCTTAGCAGGTGTATTGAAGAGGACTATGCGCAGAAGTATCAATCGGTTAGGAGGACGGTTGACAGTAAGCTGCGGAGAATGATCAGCCAGAAGAAGCAGTTGCTTGGCATGAAAGAGGATTTTACTCAAAATCTTGATTGATTTTTTTATAATAGAATCCTACACTATTAACTATTGTAGACAGGCGAAAAGTATGATATAATATTTTTGAGTGTTTTTAATTAAAGTTTTGAATTATAAGGTGAAGGGATTAGATTAAGTCATGGGAAAAATATATTTTATACGCAAACTGACTGAGCGAAATCCATTTTCAAAAGACGGAAAATACGGTTCTGAGTGGGTCAGCATAACGATAGATAAAAGTCGGTATATAATGCCGGGAACAAAATTTATTTATGGCTGTATTATAGGTAAAAATATAGATTTTTGGGAATACAGAGTTATGGACTATATCAATTACAATTTAATGTACAATAGAAATGTTATTTTTGTAGGCAGTAAAAGATTATATAAAAAGGCTTTGAGAAAGTATGACGGACATTCGATATATGATAAGGAATTAAGACCCTATGAAGAACGCTTTGTTGTTCATAGCACGACCAAAGAAAACTATGAAAAAATAGTCAGTCAAGGCTGCATAAAATCATGGAATATTCTTAAAAGAGAGAATATCGATTTTGAAAAAGAACCCATAGGCGCTATGCTTGGAGATCCCGAGGATTTTAGAGATTATATAATGCTAGGAAGCGGAGTACAGTGTGAAATAGTAGTATTGTCCAAGCAGAAAAACCGGTTATGCTACGATGCGAATGAGGAATATACTCCTGGAGCAAGAATGTATTTTGATGCTAAACAGCTTGCGGAAAGCGGATTATTGGTTCGTGACGGACTGCACTATAAGGTCAAGGACAAGCTGCTGCTGAAATATGCGCTGTTCACGGCTACAATGAATAACGTGACACTGACAGGAAATATTACTCCAGAAACGTTTTCACATTTATCTGACGAGAAATTTAACCAATTTATAAAAAAATATAAAGATAAAAATCATTAAGGGTTTATTGTCGGTTTTTACCATATAAAAAGGCATACGGGATTGTAGTATCTGGTATGCCTTGATTATTTTATATATGAAATTGAACAGTCAAAATTGTAAAGTATAGAAGTTGTTTTAAAAACGTATCAAAAAATTATGTTTGGTTAAAAGTGAAAATAAAGAGAGCGGTAGAGAAATACAACAGCATTTACAGCGTAAAAATCAAAGGGGCAGTGCATAGTGAAAACCACAATTTCATGTGTGGAAAATGAGAGTTCCGTGTAAAATCGGGATGCTTTTTGTCGTTCGATGCGTCTAATCGGCGTTTGGTGCGTATGTATTGACAAATAGAGGGTTTTGTATTTATAATGACTTAAGTATAGTTTACACCATGTTTTTTAACTTATTTTTAAGGAGGAGTTTTAAATGAAAAGAACATTAAAAGAAAAGGTAATTGGTTTTGTCAGAAGAACCTCAGTTAAAACAGCGGAGCAATCTGCAAACCAGACATGTCTCTGGTGGATTCATCAGCCTAAGCTACCTGAAAAGGTAAAAAAGCTGAGAAAATTTTAACCCAAATGCATAATGATTTTCACGCAAAATTAAACAAGCTTGTCCGTAAATATTTTTCAGACGATGAATCGGAAGTTGTGGAGTATGGCATTACCGTATTGATCAGTAAGTTTATATTTCTAATAACTATTGTTATTGTCGGAGTTTTTTGCGGCGAGCTTGTTTCAGTATTAATTTTCACCTTATTTTATATGCCCCTCAGATCATTTGCAGGCGGAATTCATGCTAAAACTCATTTAAGATGTTATTTTTTTTCATTGGCAATGCTAATATTAACTGTTTTGATATTTAAGTTTATTAAAATTACTAAGCTGTTTTTTTACTTATCCATAGTATATTCAGCTATGATATTAATTATACTATCGCCGGTAGAAGATCTCAATAAACCATTGGATGAGATGGAAATAAAAATATACAGGAAAAAAAGTTTATTAATATGGTGTATCGAAGCTACAGTAGGTGTAATAATTACTTACTTTTCTTTTGATTTACTGTATTCATGTATTTTCTTGAATTTTACAATATTAAGCGTGATGCTTATATTAGGCAAGATAAAAAACAAGATAATATGCAGTAAAAATAAAAATACGGAGGAAAAAGAAAATGAAGCGGAAACTAAAAGTCTTTCTTAATAATCGAGTCATATCCACTGCAATAAGCGCCGCCATAACCTTTAATATGGCAGCGCTTTTTCCTATGTGCGTTTTTGCAAAAGATGATGATTCTACTCATACAAATACTGTCGATTTTAGCGAAATCAAGATTGATGGAAAGGTTATGAGTAACGGTTATATTGCATTTAATGTAGAGAATAATGGACATTTTGCGATTGGTACTACTGGGGGAGATCCTGATAACTCAAAAGACAATAATAAGAAAATGCTTTTTGGCTTTTCAAGCGGCAGTACATCATATTCAACCCTTCGTGTAGACGGAACTTCATACACAATTTATGCTTCAAACAATTCTTTTAACGCAGATGAAGCTAATAACGTGTCTGAAGCGACATATAATGATGTCAATGTACAACAGGTACTTTCTTTGACCGATAATCCTGCTACGGGAAGAGCAGATCTGATTGAGATAAGGTATGTTGTAACCAACGAAAGCGAAACTGAAAAAAATGTTGGTTTGCGTATTATGATGGATACAATGCTTGGTGATAATGATTCAGCACCTTTTCGTATACCACAATATGGCGCGATTACAACCGAGACAGAATATACAGGTGATGAAATTCCTCAGTTTTGGCAAGCTTTTGATAATTTAACTTCTCCATCTGTTGTAGCTCAAGGAAGACTGTACCAAATCGAAGAAGATAAGCCCGATAAGGTACAATTTTGTAATTGGAGGGGGCTTTCTAATTGCAATTGGGAATATACCGTACATCCGGGTTCAGGAAACGGAGACAGTGGTGTAGCAATGACGTGGTATGAAGCTCCCCTTGCGCCATATGAAAGTAAGACATATGTTACATACTACGGATTGAGTGAATTTTCAGAGGATATGTCCTTGCCACTTGGATTAAGCGTGTATTCCGATAGCGAATTATCTGTTATTAATAGTCAATATGCACCTAATCCCGTTGATGTAACTGCATATGTTCAGAATTTGAGCAGTAGTACAGCTGAAGATGTTAAAGTTAGTATAGAACTTCCTGATGGTTTACAACTGACGAATAATACAGAACAGACAATAGATGTTGGTAATATGACTCCAAATCAGTTAGAACAGACAGCGTGGAGTGTTTTTGTCAATCCTTCAAACCAAGAACAAACATACGAATATACTGTTGTGTTAACTGCTGCTGACGGTTATGAAAAGAGAGTATCAAGAAGAATTCATGTTCCGGCTTTAAAAATCGAAGAAGTTTCCCCATATACACTTTTCTCCGGCAGCAGTACGGAAAATTTTCAGCTCAACTGCTGGAAAAGCACCTTTAACGGCAACGTATACACAGGTGCAAGCTTTGTAAGCAACGCCTCCGAACTTTATCTTAACGGCAAAGTGGATGCTGTTAATACGATCACAACCAACGGATGGCAGATCAATATCAATGAAAGAAACGAAAATGTCGATAAGGAAGCTATGCCCGATTGGGATGCCCGTATTCATAAAATGGCGGGTGCTTATGAATTTACCGATGAGGATGTCGTAAGGATTCAGGATAAAAACGTCATGGACGGTGCAGTTAAAACTACCGGAAAGGCTGAGATCAGCGGTACGACCTTTGACGGTAACTGCTATATTATCGCCGACGGGGATATTACATATAACGTTAACGATTTTATCTCCACGGGTCGTGTTGTCCTTTATTCCAGAAACGGAAATATTACAATTAACGGAACAAATATCGATATGAACGGCATAATGTACGCTCCTAACGGTACGGTTGCCTTTAATTCTAATATTGCAAATATAAACGGCAGAATTTTTGCCGATAAGATCAATTTCAGCGGAAGTATATTCAATGTTACAGGCAGTGATTCGGATTGGGAACTGCTCGGAACTAAAAGCGTAATTTCAAAAACATATACTCTTGACGATGACTTCAAAGAGGGCGAATTTGACGGTCTGGGTCTTGATGTTGCAGATGAATTGACCTTGGATCAGCGTTCGGACAACGATAATGTTTCTTCGGAAAACAGCTATAAAATTGACAGTGCGGCAAACGGTATAGGTATGACCGTAAAATCCGACAAATCATCTCTTGACAAGCCTGAAGATAGCGTGAATCTTGAATTTGATCTTGGCGGATTCGGCTCGCAGGAGATTGAGGAAAACAATGTAGATCTTGCTATTGTCGTAGATACTTCGGGAAGTATGGGCGGTTCAAGAAAAACTAACGCTCAGAATGCGGCAAGAGAAGTAGTTGCACAGATGAAAGAAAACGACAGATGTGCAATAATTAAATTTACCTCAAGTGCAACCGTGTTGCAGGATTTTACTGATGATTACGAGTTACTTGATACGGCAATAAACAAGCTTGGAGCAAGCGGTGGAACAAATATTGCAAGCGGTATAAATAAAGCAATCAGCTGCTTTGGTAATTTGGAAGATAATTCGAGACAAAAATATATTATTCTATTATCTGACGGCTCAGATTCCTCTAAATCTGCACAAGCCGCATCAGACGCATATGCTCTTGGCATAAGAATTTTCGCTTTGTCCATCGGCAATGACAGCAATCAGATGCAGACGGTAGCAGCAAACAGCAACGGTATTTATCTTAACAGTCCTACAGCCGAACAGATAAATGAAATGATGCAGCAGTTTGCCGCAGAGGTTTTCGATACGGCAGGCAAGGACGTTTCCTTTGAGATGACTGTATCTAAAAAAGCAGGTATAGATGCCTCCGCAATTAATCCTCAGCCTACAGAAATAATTGAAAATGAGGACGGTACAAAAACGCTCAAATGGAGCTATGAAAAGATCTCTATTGATGAAAATCAGATAATAACCGTTCCTGTTTCTGTTAACGATTTGAAAGCGGGACTGTTCAATATTGCAGACAATGTATCCTGCACATACTTCAACAGAAATGGCAAGTCATCCACGGTTTATGCCGACGATATCGTTATGCCTGTTCATAGCTATAAGGAATCGGGCGTATGGACGGCGGTATACGACAGCAAGACTGTTGATACCGTATGGAAGAATATCTACTGGAACGGTAAGCTCTATGATGACGGAAAGATCGTAGTAAAAGCTTGCGCCGGAAACGATGAAAACGCATTCGGCGATTGGGTGGATATTACAAATTATGCGGACATTGAAAACCT
>JBJERC010000050.1:0-39690 GCA_051882075.1 Oscillospiraceae bacterium | reverse complement strand
GGAGGTCCCGACGGCGAAGTAGGCGCTTCAATGCGTTATCTCAGCCAACGCTACGCAAACCCGTGCAGACAGGTTCAGGGTATTCTTACGGATATTGGCACGGAGGAGCTTGCGCACGCCGAAATGATCTCGGCGATACTTTATCAGCTGACGAGAGATCTTTCGATGAAGGAGATAATCGAGTCAGGATTTGATACCTATTTTGTCGATCACACGACGGGCATTTATCCAACGTCCGCTTCGGGAACTGCGTTTACGGCAGACTTTATCCAGTCGACGGGCGACCCGATAGCCGATCTTCACGAGGATCTTGCGGCGGAACAGAAGGCAAGGCTAAGCTACGACAATATCCTGCGGCTTGTCGACGATCCCGACGTGCGAGACCCGATAAAGTTCCTGCGTGCAAGGGAGATAGTCCATTTCCAGCGTTTCGGCGAGGGACTGAGGATCATCACAGACCAGCTTGACGCAAAGAATTTCTATGCGTTTAATCCTGCGTTCGATAAATAACGGCTTCTCTAAAGGCGGTCGGGAAGTAGTCCGACCGCTTTTTTCCGCAGATTTATAGGACAAAGAAAAAAATATGTCGTATTTGTGTTGATTTTAGTGAAAAAGTATGGTATAATTATTTTATGTAAACTTTATGCATATGAAGATATGCGGAAAAATTAAATAAAAGTGAGATACTGGAGGTACGGCAAAATGAAGAATGTAATAATAATCGGCGGAGGTCCTGCGGGACTTACAGCCGCATATGAGCTGCTTAAAGACAACAGCGGCGAATATAATGTAACGGTGCTTGAGGAGAGCGGTACGCTCGGCGGAATTTCTCAGACCGTGCGCTATAACGGAAATCGTATGGATATAGGCGGTCACCGCTTTTTCTCGAAGGACGATACCGTTATGAAATGGTGGTCGGACATCATGCCCGTTCAGGGTGCGCCCTCGTTTGACGATAAAAAGCTCGGCAAGGACAAGCCGCTTGAAAAGGGCGGCCCTGACCCCGAAACGCAGGATAACGTAATGCTCGTTCGTGAAAGAGTGTCGAGAATTTATTATAACAACTGCTTTTTCGACTATCCCGTTACAATGAACATGAATACTATAAAGAACATGGGTCTGCTTACGACGGCAAAGGCAGGTCTTAGCTATCTTGCCTCCTGCGTGTTCAAAAGACCCGAAACAAATCTTGAAAACTTCTATATCAACCGCTTTGGAAAGGTGCTTTATTCCATGTTCTTCGAGGGCTACACCGAAAAGCTGTGGGGCAGACACCCGAGCGAAATTTCGGCGGACTGGGGCGCACAGAGAGTCAAGGGACTTTCTATCACCGCAATTATCAAGGATATGTTCTCAAAGCTTCTCGGTATCAAGAACAACAAGAACGCCGAGACCTCGCTTATCGAACAGTTCTGGTATCCGAAATACGGTCCCGGTCAGCTGTGGGAGCTTGTCGGCTCGAAGGTAGAGGAGCTTGGCGGCTCTATCCTCTACGGTCACAGGGTAAAGCTTATCAAGAATGAAAATCACCACATAACCGCCGTTGTCTGCGATACACCCGACGGCGAAAAGACTGTCGAGGGCGATATTTTCATCTCCTCGATGCCGATAAAGGATCTTATCAACGGCATGGAGGGTCTTGAATGCAAGAATATCAAAAAGATCGCAAACGGTCTGCCTTACCGTGATTTCGTGACGGTCGGACTGCTTGTAAACAGGCTTGAGCTTAAAAATCAGACGAATATAAAAACTCTCGGAAATATCGTTCCCGACTGCTGGATATACGTTCAGGACAAGGGCGTTAAGCTCGGCAGGATCCAGATATTCAACAACTGGTCGCCCTATATGGTAAAATCTCCTGAGGATACCGTGTGGATAGGTCTTGAATATTTCTGCGGCGAGGGCGACGATTTCTGGAATATGTCCGACAGTGAGTGCATCGAATTTGCAAAGAAGGAGCTTGTTAAGATGGGCGTTATCAAGGAGGACGCTGTTCTCGACGCTCACAGAGAAAAGGTCAAGAAGGCTTATCCTGCATACTTCGATACATACAAGCATTTCGACAAGGTAGTTTCATATCTTAATAAATTCGACGATCTCTATTGCGTCGGAAGAAACGGTCAGCACCGCTACAACAATATGGATCACTCGATGCTCACGGCTATAAATGCTGTTAAGGCAATAAAAAACGGCAGTACAGACAAGTCGGACATCTGGAACGTTAATACGGAAAAGGCTTATCATGAATCAAAATAATCAGAACAAACCGCTCTTTTACGAAAAAAGAACCGACGCTCTTATATCTGCGGCGGCGGCTCACCCTTATCTTATAGCTTTTGCGCTGTGTCTTTTTCTTCACCCGTTTTATCTCGGCGCAGCCGAAAATGTCCCTAATAATGCGCTTTTGATCGTGGCTCTGCTCGTTTTTGCGGCAGGCACGGCGCTGATTTTACGCAGGGTAAAGGTCGGCGGACTCGATAAACGTATCGCCGCACTTGCCGTTGCCCTGCTCGGTCTTTTGGACATTGCAGGTTCGTGGCTCTATTCGAAATCTCAGATAAAAGGCGTGATTATTTTCTGCGCAGGTGTACTTACGCTCTTTGCGTTTTACAGCAGCTGCCGCACTAAAAAGTATAAGGAACAGCTCAATTCGCTGCTTATAATGGGTATCGGGTTCATATTAAAATTTTACTATGTTTTCTATACCTCTGTATACACCCGACAGAACGACGTTCATACGTTCGGCGGCGACGACGGTCACGCAGCTTATATGGAATATCTGCTTTATAACCACAAGCTGCCCGATTTCGACGTGCGTGAGGTCTGGCAGTTCTGTCACCCTCCGCTTCACCACATGATAAGCGCAGTGTGGATATTCATTAACGAAAACATTTTCTGTATCGGACATAACCCTGCGAGAGAATCGCTGCAAACGCTCACGCTTTTCTACTCGACGGCAATTATGATAACGGCTTATAAGCTGCTCAGACACTTTAAGCTTAAAGGCTTTTCGCTGTATATCCCCCTTCTGATAATCAACTTCCACCCGTCGTTTATACTGCTTTCGGGAAGTATTAACAACGACGTGCTTTCGGTCGCTTTCATGCTCGGCGCACTGCTTTGTACGCTTAAATGGTATGAAAATCAGACGATGGGCGGCATCGTGAAAATTGCGCTTTGCATCGGTCTTGGCATGATGACGAAACTTTCGGCTGCGCTCGTTGCACCGCCTGTCGCAATAGTTTTCCTTATCGTTCTTATAAAAAAATGCCGCACCGATTTTGTGAAATTAGCGGGGCAGTTCTCCGTTTTCGCCGTGATATGCGTACCTCTCGGGCTTTGGTTTGAGATAAAGAATTTTATAAAATACCGTGTGCCGATAACCTATGTTCAGGAAATGTCTGAGGACGTTTTCCAGTATATCGGCGACATGAGCTTTAAATCGAGAGTGACCGATTTCTCGCCGAAGCAGTTTGAAAGCGTGTTTGAATGTTGGGCGCACAAAGACGAAAGAGGTGTTGTAACCGGCTATAACGAATATAATCCGCTTGTTGCGCTGCTTAAAAACTCGCTGTTCGGCGAGAGCATCAACGAGGGATATTTCGCAGCAAATTCGCCTGCGCTTTCGCTCTGCCGTGTGTTCTTCTGGCTCGGCGCAGGCATCGCCGCAGTTTTCCTTATATTGACAGTAATCTCGCTGATAAGAAAGAACAGGGAAGTTCCGCTCGATATAGGCGGCAAGATGCTTCTCGGCTCGTTCTATCTTGTCATGATAGCGAACTTCTATAAAATGTCATACGATTACCCCTTCACCTGCACGATGAATTTCAGATACATAACCCCGACCGTGATAGTGACCTCGCTTTTCTGCGGCATTTTCCTTGAAGAGATAAAGCCAAAGGGAAAGCCCGGTTCGGCTGCGGCTTCCGTGCTGTCGGTAACGGCGGTTGGGTTTGCGTTCCTTTCGACCTATATTTATCTGACGGTCTGCTGCCCGTCAGGAATGTGACGACGGAGGTGTCAGGTATGCCCGAATGGCTGAAAAATGCCGTGTTCTACGAGATCTATCCGCAGTCCTTCTGCGACTCGAATTCCGACGGTATCGGCGATTTTAACGGTATCATATCAAAGCTCGATCATATCCGCTCGCTCGGGTGCAATGCGATATGGATAAACCCTTGCTTTGAGTCGCCGTTTCTTGACGCAGGCTACGATGTTTCGGACTATATGAAAACGGCTGACCGCTATGGCACGAACGGCGAGCTTTTCGAGCTTTTCCGTGAGGCGCACAGGCGTGATATGCACGTCCTTCTCGACCTTGTGCCCGGTCATACCTCGACAGAGCATCCGTGGTTCAAAAAGTCCTGTCTTGCGGAGAAAAACGAATTTACCGACCGCTATATCTGGACGGATTCGGTCTGGGAAAGTCCGCAGGGCATGGAATGTATAAGAGGCTTTTGTGAGCGAAACGGAAGCTGCGCTGTGAATTTCTTTTCACATCAGCCTGCGCTAAATTACGGCTTTGCAAAGCCCGAACGTCCGTGGCAGCAGCCGCCCGATGCTCCGGCGCCGACAGCTACGAGGGAGGCTGTTAAGGAGATAATGCGCTACTGGCTGTCAAACGGCTGCGATGGTTTCAGAGTCGATATGGCTGGCTCGCTTATAAAAAACGACCCGACGGGCGAGGCTAATATCAGGCTGTGGCAGGATATGAGGGCGTTTATCGACAGCGAATTTCCCGAAGCTGCGCTTATCTCGGAATGGGGTGAACCCGACAAGTCGCTCGCAGGCGGCTTTCATATGGATTTTCTTCTGCATTTCGGACCCTCGCACTACAACGACCTTTTCCGCTGTGACGAGCCGTATTTTTCACGAAGAGGAAAGGGAAGCGCCGCAGAATTTGTAAGGACATATATCGAAAACCGCCGCAAGACCGACGGCAAAGGACTTATCTGTATCCCGTCGGGAAATCACGACATGGACAGGCTTTCAAAGCGGCTCGATTATGACGAAATGAAGATAGCCTTTTCATTCCTGCTCTCGATGCCGGGCGCACCGTTTATCTATTACGGCGACGAGATAGGCATGAGGTATGTCGAAAATCTGACCTCAAAAGAGGGCGGCTATGAGCGGACAGGCTCGAGAACGCCGATGCAGTGGGACGACAGCCCCAACGCAGGCTTTTCCGACGCCGACGAATACGACCTTTATCTTCCGCTCGACCCGAGCGCCGACCGCCCGACCGCCGACGGTCAGCTGCTTTCGGCAGGCTCGCTTCTACGTGAGGTGAGAGAG
This sequence comes from Oscillospiraceae bacterium, assembly GCA_051882075.1. GTDB lineage: Bacteria > Bacillota > Clostridia > Oscillospirales > Ruminococcaceae > YE71. The sequence continues at coordinate 34,395 of JBJERC010000050.1, read as the reverse complement.
CTTATAAGGGTGCGCAGCGAACACCCTGCTTTGCAGAACACGTCGGGAATTACCTTTATCTGCTCGGGTTATCCGCTCGTTTACAAGCGAACCTGTGCCGAGGAGGAAATTCTCGTTATCATAAATCCGTCGGGCAGGACATTCAGCCTTCCGCTTAGCGTTACGGGCGAGCTTGTGCATTTTATCGGCACGCCGCCCAAAACCGAACGAGGCTCGGTAACTATGCCTGCCGAGTCGTCGGCGTTTATTAAAATAAGATAAGAAAAAGCCGCTCGGTATCATGTTCATGTGAACCGAACGGCTTAATTTTTTATTCAGACTGCTTGTCCTCGGGCGGCAGACGCTTAAAGAATATCACCGCAAAGGGTATCGTCAGCGGCAGCGAAAGCAGCAGAGAAAGCGGCTGTGCCTCCTGAATTCCTGAAAGACCTCTGAACTCAGAAAGTATCAGCAGCAGAGGAATAAACAGAATACCGCTGCGCATAGAGGACAAAAGCGAAGCGCCGAGCTTTTTGCCGGTGCTTTGGTAAAGCATTTCAACGACCATGCAGGGCGGAAGAACAAGCTGTGCGACAGCCTGAAGTCTGAGCGCGCGAACGCCTATTTCGATAACCTCCGGGTCGTTTCGGAAAATGCCGATAAGGCTGCCCGAAAAAACCGTGAGGACAACGCAGCCGACGATTATGATACATTCGGAGATGACCGACGTGAACTTGACCGCCTGCTTTAAACGGCTGTATTTTCCTGCGCCGTAGTTAAAGCCCGAAACAGGCTGAAATCCCTGACCTATTCCGAGGGCAATCGAGAATGCGAAGAAAATAATCCTCGTTACAATGCTCATCGCCGAAACAGCAGCGTCGCCGTAGATACCGCATCTTGAATTTAAAAGGACGGTCGTAATGCTGTTGAGTCCCTGACGTAAAAGGCTCGGGAAGCCTGTCGCCATAATGCCGAAAACAACGGCAGGTGCGGCGGAAAGAGCAATTTTCGGACTTATCTTAGTTTCGGTGCGCCTCGTTAAGAACATTCCGAGAAGTATCGCCCAGCTTAAAAACTGGCTTAGCGCAGTCGAAAGCCCTGCGCCCGCTATCTTCATATCGAACACGAACATAAGCAGAGGGTCGCAGGCAATATTGAAAATAGCGCCCGTCATAAGCCCCGCCATTCCGAGCGCCGCCTTACCCTCGTATCTTAAAATGTTGTTGAGCGTAAGGCTCGAGCACATGAACGGTGCGGAAATAAGAATGTATCGGATATATGTTTCAGCATATGGTCTTATCGTTTCAGTGCTGCCGAGAAGCATAACTATATCGTCAAGAAAAATAAATCCGATAAGCGAAATGATAAAACCGCAGATAAGCGAGGAAAAGAAGCCTGCCGAAGCGTGAAGCGAAGCGGTTTTTTCGTCAAGCCTTCCGAGCGCACGGGAAATAATGCTGCCCGAGCCTTGTCCGAACATAAATCCGAACGCCTGAATTATAGCCATAAATCCGAACACAATCCCGACCGCTCCGCTTGCGCTCGTTCCGAGCCGTCCGACAAAAGCCGTGTCCGCAAGATTGTAAATGTTCGTCACAAGCATTGAGATTATCGTCGGCACCGAAAGGGTGAGGATAAGCTTCGGTATCGGCGTCTGCGTCATTTTTTCATACTGGGTCAAAGCCGTAAGCCTTCTTTCAGAAGAATTATAAATCAGTGTAAAGTAAAAATACGCTGCTGCATTTAGCGGCAAGTCCGCAGTGCAGCAGCGTATTTAAAAGCCGGACAAAATAAGTATCAGCCGTGCATAACGTCCGAGATAGCCTTGAGAATATCGTCGTAGCAGCCGCCGCAGCCTGTCGAGCAGGCAGTCTTCTCCTGAACCTTCTTGAACATATCGAGCAGGTCGCCGAAGCTGTCAAATTCGTGAACAGCCTTTTCAACGTCTACAAAGCTAACGCCCATGCAGTGACAGATCTCGTAATTTTCCTTTACCATCTGAAATCTCTCCTTTGATTAAATTCGCACGATACTCCGAACGGGATATATGCCCTGCGGAGTTCCTACTAAATTATAGCACAGTTCTTTTCGTATGTCAAGCAAAGAACAATTTTTTTACGAAAAAAGTCGCTTTTGCGTTCGTCTATTTGCACTAAATTTAACAGATTATTAATACATTTTGGTTGATAATATGTTACTATACATATATAAACGCAATTGCTATAAAAAGTTATGGGGGTAAAACTAAATGGCTGCAAAGAGAAAAAATACCAAAACGGATTATTATGTTATGGGATTCGTCATGATCGTTATTTCGGTAATAATGGTCATCGGTTTTTCGGTTTCAATTAAAAATGCAAAGGAAAAGATAAGCCGCTGCTCCGAGGTCACCGAGGGAACGGTAGAAAACGTAAGGAGCGAGGTCCGCCGCCGCCGCAATACGAGCAAGCACGGTCCGAGATACAAGACGGAAACTTATTATTTCGGATATATTACATATACCGTTGACGGCGAGGAATGTTTTATCGAGGAGCAGACAAAAAACAGAACGACCTTTAAAGTCGGAGATAAGGTGGAGGTCTTTTACGACCCTGACAGACCGCTTTATGCATATACCAACAAAACAAAGCCCTCGACCAGTCCGATAACGCTGATTATAGCCGTTGTTCCGTTTATAATGGCTGTCATTTTTCTTGCAAAAGGCTCAAAAGCTCCCAAGGCACCGAAGCTTTATACTGTCAAGGAAGGAAAAGGCATGAGCTTTGAGGAGTGGCAGGCGCAGCAAAAGGCGAAAGAGGCTATGGGAATGTCGACCGCCGATTATTCGCAGAGAGTCGACTTGAACGCAGAAGCGCAGAATGAAAGATCATATGCCGAAAATTTGTTTGAGAGCGAACAAAGAGGCGGCGGAGATTTTGATATGTAACAAAAATCAAGTATTTATAAGAACGCATCTTTTTAACAAGTGCGTTTTTTTTTGTAAAAAAATACTTGAAATTGAAAAAGTAATGTGTTATAATTATTCTGACAGACAGCCGTAATATTTATCCTACGGCGGTCATACGAAGTAAAAGAATGATTAAAAAGGAGAAGAATAATATGTCAAAATTCTGTAAAAGCTGCGGCGCAGAGCTTACTAACGATAATGCGGAGTTCTGCAACGTCTGCGGCGCACCGCAGTCAAACTCTATCCCGAACGTAAACACCGCTCCTATGCAGGGCGGTATGCCTCAGCCTAACCCGATGGGCTATCAGACGCCGCCTATGTATCAGCAGCCTGTTTACCCGACATTCAACAACTATTCGGAAGATACTACGGTAATGGGCTGGATAGGCTGGTCGATACTCTGCTCGATACTCCCGATAATCGGACAGATAATCATTATCGCAACAGCAAAGAACAAGACGCTCAAAAACTGGGCGATAGCGCAGTTTGTAATTATGGCGGTCGTTGTTGTTATCACAATAGTGTGCTTTGCCATTTTCGGAGCGACTGTAAGCTCTGTCGTTGAAGATATGTGCATGACGGTTGTTTGATTTGATTAGAAAAGAGGTTTAAATAATATGTCGGCTGATTTTTCAAAGCTTAATTTCGGTGTTGACGGCGACAGCATAACGGCAGGCGAACAGTGGTCCTACCACGTTTTCAAAAATCTCGGCTTCGCTACTCACCATAACGTCGGAGTTGGTTCGGCTGTGTGGTATAAAAGAACACAGCAGGTCTCGGGCGTTACTGTAACAACTCAGGATTACACCGACCCCGATTTTGCAGGAATAAGCTGGGGTTGGGAGCCTTGCGACGACCCTGTTGAAATGCAGATGAGAATGAACAACTGCGCTGTGGTTCATATCCAGAAATTTATCGAAGAGGTAAAAAGCGGCGAGTATCCTGCGCCCGACGTTTTCGCCTTTGCAATGGGAACAAACGACGCTCCCGAGTTTTTCGGCGATGCGCAAAAAGCGCTTTCGGGCAAGTCGCTTGAGGATAACGAAAATATAGACCTTTTCACCGAAACGGGCGCTATGCGTTGGTGTATACAGCGGATAATGGAGGAATACCCCGACTGTCGTATCTTCCTGCTTACTCCTATACAGACGGCGACGCCCGAGCATAACGAGAAAAATCAGGGCGTTATCGCAAATATCCGTAAGATAGCCGGAGAAATGTCGGTACAGGTTGTCGACTGCTATAACGGCTGCGGCATATGCGAAAAATTTGAGGTCATAGGCGCAGAGGGCAGGTATCTTATCGACGGACTTCACCCGAAGCCGAACGGTCAGAGCCTTGAGGGCGCTTTTGCCGCAAAGGAAATAAAGAATAATCTTTTCTGAATGTAAAACGTATCGAAAGGAATGTCTGTCATGGCAAAAAATTCAAAAATGCGTTTTCTGAGCGACAAGGGCGGCGTTATAAGCGTTATTCCCGAGACCTCGAGCAAAAGCTATTATGTTCCGAGCCGTGCAGGGCTTATTAAAGAAAAGGCGCAGTCGGCGAAGAAACTTGCCCAAACGTTTGCCGAAAAAGCGGAGGAGATAGTGCCGCAGCTTGCCGAATTCTTTGCGAGGGCGCAGTCGTTTCATAACGGTTTTACAGATGATATGGAAGAATAGGTTTAAGTTCCGCAGGCGGCGTTGTCTGCGGAATTTTATTTTTTTAAAATATACTGCGTTTTGTTGACTTTTCGGATAGTATGGTGTATAATAGAGAAAATTAACAAATGATAAGGCGGTGAGAAAATGCTTGAAATTAAGCGTATGAGCTGGGAGTGTGTTCACGACGAGCGATTTTCGATAGATCGTCCCGAGGGATATGAGGATTATCTTATACTGTTTGTCAAATCGAAGGCTTATTTTGTGATAGGCGGAGAACGGCTTGTGACCGAGCCGGGTACGTTCATTCTTTTTAACAGAAGGTCTCCGCAGATCTACGGCGCAGTTGACGGCGAAAAGTATATAAACGCATGGATGGAGTTTGAAGCGAGCGAGCCGCTTTGCGCTCCTGCCGAAGCGGTTTTCGACAAGCCGATATATGTCGGAGATTCTATTGACGTTTCGCAGTATTTCCGCCTTATAAGCGACTGTTATTTCAAAAGCAACAACCGTCATACCGAGTCGCATCTTCTGAAGGCTCTTCTTTCCGAGGTGTTCACAAATTACCGGAGCGAACATTCCTGCTCGGATATACCACATTCGAGGGAGCTGCTCGACCTGCGGCAGAGCATTTACAGCCACCCCGAGCTTGACTGGTCGGTTGAGGGAATGGCGGAAACGCTTCATATCAGCAAGCCGTATTTTCAGGAGCTTTATAAAACTGCGTTCGGCGTGACCTGTATGGCTGACGTTATAAACAGCCGCATCGAAACGGCAAAATCTTATCTTTGCGGCTCGGGGCTGAGCGTTGACGAGATAGGTTGTTTGTGCGGCTATAAAAGCACGGTTCATTTTTCAAGACAGTTCAAGCAGATAACGGGTATCTCTCCGTCGAAATGGAAAAGGGACGGCTGACGTAAAAATACATAGCCTTTAATTTTCGGTGCGGTATTGACTTTTACGCTTTTTTGTGTTAAAATGTCAATATCGCACTTATTTCGTTGTTTTTATTTAGCAAAAATCAAATATAAATAAATCATAAACCGAAAGGACGTTTTAATAATGCCTATCACCGAGATTCTCGAGCGAAATGCCGAGCTTTATTCAAATGATGTCGCTTTAGTTGAGCTTAACCCGTCTGTTATCGAGCCTAAGCGCATTACATGGAAGGACTACGAGCTTATCCAGCCGAGCAGACCTAACTATTACCGCCGTGAGATAACCTGGAGCGTGTTTAACGAAAAGGCGAACCGTTTTGCGAATTTCCTGCTTTCAAGAGGTGTTAAAAAGGGCGACAAGGTCGGTATCCTGCTTATGAACGGGATAGAATGGCTGCCTGTTTATTTCGGAGCGTTAAAGACGGGTGCGCTTGCAGTGCCGCTCAATTTCCGCTATGCCTCCGACGAGATAGAATACTGCGTTAAACTTGCCGAGATAAACGTGCTTGTGTTCGGACCCGAATTTATCGGAAGGGTAGAGGAGATAGCCGACAGTATAGGAAAGGACAGAATGTTGCTTTTCGTAGGTCAGAGCTGTCCGAGCTTTGCCGAAAGCTACGATCATCTTACAGCGCTCTGCCCGAGCAATTCGCCCGATATAAAACTTACCGACGAGGACGACGCTGCAATTTATTTTTCGTCGGGAACGACGGGCTTCCCCAAGGCGATACTCCACAATCACGAAAGCCTTATGCATTCGTGCAGGGTGGAGCAGGCGCATCACGGTCAGACAAAGGATGACGTTTTCCTCTGTATTCCGCCTCTTTACCACACGGGCGCAAAAATGCACTGGTTCGGAAGCTTTCTTGTGGGCGGAAAATCGGTGCTTTTAAGCGGTGTTTCACCGAACGTTATTCTTGACGCAGTTTCGAGCGAGGGCTGTACTATCGTCTGGCTGCTCGTTCCGTGGGCACAGGATATTCTTGACGCTATCGAAAGCGGAAAGGTAAACCTTAGCGACTACAAGCTCGACCAGTGGCGGCTTATGCACATTGGCGCACAGCCTGTTCCGCCGAGCCTTATTTCAAGATGGAAGAAGTATTTCCCGAATCATCAGTACGACACAAACTACGGTCTTAGCGAATCTATCGGACCGGGTGCGCTTCATTTAGGCGTTGAAAATATACATAAGGTCGGAGCGATAGGAAAAGCAGGCTTTGGCTGGGAAAGCAAGATAATCGACGAAAATGGCGATACGGTCGAAAGGGGAAAGGTCGGCGAGCTTTGCGTTAAGGGTCCGGGCGTTATGACCTGCTACTATCACGACGAAGAAGCGACAAATCAGGTGCTTACTCCTGACGGCTGGCTCAAAACGGGAGATATGGCGCAGGAGGACGAGGACGGCTTCGTTTACCTCGTCGACAGAAAGAAGGACGTTATAATCACGGGCGGCGAAAATCTCTACCCCGTTCAGATAGAGGACTTTATCCGCACAAATCCGAAGGTAAAGGACGTTGCGGTCATCGGTCTGCCCGACAAGCGTCTTGGCGAAATTGCCGCCGCAGTTATCTCCATAAAAGAGGACTGCACCTGCACAGAAGAGGAAATGAACAAGTTCTGCGAGGCGCTCCCGAGATACAAGCGTCCGAGAAAGCTTATCTTCGCAGACGTTCCGAGAAATCCTACCGGCAAGATCGAAAAGCCGAAGCTGCGCAGCATTTACGGCGCAGATAAGCTTGTTGCCGACCAGAACAACGGCTGATAAAACGCTGTTTTGCAGGCTTTTTAGCGAAATTGTAAAAAGTTTTTGCCGACGCTTGACAAAGCGAAAAAAGAGTGATATAATTTTTATATATCCAAAAAACTGTGAAGAGAAACCGCACTTTACGATGTGGGGGAGTTACAGAGAGCGTTTTCATGGGCTGAAAGAAACGCAGATCTTCCGTTAAGGTGTGTACCGTTCTCCGAGTGCGCCCAATCAGCGCCGGCTGAGCCGCCGTTATCAGCTTTTAACGAGGTGCGTATCACGCACGAAAACGGGTGGAACCACGTCTTTGTATTCAAGTCGTCCCGGGTCTTTTTTTAAGGCTCGGGATTTTTTGTTTTTCGTAAAAGTATGAAAGGGTCGGGTGCTGTATGCTTGGACTGCGGAGATTTCTGGCATTTTTATGTTACACGGCGATGCTTGCCGCCGACGCTGCGTCGGTTTATGTGATATATCAGTCGATAACCGGCGGAATGACCTATTACCTCGGACTTCTGATTTTCGTGCCGGTGTTTATTTTCTCCTACTGGATGTCGACCTTTTTTTCGCAGCTTACCGACGGCAAGGTGAACGGAAGGCGAGTCTGTCCAAAGTGGTTAAGAAGCTTTCTTAATGCGCTCGGAACGCTTATAAGCTTTGCGCTCGTGGCGTTCTGGGGATATATCTGCATTACGCAGTCTTTGCAGGAGGCGCCGAACGAGAACCTGTTAAACTGCGGAAATATCATAACGCTGCGGCAGGCTTAAAAAAGGAGGAAGATCGATATGCTTGTTTTAGAGTCGCTTGTTATAACGGCGGCGGCTAATATATATGCGCTGATAGTTTTGTTCGGGATCGGCAAGGGGTTGGGCGCGCTGCTGTGGGCTGCGGCGGTGATCTTGTTTCTGGCGATAAATATTATGCCGACGATAAAAAAGCAGCCAAGCAAACGGCTTACCGCACTGAAAGCCGCCTCGAGAGTGCTTAAAATTTTCCTTGTTTCCACACTGCTTAGCGCAGCTGCTCTGATTTATTTCATTGCCGGCTCTGCTTTTGAAACTAAAGATATTGTTATAAACAGCGTGGTGGTATTCGTTTCGGAGCTTATAGTTTTCTGGAACGGTATCATAAGGCTTTATCTCAGATCCGCTCAGCTCGGAGTAAAATGGCGTGTTATCGGTCTTATATGCGGAATGATTCCGATAGTCAATCTTATCGTGCTTTTTAAAATGATCTCCATCGCCGACAGCGAATGTAAGGTCGAGAGCGAAAAGCTTATTCTTGACAGCGTTCGTGCCGAAAATGTGATATGCAGAACTAAATATCCCATACTGCTTGTCCACGGCGTGTTTTTCCGTGATTTTCGCTTTTTCAACTACTGGGGCAGAGTTCCCGAAGTGCTTAAACGAAATGGTGCACAGCTTTACTACGGCTCGCAGCGTTCGGCGGCTTCGGTTGCGGAATGCGGCAGGGAGATAGCCGAGAGGATAGAACAGATCGTTTCCGAAACGGGCTGCGAAAAGCTTAACATAATCGCACATTCAAAGGGCGGACTTGATTCAAGATACGCTGTAAGCTGTCTGGGAGCAGATAAATACGTCGCCTCTCTTACAACGATAAATTCTCCGCACCGAGGCTGCAAATTCGCCGATTTTCTGCTCGATAAGGCGTCGGAAAAGCTTTGCAGTTCGGTCGCCGCAAAATACAATGCGGCTCTTGCGAAGCTTGGCGATAAGGATCCGGACTTTATCTCAGCCGTAAAGGATCTGACGGCGGCACGCTGCGAGGAAATAAATAAGTCCTGTCCCGACTCGCCAAACGTGTATTATCAGAGCGTAGGCTCAAAGGTAAAGAGATCGGTCGGCGGAAGATTTCCGCTTAATCTCTCCTATCATCTGGTGAAGTATTTTGATAACAAGGATAACGACGGACTTGTTACGGTCGATTCGATGAAGTGGGGAGAGGATTTCATAATGCTCACTCCCAAGGGCGAGCGGGGTATCTCTCACGGGGATATAATAGACCTTAACCGTGAGAATTTCAAGGGATTTGACGTAAGAGAGTTTTACGTCGGACTTGTTAAGGGTCTGAAAGACAAAGGTTTTTAATTTTACAATAATATAAATATAAACGGAGGAATGAAAAATGATCAGACTTACGCTTAAAGACGGAAGCGTCCGTGAGATCGAGTCCGCAATGCCTGCGGCTGAGATCGTCAAGGGTATCGGAATGGGTCTTTACAAGGCTGCCTGCTGCGTAAAGATCAACGGAGAGGTAAAGGACATAAGAACAGTCGTCGATTCCGACTGCGAATTTGAGGTGCTTACCTTCGATTCAAAATCGGGTGCGGAGACTTTCCGCCACACCGCAGCGCACCTTATGGCGCAGGCTGTAAAAAATCTTTACCCCGAAGCAAAGCTTGCAAGAGGTCCTGCTACCGAAACGGGCTTCTATTATGATTTTGAGGTCGAAAAGCCGTTCGGCACGGAAGACCTTAAAAAGATCGAGGCTGAGATGAAAAAGCTTGCGAAGGAGGGCTATGAGCTTGAACGCTTCGAGCTGTCCGCCGACGAGGCTTTAAAGCTTATGACCGAAAGAAACGAGGATTATAAGGTCGAGCTTATCCGCAAGCATGACGACAGGGGCGAAACGCTCAGCTTCTATAAGCAGGGCGACTTTATCGACCTCTGCGCAGGTCCGCACCTTTTAAGCGTTGCTCCTGTTAAGGCTGTAAAGCTGCTTTCCTGCACGGGCGCATACTGGGGCAAGGCTGAGGACGGCAAGCAGCTGTCGAGAATTTACGGCACGGCTTTCCCGAAAGCTTCGCTGCTTGACGAGCATTTAAAGAAAATGGAAGAGGCAAAGCTGCGTGACCACAACAAGCTGGGACGTGAGCTTGGATATTTCACAACGGTCGACTATGTGGGACAGGGTCTTCCTATTCTTCTCCCGAAGGGCGCAAGAGTCGTTCAGCTGCTTCAGAGATGGGTAGAGGACGTCGAGCAGTCGAAGGGCTGTCTGCTTACGAAAACTCCGCTTTTTGCCAAGCGTGATCTTTATAGAATTTCGGGACACTGGGATCATTACCTTGACGGTATGTTCATTCTCGGCGACCCTTACGACGAGGAAAAGGAGTGCTTTGCGCTTCGCCCGATGACCTGTCCGTTCCAGTATCAGGTGTACCTCAACAAGCCCCGTACCTATAAGGATCTTCCTATGCGTCTTACGGAGACCTCGACGCTTTTCAGAAACGAGGACAGCGGCGAGATGCACGGTCTTATCAGAGTAAGACAGTTCACGATCTCCGAGGGACATTACATTCTCCGTCCCGACCAGCTTGAGGAGGAATTCAAGGGCTGTCTCGAGCTTGCAAAATATATGCTCGACACGGTAGGTCTGCTTGAGGACTGCACGTTCAGATTTTCACAGTGGGATCCTGCAAACCCGAACAACAAGTACGAGGGTACGGCGGAGCAGTGGAACGACGCACAGGCTGCAATGAAGAAGATACTCGACGATATTGGTCTTGATTATGATATAGGAATAGACGAGGCTGCGTTCTACGGCCCTAAGCTCGACATTCAGTACAAGAACGTTTACGGCAAGGAGGACACGCTCGTAACTATTCAGATAGATATGCTCCTCGCCGAAAGATTCGGTATGTACTACACCGACAAGGACGGTCAGAAGAAGCTGCCGTATATCATTCACAGAACCTCGCTCGGCTGCTATGAGCGTACGCTTGCATACATGATTGAGCGTTTCGCAGGCGTTCTTCCGCTTTGGCTCGCTCCCGAACAGGTAAGGCTTCTTCCTATCGGCGAGGAACACGTTGAATATGCTCAGAAGCTCGCCGACAGACTTACCTCTCTCGGCATGAGAGTAACTGTCGACAAGCGTGATCAGAATATCGGTCCTAAGATAAAGAGCGCACGTTTCGACAGAATACCGTATATGTTCATAATCGGCGACAAGGAAGTTGAGTCGAACACGGTTACTGTCCGCTCACGCAAGGAGGGCGAAATGCCTGCAATGCCCGTTGAGGAGATAGTAAACAAGCTCGTTACCGAGGTCGCTACAAAGGCAAAGTAAAAATGTGTGCATAATGTACAAAAACTTCGCTTATGACGGGTGAATATTTTACACAGCAGACTATTGAAAAGCACTGCCTAATGTGGTATAATATATAAGCATTTGATTATCCGTCGGTTTGCTCCGACGAGAGTTAATGCCAAGCAGAGAAAATCCGTTCTCTGCACGACATTAAAGCGGGCAGTCCTCTGACCTTGTGCGCTCGGGCGAGCGTGCCGTAAGGTGAATGAATGTCTGAAAATATTAGGAGGTATTTAAAGTGGACGCTTTAAAGTTAATTGCACAGGACAGCATGAAGAAGGATCTTCCCGAGCTCAACATCGGTGACGTAGTTAAGGTACACGTAAGGATCAAGGAAGGCGACAAGTCGAGGATCCAGATCTTCGAGGGTACTATCATCGCTAAGAAGCACGGCGGAATCAGCGAGACATTTACTGTAAGACGTGTAGCACACGGCTGCGGTATCGAGAGAGTTTTCCCCGTACATTCGCCTGTTGTTGAAAAGGTTGAGATCGTAAGATACGGTAAGGTTCGCCGTGCTAAGCTCTACTATCTGCGTGACAGAGTGGGCAAGGCTGCCAAGGTCAAGGAAGCAATTAAGTAATATCCGAAATTTGCAGGAGTCGGCTCAAAAGGTCGGCTCTTGTTTTTTTGCGGCAATAAACGGGCGGCAGAAGTAAAATTTTCATGAATAGCTACAAATAATGCGAAAAATCATGAAATCTACTTGCATTTTTGTCCGCCGTTTGATATAATAAATTTAGGTCATCTCTAAAAACCATAGTGCATCAGATGCGCAGTCAGATTTTTCGTAAGCTTGACTAAAAACGACGACGGCAAGCTGGCGCTTTCCTAGGAGTTTTTGGGCAAGAAGACGGAAAATATGCAAGCAGATGAGGTGCTAAGGCGTCAGCCGGCGGTTTTTAGAGATGACCTAGTATATGGTTTGATTTTCAGAGGGCTTTCTGCGGTCAGTTTCGCACACGGCTCTTGATTATAGTATAAGAAAAACGAGGCGGATAATACTATGAGTGAAGAAATTAATGCACAGTCTGAAAAGACTGATACTTCAAAGCCGGAAAAAGCCGGATTTTTAGACGAAACGCTCGACTGGATAGAGTCGTTCGTTTTTGCGATATTCGTTGTTATGCTCGTCTTTATTTTTCTCTACCGCACGGTAGTGGTCGAGGGCGAGTCTATGGAGCCTACGCTTTACGATCAGCAGAGGCTTATCCTCACGCATTTCAACTATAAGCCCGAGCGTGGAGATATAGTCGTGTGCAACAGCAGGGGACTTAACAAGACGATAATAAAACGCTGTATCGGCGTTGCGGGCGACACGGTCGTTATCGACTATTCGGATAATTCCGTTACGGTAAACGGCGAAAAGATCGATATGTCCTATCTCGGCGAGCCGATGAAGCTTATCAGCTCGTTTGACAGAACCTATCAGGTGTCGGAGAACCGATTTGAATATCACGTTCCCGAAAACTGCATTTTCGCACTCGGCGACAACCGAAATCATTCCCGTGACAGCCGTGACGGTGCGGTAGGCTTTATAAGCACCGACGACGTTCTCGGAAAGGCGGCGGTGAGATTTTATCCGTTTGACACGTTTAAGAAATTAAGCTGATTTTAAGAAAACATAAAGGAGGTCGGTTCGATGGGACAGACAACGCAGGTTCAGTGGTTTCCCGGACACATGGCGAAAACACGAAGGATCATGCAGTCGAATTTAAAGCTTGTCGACGTTGTTGTTGAGATAACCGACGCAAGAATACCCTATTCGAGCAGAAATCCCGAAATGGACAGGCTCGTCGGCTCAAAGCCAAGACTGCTGCTTCTCAATAAGGCGGATTCCGCCGATGAAACTATAACGTCGCAGTGGATAGACTATTACAAAAAGAAAGGCATAACCGCTGTCGCTACCGACTGCCGCAGCGGAAAGAATTTAAATAAATTTAAGTCGGCACTGAACGAACTTATGGCTGAACAGGTGAATATCTGGGAGGCTAAAGGTATGCACGGCAGACCGATAAGAATGATGATAGTCGGCATACCGAACGTCGGAAAGTCCTCGTTTATCAACCGCCTTTCAGGCTCTAAGAGGGCGAAGGTCGAGGACAGACCGGGAGTTACAAGGGGCAAGCAATGGGTGACGCTTGACGACAATACCGAGCTGCTCGATATGCCGGGCGTGCTGTGGCCTAAATTTGAAGAAAAAACGGTCGGCGAAAGGCTTGCGTTCACGGGCGCTGTCAAGGACGATATCCTCGATACCGAATACCTCGCCTGCCGCCTGCTTGAACTTCTTTGCGAGGAATATCCCGACAGTATAATCTCAAGGTACGGAATTTCGCTTGAAGACCTTCCCGAGAACGACGACGAGTCGGCAGGGTGCGTCAAGGGCTTTGAGATACTCGAAAGAATTGGCAAAAAGCGAGGATTTTTAATGTCGGGAAGCGTGATAAATACCGAGCGTGCGGCGATAACCGTACTTGACGAATTCAGAAGCGGAAAGCTCGGACGAATCTCGCTTGAAAGACCGAGGGGTAACTGATGGAACTTCACGAATTTGATATGCAGTATTACGGGCAGTATCCGCTGCTTTGCGGAGTTGACGAGGCGGGAAGAGGCCCTCTTGCAGGCGACGTTTTTGCGGCGGCGGTGATCTTCGCTCCCGATACCGTGATCGAGGGGATAAACGACAGCAAAAAGCTGACGGAAAAAAAGCGTGAGCTGCTGTTTGACGAGATAAAGGAAAAGGCGCTTTACTGGTCGATACAGACCGCTTCGGTCGAAGAGATAGAGGAGCAAAACATACTTAACTGCGCTATGCTTGCGATGAAAAGAGCGGTCGAAAGCCTCGGGGCAACACCCGATATAGTGCTTGCCGACGGGAATAAAACTCCGCCTGTCGAATGTCCGGTTGAAGCGGTCGTCAAGGGCGACGCAAAGAGTCAGTCGATAGCGGCGGCGTCTGTTCTTGCAAAGGTCGCAAGGGACAGGTATATGCTTGAAATGGCAAAGAAATATCCGCAGTACGCTTTTGAAAAGCACAAGGGCTACGGCACGAAGATCCATTATAAGGCGCTTGACGAATACGGTCCTTGTGAGATACACAGAATGTCGTTTCTGAAAAAATATTATGCAAAAAAAGCAAAGCAAGACAAGCCGTGAGATAGGCAATATCGGAGAAGATGCGGTGGCGCAGTTTCTTGTACATAACGGCTACGAGATACTTGAAAGAAACTACACCGTAAGGGGCGGCGAGATAGATATTATCGCAAGAAAGGACGTTCGTCTCGTTTTCGTCGAGGTCAAGACGAGAAAAGAGGGGTCGATCGTTTCGGGCGAAAGGTCTGTAACGCCCTCAAAGCGCAGGTTTATCGTGCGCACTGCCGACGCCTATTACAGAAAATATCGGCAGAGGTTCGGCGAGGCTTCGTGCAGATTTGACGTTGCCGCCGTTACGCTTGAAAAGGGTAAAATAAAACACGTCAGGTATTATGTGAGCGCATTTGACGCATCGGGAGCCTGACAGGTTTTGACATAATCTATATGATCTATTCTAATAAAGAAGGGTGAATTTTTATGAATTACAAGAGCACCAGAAACAGCGAGGTTAAGGTAACCTCCGCACAGGCTATCGCACAGGGCATTTCAAAGGACGGCGGACTTTTCGTTCCCGAAGAGATACCCTCAATAAGCCTTGACGAGATAAAGGCTCTCGGAAGTGCGGATTACCGTGAGAGAGCAAAGTTCGTTTTCTCGAAATTCCTCACCGATTTTACGGAAGGCGAGATCGCTTACTGCGTTGATAATGCGTATAACACAAAGGCTTTCGACAGCGACAATATCGCCGAGCTTGCGCACCTTTTTGACGGTACATATATGCTTGAGCTTTGGCATGGTCCGACCTGCGCTTTCAAGGATATGGCGCTCCAGATACTTCCTTATCTGCTCACGACCTCCACAAAGAAGCTTAATTCCGACAAGAAGGTAGTTATCCTCGTTGCAACTTCGGGCGACACGGGAAAGGCTGCGCTTGAAGGCTTTAAGGACGTTCCCGGAACTTCTATCCTCGTATTCTATCCCGACGACGGCGTATCGGCAATGCAGAAAAAGCAGATGACCACTCAGGAAGGCTCAAACGTCGGAGTATGCGCTATCAAGGGCAACTTTGACGACGCACAGAACGGCGTTAAGGCTATATTTACAAATCAGGAAATTGCCGATAAGCTTGCAGAAAACGGCATGATGTTCTCCTCTGCAAATTCAATAAACTGGGGCAGACTTGCGCCGCAGATAATCTATTACATTTCCGCATACGCTCAGCTTGTCGAGGACGGCGAGATCTCGCTCGGCGACAAGATAAACATTGTCGTTCCGACAGGCAACTTCGGAAACATTCTTGCAGGCTATTACGCAAAGCACATGGGCGTTCCCGTAAACAAGCTTATCTGCGCTTCAAACGCAAACAACGTGCTTACCGATTTCTTAAAGACCGGTATCTACGACAGAAACAGAGATTTCCACGCAACAATCTCTCCGTCGATGGATATTCTTATCTCCTCAAACCTCGAAAGACTTCTCTATATGCTTTCGGGCGAGAACGACAAGCTTATCAACGAGTGGTTCGGCAAGTTAGCGTCGGAGGGCAGATATGAAGTAACGGACGACGTTAAGGCAAAGCTGTTTGAGGAGTTTGCGGCAGGCTGCTGCGACGACGTGCAGACAAAGGCTGTTATCAAGGAAATTTACGACAAGTATTCCTACACCTGCGATACTCACACGGCAGTCGCAGTAAAGGTTTACGAGGATTACAAGGCACAGACGGGCGACACGACAAAGACGGTCATCGCATCGACTGCAAGCCCCTACAAGTTCTCGGGTTCGGTTCTTTCGGCTCTCGGCGAGAATACCAACGCTTCGGAATTTGATCTTGTCGACAAGCTCGCAGAGGTTTCAAAGCTGCCTGTTCCTGCATCTCTTGCGGCGCTTAAAGACAAGGATATCCGCTTTGATAAGATAATAGACAAGAACGAGATGAAAGAACACGTTTTCTCGGTTCTCGGCATCTGACAGGATATTACAGAATATGTATGTCCGATGAAGTTTTTTCATCGGACAATGCCTTGATCTGTGCGGCGTTTCGGCGGCTTAGCCTCTTGCCTTAAAGGTCTTGCACTCCGTTTCGTCGCAGCAGTCGGGCTTGCTGCAGGTGCAGCTTACATCGATCTTCTCTGCGGTACAATCCTTGGCATCCTTATTAAAAACGCAGCTTGTAACGTTGCAGCGGATACCTCTGTTGATATTCTCCATTCCCATTCACTCCTTTTGAAGTTTTGCAGCAAAAACTTGCTGACAAAGCTATTATATCCGCAAATCGAGTAAATATTCTGACGGAGGTGCGTAATGTCTATATTTGCTATTTCAGATCTTCACCTGCCGCTCGGCGTGAATAAGCCTATGGATATTTTCGGCGGCTGGGATAATTATGTCGAGCGTCTTGAATATAACTGGCAGAGAAAGGTAAAACCCGATGATATTGTGATAATGCCGGGCGACCTTTGCTGGGCGATGAAGCTTGAACAATCGCTTGCGGATTTTAAGTTTGTCGAGTCGCTTAACGGCACGAAGATAATCTCGAAGGGCAATCACGACTACTGGTGGCAGACTGTGGCGAAGATGGATAAATTTTTCTATGAGAACGATATAAAAAGCGTTCGGCTGCTCCACAATAACTTTTTTCCGCTCGGAAAATGCGCCGTCTGCGGCACAAGAGGCTGGATAAGCGAAAACGGCGAGCCTGCGGATAAAAAGGTGCTTCTGAGAGAGGCGCAGAGGCTTGAAACGTCGATTTCGGCGGCGGTAAAGTCGGGGCTTGAACCGATAGTGTTCTTACATTATCCGCCCGTTTTTGTGTACGGTGAGAACGAGGAGATAATGGCTGTTCTGCATAAATACGGAGTCAGGGAATGTTTCTACGGACACATACACGGCAAAAAAGGACACTCCTACGCCGTAAAGGGTATGCACGACGGTATAAATTATCACTTGATTTCAAGTGATTTTCTACAATTTGACCCGCTTGATATAACAAAAATTGTGCAAAGTGATGAATAGTACAAAAAGTACTGGAAATCTGCATAGAAGTATGCTATAATATTTAGGATACATTTATTTTTTGGAGGAATAAAAAATGAGTTTAAAGTCTGTAAACAAGGTTGAAACAAATAAGGTTGAGCTTGAGATAGAGATTTCAGCTGAGGACTTTGAGGCTGCCGTTCAGAAGGCTTACCTCAAGGCAAGAAAGAACATCTCGATCCCCGGCTTCCGCAAGGGCAAGGCTACAAGAAAGCTTATCGAAAAGCAGTACGGCGAGAACGTGTTCTATGAGGACGCTGTAAACGCTATCGCAGGCGAGGTTATCGACGGAGCAGTTGCAGAAGCAGAGCTTGAGCTTGTTGCACGCCCCGACGCAGAGGTTACCGCTATCAGCAAGGAAAACGGCGTTACGCTCAAGGCTACCTGCATCGTTAAGCCTGAGGTAACAATTTCCGATTATAAGGGAATAGAGGTTGAAAAGGTTGTCAATGCTGTAACTGACGAGGACGTTGACAAGAGAGCGCTGCAGCTTTGCGACAGAAACGCAAGAATGGTTTCTGTTGAGGACAGAGCGGCACAGCTTAAGGATACCGTTACTATTGATTTCAAGGGCTTCAAGGACGACGTTGCTTTTGAGGGCGGCGAGGCTGAGGACTTCGACCTCGAGCTTGGCAGCGGTCAGTTTATCCCCGGCTTTGAGGATCAGATCGTTGGTCACAGCGTAGGCGAAAGCTTCGACATCAACGTGACCTTCCCCGAAGAGTATCAGGTTGAAGAGTTAAAGGGCGCTCCCGCAGTATTCAAGATCAACCTTAAGGAGATCAAGTATAAGGAAGTTCCCGAGCTTGACGACGAGCTTGTTAAGGATTCGACAGAGTTCGATACAGTTGACGAATATAAGGCTGACCTCAGAAAGAGCATGGAGGAATCCGCTGAAACAGCTGCAAACAACGAGGTTGAGGCTAAGCTGTTCGACGCTATCCTCGAAAAGATGGAGGCTGAGGTTCCGCAGGTCATGTACGACAACCGCATAAACGAAATGCTCCAGGAGCTTGCACAGCGCCTTGCGCCTAACGGCATCACGCTCCAGCAGTATTTCCAGTACACCGGTCAGTCGCTTGAAGACGCAAAGAAGACCTACGAGGAGCAGGCTAAGAAGCAGGTTGACTTAAGACTTGCGCTTGAAAAGATCGTTGAGCTTGAGGGTATCGAGCCTACCGAGGAAGACATCAACAACGAGTATCAGAGAATTGCCGATACTTACGGCATGGACATCGAGGAAGTTAAGGCTGCTCTTCCTGCTGACGGCGTTAAGCTTGACGTTGCAGTAGGCAAGGCAGTAGAGCTTATCAAGGACGCTGCTGTTATCAAGTAAATAAACATATATCTTTTCGCCCGTGATCTCTGCGGGCGAAAAGTGTATCTGTAATAAACCGCACGATCCGACATTTTTTTAAAGAGAGAATTTATGGAGGTAGTTTTACTATGGCACTTGTACCTTACGTTGTAGAACAGACGAGCAGAGGAGAACGCAGCTATGATATTTATTCAAGGCTGCTCAACGACAGAATTATAATGTTAAGCGATCAGATCGACAACGCTACGGCAAGCGTTGTTATCGCACAGCTTTTATACCTTGAAAGTCAGGATCCCGAAAAGGATATCGACCTTTATATCGACAGCCCCGGAGGAGTTATCTCGGCAGGCATGGCGATCTACGACACCATGCAGTATATAAAGTGCGACGTTTCGACTATCTGTATCGGAATGGCTGCTTCGATGGGAGCATTTCTGCTTTCAAGCGGCGCAAAGGGTAAGCGTTTTGCGCTTCCCAACAGCGAGATAATGATCCATCAGCCCCTTATCAGCGGCGGCGGACTTTCGGGACAGTGTACCGATATAAAGATCGCTTCGGATCATATGGTAAGAACGAGGGAAAACTTAAACAGGATACTTGCGGAGAATACCGGCAAGCCTATCGAGCAGATAAATATCGATACCGAGCGTGATAATTACCTTACCGCGCAGCAGGCTGCCGATTACGGACTTATCGATAAAGTGATAGCACACAGATAAATTAAGGATTTGATAAAAATGGCTAATGACAATATCAAAAGATGCAATTTCTGCGGAAAACCCGAAACAAAGGTAAAGTATGTTTTTTCGGCGGATAATAACCATATCTGCGACGAGTGCGTAACGCTTTGCAGCAATATCCTCATGCAGCAGATGGATATGAAAAACACCGATCTTAAAGCAGAGCTTGACTACGAAAGCGGCGTTTCGCTTCACACCCCGAAGGAAATTAAAGAGGTTCTCGACCAGTATATAATCGGTCAGGATCAGGCGAAGATCTCGCTTGCCGTTGCGGTTTATAACCATTACAAGAGAATTATGGCTCTTGACGAGGCGGAGGACGAGGACAGCGTTGAGCTTACAAAGAGCAACGTTTTGCTTATCGGACCTACCGGAACGGGAAAAACGCTGCTTGCGCAGACGCTTGCAAAGCTGTTAAATGTGCCGTTCGCAATCGCCGACGCAACAACGCTCACTGAAGCCGGCTATGTCGGCGACGACGTGGAGAATGTTCTTACCCGTCTTATTCAGGCTGCCGATTACGACGTCGAGGCTGCCGAAAGAGGAATTATCTATATTGACGAGATTGATAAGATTTCAAGAAAGTCGGAGAATACCTCGATAACCCGTGACGTAAGCGGCGAGGGCGTTCAGCAGGCGCTGCTTAAAATTGTTGAGGGTACGGTCTCAAACGTTCCTCCTCAGGGCGGCAGAAAGCATCCGCATCAGGAATTCATACAGATCGACACAACGAACATTCTGTTTATCTGCGGCGGCGCTTTCGAGGGTCTTGAAACGATAATCAAGAAGAGAACCGATTCCTCGGCAATGGGCTTCGGCGCAAACGTGGTCAAGAAGAACGAGGAGCATAACATAATGAAAAAGGTCGTTCCTCACGACCTCGTAAAGTACGGTATCGTACCCGAGCTTGTGGGAAGACTTCCGGTTATTACCGTTCTTGACGAGCTTGACGAGGACGCACTTTGCAGAATACTTACCGAGCCGAAAAACTCGCTCGTTAAGCAGTATACAAAGCTTTTCAAGCTTGACGGCATCGAATTTGAGATAACAGACGGCGCAAAGGTCGAGATAGCAAAGAAGGCTATCGAGCAGAAAACAGGCGCAAGAGGCTTAAGAGCGATAGTCGAAGGCGTGCTTACGCAGATAATGTTTGAAGCGCCCTCCGATACGCTTATCGAAAAGGTCATAATTACCGAAAAGACGGTAAGCGGCGAGGAACAGCCGACTATCGTCCGCCGAGCAGCAGAGCTTGAGCAAAAATCATAACACCACACAGACAGAATTCCCCTTTGGCGCAATGCCCGAGGGGATTTTTTGCATAAATTCGGAAAATATACATAATGACCACGCAGATTATGCAAATTTTCTATCATTCAAAACTTATTTATGCAAATTGTGTTGACATTAAGGCGAAAATGTGATAAAATAATAACATATATTTTTTTCAGGAGGTCAAAAAATGTCAACTGCACAGATAATAATGCTTGCAACGGTGATCGGCTATCTGATATTTATGCTGATAGTCGGATTTGTCTGTTCCAAGAAAAACAACAGCGTCAGCGATTTCTACCTCGGCGGCAGAAAGCTGGGCCCTCTCGTAACGGCAATGAGCGCAGAGGCTTCGGATATG
Organism: Oscillospiraceae bacterium; assembly: GCA_051882075.1. Lineage (GTDB taxonomy): Bacteria > Bacillota > Clostridia > Oscillospirales > Ruminococcaceae > YE71. Next base: position 13,214 of record JBJERC010000050.1, on the reverse strand, counting down.
TCGGGCTGGCTGCTTATGGGTCTTCCGGGCGTTGCCTATCTCACAGGTATCTGCGACGCAGGCTGGACGGCTATCGGTCTTGCGATAGGTACATATGTAAACTGGCTTATCGTTGCCAAAAGGCTCAGGAACTACACCGAGAAAAACGGCTCGATAACCATTCCCGATTTCTTCACAAACAGATGGAAGGACGAGAAAAAGCTGCTCATGGGTATCTCGGCGGTCATCATTCTTATTTTCTTCATTCCCTATACAGGTTCGGGCTTTGCAGCCTGCGGAAAGCTTTTCAGCTCGCTGTTCGGTATTGATTATCATGTCGCTATGATAATCTCGGCTGTCGTTATCGTAAGCTACACCTGCTTCGGCGGCTTCCTTGCGGCAAGCCACACCGACCTTATCCAGAGTATCGTCATGACAATTGCGCTTATCGTCGTAATGCTTATGGGCGTAAGCTATGCAGGCGGCTGGGCAAATGTCGCAGACAACGCTAAAGCTCTTCCGGGCTTTCTCTCGATGACTTCGCTCCATAACGCCGAAACAAACTCGGCTGACGGATATAATATCATCAAGATAATCTCAACTGCGGCATGGGGTCTCGGCTACTTCGGAATGCCTCACGTTCTTCTCAGATTTATGGCTATCCGTGACAGCAAGGAGATAAAGCTTTCGAGAAGAATTGCTTCCGTATGGGTAGTTATCTCGATGTTCGTCGCTATCCTTATCGGAATTATCGGCTCGGGCATTACCGCAAACGGAAAGCTCGAAAGCCTTGCCGACCCCGAAACTATTGTTATCAAGATCTCCGAAATGATGAGCAGAAACGGCGTTTTCCTTGCGATAATCGCAGGTCTTATCATCTCAGGCATTCTCGCCTGCACGATGTCGACCTCAGACTCACAGCTTCTTGCTGCGTCCTCGAGCGCTTCGGAGAACATTATAAGAGGAATGTTCGGCGTTAAGCTGTCCGACAAGGCGGCTATGATAATCGCCCGTGCGACTCTTCTTGTTATCGCCGCTGTCGGAATTATCGTTGCATGGAACCCCGAAAGCTCGGTGTTCACGATCGTTTCGTTCGCATGGGCAGGCTTCGGCGCAGCGTTCGGCCCTGTTGTGCTTACTGCGCTTTTCTGGAAGAGATCAAACAAATACGGCGCACTCGCAGGTCTTGTAACGGGCGGCGTTGTCGTGTTCGTATGGAAATACCTCGTTCGACCTCTCGGCGGCGCATGGGATATTTACGAGCTGCTTCCTGCGTTTATTGCCGCTCTTATCGCAATAATCGTTGTATCGCTTTTAACTCCCGCTCCCGAAAAGGAGATAACAGATGAGTTTGAAGCCGTAATGTCAATGGAATAATTTATCTGCTTAAAAGCGCACGTTCGTAAAAAAAGAGCGTGCGTTTTTGTTTTGTCATAATATCTTGCTCTGCGGCATATATTTTGTATTAAATATATGTATTGGGGTGAGATCATGAGCCTTACTGAAAAGTGCCGTCCGATAATCCTTGGCGAGTACATGGTAAGCAATCAGGCGACGGTAAGGGCGGCGGCAAAGCAGTTTAATATATCAAAATCTACCGTGCATAAGGATATAAGATATAAGCTGCCCGAGCTTGACGCAAAGCTTTACAAAGAGGTCGAAAAGCTGCTTGAGCTTAACAAGCGAGAGCGACATATAAGAGGCGGTCTGGCGACAAAACATAAATATGAGCTTCAGAATACAGAGAAAAAACGAGAAAAAGAGAAAAATTTATGAAAAACACTTGATTTTAAGTGTAAATAGTAGTAAAATAATAGTATAGTCTGTGCTTAAAGCGGACTGTACTATTATTTATGTTAAAAACCGGCTGCTGTTTTAGTATGCCGCCTGAAAGGAAGTTTTAAAAATGTCAAAGGAATTTATTGTTGAAACGTCGGCAAGACACGTTCATGTTACTAAGGAAACGCTTGCTACGCTGTTCGGCGAGGGTCATGAGCTTACAAAGAAGAAGGATCTTTCACAGCCCGGTCAGTTCGCCTGCGAGGAAAGAGTTACCGTTGTAGGTCCTAAGAAGGAGCTTGCAAACGTTTCTATTTTAGGTCCCTGCCGCAGCGCAGACCAGATCGAGCTTTCGGCTACCGACGCACGCTCTATCGGAATTGCCGCACCCGTTCGTGAGTCGGGCGACGTTGCAGGTTCGGGAGCTTGCAAGCTTGTAGGCCCCTGCGGAGAGGTCGAGGTAAGCGAGGGCGTTATCGTTGCGAAAAGACATATCCACTTAACTCCTGCCGACGCAGAGGAGCTTGGCGTTACAAACGGCGAGATAGTTGCGGTAAAGATAAATTCGGCTGACAGAAGCGCAATTCTTTGCGACACCGTTTGCCGTGTAAGCGAGAATTACGCAAGAGCAATGCATATCGACACCGACGAGTCAAACGCAGTTGGCGCAGGCAGAGAGCAGATGGGCGAGATAGTAAAGCTCTGATAAAGATAGAAAATATTACATAAGGAGAGCCGCATTTGGCTCTCTTTTTTTTATCAAAAAAATAAAAAAACTATTGCAAAATCCGGCGGATTGTGTTATAATTAAAGCAAGAAAAGAACGTGCTTCGTGGTTTTTATGAAGCCGACAGTATGAAAAGGAGAAAGAAAATGAAATGTCCTTTCTGCGGATATCCCGATACGAAGGTTATCGACTCAAGACCGAGCGACGCTAAAAAACGCCGCCGCCGCGAGTGTACCTCCTGCGGCAAAAGATTTACGACCTATGAGGTGATCGAAAAGCCGCTGCTTATGGTCTATAAGCGTGACAGCAGCTTTGAGCCGTTCGATAAGATGAAGCTGTTCAAGGGTATGCAAAGCGCAATAAAAAAGCGCCCCGTAAGCGTTGACGATATGAATGCGCTTGTTGATAATATTGAGAATACCTTTGCAAACAGAATGCAGACCGAAACGACTACCGAGGAGATAGGCGATATGGTGCTTGCGGGTCTTAAAGAGCTTGACCATGTGGCTTACGTTCGCTTTGCGTCGGTTTATAAGGATTTCGCCGACGTCGATTCGTTTATTCAGATAATTTCGGAGCTTTCAGAACCGAAGGAATAATTTAAAAGGCTGCTTGCCTTGTGCGGCAGCCTCGATTTGTTTATGTAAGAACAAGAAAAGGAGAGTATTGTAAATGAAAATGAAATTGAAAAAAACAGCAGCCGTTATCTGTGCGGCGATCATGAGCCTTGCGGCGCTTACCGCCTGCGATTCGTCGGATAAATCGAGCAAAACGGACAGCGGCAAGAAAACCGAGTCGAAGGCTGAAACCTCGTCGAACGAGAGTGAGATTGAGGATAAGAAGGTCGAGGTTTATCTTAACTCCGACGGAACGCCCTATTATATCGACGAGGACGGTCAGAAGTGGATGCTTTTCTCAACTCAGATGAACGACGAGGGCGAGGAGCAGTTCAACGATTATATTTACGACAAGTTTGAGCTTGACGGTCTTTCGTTTGATATTCCCGACGGCTGGTTTGCGGACGCCGCTTACGGATATGGAATGATGTTCCAGACTGCCGAGGAGGAAGAGTCGATAAATTACGACGAGTCGATCGCAATTTTAGCAACAAGCATCGTTTTCCCCGAGCTTGAGGGCGAGATAACCGAGGATTTTGTAAAGGGCTATTACGACGGTCTTGTTGACGATCAGTTCTACTCCGAATACGAGATAACCGAAACGGGAACTGTTAAGGTCTGCGGAGTCGATTCGCCTTATTTTGACCTTACCGTTTCTTATTCGCTCGGCGAGGACGAAAACGGCGAAGAGAGCTTTGAGACCTTCCGCTCGAAATATATCGTTACCCCCGGCGACAATTCACACTGTATTGTAATTTCGTCCTACGATGACGATGAGTCCTTCAAGACGGTAAACGACGCATTCCTCTCTATCGCCGATACTATCGTTCTGCCGACTGCGGAGGAGATGGGTATTTCCGACGAGGAGGGTCAGGACGGCGAGGATATTGTTCCGCTTGGCTAAATCTTTTGTAATCCCGAAAATATGATCTGCAGCCGCTGTGATTTTTTTACAGCGGCTTTTTATGCAAAAAACAGCTTTACCGTAAGCGAGGCAAAGAGAAATCCCGTAATGTCGGCGGTCAATGAGGATACGAAAACGCCTGCGTCCGCTTTCTTTCTCACCGCTCCGTAATAAACGGCAATGGTGTAAAGCGTCGTTTCGGTCGCTCCCATCATCACGCAGGCTGTTCTTGAGGCGGCGGAGTCGATCGGGTTTGCGCCCAGCAGCTTTTCAAGTACGGCGAGCGAGCCGCTTCCTGAGATCGGTCTTATGAGCATAAGCGGCGTACATTCGGCAGGCAGCCCCAGAAGGCTTGTCAGCGGCTTTAAAAGCTCGGATATTCCGTTTGCCGCACCCGAGTCGTTAAACATACATATAGCGGTCATGAGCAGGATAAGCGTCGGGCAAAGCTCGGCGCAGACGATAAGGTTTTCCTTTGCGCCCTCGACAAACGCCTCGAGAACGTCGACCTTCTTTATTACAGCGGTCACAAGCACCGCCGCTATGATAAGCGGAATTAACAGCTCAGTAATAAACATTATCTGTCGCCTCCTCGGTCGGGGTATAAAATAAGTGCGGCTGTTATTCCTGCCGCAAGCGACATCAGCGACGTGATGACAGTCGGCAGGGCACAGTCCCACGGGTTACTTGCGCCGTGCTCCATTCGCATTGTGCTGACGGTCATCGGGATAAGCTGTATCGAAGCGGTGTTTAGCAGCACGAAAATCGCAGCGTGCCGTCTGTTTACTTTGCCCGAGCCGTAAAGCCTTTTCATCGCCTTTATCCCGAGCGGCGTTGCGGCGTTGCCCAGCCCGAGAAGATTTGCCGTAACGTTTAGCGAAATGAGCGAGAGCGTCCCGGGATCGTTCATGCCTTTGAACAGAAGTTTCAGCGACTTAGAAATAACGGCGGACAGCTTTTTTGTAATGCCGCATTTTTCCGCAACGTTCATAAGTCCGCCCCACAGCGCCATTGAACCGCAAAGTTTTATGCACAGCGAAACGGCCTCAGCGCTTCCGCTCAGCGCCGCATTCGATATTCCCGAGGCGTCTTTGCTTATTATCGAGTAGGTCAAAGAGGCGAAAATCAGGACAATTAAAACAATTTCGAGCATAATTAAAAACCTTCTTTGTACAAATTGTAAAAAATTTTAATGATTTGAATATAATTGTGAAAATTTAGAAAAAACTGTTGACAAAATGGTTGGTTTTGTTGTATAATGTATACATGAGGGTTTTATTGATAAAGGTTAACTTTATACTATATCTGAAAGGAGGATATTAATTTATGAAATCTACCGGAATTGTTCGCAATATCGATAATCTCGGAAGAATCGTTCTTCCTATCGAAATCAGACGTACATATGACCTCGATGTAAGAGATCAGCTTGAGATCTTTACAGACGATGACTCGATCATCCTCAAGAAGTTCCAGAGAAACTGCGTATTCTGCAAGGGTACAGAGGATATCGTTGAGTTTAAGGGTAAGGCTGTTTGCTCGGCTTGTATGGAACAGATCAAGAACTAATTGTAAGATCAATATTACTCATTAAAAAAGAGAGGCTCTGACCTCTCTTTTTTTATATGCTTGTTCGGTTGGTTTTATGACGGCGGAGGGTTTCCGCCTGCGGCTTCAGGGTCGGTATCTATATAGACAAATTCGCCTTTTTTGTTGCGCATGATCTCAGTTCCGTACGGACCGCAGACAAAGGGGATTATTGTTTCGTCGATATTGCAGACGGTGTTAAGCCTGTGAACGCTTAAATGATACGGCTGAGAAAGATATTCCCTCGATTCGTCGCCTGCAAGGAAAAGCCAGCCGCTGTCGTTAGGGTCGCCGGGTGGAAGCTCTGAAGGCTCAAGCCTTTTCATATAGCCGACACGGCAGCCGTCGTAAACTATCCTCTCGCTTACTGCGCAGAAAACGCCGACAGAATCGAGTATATAGGAATAATCGACCTCCTTGCTGCAAAGCGGCGTGTCCTTTTCGGGGGTATAGCCCGGAAGAACGTTTTTCCTCTGAAGGTCGATGACTGCGCTTACGTTCTTCATTTTTTCAAGCAGCGCATTTATTCCGTGTATCTTCTTGTAAGCCGCTTCTTCGCTGTAAAGCGGGAATACCTGATAGAATACAACGACGGTGTTTTCGGGCATTCTGCAAATATACGCCTTTTCCGAGCAGTTCTGAACGGCAATAAGCGTAATAGCCGTCATTTCCGTGTCGGGAGTCAGCGTGTGGGGAAGCGAGAAGATATGTCCGTATCCAAGCCAAGCCGAACGCTCGAAGGGAAGCGCCGCTAACGTGCGGAGGATCTTTACAAAAAGCTTGTCGTTTATATTATCTCCGAAAGGATCCCAGTCGGGCGGAAGGTGCATTATAAGCTCCGTGCGGTTTAAAAGCCTGTTGTTGATCTCATCGGGAGGCTGCATATTATAAGCGCCCATGCCGATCGTTGAAAGGATATAATATCTTCTTTTCGCCGTGGGTTTTATTACCGCAATGTCGATCGAGATCCCAAGGCTTTCGTTGTCAGAAATTATGCTGTCGATCTTTCCGAAGTTCTTTTCGATATGCCCAAGTATAAGAAGCCGCTGTTCTGCGGTGTATCTGACAGGCTTTATGTCGTTCATACAGATCTTCAAAAGCGTTTCTGCCTCGTTCCTGAGCGGAAAATCGGCGCCGTCAGGTGAAGAGCTTTCAAGCGCAGCGTTAAGCTGCTTTACGGCGTCGACATAATGTTTTCTGAAATACGAAGCCCTTGCCGTCTGGTAATTCCATAAAGGATCGCTTTTTTTTGTATCGTAGTGCCTCAGAAGAAGCATCTCCGCAGCGTCTAAAAGATTAACTTTTTTGCTGATCGACAGGTCGATAAACGCACGTGCAAGAATATACGCAAGCTCGGGGTCGTCGGGAACCTCGGGGTTTTTGATAAGGGTCATGATTATCCTTTCATGCTCCCTTTTTTTATACATCTCGTTGATTTTTTCTAAAAGTTCTTGTTTTTCAGGTAAGCTCATTGAATCGTCTCCGTTATTGTAAATCTTAGGCTTTTAATGACGTAAGGCAAATTTTTAAAACGATAGAATAATTATATCATATATCCGTCTTTTTGTCAATCGGCTCTCTTTTTCAGGCTGTTATGATATCGAAAACTATATATAGTATTTAAGATAAATAGATATATTATATATAGATATACAATATATCTTGTATATGCTGAAATCTCAAAATATCCGGATGTGAAAACTGCGAAATTGAAATTTTTGTCGAAAACAAAGCGAAAATACTTAATAATTCCAACAATGTTGATAGAATTTATCTACATATACAAAATTTTCAAAATTGCTTGACAAATTTTTTCGTTGTGATATAATCTTTTATCGATAAATTTCGACAAGTGCCTTTTGCGCCGATCAAGCTAACGTTTTAAGCGGCGGAGGGCTATGCCGATAAAGATTCAGCTGATCTACACTATCAACACTACACTTAAATCTCCCGGGATTAGAAAATGGTAATAAAAGGACGTACAGCCGTACCAATGTTCATTCGTATTGCGTATTGTGCTGTGCTGTCAAGGCTTAATGAGAAAGGGGAACGTCGGGGATAACCGCCGGCGATACAGTTAATATGAGAGATTTGAAGGTCTTACTTACTGGGAAAAATGATAATATGAATAAGCTGTACACGATGTTTGAAAGCAGCGGTATCACGCCGCTTTACTGCGACGCCGACCCGGTAGATATTCAGCTGAACTGCTTAAACGAGATTCCTTTTGCAATAATTTCGGAGGAAAACAGTTACAATTATAATTATTCCGAGCTTATCAACAAAATGCTGAAGAATTACAAGGAACCGCCTTATTTCTATCTTCTTGGCGAGCCGCTTTCAAAGCCGAAGTGGGATTTTCCGAAATCTAAATTTGTCGTCAGGGTCGAAAACAAATATCGGCACAGAGACATTATTGATAAGGTAAAGCTCGGCGCTGTGGATATCTGCAAGCGAGATTATCTTTCAAACCGTGAAGTAACAGAACACGTTTCGGACCTTGTTCACACGGCTTTGACGGAGCTTTGTTTTACGGCGAATTATACCGGTTCGGCTTATCTTAAAGCTATGCTCGAGGCGCTTTGTCTTGGCAAGCTTAAACCGTCGGACAGTATGTGCAAGATAATCTATCCGTATATCGCAAAGGAGTTCGGCGTTACTACATCAAGCGTTGAGCGGAGCATCAGAACGGTCATCCAAAAGTGCTGGGGAAATTCAAACGACTCGGCGCATTCGGATTATTTCGGAATTGCTTATTCGAGCAAAATGGAGGTGCCGACAAACCGTGAATTTATCATGATACTCGGAAACGCTCTTGTGAGAGAAACCGAGAAATACCGCTCGGAGCAGCTTTCTCAAAGACTCGAGGGCGGAGCATGATCTGAAATTTTGTATAACAAATGGAATTTGTATATCAAATGGAATTTGTATAACAAATGGAATTTGTATAACAAATGGAATTTGTTAAGTGAACTCTTGCTTTTGTGTCTCTTTTCATCGGCGGCAGCCTCTGGAAAGAGATTTTTTTATAAAAAAGCGTTGACAAAAAAAGCAGTACTGTGCTATAATAATAATGTATTCAGTTAAATCGTTAAAGGACGGCTTGAAAAAAGCCCGTCCGACTCTTTTTTTGAAAGGATAATCACTATGGAACAGAAGATCCCCTACAAAACCTATCTTGAAGAAAGTGAAATGCCAAAGCAGTGGTATAATCTGAGATCTGACATGAAGAACAAGCCTGCGCCTCTGCTCAACCCCGGCACGCTCAATCCTATGACCGCCGAGGAGCTTTCGGCTGTTTTCTGCGACGAGCTTGTTAAGCAGGAGCTTGACGATACGACGCCTTATTTCGACATTCCCGATGAAATTCAGGAATTTTACAAAATGTACCGCCCCTCGCCGCTCGTTCGTGCGTACTGTCTTGAAAAGGCTCTCGGAACGCCTGCGAAGATATATTACAAATTCGAGGGCAACAATACTTCGGGCAGCCACAAGCTCAACAGTGCTATCGCTCAGGCTTATTATGCTAAAAAGCAGGGCTTAAAGGGCGTTACGACTGAAACCGGAGCAGGTCAGTGGGGTACTGCGCTTTCAATGGCTTGCGCTTATCTCGGACTTGACTGTAAGGTTTATATGGTAAAGGTTTCCTATGAGCAGAAGCCTTTCAGACGTGAAGTAATGAGAACCTACGGCGCTTCGGTAACTCCCTCGCCGTCGGAAACCACAAATGTCGGCAAGAAGATACTCGCCGCTCACCCCGGAACGACAGGAAGCTTAGGCTGCGCAATTTCCGAGGCTGTCGAGACCGCAACCTCTACCGAGGGTTATCGCTATGTTCTCGGTTCGGTTCTTTCGCAGGTAGTGCTTCACCAGTCGATAATCGGTCTTGAGTCAAAGGCTGCGTTTGACAAGATCGGCGTAAAGCCCGACATCATAATCGGCTGCGCAGGCGGCGGTTCAAACTTAGGCGGACTTATCGCACCGTTTATGGGCGAAAAGTTAAGAGGCGAGGCTGATTACCGCATCATCGCAGTTGAGCCTGCTTCATGCCCCAGCTTTACAAGAGGAAAGTACGCTTACGATTTCTGCGACACGGGAATGGTTTGTCCGCTTGCTAAAATGTATACTCTCGGCAGCGGCTTTATCCCCTCGGCAAACCACGCAGGCGGTCTGCGCTATCACGGCATGAGCTCGATCCTTTCGCAGCTTTATGATGATAAGCTTATGGAGGCGACCTCCGTTGAGCAGACGAGCGTTTTTGCAGCAGCTCAGCAGTTCGCAAGAGTCGAAGGCATTCTCCCTGCCCCCGAGAGCAGCCACGCTATCAGAGTTGCAATCGACGAGGCTCTCAAGTGCAAGGAAACGGGCGAGGAAAAGACGATATTCTTCGGACTTACCGGCACGGGCTATTTCGATATGGTCGCATATCAGAAGTTCAACGACGGCGAAATGAGCGATTATATCCCGACCGACGACGATCTTGCAGTTGGCTTTGCAGGACTTCCTGAGGTAAACCTTTGATTTAAGATAACTTTATTTGCATATGGGGAGATTCGTAAGACACGGGTCTCCCTTGTTATTTGTTAATAAATTGTGAAATTTTGCGGTGCGCTATTTACTTTCACGCTTTGATATGCTAAAATATAGTATACAATTTAACGCTTTAGCGTATGATGAATTTCATCAGGAAAGGAAGCGGTATTATGATGAAAGAACAAAACGGACTTAACAATATCGACGATCTTTACAAGGCGATACTGACGCTTGAAACTGTCGAGGAATGTCGGCTTTTCTTCAAGGATCTCTGCACAATTCCCGAGCTCAAATCCTTCTCGCAGCGTTTTCAGGTCGCAAAGCTGCTCACGGAAAACCACGTTTACAGCGACATAGTAAAGGAAACGGGTGCGTCTACGGCGACGATAAGCCGTGTGAACCGTTCGCTCGCTTACGACGGCGCAGGCGGATATAATATAGTATTTGAAAGATTGAAGGAACATAAAAAGTGAGCGGTTACGGAAGCTTTGCGTATTTTTATGACAGGCTTACCGAAAATGTCGATTATAAGCGCATTGCGGCGGCTGTCGACAGATATGCTGAGCGTTTTTGCGGCAGAAAGGGAATACTTTTAGACCTTGCCTGCGGAACCGGTTCGCTTTCGGAGGAGCTTTCGGCGCTCGGCTATGACGTTATCGGCGTCGACGGGTCGGAGGATATGCTGAATATTGCGCTCGACAAAAAATTCGACAGCGGCTCAGATATCCAGTATCTCTGTCAGGATATGACAAAGCTCGATATGTACGGCACGATCGATATAACCGTTTGTGCGCTCGACAGTATAAATCATCTTGACTCTGCCGATGATATTTATAAGACCTTTGAGCGTGTTTCGCTTTTTTCGTACCCCGACGGTATGTTTATTTTCGACGCAAACACTCCATATAAGCACCGTGAGATTCTCGCCGACAACGCCTTTATTTACAGCCTTGACGGGCTTTACTGCGGCTGGCAGAACGAGTACAATAAAACGGACAGTTCTGTAACAGTGTACCTCGATTTCTTCGAGCAGACGGAAAGCGGCTACGAGCGTTTTTCCGAGTCGTTCAGGGAAATATGCGTAGGCGCAGACGAGCTTTCAAAGATGCTTGAAAGGGCGGGCTTTGACATTCTTGCGGTTTACGACGATTATACCGACGAGCCGATCGGAGATAATACTGAGCGAATGGTCTTTGTCTGCAAAAGGTCGGGCAAACCGCTCTGATATTTAGAAAATGAAAAAGAAGAAGGAATGAATTTTTATGGGTAGGATCGTAAGAGTTATCACAAAGGACGCATCTGTCGTTTGCAGTGCGATCGAGGGTACGGATATTGCCGCAAGGATCGAGGAGATAAACAAGTCCTCGGCTGTCTGCACCGCTGCGCTCGGAAGGCTCGCTCTCGGCGCTTCGCTTATGGGCTTCGGCTTGAAAAACGACGACGATACGCTCACTTTAAGGCTTGACGGCGGCGGACCTGCGGGTATTCTGACAGCCGTTTCCGACAGCTACGGAAACGTTAAGGCTTATATTCAGAACCCCGTTGTCGAGATACCGCTCAATGAAAAGGGCAAGCTTGACGTCGGCGGCGCTGTCGGAAAGGACGGCACGCTTACGGTAATAAAGGATATGGGTCTTAAAGAGCCTTATTCGGGACAGATACCGATAATGTCGGGCGAGATAGCCGAGGATATTACGCAGTATCTTGCGGTAAGCGAGCAGGTGCCGAGCGTTTGCGCTCTCGGCGTGCTTGTAAACCCCGACCTCACGGTAAAATGCGCAGGCGGTTTTCTGCTTCAGGTGCTGCCCTTTGCGCCGTCCGAGTCGATAGACGTTATCGAGGCGAATATCTCAAAGCTGAAGTCGGTGACGACAATGCTTTCGGAGGGTATGACCGCTGAGCAGATAGCGATGAAGACTCTCGAGGGTCTTGAACCCGAGCTGCTTGACGATTTCGAGGTAAACTATGTCTGCGACTGTTCGAGAGAGCGCACCGAGAGAATGCTTATTTCTCTCGGCATAAACGAGCTTTCACAGCTTGCAGAGGACGAAAAGACCGAGGTAAGCTGTAATTTCTGCGACAAGGTATATACCTTTACATCGGACGACATCAAGGCGCTTATCAGCGAGGCAGAGGGAAAATCGGAATAAGGAAAACGAATGGAAAAAGCAACAGGATTTCTCAAAAAGCACAAACACGCCGTTTTCACGCTGCTTATATTGGCGGCGGTCGGGGCGGCGCTGTTTCTGCTTTTTTATTTGAAAATAATCAAAATAAATACGCCGGGCGCAGACCTTGAAGTAAGGGGAGCGGACGTTTCCTCATATCAGGGCGAGATCGACTGGCAGACGCTCTCGGAGGAACTAGATTTTGTATTTATCAAGGCGACCGAGGGCAGTATCCACTGTGATGAAAAATTTGAATATAACTATACCGAGGCGCAGAAAACTCATCTTCGGGTGGGAGCGTATCACTTTTTCAGCTTCGACAGCGAGGGCGAAACTCAGGCGGAAAATTTTATAAATAATGTTCCGCCGTGCGAGAATATGCTTCCGCCCGTCGTCGACGTCGAGTTTTACGGCGATTACATAACAGACCCCAAGTCCGCCGACGAGGTCGTTCCGCAGCTGAAAACTATGCTTGAAAGGCTTGAAGAAGAATACGGAATGAAACCTGTAATATATGCGACGGGTTCTGCATATAATAGATATATCAAAGAGAATTTCTCCGACTACGACCTCTGGGTGCGTTCGGTCTATTTCAAGCCCGACGAGAACTGGACGTTCTGGCAGTATTCCGATACGGGCAGGCTTGACGGCTATAACGGCGAGGAAAAGCATATCGACCTTAACGTTTTTAACGGCAGCAAAGAGGATTTTAAGCGTTATTGTACTAAATAAACAACAGTGTTGAAAACTCGTTGTGCAAAAGGTAGAAACAAAGAAAAATTAAAAAAAGCGCTTGACATTCGTGTTATGTTCGTGTATAATATAATAGTCGCTTGAAGAGATAACACAAAATCGAAGCAAACGACTTAACGGAAGCTTAGCTCAGCTGGGAGAGCATCTGCCTTACAAGCAGAGGGTCATAG
>JBJERC010000049.1:0-8846 GCA_051882075.1 Oscillospiraceae bacterium | reverse complement strand
ACGGCATTCCCTGCGTATGGTGGGATAACGGATATCACACCTCGGGCAACGAGCTGTTCGGAATTTTCAACCGCAGAGAGCTTAGCTGGTACTCACCCGAAATTGTCAAGGCAATTATGGATTCTCTGACAAAGTAATTTACGGAAAGGTGGATAGGCAAATGATAGGTAACCGTAAAATCGTTTCGCTGTGCATTTCAAGGATACAGGACGCATCAAGCTATGAATACGCTGTCGCCCTCAATGAAAAGATATCTCCGCTTGGTTACAGTCTGTTTGTATATAACACCTGCTGTGCGCTTGACAGCGATACATCAACACTTGAGGGGCAGACTTCCGTTTTTGAGCTTATTGATTTTAAAATAACCGATGTTCTGATAGTTTATGAAGAAACGCTCAGAAACAATTGCATTACCGAGAAGCTTATACGCCGTGCAAAGGAAGCAGACATTCCTGTTATTGTTATAGGCGGTTATCGTCCCGATTGCGTATGCGTTAATTTTGACCACGCATCGGGCTTTGAAAAAATCGTAGGTCATATTGTTAATGTTCACAAGGCAAAAAAGCTTCATTTTATTGCAGGAAGCAAGAACGAGTTTTATTCAGAGCAGAGACTTGATGTATTCCGCAGTATCCTTGAAATACACAATATTCCATTTAGCGAAGATATGGTAAGCTACTGCGATTTCTGCCCGGGACCTGCCGCAGAAGCAGCGGAAAGGCTTTTTTCAAGCGGTGATTTGCCGGAAGCTATCATATGTGCAAATGATAATATGGCTATCGCTGTGATAGGTGTACTTAACAAGCACGGAATTAAAATTCCCGAGGACGTTATGGTGACAGGCTATGACGGCATAAACGAGATAAACTTTTCAACTCCCAGACTTACCTCTGTTTTGTGCAGCTATGCCGCTCTTGCAGACAAAACTGCCGAAATACTTCCGAATGTGATAAATAATACACAAATAGAAAAAAAGCTGTTTGCAGCTCCCGAGCTTGTAGTTTACGAATCATGCGGCTGTTTATGTGAAAAGAAAACCAATACCGCAGAATACCTTGATCTTGTAAACAGCCGTTTGTACAGATTTCAGAAGGAAAATCTGGAGCTTTCGGAAATATCCGCAAAAATCCAATGCTGTGACAATTTCGAGCAGATCGCAGCTCTTTTTGATGACAGATTTATCTATGATATGTGCTGCCTGCTGAGAAATGAATGTGTTGATGAAGCTGTAAACCCTTTGGAGCGGGATACTAACAATTCCTACAGCAGCGATTATATGTTATTGCTTTATGACAATGACGGCACCTCGCCTTTTGTACCCCGTTGGTTTGCATCGAAAGATATTGTGCCATATCTTGATTATTTTATGGAACGAAGCCGCATTTTCATTTTCACTGCACTGCATTATTTAGACACGCCTATGGGATATGTCTGCTTTCATTTCAGCAGCTGTGACTGCGGAAACTTTATGAAAATACCTCAAACGGTAAATATGCTGAACAATGCACTTGGCGGCTATCGCAATCTTCGGCACAAGCACTATCTTATGAATAAAATAGATAAAATGTACAGCACAGACCTGCTTACGGGACTTTTAAACAGACGTGGATTTACTTCCGAGCTTGACAGAATGCTTAGAAAAAATCAGCCGCCCTTTGATTTGACCATCATTATGGCAGACCTGGACGGGTTAAAGTATATCAATGATAATTTCGGACACGATGAGGGAGATGCCGCCATAAAAACAGCCGCAAATGCGCTTATGTACGCTTGTCCGCCCAACTCCCTGTGTACAAGATTCGGCGGTGATGAAATGCTGGCGGTATGCTGCGGCAAATATGATAAAGATAAACTTAAGGAAGCCGTCAACAGCTTTTTGGATAATTTCAACCGAGGTTCGGGAAAGCCTTATAAGGTATCTGTGAGCATTGGAATAAATTATGCCGACAGCAGTATGGAACTCAGCTTTGAAGAATTGTTGCGTAAATCGGACAAGCTGATGTATGACGAAAAGAAAAAGCGAAAGAATACATCAAAGATAACATAATACCTCAGTAAAAAAATAGTTTAAGTCATTGAATTAAAATCAGAAACGCAATATAATATAGACACAAGATAATTTTTTACGGAGGCTTTGTTATGAAAAAGGAAAAAATTATTCCCGCATTTTTTACAAGCTTTTTATGCCTGTCAATGGCAGGGATAGCTGCTTACGCCGAAATCGAATCTATTGATATGCAGGACGCAGGCTATGGCATCAACGGAGGAAGAAGCTTTACAGCAGATGGAATCACTGCTTATGAAAGCACCCTCGGCGATCTTTCCGATAAGTATGATACCATAGATTTTACTATTTCCGCAGACGATCTGGGCGGCAGAAGCGACCTTGTATTTCAGGTATACGTTGCGGCGGATAACTGGACAGTCTGGGCAAACGGAAACGAAACGCCAGCCATTGAAGCAGCAGGCACAGACTACAGTTTTTCGCTGAATGTCGATGAGATCGCTGAAACATACGGCAGCGACAAGGTTATCTGCGATATGGGCTTTCAGATCATGTCCTCAACTCCGGGAGCTGTTAATGTGACTTACAGCTATAATTTCAGTGCAGGCGAAGATTCTACTGTTGATGAATCTGATAATGAAGCTGTTGCCGAAGGAACATCGGAAGCAGTACCCGACAACAACGAAACAGCGGCAGATATAGCAGAAACACCCAATGAAGCTCCTGCGGCAGACAATACTCAAAGCGAGATTCCTAAGACAGGAAACATTCCGGTTTCTGTAATTGCTGTTTCGGCAGTTCTTTCTGCAGCGGCTGTTATACTTAACAGAAAGAAAAATATATAATTGAAAAAAATGAACCTGTGTGAATTTTGCACAGGTTCATTTTATATGTGATAGTAAAATAAAGTATTATCAAATTTCTTATCGAAGTATAAGCGTTTCTCTGGAATTATATAGTCATAATCTGCTTCTTTTATAGTGGAGCACAATAAATGGTAATCATAGGTGTTCCTGTTTCTCGGAACCGGAAGATCTACGTTTACTATCCTTTTGATCTTTCCGGGTCTTGAAGAAAGCACGATCACCTTGTCTGAAAGATAAACCGCTTCCTCAATATCGTGAGTTACCATCAGCATTGTTGTCTCCGACTGACGCTGAATCCTTTTAAGCTCCTTCTGCATTGCGATCTTTGTAAAGGTATCCAGTGCGCCGAAAGGCTCGTCTAAAAGCAGGAGAGGCGGATTGTTTGCGAGCGCTCTTGCAATGCCTGCTCTCTGCGCCATACCGCCTGAAAGCTGTCCAGGATATGACTTTTCAAAGCCATTTAGTCCGACAAGCTCGATGTGCTGTTTAATAAGCTCTTTTTTCTCCGCTCTGCTTTTTTTGCTTAAAACGTATCCTATGTTCTGCTCGACCGTCATCCACGGGAAAAGTCTGTGTTCCTGAAAGACCACTCCTCGTTCCTTTGCAGGCTTTGTTATTTCTTTCCCGTCAACCGTCACCGTACCATCGTGAACGGGGTCGAGTCCCGAAATCGCTCTTAAAAGCGTTGATTTTCCGCAGCCGCTTGCGCCGACTATGCAGACTATCTCTCCTCTGTTCACGGTAAAGCTCACGCCGTCAAGAGCCTTGAAGCTTTCGCCGTTTTTCTCAAAGGTCTTGCTCAGTCCCGACACGCTTATATAAGCGTCTTGTGTATTTTTTTCAAAACCCATATCGCAGACCTCAATTCCATTTTATTGCGTATTTCTCGACCAGCTTGAGCAGAGAGTCCATTATCTTGCCGATAATGCCGATCGTGAACATTCCTATTAAAACCTTATCCGTCTGACCGAACTGCCTTGCGTTCATGATAAGATATCCCAGACCCGTTGTTGAGGAAACAAGCTCGGCGGCTACAACGCACATCCAGCAGCTGCTGAGTCCGGTACGAAGTCCCGTGAAAATATTAGGCGCAGCGCCGGGTATCACAACGAGAAAAATATGCTTTAAAAAAGGCGTTTCCATTGACTTCGATACTTCTATCAGCTTTTCATCGGTGTGGCGGATACCGTCGACCACGTTTACAAGAATGGTGAAAAATCCGCCTAAAAAGATAAGAAATACCTTTCCGCTCTCGCCTATTCCGAACCAGAGTATAACAAGCGGAATCCACGCAATAGGCGGAATCGGCTTTATTATCTGAATGATAAGTCCGGTCAGTCTGTCCAGATTCCTTGAAAGACCTATAAGTATGCCGAGCGTTATGCCGAGCGCCGCCGACAGAAGATAGCCCTTTAAAACTCTTGTAAGGCTTATCAGGATATTAGTCCAGAGAGTGCCTTTCTGCACAAGCAGAACAAGCGTATTCCAGACCTTTTCGGGCGAAGGCATTATAACGGGATTCAGCTCTCCACGCTTATCCGAAATTATCCAGAATATCAGTATCGCCGCAGTAAGCAGTATATATTCCGCAGCATAGCCGACTTTTTTGAGCATATTTCTCACTGTCCTTTAAATCACATTATAATAGAATTTCTTTGCCGCCGTGTGCAGTTCTTCAAATCTTTCCTTGTCGAGTTCCGCATCTCCCATAGGATATTCACGGTTGAGGGATTCGTATTTCGGAAGCCCAAGTCTGTGATAACAGAGCAGCTCCCACCTTACATTTGAGCCTATGGTTTTCAGAAAATCCGCTGTCGCCGAAAGCTCCGTTTCATTGTCGTTAAACCCCGGAATTATCGGCGTTCTCACAAGTATCGGCTTTTTTGGAAAAGCGTTTGCGACTTCCCTAAGATTTCTTAAAACGGCTTTGTTTGACGCTCCGGTATTTTCAATATGGAGCCGTTCGTTTATACATTTTATATCAGTTATGTAATAGTCTGCACGAGCCGCAGCTTTGAGCGCATTTTCAAGCGGTGCGCATCCGCAGGTCTCTATCGCCGTATTTATGCCCCGTCTGTGCGCCTCCTCCATTATTGCGGCGGTGAAATCCGCCTGTGCGAGAGGTTCGCCGCCCGTAACGGTTATTCCCCCGTCAGCGCCGAAGAAAGCCTTGTCACGTTCGCACAGGTCGACCACCTCTGCGGCGGTTTTTTTCTCTCCGATTATATGGAGCGCACCGCCCGGACAAACGGAGTTGACCTCGCTTTGTCCGAAATTAAAATCGTCGTCCCATTCGATACCGTTCCTGCCCGATATGCAGCCGAGCTTTTTTACGCACTCTTTGCAGCCTATGCACTTCGATCTGCTCCACGCAGGTTCGGGGAAAAAGCTCTGGCTCTCGGGATTTGCGCACCAGCGACATTTCAGCGGACACCCCTTTAAGAAAAGCGCCGTCCTTATTCCCGGACCGTCGTGAACCGAAAAGTGCTGAATGTTTATTATCGTTCCTGTGGTTTTTGCCGTAATATCCATAATCATGCACCGAGAGAATCATGCTCGGTACGCTGAATTATATCCTCCTGAAGATCGTAGGAAAGCTCGGTAAAGTATGCGCTGTATCCTGCGACTCTTACCAGCAGACTTCTGTAAAGCTCGGGATTTTCCCTAGCTTTGAGCAGCGTATCACGATTGATTATGTTAAACTGCAAATGCCACAGCTTTAATCCGCACCACGCTCTTATAAAGCTGATAAGCTTCTGTGTACCCTCCTCGCCCTTAACTACGGAGGGCGAAAGCTTGATATTAAGCAGCCTTGATGCGCGGTTGTTGTAATCTGTATTCTTCGTATGATAATTTGAAAGCAGAACCGACGAAGGACCGTTTACGTCCGCACCCTGTGAAGCCGAAGAACCGTCTGAAAGCGCAGTTGCAGCTTTTCTGCCGTTAGGAAGCGCTGATACGACCTTTCCGAACGGAACGTTCGACGACTGGGAAACATATCGAAGGTCAATGTTTATACCCAGCTTTGCGGCGTTATCGTGAGCAAATTCCACGCCTACTCTGTCGATAAGCTTTGCAAGCTCGTCGGCATAAGGATCGTCGTTTCCGTATGTTGGCGAATTCTGAAGTCTGCTTCTTACCGCTTCATAGCCCTCGAAATCATTGTCAATAGCGTCAAGCACCTGATCCCAGTCAAGCGTTTTGTCCTCGTAAATGTTCTTCTTTATCGCCGCAAGAGAATCCGCAGCAGTGCCCAGTCCGATAAAATCAAAGTAGCCGAAATCAAGTCCTCCGCTGATCTTTTCGGAGTGCAGGTCTGTGCAGCTTTCCATGCAGAGCTTATGCAGCGCAGAGCCAAGGGGCGAGGCAAAATGCTTAGGTCTTGTCTTATTTGCGATCTCCTGCTGACGGAAGGTTATTCCGAGGATATACTTTTCCTGCTCGATAAATGCGTTTAAGAACTCCTCCCAGCTTTTGAAATCCTTCGGGTCGCCGGTCTCAATAGTAAGCAGCTCGTCGCCGTATTTCTTCATTCTGCCGTTTCTGAGAGTAAGCTCCACGACTGCGCCGATATTAAGAAAAGCGCATGGTGTTGTAAACGTATCGAGATTCGGCATTCTGACCTCGGTGCAGCCTGAAACTGCGTAATCGTTCGCCGATGCGGCATCTGCACCCTTTGAACGCAGCAGGGGGATAACCTCGTCGTCGTTTATCAGCTTCGGGAAGCCCGAACCCTCTTTTATGGTAAGAGCGATCTCTCTTAAATATTCGTCCGTTGCGCCCGAATGAACTCTTGCGGCAAGGTCGGGATAATTAAGAGGAAATTCCCTCTTGTTTTCAAGCAGGATATAGGTAAGCTCGTTTACAGCGTCGTTTCCGTTTTCGTCCACGCCGCCTACCGTCACAGCCTCCCAGTGAGCGTAGCCCTCGTTGAACTTAACGCCTGCCGGGCTTATATACAGATCCTGATACTGCGCCATAGCCAGCCACATACACTGGAAAAGCTCCTTTGCTTTTTCTCTGTCTATCCTGCCCTCTTTAACGTCCTTAGCGTAATAGGGGTATAGATACTGATCCATTCTTCCGTTTGAAATGGTTGCGCCCGTTTTCTGCTCAAGTCTTGAGAACACCTGAATAAACCACTGCGACTGAACCGCTTCATAGAATGTTTCGGCAGGATACTTAGGAACCTTTGCGGTAATTCTTGCTATCTCAAAAAGCTCGGCTTTTCTTGTAAGATCGGTCTCTTTCTCTGCAAGCTCTAAAGCCTTTTTGCTGTGTCTGTCCGCCCAGAGTATGATTGCGTCGGACATTATCGCTATCGCCTGCAAAAATTCCTTTTTATCGGTATCAGCATTTTCTCCGAGATTTTCAAGCCTTTCAAGAGCGTCCGCCTTTATTGCCTCAAAACCGACTTCTATTCCTTTTTTATAGTCGTGTACCCACTGCAAAGCCGATCTCATTGAAGAAGTTTCATTAACAATATATCTTGAAGTAAAAAGATCGTCAGGCTCATATGTGAGTTTTAGAACGTCCTCGGGAAGAGAATTTGAAAGATCCTCGTAGTAGGTCTTGCCCTCCCAGTAGGGCGCTATCTCCTCCTTGATTATTCTTATGTCCTCGTCGGATATATCGAACGGCGATTCAATTCTGTCGGAAGCCTGCTCTGCAAATGATTTCAGAAAGCAGCCGTCAAGCTCAGGAAAGATAAGACCGTACTTGCCCTTTTTTCCTGCCCTTCCCACAAGCAGCTGGTCGTCGTCGATTATCACTTCAATATTTTCAGCGATATGATAAAGCGCCTTTGCCCATCTGAGCGGAAGGCTCTCGCCCTCGGTCTCCTTAAAAGACTCGGTAAAATATTTCGCACGCTGAATATCCACAGACGATCTTCCGCCCGAAAAGCTGTTAAATATCTTTTCTATCCTATCCGTTTTGCCGTTTCCCGAAAAAACGACCTTTCCTCTGTTGCTCTCAATGCGTTCCTCCTGAGGAGAAAGTAAAATATCTGCCATAATAGCTCTCCGCCTTTCATTAATTTTATCAAGTTGTGCAGCTTTTCACCTGTGCCGCATAGTCTGATTTTCATTCATACTATTTCGATAGGTTTTCTGTGTTATTGATATTATAGAGCAAAAGAAGGCATTTGTCAATAGTTTTTTTGAATTTCGGCAATTAAGAGATATTTTCAAAAGATATTGAAGTTTATTTGGCGAATATTATCATAGTTTTCATATATGATAAATGCATTAATTTCTATATGCGCTCTTTTTGCACAAGATATCAGTCGGAAATTGTGGAAAGTTTACATAAAAACCATGTGCTTGACTTCCTTTTCTTAAAATGTTATAATGTGGATATAAGACAGAAAGAGCAAATAGGCTTGCTTAATATGATTTTTTATAAAAACGGAGGTAAAAACAATGTTTAATGATTATATGTGGCAGACATATCTAAACGCAGGCGGAAGAGAGGTTGTCGAGAAATTTAGAAGAAATCTTACTGATGATTTTTCGGAGGAATACGCAGACTTTATTGCTGATTTGCATAAATGTTATTGTCCAAGTATAAATATCAACTCTCAAATAAAAGAAGAAATGCTTGATGTTTTTGCCGATAAAGTGGACGGAATATTTATTTTTCAAGATGGAAAATATACAATTGAAAGTGGCTTGCAATCCTTTTTTCTATCGTTATGCGGCGAAGAAAAACTTACTGATAAAGTCTTATTTGACTACTTTTCGGGAGGAATTGCGTATTATACGACTCTCTTGGCAACAGAAATATCCGAACTGTATGTTCCGTACTATTTTCAGTATAATTTCAACGTGTTTGAAACTATTGCAAATGAATTTACAATTGAAATACCTCCTATTCCTGCAAAAAAAGACTATAAGGACAGACTCTTCTATTATGGTAAAACCCGACTTTATCACCCCCACCCCCAAAAAAAATTAAAAAAATCCCGAAAAAAA
>JBJERC010000048.1:0-8865 GCA_051882075.1 Oscillospiraceae bacterium | reverse complement strand
ATTCTAAATATTCTTTTGTTTTTTCAGCTGTCTACTTGACAGGGGGCACTTCAAATCTCCGCAGTCCCGTATTTTTATAATTCCATAAGCCCCGACATTATGCACGCTCCCGCTGCGCCGCAGTTAAGCACCTTGTTTATATTTTCCTCGCTAATTCCGCCTATCGCATAGACGGGTATATCAATATTTTCACATACGCTTTTTAAGAATTCAAGCCCTCTCGGAGCAAGTCCTTTCTTACAGTCGGTCGGAAAAATATGACCTGCTGTAACGTAATCCGCACCAAGCCGATAAGCCTGCAAAGCCTGCTCTAAACTGTGTACCGAACTTCCGATCACTTCAAATTCCTCTGTGATTTCGGGGGTAAGAAGCGGCAGCGGCATATGCAACCGCTTGCAGCCGAGCGTTCTCGCCGCCGCCGGAAAGCTGTGAAGCGTACACTCTATACCGAGCGCCTCGCAGCGTGAAAGAACACTTTCGGCAAGCCGCAGATACTCACCCTCGGACAGATCTTTTTCACGGAGTATAACTTTTTTAACCCCATAATCCGCCAGCACGTCCATCTGCTCTCTAAGACTTCGGCGGCAAAGCCTTCTGTTTGTGACGCAGATAATTTTATTCGGGAATGTAAACATAATCGTTCATAACGGGCTGCAAGCCTCGACCCTTTATCGCAGCGCACACCTCGTCAAGCGTTCTGCCGTCGCTTATCTCAAACTGGTTGTCGCCCTGTGACTCCTCCTCGGTGTGACTTCCGATGCCCGTACTTACTCCTGCCGAAATTTTCGTCGCACACATTCCGATAACGTTGTCACGGAAGCCTGCACGCTCACGGGTCGAGATGGTAAGCCCTGCAAACGGCATGAATATCCTGTAGGCGCACATGACCTGCAAAAGCTGACGCTCGTGAACGTCCTTCGGGTTTATCTTGTCGTTGTTGATTATCGGGCGGAGTCTCGGGCAGGAAAAGGAAATTTCTGCGTGTGGGTATTTTCTTTGCAGAAGATAAGCGTGCATACCCGTCGCAAAAGCGTCCTTTCTGAAATCGTCAAGACCTAAAAGCGCCGCAAAAGCTACTCCCCTCATGCCGCCCCGAATAGCACGCTCCTGCGCGTTCAGACGGTAGGGAAAAATGCGCTTGTGACCTGCAAGGTGAAGCGTTTCGTACTTGTCGCTGTTGTAGGTCTCCTGAAAAACCGTAACGTAATCAGCTCCGCATTTATGCAGATATGCGTACTCGTCGGTGTTCATGGGATAAACCTCGATACCAACGTTTTTGAAATATTCATGCGCAATTCTGCAAGCCTCGCCGATATAATTCACGTCGCTCATCTTCTTGCTCTCGCCCGTCAGGATAAGAATCTCTTCCATGCCCGTCTTTGCGATAGCCTCCATTTCACGGCGGATACCGTCCATATCCAGCTTTGCACGGCGAATTTTGTTATGACAGTTAAATCCGCAGTAAATGCAGTAATTCTCGCAGTAATTTGCTATATAAAGCGGTGTGAAAAGATACACGCTGTTTCCGAAATGCTTTCTCGTTTCGGCGGTCGCCCTGCGTGCCATCTGCTCTAAAAACGGCTCGGCGGCAGGAGAAAGCAGTGCGGCGAAGTCCTCTGTCGAGGGATATTCCGCTTCAAGTGCGCGCTTTACGTCGGCGGCGGTGTATTTATTGTAATCGTAAGCTTTCATGCGGCTTATTACCTGCTCGCCGATGTCGGAATCCCGAAGTATTTCCATATCGGGCAGATAGGTCATATGGTCTGTGCGCTTATCGTTCATCTTCCCGACCCCCTTAGTCGTTTATAAATCCCGTAAGCGGCGAAGAAGCGTCCGCTCTGTCAAGCACTCTGCCCGTGCCTGCAAGATAAGCCGTGCGCCCTGCGATAATTGCGTGCTTAAACGCCTTTGCCATTTGGACGATATTTCCTGCGGTCGCAATAGCGGTGTTCGCCATGATAGCCGCAGCGCCCATTTCCATAGCCTCGCAAGCCTGCGACGGCTTTCCTATTCCTGCGTCGACGATTATCGGCAGGTCTATCTCCTCGATAAGTATGCGGATAAACTGCTTTGTCGCAAGTCCCTGATTTGAGCCTATCGGTGCGGCAAGCGGCATTATAGCCGCAGCGCCTGCATTCACCATATCTCTTGCGGCGTAAAGGTCGGGGTACATATACGGCATTGGGATAAAGCCCTCCTTTGCAAGCATCTCGCAAGCCTTTGCCGTCTCGTAGTTATCGGGCAGGAGGTATTTGGAATCACGGATGACCTCTATCTTGATAAATTCTCCGCAGCCTGCCTCTCTTGCAAGCCGTGCGATCTTAACAGCCTCCTCGGCATTTCTTGCGCCTGAAGTGTTCGGCAGAAGCGTCACCCCCTGCGGAATATGCTCTAAAATATTCCCCGTAAAGCTGTTCACACGGCGCAGCGCAAGCGTTATCATCTGTGCGCCTGCGTGTTCGACCGCCGCATTGATAAGCTCAAGATCGAACTTTCCCGAACCGAGAATAAATCTCGAATCAAATTCATGTCCGCCAATAATCAGTTTGTCGTTCATTTTAATTTTCCTCTTTTCTTAATAATATAAATCCCGATCTATCTTCCCTCTAAAATGATCTCCACAATCCTGCTTGCCTGATGTCCGGCGCAGATGATGACCCGTGACGCCGTAAGTCCCTCGCCGCCCGAAACGTCCGTAACGCCGTCGCCGCAGAGGGTGAATTTGTCCGTTATCCTGCGTGTGCATATCTCGTTCGCTCTCCCGAAGCCTGCCATTCCCGAGCCGGAAACGATATGCTTTTCGGGGAAACGCTCCATTATGGTGTTGACGAGCATAGCCTTTTGTTCGGGCAGGTCAAAAGCCTCGCAGACTATATCACATTCGCCGAAAATGTCGGCGCAGTTGCTTTCATCGACCCTTACGCAGTGTGCGTCTATCCGGCAGAACGGATTTATCTCGTGCAGCATTTCTGTCAGAGCGTCGGTCTTTTTCATGCCAATGTGCCTGAGCGTATACAGCTGACGGTTAATGTTTGAAAGCTCCACAACGTCGAAATCGGCAATAGTGAGCCTGCCCACTCCGCTGCGTGCAAGCGCTGCGGCAACGTTCGAGCCAAGTCCGCCAAGACCGGCTATACCGACGTGCGCTTGTTTCATTTTTTCATATATAGGCATACGGCTGCGTGAATCCACAGCCTTTGCAAATTCAATTTCACTTATCAAAAAATGCACCTCGTTTTACAAAGCAGAAGTCAAACATATGGGAAACAAAACTCGTTCACCTCAACGCTCACACCGGGAAGTTTTGCGGTTTCCGTAAGGAAATTGAGGCTTTAGCCTCAAAGCAAAACTTCAAGACTTAAAACCCGTTACGGGTTTTAAGTCAACCGCCACCAACGAATCCTACTATATCAACTTCCGAGCCGTCCTCTATAACTGTTGCGGAATAGTCGCTTTTCGGCAGTATCTCGCCGTTTATCATCACGGCAACACGTTCAGGCGCAAGCCCCTCGGCTTCAAGGCACTGCATGACCGTCATACCTGCGGCATTTTTCTCCTCACCGTTTATCAATACCATTTATGTTCACACCTCCATTAATTTCCAAACAACAAAAAAGACTGCGCCCGAAGTCTGTACCGATGGTGGTACACCCCGAACACAGTCTATTGTGATCGTTATAATTATAGCACATTCAAGGCGGCTTGTCAAGCCCTTTGTGCGATGAAAAAAATAGTAAAGACGTTGACAAGCAGGCGGCAAATTGATATAATTAATATAATGTAAAATGCTTTGGAGGAAAAATTTATGATAAGATTTAAAAACGCAAGATTGCTGACAATGGAAAACGGCTCTCAATTGTTTAACGGCGAGGTGTGGACGGACGGCGACAAGATCGCTTTTGTCGGAACGCCCGACGCCGAAACGCTCAAAGGTGCGGCTTTTGAAAAGGAATACGACCTCGGCGGCGACCTGCTTATGCCGTCGTTCAAGAACGCTCACACACATTCGGCAATGACCTTTCTGCGCTCCTATGCCGACGACCTTCCGCTTCAGGAATGGCTGTTTACGAAAATTTTCCCGATGGAAGCAAAGCTGACGGGCGAGCATATCTATTATCTCTCAAAGCTTGCGATAATGGAATATCTCACAAGCGGAATAACCGCTTCGTTCGATATGTATTTCGAGCCGGAAAGCTACGTTAAAGCGAACATTGAAAGCGGTTTTCGAACTGTTCTTTGCGGCTCGATCTCGGGCGAGGCTTCGAATCTTGCCCGTCTTGACGGCTATATGAAGCAGTTTAACGGTATTCATCCGCTTATCTCCTACAGGCTCGGTTTTCATGCGGAATACACCGCCGATTACGAGCTTATGGAGGGTCTTGGCGAAATGGCTAAAAAATATAAGCTGCCTGTTTCCGTTCACAACTCCGAGACCGCAAAGGAAGTTCGTGAGTGTGTTGAAAAATACGGCAAGACTCCGACCGAGCTTTTTGACAGCCTCGGAATTTACGACTTCGGCGGCGCAGGCTTCCACTGCGTTCACATGAGCGAGCATGATATGGATATTTTCCGTGAAAAAGGCGTCTACGCCGTGACCTGCCCCGGCTCAAATTCAAAGCTTGCAAGCGGAACTGCGCCGCTTTGCAGAATGCTCGAAAAGGGGGTCAAGCTTGCTGTCGGCACGGACGGTCCTTCAAGCAATAACTGCCTCGATATGTTCAGAGAAATGTTCCTTGCGACTGCACTGCAAAAGCTGAGCCGAAACGACGCCGCAGCAATGCCCGCTTTTGAAGTCCTAAAGGCTGCCACGGCAGGTTCGGCGCACGCTATGGGGCTTGACGAATGCGACACGATAGCCGTCGGAAAGCAGGCGGACCTTATCGTTATCGACCTTAAACAGCCTAATATGCAGCCGATAAACAGCATTGTAAACAACCTCGTTTACAGCGGCAGCAAGCAGAATGTAAGACTCACAATGTGCGCAGGCAGGGTGCTTTACGAAAACGGCGAATTTTTCATAAACGCCGACCCCGACGAGATATATGCAAAATCGAACGAGATAATAAACTCGATGAAGTAAAAAAACAAAAATGCGATGCACACAAAATGCACCGCATTTTTTTATTCAAAGATCATTTTTAACCGTCAACACGTTCGCAGGTATAGCCGTCCTTTTCGAGCAGGGCGATTATTCCGTCGTCGCCTGTAAAGTGCGCAAGTCCGACAATGTAGAAAACGTTCTTTCCGTCGCCCATAAGCTGTTTTGCCGCCTTTACCATGCCGATATTTCTGTCGGTAAGCAGCTGCTTGTTGTAATCCTTGTAAAGAGCGATCTGCTCGTCGGTAATGTCGGGAATCTCTTCACGCAGAGTCTGCTCATCGTCCTCGCCGCTTCCTGCGATATAATCAACGTCGCCCGTTCTCCATGCGTTATAAAGTTCAAGATATTCGGCTGTGATATCGTCGATGTTTTCGGCGCTGTATCCGCTTAGAAGAACCTCATAGGTCTCCTCCGAAAATCCGAGAAGAAGATCCATCTGGAAATCTATCGTCTCAACCTCATATATCTCCTTGCCGCTGTCGTGAGCGTCGTTTAAAAGATAAGCGTCGATTCCCTCGCCCGTTGAAAGACCTGCGTCTTCTATCGCAAGATTTTCAAGCACCGAGCTTATAAACCAAAGCTGATAGCTTTCGTAAAGCTCTATCTTTTCCCCGTGCGCTGAAAGATAGCTTTCAAGGTCGCTGTAAAGGTCGGATGGGATATGGTCTTTGAGCGTTCCCTCGTCATAATACAGCTTTTCAAACTGCTTTACGCTCGCAGAAGCCGTCTTTGAAAAATCGGTTATGTCGCACTCGACCGCAAGAATGTCCGCTCCCTCGTAAGCGTTCTCTATATACTCAGGCAGCGGATAGCACTCGGGTTTGAGTGCGTGCATCGAACCCATCATGTATATCGAATTGCCCTCAGGAGAAGTGACCTTCCACATTGCCGGAGCGTAATCTCCCTGCGGCTGCGTATCGTCCGCAACGCTGTCTGCGGATGACTCTGTTTCGCTTTCAGACTCGTTATCGGCAGGAAGCGTAACGACAGGAACGCTGTCGTCGTCCGTCTGAACCGAAGAGCTGTCGGCGCTTTTTTTATCCTCTTTTTCCGTGTCGGAAAGACTGCACGAGGCGAGCGAAAAGGTCAAGGCGGCGGCTATAACGGCAGCCGCCCATTTGTTTAATTTTTTCATATTTTAGCTGTTTCCTTCCTTAAAATAAAATCATTCAGCCTGCTTTTTCTTCCTGCTAAAAAGTCCCTTTGCCGAAACCGATTCGGAGGCTGTAAAAATCTTGTCGCTTGTGAATATCCTTATAGCGATAGTCATGCAGGCAATAAGCGCAATTATCTGATATACAAGTCCGAAAACGTAAAGCTCGGTCTTTCCGAAGATAACGCAGTCGGAAGCCATAAACGTGTGCGTAAAGGGTATCGCATAAAGCAGATACTTTACGGCGCCGGGCAGCTTGCTTATATCAACGAACATTGAAGCCATAAACGGGATTATCGTAATAAGCATTATCGGCATCAGAAGCACCTGAGAGGACTTTATATT
This sequence comes from Oscillospiraceae bacterium, assembly GCA_051882075.1. Taxonomy (GTDB): domain Bacteria; phylum Bacillota; class Clostridia; order Oscillospirales; family Ruminococcaceae; genus YE71. The sequence goes on along the minus strand of JBJERC010000048.1, from coordinate 2,266 downwards.
CTTTGCAAACGCTCCGAGTATCATTGCGACCGCAAGGGCGATAAGCGTTGAAAGGAGCATCTGAACTCCGATAAGCAGATAATGCTTAGGCGTAAAGGTCAGACCGAGCTGCGCTACGGCGTCGCTGTAAGTTTCGGGCAGCGAGCCTGTCATAGAGCTTGTCATGCCGTTCATTCCGATAAGATACACAACGGCATTAAGCAGCGCAACGACCGCCGCCGCAAGCATTTTTGCGCTTATAACGCTGAGCCTTGAAATAGGAGCGGAAAGAAGCGTTTCGAGCGTTTTATCAATCTTTTCGGCGGTAACGGCGTTTATCATCGTCTGCGAGCCGAGAAGAATAAGCACATACACGATAAGCGGCATAAACAGGCTCTGATTATAAACCGCCGAATAGATTATAAGCTGCGAGATCTCGGCGGTCTTGCTGCCGACTATCGTGTTTTCCTTGACGGTAACGGGAGCGTTTAGCTGCTTTACCTCGTCGTCGGTAAGCTGTCTTTTCGACACCTTATTTGAATAGATAGCCGATTTGAGCGCCGCCTCGATAAGCTGCACTGCCGTTTCCGAGCCGGTGTTTACGTTCGCCATAGTCGCAAGCGAGGTCATTTCGCTTACATAAATTACCTCTGCCTGCTCGCCTGCGTTTATCTTGTCGGTAAAGCCCTCGGGAATGATTATAAAGCTGTTAAGTCCGAGCCTTTTTAGCTCTTTGGAATAATCGTCGCTTTCAAGCTCGATAAGCGTTACGTCGTTTTTCATATCGGCGGTAGGACGCTTGATAAACGAGATGACCGACTTTGAAAAATCGGTGTTGTCAAGGTCGCAGATAGAAACCTTTGAGCTTTCCTCCTGCGCCTTTTCAATAGAAGAATTGACCATTCCGCCCATTCCATACATAACGATAAGCATTATGACAAGCAGAAGAATATTCTGGAGCGAGAGCATTTCTCTCATTTCCTTACGGAACAAAGCCGAAAATTTCATTTCTGCTTCACCACCTTTTCAAATACTTCTTCAAGATTCTGCGCGCCGTATTCCTCGAGCAGCTGCGAGGGCGTTCCCGTTTCGAGAAGCTTTCCGCCTGCGATTATGCCTACTCTGTCGGAAACGTACTCTATCTCGAGCATATTGTGCGAGGAGAGCAGAAAGCTCATTCCGTCCGCCGCAAGCTCTCTTATCATACGGCGTATCTCGAGCGCATTTATAATATCAAGCCCCGAGGTCGGCTCGTCAAGGATAGCGATAGCAGGTCTTGACATGATAGTTCTTGCAAGCAGAAGCTTTCTTGTCATACCTCTTGAATAGGACTCGACCTTATCGTTCAGCCTGTCGCCGAGACCGCAGATCTCCTCCGCACGCTTAACATACTCTTCCGCCTCCTGCTTTGAGCCGGCATAAATTTCCGCCATGAATTTAAGATAATTCCTGCCCGTCATGTTCTTGTAAGCGCCTGCCTCGTCGGGAAGATAGGTGAGGTTTTCACGCACCTTTTCAGCCTCTTTCGTGATAGAATGACCTGCAACAAGAGCGTCGCCCTCCGTCGGCTTTAAAAGAGTGGCTATCATGCGTATCGTGGTAGTTTTTCCTGCGCCGTTAGGGCCTATAAGAGCGAATATCTCTCCCCTGCCGACAGAAAAGCTTACGTCATGACTTGCATAAACACCCTTTTTGTACTGCTTTGAGAGTCCTTTGACTTCAAGCACATTCCGGGATAATGCGTCTGTTTCCATAATCGTGTTTCCTTTCTAAGTTAAAATATTTTTTATTTTTTGTTATTTAATTTTAATTAATTATATCACAAATAAAATTTGCTGTCAATAATTCATGACAAGTTTACAAGTTATCTTGACAATTTTACGAAGTTATGTTATCATATTCGTAGCGAGGAGGAGAGATCATGTATCACGGATATATCGACGTGCCGACATTTGCCTATTTTGATTTCGGGAACATATGGTCGGGCAGTCTTCTTAAAGATTTCAACTATAAAATAATCCCTAAAGCGAAGGACGAGCCGCCTGTCTTAAAGGTCGTTATCTGGTACGGCAGTCTTTGTCTTGAGCTTTCCGAGGTCGCCGAGGAGTTTGAGGAAGAATTTTCCGCAGAGGGTTACGAACGGGTCATCGAGCGGCTGAACGAAAAGATCGACGCTTACAGGAACAAAACGCTGTTCGGGGAATAAAGTGCAAAACAAGGGGCAGATAGGGTCTGAAGTGCCCCCTGTCAAGTAGACAGCTGAAAAAACAAAAGAATATTTAGAATT
>JBJERC010000047.1:0-8884 GCA_051882075.1 Oscillospiraceae bacterium | reverse complement strand
AAAACAAGTCATAAAATGGCAAGAGAAGCCGCAAAGGAGCTTGCCGCAACATATTCGTCAACTTGTATAGATACGATTATTTGTCTTGAGGGAACTCAGATGCTCGGCGCATTCCTTGCCGAGAACCTTGCTGAATCGGGGATCAACAGCGGTTCGGATATTTCCGTCATCACTCCCGAGGTGAATTCCTGTAATCAGATGATTTTCAGAGATAATACTCAGAAGAAGATCTGGGGAAAGCAGATACTTCTGCTTATTTCCTCGGCTTCAACAGGAAAGAGCATTCAGAGCGCTATCGAGTGTTTGCAGTATTACAACGGACATCTTGCGGCTATCGGCGCAATATTCTCGGCTATCAAGCAGTCGAACGGAATTGACGTTCACGCTATTTTCTATGATGAAGATCTTCCGAGATACGAGACCTTCGGTTCAAGCCAGTGCCCGATGTGTAAGGCAGGACGAAAGGTTGATGCTATTGTTAACAGCTTCGGTTATTCAAAGATCTGACGGCTTATTATCTGATTTTATTACGGGCGGATATTCTTTTTCCGCCTGTTTTATTTTGAATATGTATTTTTACACCGGTTTTAATGAGAGGAAATGAAATGGAAATAAAGGATATAAATAATAACGAAAGAGAAAGCAAGGTGCTTGCCGCTTTTGTTCTCTTTAAAGATGCAAATATGGATTGGCCGAGATTTCGTCATTATCTTAAAGAGGATTGGAATATTGTTCCTCAGGACGACGTAAAGGACAATGCGCTCGTTTTCAGAGCAGACGGAATGACCGCTGCCTGTTCGCTTCTGCCCTGCAAGGTTCCCGATAATGAAGCGGAGGAAAGCGTTAAGAATAATTTTCTCTGGAAAAACGGAGAAGCCGAGGTCGCAAAGCATGGTGCAAACGTTATGGTCGCCATTATGGAAAAGACCGACGAGCTTGAGCAGGCAAAGCTGCTTGTAAAGATCGTTTCTTCAATGCTTCGTCTTAAAAATACTATCGGCGTGTATAAAAATCCGACTGTGTATGAAAAGGATTTTTATCTGAAGTTTTCTCAGCCGCTAAAAAACGGCGACCTGCCTATGCCCGTACTTATCCATGTCGGAATGTATATTACAAAGGAGAGCTTGATTTGCGCTTATACGTCGGGAATGGAGAGCTTCGGTAAAAGGGAAATAGAGATCGTAGACTCAAAGGCAAAGCCCGACGAGCTTTACCGTCTTATAATATCTATCGCAGAGCTTTTGCTCGCAACGGGAGTCGAGCTTAACGACGGCGATACTATCGACCTTTCGGACAGCGAAATCCTGCCTGTGTCGATTTCAGACGGCGTGAGCGTTCAGGGCAAAACAATGAAGATTGGCTATAAGCAGTGACCCAAAACATAAGCCTGCCGAAATTTTTTAATCGGCAGGTTTCTTTTTATTTCACTTGACATATCGTTTGGTTTGCGGTAAAATAGTAGAGTAGGAATATAGAATTAAACGAGGGATAATTTATGGCATTTAAAAAAATAGGATTTATCGGACTTGGACTTATCGGCGGCTCTATAGCTAAAAAAATTCGACTTAACGACCCGGACGCAAGAATATATGCGTCGGCAAGAAGGCAGGAAACTATTGACACGGCATATAATATGGGAATAATTGATAACGAAAGATCATTTTCGGTATCTGATTTTTCCGACTGCGATCATATCTTTCTTTGCGCACCCGTTATTCATAATATCAATTATCTTAAGCAGTTAAAGCCGATAATTAGGCCTGACTGTATCATCACAGACGTCGGCAGCACTAAGACCGAGATTCATGAAGAGGTCGAAAGGCTTGGGCTTGAAAAGAATTTTATCGGCGGTCATCCGATGACAGGCTCGGAGAAAACGGGTATTGAAAACGCAGACGAATTTCTTCTTGAAAACGCTTATTATATCATTACCCCGACCTCATGCAATACCGAGCAGCAGATCGAGGAATTCAGACTTTTTGTTAAATCGCTTGGTTCTATTCCGCTTATCCTCGATTATAAAAAGCATGATTATTCAACCGCTTCTATCAGCCATCTGCCGCACATGATCTCATATGCGCTGACAAATCTTGTAAAGCGTATCGACGATCCCGACGAAACAATGAAAACTATTGCGGCAGGCGGTTTCAGAGATATGACGAGGATAGCGGCTTCTTCGCCTGTAATGTGGGAAAATATCTGCGAATCAAACAGAGAACCGCTGCTTGATCTGATGGAGCAGTATATCGGTGAGATAACAAAGCTTAAAAATGCAATAGAAGGTTCCGAGAAGAATAATCTGCTTGAATATTTTCAATCAGCAAAGGATTACAGAGATTCGCTGTTTATCCCGAGCAAGCGTTCTCGTACCGTTTGCTATGAAATGTTCGTCGACCTTGTTGACGAGGCGGGCGGTATTGCCATTATTGCAAGTATGCTTGCGTTTAAGGGAATTAATATCAAAAATATCGGCATTATCAACAACCGTGAGTTTGAAGAGGGCGTTCTCAGAATTGAGTTTTATGACCATGACTCGCTCGATCTTGCGCTGAACGTGCTTAATGAAAAGAATTACAAGACGTATTGCCGTTAATATTGCTTGCAAAAACAGCCGGGGAGAAGTTCCTCGGCTGTTTTTATACAGGCAAAATGAAAAAGCCTGTAAACTGTTGCGTTTACAGGCTTTTGTAATGGCGGAGCAGGAGAGATTCGAACTCTCGGTCCCGATTAAAGGATTACTCGATTTCGAGTCGAGCCCGTTATGACCACTTCGATACTGCTCCATATTAATTATTTTCGTACTTCAAATCGTTGTTCTGCGTTTGAGTACCTTAATATTATATCACTAATTTATCGCTGTGTCAATAGCAAATTGAAATCTTTACACTTTGTTAAAAAATAAGGCGTACAAAGTCCATTCATGTACGCCTTGATAAATTATTTTCTGTTTTTTGGAATAAGAAAGCCGCTTTCATCAACGCAGGCTTGCGAGAAAGGCTCTTTCTCGGTGTTTTCATCTTCGATAAGCTCCTCTTCGTATGTTTCGTCCTCTTCGACATACTCTTCAAAATCGTTTGAAGCGTCCTCGATTATCTCCCTGACGGTTTCGACTCCCTCAAAAGTAACGGCGGAGAAGGGAACTACCGTAATATCGTCAAAGCATGGTATTTCCTCTGAAAAAGCAGCCATTCGCTCCTCTCGCTCACGCTTGTTGAGTTTGTCAGACTTAGTAAGAACGATTATGAAAGGCAACTCGTTGTCGATAAGATAGTTTATCATCTGAATATCGTCCTTCGTCGGAGCGTGGCGCATATCAATAAGCTGTATCACAAGCGCAAGCTGCCGCCTGCCGTCGTCAAGATAACCGCCGATAAGGTCGCTCCAGCCTCGTTTTTCGCCCTTCGAGACCTTTGCATAGCCGTATCCGGGAAGATCGACAAGATAGATATTTTCAAGCTCGAAAAAGTTTATCGTGACCGTTTTTCCCGGCACAGAGCTTACCCTTGCGATAGCTTTTCTGTTTAATATTTTATTAATAAGCGTCGATTTGCCGACGTTAGATCGTCCCGAAAAGCATATTTCGGGGCGGTCTGATTTCGGAAGCTGAGAAAGCTTTCCGTATGAGGTTAGAAATTTTGCGTTTGAAAAATTCATATTGCCTCCGTTGTGCGAACAGTTTTCGGCTTTCTGCCTCTGTTTGCGGCAGGGCGAGGGCTCTCGTTTTTGATAAGCGCAGCAGCGAGAACATCTTCTATCCTGTCGGCTGTAATAAACTCAACGCTTTGCTTAACTATATCGTCTACCTCGTCAAGGTCGGGCTTGTTGGCTTTCGGAATGATAACGGTTTTTACTCCGCTCTTATATGCCGCCATTGTTTTTTCTTTCAGACCGCCGATCGGCAGAACCTTTCCCGTCAGCGTTATCTCGCCCGTCATCGCAACGTCCGAGCGCACCTTTATTCCCGACAGTGCGGAGATGATAGCGGTCGTCATGGTAACGCCTGCGGAGGGGCCGTCTTTGGGGACAGCGCCTTCGGGAGCGTGTATGTGAATATCCTTCTTCTCATAAAAATCGGAGCTTATGCCGTAAGTCTTTGCAAGACGCCTTGCGTTGCTGACCGCAAGCTTTGCCGACTCCTTCATAACGTCGCCGAGCGAGCCTGTTACCTCAATCTTGCCCTTGCCGTCAAGCACAAGCACCTCGAGAGGCATTATCACGCCGCCGACAGAAGTCCATGCAAGACCATTTACGCAGCCTACGCACGGCTTTGAAACAAAGTAATCGTCGAGATATTTTTTGTTTCCGAGATATTTTTCCAGATTATTTGCTTTGAACAGTACCTTGTTTTCGCCGGAAACTATCTGCTTAGCCGCTTTTCTACAAAGCGAAGCGATCTCTCTTTCAAGCTTTCTCACGCCTGATTCTTTCGTATAGCTGTCGATAAGCGTATAGATCGCGCCGTCGGTAATTCTCATCATCGACTCGTCGATACCGTACTTTTTCATTTGCTTGGGGATAAGGTGTTCCTTTGCGATATGGAATTTTTCCTCTCTCGTATAGCTTGAAAGTTCGATAAGCTCCATTCTGTCAAGCAGGGGAGGGGCGATGAGCGAGGTATTATTTGCCGTCGTTATAAAAAGCACGTCGCTCAGGTCGAAGGGGATCTCGGTATAGTGATCCCTGAACTGCGAATTCTGCTCCGAGTCGAGAACTTCGAGCATAGCTGAGGACGGGTCGCCTCTGAAATCGTTAGCCATTTTGTCAATTTCGTCAAGAAGCATTACCGGATTTGAAGTACCCGCCTGCTTTAGCGCAGCGATAATTCTGCCCGGCATCGCTCCGAGATAGGTTTTTCTGTGACCCCTGATATCGCTTTCATCTCTTACTCCGCCGAGTGAGATTCTTACATACTTTCTTCCGAGAGCTCGTGCGATAGATTTCGCAAGGCTTGTTTTTCCGACTCCCGGAGGACCCGAAAGACAGATTATCTGTCCCTTAACGTCGGGCGTTAAGGCACGGACGGCGATATTTTCGAGTATTCTGTCCTTGACCTTTTTAATTCCGTAGTGATCCTCATCGAGTATTCTCTGTGCAGCTTCAACGTCGGCTGTTTCTTCGCTTTTTGAGTCCCAAGGAAGCGAAAGACAGGTGTCGAGATAGCTTCTTATAAGCGCAGCTTCCTGTGAGAACGAGGGCATTTTAGCGAGCCTGTCGATCTCTTCGGAAATTTTGCTTCTTGCGTCTTCGCTGATATTTGAAATAGCCGCAAGCTTTTCTCTGTAAAGATCTACCTCCTCGGTATCACCCTGCATATCAGGCGTTTCTCCAAGCTCCTCCTGCAAAGCGTGGATCTGTTCTCTTATGTAGAAATCACGCTGATTCTGATTGACCGCGCTGTGTACCTTATCGCTGATCTTTGTTTCAAGCTTTAAAATATCGGTTTCTCTTGCAAGAAAAATGAGAAGCTTTTCAAGCTTTTCGCCTGCCGAACCAAGCTCAAGAAGCTCCTGTCTTTGAGCAGGGGAGAGAGGGATATTGAAAGCAACGCCTTCAAAAAGCTCTTTAGGATCTTCAAGCAGGAAAATGTCATCTGCGAATTCGTCCTGAGGAGGATTCGGAAGATAGCTTATATAGTCGGCAAGCTCGTCCTTAAGTTTTCTTTTAAGCGCTTCAAGCTCCTCCTCGGAAAAGACCTCGGGTTCATAATCGTTCATTCTGAATACCGTGGCTTCAAAGCCGTTATCCTCCGAAGAAAAATCAATAAGCTCCGCCCTTGAAATTCCTTCGACAAGACATCTGTAAGTTCCGCCTTTGATCTCAACAAGCTGCACGATCGACGCGATCGTTCCTATTGGGTTAATATCTGAAAGCTGCGGATCGTCAATATTATTATCTGTTTGTGAAACGATAAAAATAAAACTTCCTTCCGCTATTGATTTCTTTATTGAATAGATCGACTTTTCTCTTCCGACCTCAAAATTAAGAGTCATATTAGGATAGAGAACTATCCCCCTTGTCGGCACGCAGGGAAAAGCGACTGTTTCGCTGTCATTAAAAAGCTCGTCAAGAGCAATTGCATTTTCTGTATGTTCTGTAAATTCTATATTTTCTATATTTTCCATAAATGCTCCTTTTAAATGATTTATCGCACAAAGAGCTGTGAGATTGAGTTATTGTATGACAAGATATTATAATAATATCATATTTATAAGAAAATTTCAAGTGTTTTATAAAGGTAATTTTCGTTTATTTATGTGAAAAAAAGGTATCCGAGAAACAGTTTTCGGATACCTTTATATCTGCAATGAATTTGCCTTTACAGATCAGTCTGCAACGTAAGGCAGAAGAGCAAGGTGACGTGCTCTCTTTATAGCTGATGTAAGCTCTCTCTGATGATAAGCGCAAGTACCGGTTACTCTGCGGGGAAGAATTTTTCCTCTTTCAGTCATGCACTTTCTGAGCTTTGCGATATCTTTATAATCGATTTTTTCAGCTCTGTCTACACAGAACATGCAAACTTTCTTACGACCTCTCTTTATAGGTCTTGATCCTCTTTCCATGTCGATCCTCCTAACCATTTAAACATTTAACGCAATACTGATTTTTAGAAAGGTACGCCGTCGTCGCTGTATACTTCAAATTCTCCGAATTCTCCGATACCAACGGAACTTTCAGGCTGAGCCGCTCCTGCGTTATTGTTCGGTGCGCTCTGCGGCTGCTGATAATTATTCTGATAACCGCCGCCCTGAGAATATCCATTATTCTGTCCGTAAGAATTCTGAGCATATCCGCCGTTCCCGCTCTGCTTGGCTTCTCCTGTAAACGAAACCTCGTCAACGAAAACCTCAGTAACGTAATGCTTAGTGCCGTTCTTATCGTCATATGTGCGGGTTCTGAGATTGCCTACTACAGCGATCATTCTGCCCTTTGCAAAATAACGATTGATAAATTCCGCCTGATTTCTCCATGCAACGCAAGTGATAAAATCTGTCTGGCGTTCTTCACCCTGACGGACAAAGCTGCGGTCGATTGCGATAGTGAATGTCAGTACAGGAACGCCGTTCGGGGTCTGTCTTAATTCCAAATCACGAGTGATCCTGCCCATGAGAATAACTTTGTTCAGCATAATTTCGTCCTTTCTCTTTCGGGGTTATTACTTTACCGTAACTAAGAAACGGAGAACGCCTTCGGTGATACCGAATACACGCTCAAGCTCAGCAGGGAATGATGTGTCTGATGTGAAGTTCCAGAGTACATAATTACCCTCGGTCTCATAATTGATCGCATAAGCAAGCTTTCTCTTGCCCCAATCGCTGATAGTAACCTCCGTAGCGTTAGCCTTGATCAGTTCGTCAAACTTTTCGGTAAGAGCCTTAACGTTTTCCTCACCGCTCTTCGAGCTGAAAACTGCGATAACCTCATAGGTCTCATTGATCTTTGCCATTTTAAATGTGCACCTCCTTGTGGATATTAAGCCTGTACCGAATGTACAAGCAAGGATTTGCTGCGAAAATACGCAACAGAGTTATTATAACACATTTCACCCGATAAGTCAATTATCGAGTGAAACTCTGATTGTAAATTTTTTGTTAATTATGTGTCAGAAAACCGCCGTCATTGCAAGCCAGAAGCCAAGTGAGAAAATAAATGTCAGAACAGCCGCTGCGATAACGTTTTTCCACGAAGTTCCGCCTTTTATGCGTATGCGTTCCTTGATTGCCTGTTCGTCGGCGCAGTCTCCGGCGCGCACGCTTAAAATATCCGTTCTTGCCTTCTGATAATACCAGTAATTCGCAAAAAGACCCGTTATCACGCTCATTAAAGTGCTCGCGAGCGAGCATACATTCATTATTGTGAGAAATGCGGTGCCTTTTATATTAATGGTAGTATGAAAAAGAACCATTCCGAAATCGCCCGACTGTCCGTAGTAAATAAGCGAGGGGATCGACAGTAGGAATGTAATGATAAAGAACAGTATGCCTTTTTTATTCATTTTGCGATAAAAGAAATAATATTCGGGGAAAAACAGGGCAGCGATATTGAATGAGATCTTCGATCCGGTTTTTGCAAACTTAACGAAATTTGCAATGATCGAGAGCGATTTTCTTCCTGTATATTCAAAGAAATCGCCAAGCCTTATGCCGTTTATGTCAGATTCCTCCGTAAGTTTTATCTGCTGAACAGACATACCGCCGAAGCCTGCGCCGTTGAACTGATTATTGTTCATATTCCGGTTGGGATAGGGTCCGAAATTTCCCGGTGCGCCGTATTGACCCGCTGCGTTATTCTGCATATTTCCTGCGGCGTTCGGGAAGGGGCGTTCGTCGTCGCTGCCTGTCATCAGCGGAAGTCCGCATTCGCCGCAGAATTTCTGACCTAAGGTGTTTACCGTTCCGCACCTCATGCATCTTATCTGCTGTGAGGAGTCGACCTTTTCCGAATCGGGCTGCCAGCTTTCTCCCGTTTCGTGAAGTTCATCATTTATACATTTATTGCTGCTTTTCCAGCATTCTCTGTGATACGGAGTTCCGCAGTCGGGACATACCACGACGTCGTCGCCTTCTTTAAAGACCTCTTCACACACAAGACACTTTGAACCGATGAATTTATTTGCCATATGTCAAGCTTTCCTTTCGTTCAGATTACTAAAATAATCGTTAAAGTATATTATACCATATTATTAATCAAAAGAAAAGACTTTTTCAGATTTTTTTATATTCTTTTTCTGAAAATACGGTATCGGTTTTATGATAATTATGTGTAAAGCCGTTTCCCGACTTTATCACCCCACCCCGCAAAAATCCCCCATAAACCCCCGAAAATCAGGTATTTGCACGGCTTTATACTCCGTATAGCACTGTTGTCATATAACCGCCTTCGAAAT
>JBJERC010000046.1:0-9161 GCA_051882075.1 Oscillospiraceae bacterium | reverse complement strand
CTTTTGCTCTTATTTGTCTATATTTCAGGCTTTAGGGGTTGTTGAGGAGAGACTAAATACGCAAAAAAGTTCAATAGAAAATAATAATTAATCCAATATATATAATTTTAGGCTCTCCAAGAAAAATCTCTGTAAAAACGAAAACTGTGATATAATTGTTATATTGGAGCGGCTTGAAAAATTAGCCGCTCCGATTTTACAGTATACAACGGATACTGCAATTTGTCAAGGTTATTTGGATATCAGGCTGATATCCGGCAGCTCGACCCCATGAAAAAAAGTATGGGCATCACTCTTCGGAAGACACGCTTTATATCGAGTCCACCATTGATGACCCTTCCATCACAGACGAAAACAATCGCATTGTATCGTTTAAATAATTTTAAAAAAAGAAAAAATATATCAGATTTATTTGATTCCTGCCATTTTGGTATAAGTTTATACCAATTAACAAATATTTTACTAAGTAATTTAAAACCTCCGGCGTATTTTGAGACTCTTCATTTATAGCAGTTAAATACTGACTATATTTAGGAGGTTTTATTATGAAAAGAATTTTGGCAGGCGTGCTTGCCCTCACAATGGTTTTCGGAAGCTTGGCGATGCCGGCGGCGGAGAGCGGATTTTCGGTTTTTGATACGGCAGTGACGGCGAGTGCGGAAACTTACGGGGATTATATTTATTGGGTTCTTGATGATGGGACAGTCAAGATATCCTCCTATACGGGCAACGGCGGTGCCGTAACTATCCCTAGCACTATTGATGGAAAAAAGGTTACAACCGTTAGCAGTACGTCATTTAATAGTAACCCAAGAGTAACAAGCGTAACAATTCCTGACAGTGTTACAATCATTGAATCTAGTGCATTTGCTAATTGTAGAAATCTTTCAAGCATAACAATCCCTGACAGCGTTACAAGCATAGGAGGGGGTGCATTTGGTGACACGTTATGGCTTGAAAACAAACGCAAAGAAAATCCATTAGTCGTAATAAATGGAATTCTGATTGATGGAAAACATGCAGTGGAAATATTTCAATCCCTAACAGTGTTACTAGAATTGAATCATATGCGTTTTTCGAATGTGAAAGCCTTACAAGCGTAACAATACCCAGCAGTGTTACAAGTATCGGAGAATCGGCATTTGAATGGTCCGGTCTTACATACATAACGATTCCAGACAGTGTTACTACGATTGAAGCAAGTGCGTTTAGTGGCACGAAATGGCTTGAAAACAAACATACAGAAAGTCCATTTGTTATAGTTAATGGAATATTAATTGATGTCGCAATATGTAGTGGAAATGTCACAATTCCTGATAATGTTACAAGCATTGGAGATAAGGTGTTTGAAAACTGCACAAACCTTTCGAGCGTGACGATTCCAAACGGTGTTACAAGAATTGGAGAGGGTGCGTTTCGAAAGTGTGAAAGCCTTGATTGCATAATAATCCCCAACAGCGTTACAAGCATTGGAGATTCGGCGTTTAGTAACTGCGAAAGCCTTACAAGTGTAACAATTTCTGACAGTGTTACAAGCATTGGAAAATACACATTTTATAACTGTTCAAGCCTTACAAGCGTAACAATCCCTGACGGCGTTACAAGCATTGGATATATGGCGTTCGAAAACTGCAAAAGCCTTGAAAGCGTAACGATTCCCAACAGCGTTACAAGCATCGGAGATTATGCGTTTGAGGAATGCAGAAGACTTACAAGTATAGAAATTCCTGACAGTGTTACAAGCGTTGGGGCTGGTGCATTTGGTATATGCACAAGCCTTAAAGATATTACAATTCCCAATAGTGTTAGAAGCATTGGAATTTATGCATTTAAGTACTGTAGAAGTCTAACAAGCATAACAATTCCTGACAGTGTCACAAACATTGGAAAACATGCATTTTTTTATTGCACTAGCCTTAATAACATATATGTTAATTCGAAAAATAAGTACTATTCATCAGAAAATGGAGTTTTGTTCAATAAGAATAAAGATGAACTGGTGCAATATCCGGTTGGAAATTCACGAACATCATATTCTATTCCTAATGGTGTTACAAGCATTGGAGAATATGCGTTTCTTTCTTGTGATAGCCTCACAAAGATTGTGATTCCCGACAGCGTTACAAGTATTGAAAGTTCGGTATTTGATAAATGCACAAGCCTTACCGATGTATATTACACCGGTTCAGAAGAAGACTGGGATAAGATCAGTATAGGAAAATATAATGACGAATTGACTAATGCCAACATTCATTTCCACACCCACAGCTACAAATCCGAAGTAACAAAATCCGCAACCTGCACCGCAGCAGGCGAAAGAACATACACCTGCGCCGAATGCGGAGATACTTATACAGAAACAATCTCCGCAACAGGTCATACCGCAGTAACCGACGAAGCAGTTGCGGCTACCTGCACGGCGGACGGCAAAACCGAGGGTTCGCATTGTTCGGTATGCGGCGAAGTTATAAAGGCGCAGGAAACTGTTCCGGCAACAGGTCACAAGTTCGGCGCATGGAAGACCACGAAGAAAGCTACCTGCAAGGAAACAGGCACTCAGACGAGGACTTGTTCCGCCTGCGGAAAAACGGAAACAAAGACTATTGCGAAAACCGCTCACACCTATAAAACCACAGTAGTAGAACCGACCTATGAATCGCAGGGCTATACTCTCCACACCTGCACAGAGTGCGGAGAATCATATAAAGACAACTACACGCCAAAGAAAACTGTAGCGACAGTCAAGCCGACAACGTTCAGCTGTACCGATACTGCAATAAGAATAAACTGGAACAAGGTAGAAGATGCCGCAGGATATAGAATCTACCGCTACAACACCTCAACAAAGAAGTGGGAAAAAGCCGCCACACTTTCCGGCGCAGACACTCTCACCTATAAGCAGACCGGCTTAAAAGCAGGCACGACCTACAAATATAAAGTCAAGGCTTATGCGAAGTCAGACGGCAAGACCTACTGGGGCGAATCGTCGGACACAATGACTACCACGACAAAGCCTGCAAAAGTAGTGATGAAATCGTCGTACAGCTCGACCGCAAGCGCAGTCCGCATAAACTGGAACACCGTAACGGGTGCAACGGGCTACCGTGTGTACCGCTATGATCCCAAAACGAAAAAGTATGTGGTTATCGCAACGATAAAGGACGGTTCGGCGAATACCTACCGTGACAGCGGAAGAAAGGCAAAGACCTCTTATCAGTACAAGGTCAAGGCTTACCGCAAGGTGAATGACGTCAATTACTGGGGCGAGGCGAGCGATGTTAAGACCTGCAAAACCAAATAAACGAATAAACACGCAAAACATAAAGGTTCGATGATATTACTCACCGAACCTTTTTTATGTCATATTCGCATAAAGATCTGGTCCCTGCATAGTGCGTTCTCCAAAAACAGATTACTTTTTCCTTATTGCAATCAATATCAATCCAAGTATAGATATGCTAACAAAAGCCGTAGTTAAGGATGCCCCAGTTGATGAATTACTCGTATCTGTACTTGACTTATTTTTACTCTCATCCACTTTATTTGCTTTTTCACTTTGCTCCTCTGTCACCCCCAGTACACCCAAAAGTGAACAAATCGGCAAAAAGAGCAAAACATACAATTATAATTATACTCCCATCACCTAACAGCAAAATACCTCTGATACTTGCTTTTCGGCTTATCGGGAATAGTCAGCGCTATCCTGCCGCTTGCCACCATGGGTTTTACATATTTTTCCATAACATAAGCAATGGTCATTCTACCCTTGAAAAGTAACTCTAATTCATTTCTGCTCTTTGGGGTTTTGCAGAAGCTGAGTATTTCTGCTTCATTGGGATCAAGAACGGGATTTTCTGTAACTTTGTTGTATAACGTTACCTTGAAAATTCCTCTGTCACTTTCAAATTTCGGGGCAGGCAGACCATTTTGCTCCATTGCATTTATGATAGTAGGTATTCCGCTGTAACGGTTCTCGGTCTCGCCTAATATCTCCATTGCATTGGCGATCGCAGGATTTCTGGTATCGGCAGAGACTTTT
The DNA here is from genome assembly GCA_051882075.1 of Oscillospiraceae bacterium. Classification (GTDB taxonomy): domain Bacteria; phylum Bacillota; class Clostridia; order Oscillospirales; family Ruminococcaceae; genus YE71. Next base: position 5,122 of record JBJERC010000046.1, on the reverse strand, counting down.
CCAAGTCTGTCAAGGGTCATTCTGCCATAAAGCCCGCCCGGATTTTCTATCTCAAAACGGTCGCTGAACATTCTGATAGTTATAGGTGCGGAATCGGTGTGTATGCTGTAATCCCTGTGGACAAGTGCGTTGAGAATAAGCTCCCTTATAGCTATAACAGGGTATTCTGTCTTGTCCGTTCTTTTGCCTGTGTCCGGGTCTATGATCGTTGCAGTCTTCATATTTTTTCGTACGAACAGCAAAGCGTCATTCAGCATCTGAACAAGAGTTCCGTCAAGCCTTTTGTTGTCGATAAATCTTTCTCCGACGCTTCCCGTACTGCTGATCTGAGTTCCGGGTACAGATACCGCCGTTATGCAAAGCTGTGGGAAAAATGCCTGCGGATAGCTTGAGAAAAGCATAAGACCTGCAAGAGTAGGCTTGCCGTCATCAGTAAAACCCTGCAAACGGCATAGGTCTTCATTTGACAGCCCCGCAAGATTTGGCTTTTTGCTTTTTAAAAGATCAAAATAAAATTCAAATGCACTATTCTGAATATCTTTTATAACCGCTCTCTCGCAGACCCGAAGTTCGTCCTGAATTTTTTTCTTGAATGCTTCGTAACTGTACACTTCGTATTCAGTCATCAGCCTGTCTGCGTCGCCCGACCTGATATACGAACCCTTCAGCCTGCCGACACCGCTGTAAAAGCAAGGCTTATCTGCATTGTCTATCTCCTGTATTTCCGCAGACACAACAGTTTTTCCGTCAGCTGAGGCAACGGTAAACAGCGGTCTTATCACGGGCGTCATTTCCTGACATTGTGATTCTATCTTTTTCATAAGATCGGCAGCGTCGTAAACTCCGCATACATTATAGCTGTCATTTTCATCAACGCCGAAGACAATAACTCCTCCGCCCGATTGATTTGAAAAGGAAGACAGCGTATCCCTTACCTTAGGACATCCTTTGTTTGCTGCTTTTATCTCTATTCTATTGCTCTCGCTGCGGACCGACTGTATATTTTTTATCAGATCAACAAGCTCATTTTCAAGCATTATTATCGCCTCCCTGATATAATTATACACATTTTATTAGAATCTGTCAAGATGATTTTCTTGTAAAATCGCATTTTGTCTTTTAGAATCCTAATAAAATTCTTATAAATCAAGATTATTTCCGATAAATCGTTTTTGTTTGACAAGAAATGTATGCCTTCCGGATAATTTTCTCGCATTTTGTAAAAGTCTACAAATCCTTAAATAATCCGCCCGGACAAATGATCTATCTCATGCTGACATATCTGAGCCGGCAGACCCGAGAACTTCTGACGGCGTTTTTTCCATGAAAAGTCATAATACTCAACCTCGATATTCCGGTATCTTTCAGTCTTTCTGACGCCGCTCAGGGACAGACAGCTTTCCTCTGTTTCATAGGGAGTATCTTTTTTCACAAGAACAGGATTGAACATTACGATATCCGCCACGCCTGTACTTACAATGATTATATTCTTCCTTACGCCGATCATGTTTGCAGCCATACCAACGCAATGACTTCTGTTTGCGTCAAGCGTGTCCTGAAGATCTCTTCCGATCTGCAAGTCATCTTTTGTTGCGGGTGCTGATTTCTGGCTGAGGGAAAAAATGTCTTTTACTATGGGTTTTATCATGGTGAGGTACCTCTTATCTGTTTTGATTTAAGAATATGATATGATAATTCCGAATGAATTTTCATCCGGACTTACCTAAAACCATACACTTATATTGTATCATTTTTTCAAGCAGTTTACAAGATAGTTTTATAGACTTTTGCAAAAAAGCCCTTGCAGGCAAATGGGGTACGGTATAGCCTGCAAGGGCAAGCATTATTATAGAATTTCTCAAACTTGCAAATTAAATCCGTTCTGTCATCATTTTCATACTCGCTGCCAAGGAAATCAGTCGGGGAGGTTCTTTTTCAAAACAGCCCCTTGCTAACACGAGAGGTATGTGATATAATAAAATGGAAAGAGCGCATTATATCTTAAAAAATCACAGTATTTTCATCTGTTTTGGTATTTATAATTAAATCGGAGGTCAAAATGATAAACACAGAAAAACTTGAAAAAGCAGTTGCTGAATATAAAAAACATTTTCCAAATCACTGGAAAGACGAAAGATACAAATGGGAAGCAGTAAAGCATTTTCAGGATAACTGGGACTTTAAAGCCGATAATTTTGGTGAAATGTTTAAGAAAGCAACAGATAAAACTTCAAATCTTCTTGCATCCGGTTATGCTTATCCCAGAAAAATGATACTGGAATTTGCCAAAGCTGATGATGAAGCGACCCGAAAGATGTTTATCTATCTTTTTGATGAGAGTACGGATCTTACTCAGCGTATAGAAACGTTTATCAATGCCGCAGAAGAGATCAGAGCTAAATATGATAACGGAACATGGAAAAAGCATTATCAGAATACAAATGCTGTCAGCACATATTTATGGCTCATGTATCCTGATAAATACTATATTTACAAATACGAACTCTATAAAGCTGTTGCTGATGAATTGGACGATACATATACTCCGAAGCGTAACGGTTCTGCTCAGAATATGATTGACGGATTTAAGATGTATGATGAAATATGTGAATTTTTGAAAGCTGATAGTGATATACGTCAAATGTTTGATAAAGCTGTCACGGATACTTGCTATGCCGACCCCGAACTGAGAACAATTACTATTGATTTTGGATTTTATCTTGCAAGATTTTATGAAAAATCATCTGACAACTACTTTCCCTCCCTTGAAGAATACTCCCCCTGTCTTACAACAGATGACTGGCTTGGTCTGCTAAAAGATAAAAACGTATTCGACGAAAAGAGTTTAAATGTCATAAAGCTTATTTATGATATGGGAGGAGATACTACCTGCAAGGAACTTTCTGATAAATACGGCGACACTCCGCAGCACTATAATACTATCGCTGTCGGTCTTGCAAAACGTATTATCAAAGCCGCCGATGTACCTGACTATCAATCAAAATACTGGCCTGTATTATTTGTCGGAAAGCCCACCACAACAAGAGAAGCTTACGAGAAAAGGGCGATTTTACGCAGCTGCAATAAGGATACAAACCCATCTCATCAATCCGAGCCGTCACTTCAAATGGCTCAGATTTTTCTTTTCAATCATTTATCTTGCCTATAAAATTGTAGTAAATATCAATCTGAACAACACGCTTTCCGCTTGACTTATCGGGAGCGTGAACAACGATCTTCTGAATAAAATCGTGCAGAATTTCTGTTGAAAGCTCGGTCAATTCGGTGTACTTTTTCGCAACAGAAACAAACCGTCTGATATTATCCTGCTCGGTCTTATCATTATTCAAGCTTTCGGAAATGTTCTTAATAGTATCTGCAAGTTCTGCTTGTTCACTTTCGTATGAAGCAGACATTTTCGCAAAACGCTCATCGGATATTTTTCCGTTAACGTTATCCTCATACAAACGATTGAACATTCGGTCAAGCTCATCATACCTTTTCTGTGCAGCTGCAAGCTCCTTTTTCTGTTTTGCAGCCTGCTTGCGTGATGCTGTTTCATTATTCTTAGACAACAATTCCGCAAGTGATTTTTCATCACAATTAGCAGTGCGGATAATCTGATTCAGCTCAGAAAGCACCAGTTCATTAACAACACTTTCTCGGATAAAATGCGATGAACATTCATCTTTAGTAACGTGATACGAATATGTAGCACATTGAAAGTGACTTTGTGGCGGATTATCCTTTTTGTAATGATAGAACAGCCTTGCACCGCAATCCGCACAATAAATCATACCTGAAAAGATATTTGTTTCTCCCGACTTGTTACTTCTTCGCTTTGAAGACCGAATTGTCTGAACAGCATCCCACACATCCTGAGATATGATCGGTTCGTGTGTATTATAGAAAACCCGATGCTCCTCAACAGGATTGTTGATAATCTTATGCGATTTGTACGATTTCCTGCGATACTTGAAATTCGTGGTATGACCGAGATAATCAACACGTTCAAGAATATCGGCAACACAGGGAGTATTCCAACCATACGGATTTTTACCGAGGTCTGTCCTATGACTCATACCGATGTTGTTAATATGATATGATGGGCAAAGCACTTTTTCTGTCGTTAATGTCTTTGCAATCTGATACGGTCCCATTCCCGACAAGCACATCTGATAAATCCGCTGAACTATTTGAGCTGCTTCTTCATCAATAATAAGGTGCTTAGGGTCAAGCGGATCCTTCTTGTATCCATAAACGGGAACGGAAGCTATTCTTTCGCCTGCATTGCCCTTTGCTTTCCAGACTGCACGGATTTTCCTTGATGTGTCCTTTGCGTAAAACTCATTAAACAGGTTGCGTATAGGAGTAAAATCATTGTCCTCACGCTCGCTGTCCACACCATCGTTTATCGCTATGAAATGCACATCATATTCGGCAAACATTATCTCTGTATAGTAGCCGACCTTGAGATAATCTCTGCCGAAGCGGGACATATCCTTGACAATTACTGTTCCGACTTCACCGCTTTCCACATCGGCGATCATATTCTTGAAGCCTTCTCTGTCAAAGGTTGTTCCGCTGATACCATCATCAACATAAAAGCGATAATTTGAAAGTCCGTGCTTTACCGCATAATCGGAAAGTATCTGCTTCTGGTTTATGATGCTGTTTGAGTCACCTTGCAGTTCGTCATCGTGGCTGAGCCTGCAATAAAGAGCTGTAATTTTTTCTGAATTTGACTGTCTAATCATTTTTACCTTACCTTTCCGACAGTCAGAACGTTATACTTATTATATCATAATCATTCTGAGTTGTCCATGTTTTTACGCAATATTTTTGTTTAGCTCTCTGATAGCAAGACGTTCAACAATGTCCTTGACCGTAGTTTTTTCATTTTCGGCAAAGAAAGAATTGACAATATAGATAGTATTGCCAATTACATATTCTTTTGTCTTGTCGGGAACCCTATCGCCGCAAGTCTGATAGATCATTGTCTGTTTTTTCTTTTTCATTTCATTTCTCCTTCTTTCTGAATAAAAAAAGAGAGCCAAGAAACAAATCCGCAGATTTGCTCTTAGCTCTCTTTCGCTGTTCCGCCCCGCTCCTTTGGGACGCC
>JBJERC010000045.1:0-40842 GCA_051882075.1 Oscillospiraceae bacterium | reverse complement strand
TAATGGATTATCTGTTCTCTGTTGCGCTTAAGAAATGCGGAAACTTTGAGGACGCTGAGGATCTGACAAGTGAAACGCTGCTTGCCGCTTTGAAATATCCCAAGGAGATAAAGGATATGAAAAAGTGGCTGTCGGCGGTACTTAACCATAAATATTATGATATGCTCAGACGTAAATACAAGCTTCCGACGGTCAGTATCAGCCTTATTCCCGAGGATATGTTTCCCTGTGAAGAAGAAAATGCCGATATGCCGAATGACGAGGAAATACGCCGTGAGGTGGCATATCTTTCGGGAAAGTATCGTGAGGTCATCGTCCGACACTACCTTAACGGTGAAAAGGTGCAGAGCATTGCCGATAAGCTGGGTATTCCAAAAGGTACGGTGCTGTCAAGGCTTTCAGCAGGCAGAGAGCAGATACGGAAAGGATTTGATTCTATGGAACGATACGAAAAGCAAAGCTATCAGCCCGAACGGCTTGAGATCAGCTGCAACGGCTGTATGGGACTAAACGGCGAGCCGTTTTCTCTGGTTGACGGGGATATGATGAAGCAGAATATCCTCATCGCCGCTTATGAAAAGCCTGTTACCTGCGTTGAGATCGCACTTGCTCTCGGTATCCCTACGGCGTATATCGAAAATGCGGTCAATGACCTTGTAAAATCCGAGCTTATGCAGAAAAAGGGCAATAAGGTCTTTACGGATTTTATGATCATAACTCCCGAACAGATTTTAAAAGGTCTTGATGTTCAGATCGAATTTTCAAAAAGACATTATAATGTAATATGGGATTTGATGAACGGATTTATTGCTCAGATCAAGGAAATGACAAAGAATCTATGTCTTACGGAAAGTGAGCGGCGCAAGCTGGAATACTTCTTCGTTCTGCATCTGTTCTCAAACGGAACCTATCAGGCGGTACAGCGCATAGTTCCGTCAAAGGAGGAATTCCCTCTCCGTCCCGACGGCGGAAAGTGGATAGCATTCGGAAACAGATATCCTCTTGACTTTGATTTTGATAATTACAGATTTTCAAAATATTGTTACGGCGGAGAAAGACGTTCGTACGAGGAAAACTTTTTCGGCTCAAAGTCTGTTGACCTGCATATCTATGACGCACAGCCCGACCTTAACAAATATCAGCACGGCGAAAAAATGCTGGACGATGAAATATTTATGAAAATGCTGTATGTCATTTACAAGGGCATACCTTTCAATTACACAGGCATTGACCCTATGTATCTGAGCCGTATTCCGCACCTTGCCCAATGTCATGTACTCCGTATGGAAGACGATAAGCCGAGGCTTGATATTCCCGTAATTCCAAAGCAGAAATATGACGAACTGGACAAGCTTCGCATCAAGAAAATCTATGAATTTGCGGATATGTTCGAGCCTCTTCTTCGTGAGATAATGCCCGAGCTGAAAATCGAGTTGCCAAAGCACCTTGAAGGTCGTGTGGCGGAGTTCAGAAAGTACAAATGCTATGCTTTTCCCATGGCGGTCATCAAAGAAGCAATGGAAAAGGGTGATTTCTACTCCGAAAACTGTACGCCGCCTATGGTTTTGGTGATTGAAGAATAGCATTAGCGCACGGCAGAAGAAATGATCGAAGCTGCTGAAAAATTAACGGATATGCCGTATAAGTGTCCGATGTATACTCCGGTCAAGCCGCTTGGACATGAGTACCGAAAGCTTATAGTTCATAACTATATCATGTTCTGTTGGGTCGATGAAGACAATAAGCTTGTTACGATAGCAAGAGTTGTGTATTCCGGAAGAGATCATGAAAAATTATTATAACGAGATTTGTAAATGCCCTGTATGTCAGAATGCAGGGCATTTCTTTGTTGCTATTGGTAATATCGCTCCCCGGGGCTAAACCTTGACGGCAATACTTGAAAAAATTAAAGTTTTAGTGTATAATTAATTCATATCATTTAATAGTATCGTAATTATTACTGCAAGAAAACAATACCGATTACCATATCCGCAATATATTCCCGAAAAACGTGAGAGGTTCTGACACGGCGTCCGCTCGGAAGATCAGAATTTGCCGTTTCATGACCGAAGAAATGAGATGATGACCTGTGAACAACAAAAGTAGATCTATTAAGAGCTTTCTGCCCGTGGTATTGCTCACGCTTATGGTGGTGTTTATGACGGCGGCTCGATTCCCCAAAGAAATCGAGACCATTGCCGAAGATGAATTATATCAGCAGGCGGGAGCTATTCCGCATAACATCAAGATAATTGCCATAGATGAAACTACCCTTGACAAGCTGGGACCATACTCCGAGTGGGACAGGTCGTATTTTGCTAAGCTTATCGAAAGGCTTGATTCAGTTCCCGACGCAAAGCCGCTTGTTATCGGTATGGACGTTATTTTTTCGGGGACGAATAATTCCGAAAGCGACAAGCAGCTTGCTGATGCCGCAGAAAAAGCAGGCAACGTTATTCTTGCTTCAAAACTTGAAACCGACTCCCGTGTTGTGCGCTCCGAAAGCAGAGAAAGCTATACGTTTCAGTCGTTTGTGCGAGATGAAATAACCGCATATGACGAGCTTAGCAGCGTTTGCGAGTCGGGCTTTACAAATATTATTCTTGACGACGACGGCTTTGTGCGCAGAGCATATTCCTGCGTTGACTATGAAGGGAGAACCTACAAAAGCTTTGCCTATCTGATTGCGGAGAAGGCAGGCGGTTCCGACAGACTTTCAGATCTGCCAGAGGTCGCCGAAATACGCTACACAGGAAATCCCGGGGAATTTGAAACGATCCCTATGTCAAAAGTGCTTGATGGCGAGATACCTGCGGACTATTTTAAGGACTGCATAGTGCTTGTCGGTGCGCACGAGGAGGGAATGCTCGATTCCTACAAGACGCCGATAGACCGCTCTTCCGAGATGTACGGAGTAGAGTGCCACGCAAATGCCATACATTCTTTCCTTGAACAACGTCTGATAAAAACTGCGCCGCTGTGGGCTGAACTGCTTATCGCTGCGGTATTTGCCGCAATGTTTGCACTTATCATGCGTAAATGCAGCATTCTGACAGGAATACTTACCATGGCAGGTATTGTTGTCGGCTATCCCTTTGCGGCGAGGGTCGTTTTTGATCTGACAAGCGTAAGACTGTCCGTTTTATACATACCGCTCGGGGTCATTATCGAGCTGCTTGTTTATCTCCTGCTGCGTTATGTCGAGCTTCAGAAAAAGCGTGCAGACGAAATGCAGAATATGCTCTTTTCTATGGCAGATTCTATGGCGGAGGCGATAGAGGGCAGGACCCCGTATAACGCCAATCACACGAAAAACGTTGCAAAGCGATGCATTGAAATGCTCGATCATATTAACCGTCTTTACAGGGAAAAGAAGACCGATCTGCATTTTTCTGAAAAGGATAAGAACCAGCTTTACCTTGCGGCAATGCTCCACGATATAGGAAAAATGGACGTCCCTCTTGAGGTCATGGACAAGCCTACAAAGCTGGGACACCGCGAGGCTCCGCTTCGTTCACGGCTCGAAATAATAAAACTCCATATCACAAACGACGCACTCACGGGTGTTGTGCCGAAAGATGAAGCTGACGCACAAATTAAGCAGATACAGGCTTTTCTCGACAAACTGGAACTATACAACTGCGGCAGACGTCTGGAGGACGAAGACCTGGCGGCAATAGACAAAATGTGCGCTTGCGTTTACCGCTCTGAAAATGGCGAGGAAATACCATTCATCACAAAGGAGGAGGCTGACGACCTGTATATCAAAGCGGGTACGCTGTCGGACGACGAACGCCGTATAATGCAAAGCCACGTTGTTTATACGGACAAGATCTTACAGCATATGCACTTCGGTGCGGATTTCTGCGATGTGAGAGCTATGGCGGCAAACCACCACGAGCTGCTTAACGCAAAGGGCTATCCTAACGGGATAGGTGCGGACAAGCTTGACGTTATGACAAGAATTCTGACGATCATGGACATTTACGATTCGCTTATCGCAGACGATCGTCCCTACAAAAAGGCAAAGTCGGTGAAAGTGGCTTTTGAGATACTTGATGAAGAAGCGCAGGCAGGAAAAATTGATAACGATCTGTTAAAGATCGCAAAAGATATATGGCTTAGGGAAGAAACCGAAAACAAAGGAGAAAGCGTATGAAAAAAATTATTATACCTGTTGTAGTTGTTGTGCTTGCTCTGGCGGCTGTGGTCACCGCTGTTTTGTTCAGAAGCAAGGACGTATACCGCCTTATTAAAGTGAACAGCTTTGAGGGAACGGTTACTGTAGAACGGGAAGACGACGAGCTGGACGTGTTCGACGGAATGGAACTGATCCCGAAGGACACGGTCAGGGTTATGGAAAATTCATTTTTAGAGCTTCTTGCCGACAGCGACAAGCACATCTGCGCCGAAGAGAACACAAGCTTTATGATAAATTCCGGCGGAACTGAAAAAGACGGCTTTATCACTATAAAGCTTCTCTACGGAAAATCTCTTTTCACAATCGACAACAAGCTTGAAGAAAATTCATCCTTTAAAGTGAAAACGCCCAATGCAACGCTGAGTGTGCGAGGCACGTCATTTTCCGTTGAGTACGACAAGGAAACAGGCGAAACAACGGTAGAGGTATTCGAGGGCAAGGTATGGGCTTCGTATAACGGCAAGGAGGAAATACTTGAAAAAGGCAGTGTTTTACACATTGGTTCTGAGAACTCCGGAGAGGTCGCTCCGCCTGTTGATGAATTGTCCGAAATGGATTTTATGATATCACGGTATTTTCAGAATGTGCCCGATTATGTAACAGCGGAAGCAGCTAAGCTGGAGTTCTATTATTGCAGCGATTTCAGCCAACCTGCCGCTGTAGCAAATCTTGCTGCGCCTTCAAATGAGACCTCACAGCTTCTCGAAAGTTTGCGTGATGTCAACGAACAGTACATTGATACGGTCATTGATAAGATAAGTGAAGAGACAAACGCTCAGCTAAGCAAAGAGTATTTGAATATGGCATCTCAAGGTCTTATTCTTCCGACAGACATAACCGCTTGGTACAATGATTTCCCCAGTCATTCCGTTACAATAACCGATAATGGCATCAGCACTGCAATGGTTTTTTCAACCGTAACTCTCGACTGGATATATGCGGATATGACCGAGGAATATGCAAGAGAGAATTACAGCTATTTACCCATGAGCGATGTAAACGATGAGGGAAGAGTTTACGCCGTTGTCGGTATAAATATCTGCTTTTACGCCTCTGACCGCAATATTTCAGAACAACAGCTGACGCTGCCTGAGCCGACAACTTCTGAGAGCGCTCCGTTAAATGAAGAGCCTGACGCAAAAGGCACACCCGAATTTTTATGCCGGACTTTATTTCAATACCACTTTGTCGATTCGCAGGAATATGCAACATCAGATATTTCAGGCTTCATTACAATAAATACAGACTTATTTTCGACTCAGAACATTAACGGCGAATATTATACGGACAATCTTGATTATCTGAGAGATCAGGAAGAAACGCCGCTTGATCGTACTATGAAAGAGATATACACAGATTACTTCACGCCCCGCCGGGCTGAAATTGAAGAGTATTTAGAGGGAGCCGCCTATGCAGATAACAACGGTCTGCCGTACGACATATGGAAGAATGTGACCGAATGGTTTCCGGATACGATAACAATTCACGGAGAAACACAGGACTACACTTATCCTGTTTCAGATGTTTTTTTGTCCCCGATAACAGTACCTGTTGATTCAGAAGAACAAGAAGAGCATGCCAAGAATTCTCCCTCGGGAATGGTTAAAAGAGACGACGGCAGCTATTACTATATTGTAGGCGCATCGCTTACTTTCCAGACATAAATAACAGAGTGACATTAAAAATCGCATAATATTGCTCCCCGTGGCTAAACCTTGCCGGCAATACTCGCTGAAAAGGTCGAATTCGTCTTTTGGCAGGCTTTGATACGGTAGAGCAATAACCGCAGAGATCATTGAGAGAATATGCACCTGATATATTGAAACAAAGAGTCGATAAAATTCGGCTCTTTTTTCTTTGCAAAAACAAAGGATCAAACGCAAAATTTATTCATAAAAGCGACAATAAAACTTTACATTTTGTTATCATCTTTTTGTATTTGAAAAATCACTATAGTATAAAGGAAATTTTTCCGGAATTGAGAGGATATATACATACTTACAAATATCCGATGCAGAAAAAATACAGCAAAGGAAATAAAAAAATGAAAAGATATATGCTTTTTCTTATGGCTGCAGCGCTTGTTCTTTCAGGCTGTGCAAAGGGCTTTGAACCGCTTGAACATAAACCCCGTGACATGACTGCCTCGATTGATGATGGCTTTGAATACTCAGCGGTATATGATATATGGGAACATAAAAATAAGCGGTATGAGCATTTAGCAATTGAGGAAAACGCTTATAAGGAAAATAAGCAGGAAATGCTGTATGATTTTGATGTTAAGGTAATCGCAGATAACTTGAAGTATATCGATAATATAGGCAAGATTCTTGTCGGAGAAGATTACGATCATGATAAATGGGATATTGAATCCTTTAATTACGGTACGGAAAAAGAGAATAAGGAATTTCAAACGGCGACATACAGATCAGAAGATTTTCAATTGATTTGCGACAGCACTTCTCTTATGTATATTCCTAAAGGGAAAAACTTTGATACCGAAATTTTACCTCCCGACGCTTATGATGAAGTTTATCCTGCGGTGCTTTCTGAAAATGCAGTTGAAATAATAAACAGGTTGTATAAAGCAATGGAAAAGATCCCTCCTGAAATATACGGTGCGGTGTACTTATAAGAATCGGATTCATGGGAGTTTGATTTTCGTCAGAATGTTAATGGATTATCGGTGACGGATATTTCGTTCAGAAGAATTGATTCGGCAGGAAATGTTGCGTCGGACGAATTTAATAATATAGGATTTTATGGAAAGTGTTCGGTCGTAATCGGCAAAGACGGCGGATTTTTGATTTACATTAATCAGTTTTATCTTGATCCCAAAGATATAACAGAGGAATACGATACGGCAATTACTTTTGATTCCGCACTTGAGTTTATAGACAAAAATCTTGCGGAAAATTCGAGTTATACGGTAAAAAATGCAGACCTTCAATATATGCTTGTGATGCAGGAAATTGAAAGCTACGATAAGAATAAAGTGTATGGGTTGAAAGCAGTTCCTGTATGGGTTTTTGAATTGATAAACTATCAGGAAAATCAACGATATTGCAGCGTGATAAATGCGGTAAGCGGAGACTGTTCCTTTGTGAAAGTCAAAGGAGATATTGACAGATGAAATTAATTTATACGATATACGTCGATCTGAAAAACATAGTTTTCAGTCTCGGCTTCATAGCCTGCACCGTTGTAACAACAGTAATTCTCACATTGATCGGAGGGTATTATGAAAAAGCTTCTTGCAATTATTTTATCGGTATTATGTTTGTCCTCTTGTGCAAAGGGTGTTAATACAGCCAAAAGAAAAGATAAAGACGAGAATATCAGGTTAACAAACAGTGACCTTGTATATGACGCCCCTGCAAACATATCGACCGATTATGACGATATAAAGAAAAAATCATTTGAACACCTGATATTTGATAAAGAACTAAATATTAATAAATGCGATACTGTTCAGAAATTGAAGTTTAGTCCTGAGGGTAACTTTCTATTTGATGAGGAAGAACAATTGCTGGAGTTTTTAAACGGAGAACCGCTTGATATAAATAATATAGAAACAGGAAAGAACGATATCGGCGAATATCATCAGCTTAATGCTTCCGGCGGACACCCTTATTTCACGCTTTATGATAATGGAACGGCAGTGTGGATAAAAAACAGTTATTCAGAAAAACACTTTTTGCCGACTGATGATATTTCACAAGAACACATTTTCCTTGAAAACGGATATGATGACAAAGAATATAAGCTTGTTGACTGCAGCATGACAATTAGTGAGGCAATCGAAATATGCAGCGAGTTTACAGACACCTTATACGAAAAGTACGGTTTTCCTCAGATATATCCTAACGAACTGAATATACAAAAAATCGGTAAATATTATTCGTTTGAATTTCAGCTTTCTCAAAAGATCAACAATGCACCTGTAAAAGCAGTGCACTGCGGATTTGGTGTATCGACTTCTTCAATGAACGATTTTTACAGCGGGGTTCTTGAAAATATAAACTCTAATCCCAAAGGTTATTCAGTGCTTATATGCTCGTCAGATGGTGTTGAATGTTTCAGAAATAACGACAACGTCATCAAGGTTTTCAGTGCAGAGAATTTAGATAAAATAGTCACGCTGGGATCTGCACTAAACTATATTGATAATAACTTAAGCTCAAACGCAAAATATGAGGTCGGATATATCGGATTGGAAAATAAAATATACCGATATGAGCCCGATACAAAAGTTTTCTTATCAGAGCCAATGTGGACTGTTTCTCTTTTTAATCCCGATGAAGAAAAATGGTATTATGCCCTTGTAGACTGCGAAACGGGTGACTTTTCATTTTTCGGACAGTAAACAAAAGAATTTGGAGATGCCCTATAATGAAACTGATATATACAATATACACCGACCTCAAAAAATCAATATTCTCCCTCGGATTTTTAGCCTGTGCTGTCGTTACAACAGTTCTTTGCTTTTCGGCAAATGGTTACACCGACCGCTTAACAAATGTAAATTACAGCGTTTTCGAGGCTATCCTTTACATCGACTGGCAGACCCTTGCCGAAAACGGAGTGTCGAATATAGGGCTTATAAAATCGGGGCTGACAGGCTACTGCACTATGTTCATGCCTATAATCGCAGCCCTTCCGTTTGTAACAGCTTTCTGCAATGAGCGAAATACCGGCAATATCCGTCTTATTATCGCAAGAACGGGCAAGCTGCGTTATTATATCGGCAAATTCGTGTCGGCTGTAATAAGCGCCGGACTTGCGGTAACGCTCGGCTGTGCGGTGTATGCGGCTGTCGTTTATCCGCTTTTTCCGACAATTGACGATTGCAAGGAGCTTTCAAGTAGATTTTTCATCGGTGCAGATTTCAGCGTGAAAACAGAGCTTTGGCATTTCTTTTCGGGAGCATTTCTCTACGGAGCGGTTTCGGTGCTGCCTGCGTTTTTCATATCGAGCTTTGTGAAAAATCATTACCTTATAACCTGCGTGCCGTTTATGCTGGCGTACATACAAAAAGTTGCATTGAACAAAGTCGTAATTGCAAGCTATACAGAAATTGCTGTCGAGGGAAAGCTTTCGGGCATGGAAAAATGTATGATATTCTATCCGAATACTATATCGACATGGTATATCGAATCTGCATGGTCAAAACCTAATCTGATTTACAATGGTATATGCACCATAGCAGCTTTTGTCGGTTTTGCCGTTGCTATGGATCTGAGTTTTGATAAGGGGGAATAGTCATGCACAAACTGAGTTTCAGAAAAATTATTCTTTCGGCAAGAACGGAGTATGTGCGGTGGCTTGTAAACCCTCGCATGATAATCATAGCGGTAATGCTTGTTTTTGTGTATAACTTTGCGATAGCGCCCTTGCAGGCGGCAGCGGAGGAAATGGGCGTTAAGCTAAACGCACTTGAACCGTTTATCGCCGTTGCAAATTCCGGCATGATAATGCTGATAGTGCCGCTTGTGTTCTTAACGCTCGTTTCGGATTTTCCGAAAACCGATAACAACACCTTTTTGAGTGTTTCACGAACGGGCAGGGTGAACTGGGCGCTGTCGCAGATACTCTTAATGATAATGATGATAATTACATATCTTGCGATAATATTCGCAGTGTCGGTGCTGCCTTGTATCGGGAGCTGTTTTTGGGGCAATGAGTGGAGCGATACTGCAACCAAATACACCACAGTTTTTCCCGACAGAGCAGGCGATTTTGTGTCTGAGCTGCTGCCGGAAAACCTCTACAATCAGATCACGGTTTTCCGTGCCGCATGGGAAAGCTACCTGCTTATCGCATTGTATATGCTGCTGCTCGGAATGATACTGCTGACAGCCTGCCTGTTCAAGATAAAGGTCATCGGCATGGTCATTGCAGGGGGAATAGTATCCGTCGGCGCAGGGCTTTGCTCGGTTTACAGCGAAGCTATGTGGCTTTTCCCGATGGCGAACTCGATAATCTGGGTGCATTATACACGCTATTTCAGCATACCCGTAAAGTCGATGACATTTTCATATGCGTATCTGTGCATCGGAGCGGTAGGGCTGATGATCGTGTCGGTGCTGAAGGTGCGGAATTACAGCTATGACACAACGCTGACGATAGACAATTGAGGTGGCAAATGAGTAATATAATCGAAGTAAAAAACGTGAGCTTAACGATCGGAAAAACGCAGATATTAAAGGACATAAACGTAAGCTTTGAAGAAGGCAAGATACATGGTCTTATCGGACGAAACGGCAGCGGAAAAACAATGCTTATGAAGTGCATATGCGGATTTATAAAGCCTACTTCGGGCGAAATAACCGTTGACGGAAAGCGTGTCGGAAAGGACGTTGATTTTCCGAAGGACATAGGGATAATAATCGAAACTCCCGGATTTATACCTTACTATTCGGGATATAAAAATCTGAAACTGCTTGCAGGACTGAACAATAAAATCGGCAAAAAAGAGATAATGCAGAGCATGGAACAGGTCGGGCTTGACCCAAAGCTGAAACGTCACGTCCGCAAATATTCTCTCGGAATGCGTCAGCGTCTGGGGCTTGCGCAGGCTATCATGGAAAATCCGAAGATACTTGTTCTCGACGAGCCGTTCAACGGTCTTGACAAGGACGGCGTCAAGGATATGAGGAAGTATCTGCTGTCTTACAAGGAACAGGGCAGGACTATACTTATCTGTTCACATTCGGCGGAGGATATTTCTGTGCTGTGCGATACGGTGTGTGAGATGGATAAGGGGAGTATTGGGGAGAGGGTATGAGAAGAAAAAATGGGAAAGGGAAAAACGATAATTTTTGTGATGCAGTAAAGGAGCGAAAACATGAGGATAACGGACAAGGTAAATCTTTTTTTATCTCGATTGCAAGGAGAAATATAATGTTTATCAAAAATATACGAATATTTGTATTTAAGAACAGATTGGTGTTTTCAATTATAGTTTTATGTATTATATGTTCATCACTTATGATTTATATAAGTGCAGGGCTTATATATCACTATCAGAAAAAAAGCTTCTTTGGTGACAGTTCTAAACAATCGGTTACTATTAACTTCAATGAAACAGCCTGCCTTGATGATCCTATTACCAAAGGCGAATTAGTGGATTTCTTTGAAAGCGAAAATATTTTTGATGATTTGGAAGGTTTCTATTGCGAAACAAATGAATATGATGATGAGGGAAACATAATTTATAAATTAACCTTTTATGCTCAATATAAGAATGGAAAGTTTGATTTTAATGAAAAAACAGAGCAGGACTTTATAAATGATATGGTACTAAAGGAAGGGGTGTTTTTTACTGAAGAACAATACTCCAACGGAGAATATGTTGCGGTTGTTGCAGATGTGAATGCCTTTGAAAATGCAGCCGAAGTTAATGTATTGGGTAAATCATATTCTATAATTGGTAAACTTAACCCATTTCAAGGTTATTATTTAATAAACGATGTATATATTCCTTTTACGAGTCTGGATGAAAACCAGCCTTTGGAATGGGGCTTGTTTTTTGAGTATAATAAAACCCTAAACAGGACTGATGTAAAGCAGCTTATTACTCATGCACAAAGTTGTTTTGGAGATAGGATCACATTTGACGACTATAATAAATATTATGATTTTGATATGTCAAAGTACTACATTTCCTTGTGTTTTTCATGTGTTCTGATCTGCCTTTTAGCCGGGTTTAATTTTATATTGTTATACAGATATATTCTTTCAACCAGAATCAATGAATACAGAATATTCAGAATATGTGGTGCGACTCGTTTAAAATTAGCGATTGAATTTGCAAACGAAGTTTTGGCTTTGAGTTTCCCGGTTCTGATAATTGGCGCAGTAACATTTGAGACAATAATAAAAAAGTATATTGTTTATTTTTATGAATATAGTCCGGGAGCATATGGAATTCGGCTGTATCTAATTGTTATTTGCATTTATCTAATTACTACAGTTATATCCTCTGTGCTGATGTTTTTTGTTCATTTTGCGAAGAAAAAGACGCTGTAAAACAAGGAGGGGAGAGCGAATGTTCCTTAAAGCTGCAAAAGTGAATTTTAGGAAGCATATCTTTTTTAATATATTAATAATCCTTCAGTTGAGTATAATGATTGGTATTATTATTTCGCTGGCAGGTGCTGTCGAAAGCCGACTTGATCATTATCTGCCTGTTAAAGGATTTCTTACAAGTGATGGCTATTTCTGCTCAGGAACTTTTACTGATAAAATAAAAGAGCAAGTACATTCAAATCTAAAGGGAGTAAAAGATGTTCATACAATTGCTTCAACGGGAATGTATACTGAGGATGGGAATATTGACACTGAGTTTAGTACATATATTTATGACGATTATGTTTTAATGCTTTATTCACCGGAAATTTCAGAAGGAGAATGGTTAAGCGCAGATGTTTCTTATCCCGATGACACAATTCCAATAGTAATATCTAATAATGGCTGTAATTATAAAACAGGAGATATAATTAAACTTAGCTGTTATTTGAATAATTCTGATAAAATGAAGTGCTTTTCGTTTTATGTTGTCGGTGTTATAAGCGACAATACTGATTATATATTCTGTAATAACAATGAGATGCTTGACAGAAATTCTGCAGATATGATGTATTGCTCATTCACATATAACCGAATTGATGAAATGATAAATCAGGGTTTATCCGAAGAAGAGGCTCAGCAGAGTCTTGCTGAGGAAGCAGAGAATCTAAATGAGATGATGAATTATTTTGATGATATTGGTGTTCATCAAACTGTAACAGCAAATTATTACAACACACCTATTGCTTTTATGCGTGAAAGAGATGCTCAAAAACTAAATATATACTTATCATTTCATACATTAATGATAACAATGGAGAGTGGGTTGTCTGACCAAGATGAATTCAATAATTTATTTTCACTAAAAAACACCATACAAAGCTGTGATCAGATAATCACAAACAAACAATTAAATAAAAACTATATGACAAAGATTAAGCTGCAACTTGCCTCAACTCTCCCGGTGATAATTATTTCACTGGTACTAATACTGTTGAGTGCAATCAGTATAGGGGCAATCACAACTATACAGCAGTTGAAAACATTTGGTATATTTTATGCTAACGGCTCAAATTGGATCAGCTGCATATGGGTAAGTATATACAACTCGATAATGATATGCATTCCATCATTAACTTTAACATATGTAACGCTGTTTTTTATTAAGCTTAAATACATAAATTTAACTATAACATTCAGTACATTTGAAAACGTTTCTGCACTTGCAGTTGTTATTTTATTCATTCTTCTTTCAATGATCATACCATTGAGTTTATTAAGAAGAAAATCGCCAAAAGAAATAATAAACGAAAATAATTAAGGTGAAATGCTATGATAAAGCTTGACAATATCGTGAAGATTTATAATTTTCAAAAAAGCAATGAGTTTAAAGCGTTAGACGGAATTTCCTGTGAAATTTCCGACGGCGAACTGGTCGCAATAATAGGCAAATCAGGCGCAGGAAAATCGACTCTTCTGCACATTTTAGCCTGCATCGACGACTATCAGGAGGGCGAGTATTACATTGATGATACCCTTGTGAAAAACTTGTCCGAGCGAAAGTATGCAAAAATACGAAACGAGAAAATCGGTATGGTTATGCAGGATTTTGCGCTTGTCGAGGACTTTACGGCACTGGAAAATGTGCTTATTCCGCTGAATTTCTCAAAGACAAAAATCAAGAACAAGAAGGAGAAAGCACTTGCCGCACTAAAGGCTGTCGGTATTGAGGATCTGGCAAAAAAGCCTTGCAATAAGCTTTCGGGCGGACAAAAGCAGAGAGTTGCAATCGCAAGGGCGATAGTTAACGAGCCGTCTGTGATACTTGCAGATGAGCCTACCGGTGCGCTCGATACAAAAACTTCTGCCGAGATAATGGAGCTTTTCAAGTCGCTTCACGCTCAGGGCAAGACGGTTGTAATTGTTACTCATGATATGAGTATAGCAGCGCAGTGTAAAAGGATCATCGAAATATCAGATGGTAATATTGTTTCATAGTAAGGAGGCGTTGCTTTATGAGAATAACAGATAATATTGATCTTTTTTATCCCGATGGCGAAGCGAAACAAAAAGCTGCCGTCCGAAGAAGATCTGTAAGGGAAAGCGGCGCAGGGTTTACCGAGGATCTACAGCTTGACAATATCAAACGGCTTATAACTCTTACAGGCTCAGAGCGGTTCATGGCTCTTGCACAAGAGCTGTCCTGCGATATTGAAACAATAGAATACCGACTTGACTGCTTGGAGGATTTTCTTAATAATCCCGACTTGGCACAGACTTTCCGTAAGATAATCTCCGAGCTTTCGGGCAGACGTCCCGACATGGACGAAGAGGCTGATGACAATATAGACAGCTTCTATGACATAAAGGATAAAATGGACGAGCTGTCGTTTTTTCTCGGTTCAATTGAGGAAATAAATAAAATCTACAAGCGTATCGGACTCAGCGTTAAGTCTGCTGCAATGAAAGGGCTTTTTCAGTTTTTCGGCAGTCTTGATCAGAAAGAGGAGTTTATCACCATTTCACGCAGTCTTTCCGAACTGAACGAAACATTTTCAAAGACTATTCGGAGCGTCAAGATAGGTATTAACTTCACCACAGAAATGATACCCGACTCGGCAGGCTTGCTTGAGGTTTCTTACGATAAGATATACCCCAAGGGCAACATTCTTGAAAGAATGGTCTTTAAGACCTTTGCAGGAAAAGAACAGTTTTCGGGCGAGGAGCATTTAAACTCCATTACCCACAAAACTCCTGTCGATATAGATACTGCGCTTTTTAGGGAGCTTTCCGACTATACCCGTGACTACGCCAAGCGAATAGCGGCGGCTCTGCGCAGCTATCGGGTGAGCTTTTTTACAGACATAAGCGAGCTTGAGCAGCAGCTTGACTATTATGAAGGAGCGGCGGCTTTTATTAAGAGTGTGCAGGCAAGAGGTCTGCCCATGTGCCGCCCGAAGATCTTGCCGAAGGAAAGCCGAAGCATGAAGCTTTGCGGAGCATTCGATCTTAATTTCTACAAACAGCTTGTTGCCGAGGACGCAGCCGCTGTGCTTGCGGACAGGATAGTTACCAACGATATTGAACTTTGCGATAAAGCAGGCTTTTACATGGTAACGGGAGCAAATAACGGCGGAAAGACCACATTTGCAAGGGCGGTGGGGCTTTGTCAGGTCATGGCTCAGGTGGGAATGTATGTGCCTGCCGAATATGCCGAGATAGCGGTCTGCGACAATATTTTTACTCATTTCCCAAGAGATGAACAAGTGGGTATAGACACCAGCAGATTTACCACAGAAATCAAAGACCTTAAAGCGATCGTCTGCGGTATGACGAAATACAGTATGGTGATACTTAACGAGTCGCTTCAAAGCACGACGCCTGAGGAATGTCTTAAAATCGCAGAGATACATATGGAGATAATGGCGGCGGCAGGGGTAAGGGGGCTTTATGTCACTCATCTTACCGGTCTGTATCGAACGCTTGAAGAAATAAATGCAAAAGATTACCCGACGAAAATCGGCAGTCTTGTATCGGCGGCGGGCGAGGACGAAAAGCGTCTGTACAAGATCATACAACAGCCGCCGTCGGGAGAGAGTCTTGCTTTTTCAATATACCGGCAGTTCGGCGCAACTTTTGAAGACATAAGAAATGGTGATGAAGATGAACAAGCTTGATAAGATAGCGGAATTTTTGGATTATGGAGGAAACGAGATTTTCTCATCGCTTATGACAGATAATTTACCTCGTGCGGAGGGGATCGACAGACTGACGGAGCTTCTTAAAGCATACAGCGACCGCTGCCGATATATAAAGGGCAGGAGCGCCGCTTACAGATATATGCTTCTGAGGGCGAAGAAAAAAGGCTGGTTGGGGCGAGGCTCCGCCGACCTGTACAGTCACAGGCTGACCTTTGATGAAACGGCTCATATAAGACAAAACGTTGACACCTATATTTCCTCGGGCGGCGCAGGGAAAAGGTTTTTTTTCACTTTGATAAGCTCGGCGGTTTTTCTTGCCGCTCTGATACTGGCTTTTTATTTTACATATCTCAAAATGAACTCCGAAGAATATAAGAGGCAGATGTCTGAATATTACAAATCGCAGGTCGTGATAAAATACGCCGGACAGACGGCGGAGGGCATAGAATTTCTCATACGCACTACCGGCAACGTTTCGGAGTTCATATACATGAAGCGTATGCCCGAGTTGTTTTACCTTACAGCCAATTCGGAAACTAAGATCCGTATTCTTCCCGAAAAAGAAATTTCCGACGTCATAATCGTTCAAGGAGATAATATAGATTACGCTCAGGATCCGAGGTCGGTATATTCAGACAGCGAAACCGTTCTCTGTCTGAGTGAGGAGGATTACGGAAAGACGTTTCTTCCCGGGAAATACAGGATCGAGTTTGATTTTTATTTTTATAACGCCGAAGGGGAAGAGGTCGTGATACCTACAACGGCGGAGGAAATAACGGTGAAATAAGGCGCAGCCGCTACGTGCGTCTGATTTGATTTACAAGCAGACCGAAAACACAATTTGGAGAAATCTATGAAATATTTATTTATAATCAAAAGCATCATGTCCGCATGGGCTTAGGTGTATAAAAGGTATACTGTAATCATTCTGCTCTCGCTGGTTCTTTCGGTTTTGGCGCTGTTCGTCATTGCCACAAATGTTGCGGCGGAGCATATGCCGGATAAACAGCGTGAGGATTGGTACAATTCCAACTATCTTATCTTGCCGGAATATGACGAAGAATTCAGAAATACATATGGAATAGACAGGCTTCCGTGTACTCATCAGATATTGGACAAATACCTTAAAGCCGATCTTCCGCCGACAGTTCAGCCGTACGACGAGCTTGACTGGGCAGGAAACGTAAGTATGCTCTATACCTATAAAAACGGTGTACGGGTCTTTCCCTGCGATGTTTTTCAAGGCGTTTTAGTGTTTGACAGTACGCAAAGCAAATATGCCGAAATCGTGCGTTATGACTGTTTAAGCTATAATTTAAAATCGGGCAGAAATTATTCCGACGAGGAACTTAAAAGTCACAAACCTGTTTTAGTAGCTTCGGAAAGCACCGGACTAAAGGTGGGAGATGTGATAAAAAGTGCAGGCTATGACATTGAGGTAATAGGAATTATCTCAGGAGAATATTCCCTTGTTCCGTTCTGGCTTGCCGACGAATGTATGCAGCATTTTGACGGCTATTTAAGCAGACAGTTTGATGATGCCGAAAATAACATAACCTATCAGATACCTTCTTATGATGTGTGCGCAACATTTTCTTCACTTACCTTTGAGCACCCTCTTTCCGCCGCTCAGGAAGCTCGTCTCAGAAAATCGCTCGGACTGAAAAAGAACGAATTATTTACGAGCTATGGGGATATTTTAGACGCAGACAGATCCGAAACGGTTATCATTAGTGCGGCGGAGGGCAGCGTTTTTGCATTGTTCTGCGTGATCAACATAGTGTTTTCGGTATGGTGTCTTTGCAATAAAAATCTTCCGACTGTAAAAAACTTCAGAATTTACGGTGCAGACAGCAAACAGGTCGCACTGATCACGCTGTCTCTTGTGCTTATACTTACCGTCATCGCAGGTGCAATATGTCAGCTGCTTGCTCCGCTGCTGATGATACCTTTGGCGAAAATAAATTCGGGTTATGTGTGGCGTGAAATGAATCTGCTTACGGCAGTGGGCGTGATGCTCATTTTCAGCATTATAACAGCGATACCTGCGATGATAACCGCAGTAAAAATCGGGAAGAAACAGTGAGGCAGATATGGCAGATATGATAGAACTGAAAAAAATTTCAAAAATATACAACGAGGGAAAACCGGACGCATTTACTGCACTTGAGGATATAGATCTGACTGTAAAAAAAGGAGAAATGATATCCGTCATGGGCGTTTCAGGCAGCGGAAAAACAACGCTTCTGAATATTTTAGGCTGCATAGATAATGCCACTTCGGGAGAATATTATCTTGACGGCGAAAATGTCGCAAGACGGCTTTCGGATACTTTAAGCAGAATAAGGAACGAAAAGATCGGATTTATTTTGCAGGATTATGCGCTTATAGAGGACAAAACCGCACTCCAGAATGTAATGTATCCGCTTGCATTCGCAAAGGGCGTTTCGTACAAAAGCATGAAAAGCCGAGCGCTTGAGGCGCTGAAAGCGCTTAAAATAGACGAGCTGAAAAACAAGCGTGTGTTCAAGCTGTCGGGAGGACAAAAGCAGCGTGTTGCGATAGCACGGGCGATCGTGAATCATCCGAAGCTGATACTTGCCGACGAGCCGACCTCCGCACTTGACAGACGCACCGCAGACGAAATAATGTCGGTTTTTTCGGGTCTGAACAAAAGCGGAGTTACGGTAATTATCGTAACGCACGATAAAAGAATTGCTGATATGTGCGCAAGAACCGTGTATATTTCTGAGGGCAGGATATCGGAGGCAGAGCGATGAAATACATATGGTTTCACTACATGGAGTTTGTGCATAACAAGGCAGTCGTTCTGCTGATGATCGTGCAGTTTATTTTTTCCATGACCTGCTGGCAGCTCGCTTATTCGGTGACAAAGGATTATCTGTATCTGAACCGAAGGCTTAGTCATGACTACAAATATTCTGTCAGGTTGTCGGCGGACGAAATAGACTCTGATGATATAGCGGCGGTTAATCTGTCGGGAGAGGGGATAAAGGGTTTTGGAGTAAACTATCGTCATACCTCGCTTGAGGACGGCTCTATAATAGATATAGGCTGCTATACGAAAGAAACGTTTACCGATTTCGATTTTGCGTACAGCGGCGAAAAGCTTGATGTTGATAAAAACTACGTCAATGCGATACCGGCGTATGTATCCTATGATCTATCACGCAAATACAAGCAGGGCGAGTATGTTATGACCGGCTTTGGACGGTTCTACATATGCGGATATTTAAAGGACAAGAGCCTGTTTTATATGAGCAGGAACGATACGTCAAATCTTTTTCTTGCAGCATACGACAGGAACGGATATTTGCAGAAAGAGAGAGTAAGCAGTGCGTCGGCGTTTTTTACGTCGGCGGACAGCGGAATTTACAAAGCCTCTCTTTCGGGCAGGATAAAAAACGTTACGGGAATTGCACGCCCCGATTGGAACAGCGAATTGTCAGGAGCGTTTGCCGAGGTATCGGGACTGCTTATAATCTCGGTATGGGTCATTGCAATATCTCTTGCAGGACTGTTTTCAAACAATATGCTCACATTTGAAAACAACAGGCGATCTCACGCCGCACAGCTTCTTATGGGTGCAACGAAACGAAGCATAATCGGAATATACATATATCGAATGCTTGGCGCAATGACAGCGGCGCTGCCTGTCACGGCAGGGCTTTTCAATTTGCTGACGGTCAGGTTTGATAAGCTCGTTTTTTCTTACGGATCGGTATTGTTTTCGCTGTTGGTGGGGGTGATAATTTCTTTGATGTCGGTGTTCTTTATCGGATATATGTTGTTAAAATATGAAATTGTTGACGATATAAATATATAGGCAGACACCGAAAGGAGCAATAGTATAGTAATCGCCGCACACAATAGCCGTGCGGCATTTTTACTGTTTCAAAAACGGAAAATAATGTTGACCTTTCCGCTTTTTGATGATATAATTATAGCAGATCTTAAAAGAAGAATAACGTGAAAATTGTAAACTAATCGCAGGAGCCGTCATGAAATATGTATTCGTAAATCTAAGAAATTTTGCAAAAAATAATAAGCTGTTTTTTGTGCTGTTTGTTGCCTGTCAGGTTATTTCGTTTATAGTCCTTCTCTTTTCATTCGGCGCATATCAGAACTGTGAAATACTGAAAAATCAAAAAATAAAGAACACGGAATTTTTAATGTGCTTTGGAGATCTTGTTGAAGAGATACGGGATAAAGACAGCGGCGAGGTGCGGTGCGTCGGCGACGGCGCTGTTGACCAGAAGTCGGTAAAACGCTTTTTGGAGCTTCTTGATAAAAATACCCTCGAATCTATAAAAATTATCTTTTATGAAGCATATGATGAAGACCTATACCTTGATACATATAACGATGCAGAAAATAAGGGCTTTGAAATTCTTTTCAGAATGAAATATTCAAAGGAAAATGATCGCTTTGAACAATACGGTATGCCTTCTGTCAGCAGCGGCGCCTCTTTGTCAAACAAAGAATATGTTGAAGGGAGCAGAAATATAACTCTTCCTATGAATTGCCTTGAAAGCAGCCTTGGCAAACAAGTTACCATAAAGGGCAAAACCTATACCGTAACCGGAATTGACTTTATAGACGAAGGTATTACAATGTCCTACTATAACGCTCCTGACGAATTAGACGGTATAGAATATATAGATTTTAATTTTAATGACCTTGCAACAAAGTCAGCTTATGATGATATAGTAAAATGCAGCCGTGAGGTTTTCGGAGATTATGCTTATATTCCAAAAGTTGAAACCGTTTCTGATGATCCTCCGTTTTATAATTCGCTGATGATCTTGTCAATTCTCCTTGCAATTCTTTCAGCGGTCACAATAATGCTTTTATATAAATACATATTGCAAAAGCGAAGCAGAGTAACGGCAATTTTAAGGCTTTGCGGATGCAGCCGCAGCAGAGCGGGAAGAATTTGTACGGCGGAAATACTGCTTCTTTCGACAGTATGTGCGGCAGCGGCATATGCGATCTATTTCGGAATTATCGTAAACGCCGTTTCACCTTATCTTATTTATATAAAGTACGTTTATAGTGTGAAAAACTGTGCGGTCATTTTTCTTATCAATATTGCCGCAGTTTTTGTTTTCACAAAAATACTGATAACAGGCGAGCTTAGAAAAAGCCCGAACGCACGGCTGAAAAAGGGGTGAAGGCAAGGGAAAATGAGTATGATAAAATATTCGCTCAAGCTGCTAAAACGCAATTTTCTCACCAATCTCTTTATTGCCGCTCAGATAGGTATAACGCTTATTCTGGTAATAATCTGCGTTTCGTCCGTTATGTCAAAGATAGGCGACTATCTTCCTATTAAAGATATTTTAAATTCAGACGGAATGTGTCTTTTTGCATGGGGCGACTATATCGAATCGCAGGGCGGTCCTGTTTATTACACCGTAGAGGATATTGAAAACGCAAGTGAAAATATAGAAAAGGTTTATTCAAACGAAACCATAGATTTTCTCTATGAACCTGATTACGAGGAGAATATCGACAATATGCTGCGCTTTTCTGTGTACAACAAGAATATGTACGATCTCTACAAGCCGAAAATGCAGGAGGGCGAATGGCTTTCCGAAACAAAGGGCGAAAGGGAATACATAGTTGCGGTCGCAAGCAGCGGCAGTCCTTATAATGTCGGCGATATTGTTGTACTTCACGACAGCATTGATGATATTGATTATCCGTTTCATATTATCGGAAAAACAGCGCCCGACGCAAAATACATTTCAGATTCAAGCGTAAATGAAAACCGTGATAATTACACACATATGTACAGCGTGGCAAAGGACAACAGGCTTTTTTTAAGAAGAAACGACATTGTAAATACTAAAATAACTACATCTCCGTGTGGAATCACATTCGTAATGTACAAGAAAGGACTGTCAAAGGAGCAGACCGCCGAAATAGAAAATAAAATATATCAGATGGGCGGAACTCTCAGGCTTTCAGACCTGAATAAAAACAGCCTAAAATATATTTCAAAGGATATTGTTCTTGTTATGCCTATATGCATATGCGTTCTGATCCTGTCGCTTATGTGCACGATAGCATCTTCGGCGATAAGTGCGAAAAATAACATGAAAACATTCTTAATAAACTACATCTGCGGAGCAAGCCTCGAATCAAATGCGGCAATAGCTTTCATAAATTCGCTGATTACAACCGCAGTCGGCAGTTTAGGCGCTGCGGCAGCTTTCTGGGTCATTCGTCTGAGCGGACGAGGTGCGAGATTCTGCATTGAGTTTACAAGCTATGAATTTAAGTGTTGTGTTCCGATCATTCTGCTTAATATTTTGCTTCCTGTTCTTCTTACGCAGGCGATCATTTCAAGACGATCCCCAAAAGAGCTTCTGACGGAGGAGTGAGGAGATATGATAAAATTAAACAACATAATAAAAACTTATTCTTGACAAATATATGTATAATGCACATGGATGGAAAGATGATTGTATTTATTGCTCCACGGAGCTAAACCATAAATTCGGAAAGGAGAATATGATTTAGGATAAACTATATCATACAAGAAATAAATGAACATACTGATAAGAAACATCAAGCTAAAAGCGAAGCAGCGCCCTGCATTAATATTGTTTTTGATCCTCATACAGTTTTTTGCTGTAACTGTAATGATATTAACCTATGGAATTGTGATGAATCTGTTTTCAAGCAATCAACAGCAGAATGTTCTCAATAAACTATATATCGTTACCCTGAATGAGCGAATAGAAAAGAATGAATTTGAGCAGAAGCTTAACGGACTTCTTGGGATGATCGGGGATAAGCTTGACTATGTGTATTGTCAGGGCGTCTTTGAAAAGCATACTCTTGGAATGATATACTGCGGTTCAAATACGGAGTATAAAGGAGCTTTTACTTACAGTGAGATCTCACAGAATGCCTGTATTGCAGACGCTCATTATGCAACTACCAAGGTTAAGACAGGAGATAAAATCCAGATAGGCGATAGGATATTTGAAATAAGAGCCACCGATGAAAATATGGATAACGGTTCGGAATTTTCAAGCGATTTCAGAATACCTTACGCAACTGCACCTGATGATACATATATTTATGCTTTCAGACTGATTCTAAAGGATATGCCAAACGAACAGCTTGGAGATAAAATAACAGCCTATGTGAATGATGTATTTAGTATCAGTGAGTATGTTCCCGCAGAGATCATTGACGCAGAAGCACAGCAGAGAAAGCAGCTTTCAATTGCCGCCTGCTTTGGTATTTCACTGATAATGGTGCTATGCCTTTGCTATGTCTATACATACTTTATCAGAAAGAGAAAAAAACAGATAGGAATACTCATACTGTGCGGCTGTCAGCCCGAAACTGCAAATAATATTTTCACCGCTGAAATTATTGTATATGTGATTATCGGAAGCCTTATCTCATTGCCTGTGGTAAGAATGTTAATTTCACTTTTTAATAATATTTTCCCCTCCTTTTCCGATAATTACAGCTTAGGGATCTATGCCGTAATTATCGCCGGCTATGGGATTATGACGGGGCTTGTTCTTACACTGTTTTTACGTTCTGTGGTTAAGGACGCAGTGGCTGAGATTCAGAAAGGAGCGTTATGATGAATGTTGTTTCAATAGCGTTTTTGATTATGAAGAAGCGTGTAAAACCAAATGCCATATTGATCGTATTAACTTCCTTGCTGTTTCTTTCGGTCAGCGTTATGTTAGCAGGCATCAACAACGGCAGAGTGCGTTTTCGACCCTATGAAAACATTTTAAACAAGCAGGGTGCATTTGTTTTCGGCGCAGGCTATGACGTTGACGACGCAGGAGGAATCGACAGCTATCTTGATAAACTGGAAATCCCCGGCGGATATGATACTATGTGTTTTTATGAGTCAAGCGGTTCAACAGACAGCGGAATTCCCATAAATGTGGTGGTTTGTGATGATGACTTTTTAAAGGAGCTGAATCTTCCCCTGAAGTACCGTGTCCCTGATTCACAAAACTGTATTTCCGTTTATATGCCTGAAAACAACAGTATAGGCATTGGAGAGGAATTTACGGTAAGCTCAGTTTTTCCCGGAAAGACCTTTAAGGTTACAAAGCTGTACTCAGATTTTACCTATTCACCCACCATGACAAGATTTAATTTATACAGCCTTGATTACACGCTGTTTTATAAGTCCTATAAAAAAGATGACCCCGAAAACAACACACCTTTTGTTATTATCAGCGACAAAGATATTCCTAACATCGGGAAAATATTCCCTTCCTCAGGTTTTTTTGTATACTACCCGGAGGAAATATCATCTCAAAGCTACAACAGCTTTATCAAAAAACTTCCTGTGAAGATGTACACTGAATTTTCCCGCCTGAACGAAAACAGCAGGCTCAGGCAAAAAAACAACCTGCTGAAATATGTGCCGATATCCTTGACCTTTTCTATTACCGTGATTTTTGGTCTGCTTTGCTGTATTGCAATTTTCACCATGCAGGATCTTAGAAGAATGGGCATACTCGCAATAAGCGGAATGAGCAAGCGGCAGTGTCTGCTGATATACGCTGTTAACTTTTCCTTTGTGCTGTTATCCTCGGTTCTGATCAATCTGCTAATGTTAAAAGCAATGTCATTCCACGGTATAGATGCTAAAATCGGTTTGGTCTATTCGGCGGTAAATATTAGCCTTACGATAGTTCTTATGGCGGCATTCACTGCCGCAGGAATACTGATTCCCGTAAAAATCATCTATTCAAAAAAGCCTCAACAACTTTTAATAGAAACGTGACAGGAGAAACGCGATATGATAAAATTAAACAACATAACAAAAATCTACAACCCGAAAAAGTCCAACGAATTTGAGGCTCTGCACGGCGTTTCCTGCGAGATAGCCGACGGCGAACTGGTCGCAATAATCGGCAAATCGGGCGCAGGAAAGTCGACGCTTCTACATATCCTCGCCTGTATTGACGACTATCAGGAGGGCGAATACACACTTGACGGAAAGCTTGTCAAGAAGCTGTCCGAGAGTGAGTATGCAAGAATACGAAACGAGAAGATCGGTATGGTGATGCAGGATTTTGCGCTTGTCGAGGACTTCACGGCGTTCGAAAACGTGATGATACCGCTCGATTTTTCAAAGAAAAAACAGGGGAACAAAAAGGAAAAAGCCCTCGCCGCATTAAGTTCCGTCGGCATGGAGGAGTTTGCCAAAAAGCCCTGCAACAAACTTTCGGGCGGACAGAAGCAGAGAGTTGCAATTGCAAGAGCGATAGTCAACGAGCCGTCCGTGATACTTGCCGACGAGCCGACGGGTGCGCTCGATACAAAGACCTCCGCCGAGATAATGGAGCTTTTTAAGTCGCTCAACGCTCAGGGCAGAACGGTCATCATCGTGACCCACGACATGAACATTGCAAAGCTGTGCGGCAGGGTCATTGAGATAAGCGACGGAAAGATTGCAAAAACTGCGGCGAATTGAAACGCTCGCTTTTTATCTTGAAAATTCCGAAATAATATGCTATAATCTGATATGTAATTATATTCAGCATAAATTTTTCGGAAGGGAGCGTAAGGGGAGTGAAAACCGGGAGTAATAGGGCGGTCTGGGTCGTTGTGGCAGCGGTCGTTCTGACAGCCGCTGCGATACGGATCGTCAATAATCAAAATACCTTTGACTATGTGCTGTTTACGGACTTTTTGCGTCCTGTGCTCCATATAGGTCTTATCACGGCGTGGGGCTTTTCGCTGTACCGCAGAGTAGTTCAGAAGCAGGTGCGCCGCTATCTGTGCGGAATTTCCGTCCTGATGATACTTTGGCTGAATTTTAAAGTCCTGCGGTATCACATTTGTATGGATGAAAATGTAAGACGATATCTTTGGTATCTGTATTATCTGCCTCTGGTCGGGATACCTCTGTATATGCTGTTTGCCTCCATGTTTATCGGTAAAACGGAGGATTACAGCCTTTCACGGAAAGCAAAGCTTTTGTATATACCTGCCGTTTTGCTTTTTCTTATGATAATGACGAATGACCTTCACGAGTTTGCGTTTTCCTTTCCACAGCATGATTTTTCGTCGGACGATTATCGCCGGGGTATCGGATATTTTCTTGTGTTCGGCTGGTTTGTTCTTTGTTCGTTTGCTTCGTTTTATATTATGTGCTCCTGCGGAAAGATAAATCGAAGACCCCGTGCTTATGCGCCGCTGATCGTGTCTTTGATTCTGACGATCTGCTATATTCTGACCTATATGACGGGCAATCGGGTCACGCTGTTTCTCGCCGCAGATCTGTCCTCTGCCTGCTCGCTGCTGTTTGCCGCCGTGTTTGAAAGCTGTATCCATTGCGGACTGCTCCCCACCAACACACGTTATGACGAAATGTTCGTTGCCTCTGTCGGCAACAGTGCGCAGATCGTGGACGAAAGCTTTAAGGTTCGTTACGCTTCCGCTTGCGCCGAACCTATCCCGATCGGGCAGATCAAAAAGGCGCTTGATTCGCCCGTTGTCCTTTCAGAAGGGAAGCTGCTTCACACGGCTAAGATCGGCGGCGGATATACGGTCTGGACGGAGGATATTTCCGAGCTTGTCGCTCTGCGCAGGGAGCTGACCGAGATAAAGGAAGAGCTGGAAGAAAGAACCGCAATGCTCAAACACGAGTATGTGCTTGAAAAGGAGCGAAAGGTAACTGCGGAGCAGAACAGGCTTTATGACCTGCTGACCGCCTCAACGCAAAAACAGATCGACCGCATCGCACAGCTTATGAAGGAATACGAGCTGGCTGACGGCGACGAGGAAAAAGGAGATATTATCCTGTCAAAGATTGCCGTTCTCGGCGGCTATGTCAAACGAAAAAAGCATCTGACGCTTTCTGTTCAGAACGGGCTTGACATTTCTCAGGGCGAGCTTAAAAATGCGATCGAGGAATCTGTCCGCTATCTGAAAGCTATGGGAGCGCACTGCTTTGTGTTTGTAGATACGCAGCGTGATTTTCTTCCCGGCGAGACAGCTTGTGCCGCCTATGACTTTTTCGAGGATACGGTTGAGGCTGCGCTTGACAGCCTTGTTTCCTGTGCGGTATCGGTGAGCGTGGTGGAAAGCGTGCTTCGTATCCGTGTGACCGTCGGCTGTAAGGAAGACCTTAGTCCGCTTCGGAAGGAGTGGACGGACGCTTCGGTTGAAAAAACATATGATGACGAGTGGGAGCTTATCCTTCCTCTGAGGGGAGGCGCTGACGTATGATATGCTTTTGTGAGCTTTCTCATTACGCACAGATGTCGCTTATCATTCTCACATGGCTTTTGGGTCTGGCGCAGCTCGTTCTGCCTGTGTATCGGTTTTTTCACCGCCGCTGCGTGCTGCATACCGTACTTGACGGAGTCCTGCTTTACGGAATACTTTCGCTGCTTTGCTTTCTTGTTCGGTATAACCGGAATGTCCCTAAAGCAGATCTCCATTTGCCCGTGACGGCTCTTGTTTGTATTCTTGCCGCCGCCTTTTCCTATTCCGTCATCAGTTTTTTAATTGAACTTCGGCGCAGCAAACGTGAGATCAACGAATGGTCGGTCAAAGAAGCGATCGACGATCTTCCTGTCGGTCTTTTGTTTGCGGACGATTCGGGGCATATCATTCTTATTAACCGAAAGATGTCTGAGCTTTCGCATATGCTGACGGGTGATCTTCCAAGAACGCTCTGCGACATGACGGACGCTCTTTCGTCTGCGGAAAGTCGGGCGGAGGTCATGAGCGATGTGGAGGATTGCTACCGTTTCCGTGACGGCAGGATATATCGTTTCCGCCGCAGCGAGCTTCACGGCGAGGGACTTTGCGGATATGTTCAGCTTGCCGCCCATGACGAGACCGAGATCTATGAGGGCAATGTCCGGCTGCGTGAGAATAATGAGGAGTTAAAAAGGGTAAACCAAAGGCTTAAGGAAATGTATGAGCGCATGGAGGACGAGGTTCGGGAAAAAGAGAGCCTTAAACTAAAGGTCTGGCTTCACGACACCTTAGGCAGCAGCCTTTTGACGATACAGGACGTAAAGAACAGCTCCTCCACGGAGACAAGGCGTAAGCTGAGGGATCTGCGTGAGGCTGTCGGTATGCTTTCGGCAAACCGCCCGACAGCAAAGGGAACGTTTGAACAGGCGCAGCTTAAAGCAGAACAGCTCGGCGTTACGGTCACGCTTAACGGCTTTATCCCGTCGGATACCACGGCGGAGCAGCTTATCACGGCTGCCGTTCGGGAGTGCGTGACCAACTGTATCCGTCATGCCAAGGGAAACAAGGTCGATGTCAGGATAACCGAGAAGACGGGAAAGCTGCGTGTGCAGATCACAAACAACGGCGAAGCGCCTAAGGATAAAATAACGGAGGGCAGCGGTCTTTCCTCGCTGCGCAGGAGCGTTGAGGCTTCGGGCGGAGATATGAAGATAACTCACCGACCGGCGTTTGCCCTTACCCTTTATTTTCCGACAAAGGAGGAAGACAAGCTATGATAAATATCATTATCGCAGAGGACGATAAATACATTCAGGAGCATTTTGTAAAGCTGTTTGCAGCCGACGAGCGCTTTCATGTGGTCGGCGCTGTTCGGGACGCCTTTGAAGCGGAGCAGCTTTGCAGCAGGAATATCGACCTTGTGCTTATGGACGTTCAGACGCTCCACCGACATTCAGGGCTTGCCGCAGGAAAGCGTATCAAGGAGAGATTTCCAGATACCAAGGTAGTTATCATGACCTCGCTTGTCGACCCCGAGGTGCTTTTAAAAGCAAAGACGGGCTGCGCCGACGGGTTGTGCTATAAGGATCACGGGGATAATGAAGTGATGGCGGTGATCGAGAAAGTTTTAAGCGGCGAGCGCAGCTTTCCCGACGAAACGCCGCCCGTGGAGCTTGAGGATATATTATCGAGCGAGATAAAGCCGATACAGCTTGAGATACTGCGCTGCTATATCCGAGGCATGAGCTTTGCGGAGATCGGGAAAAAGCTTGGAATTACCGGCGAAGCCGCAAGGTGGCATATTCGCGAGATGGTCAGCAAATGCGGCTTTGGCAGCAAGGAGGAGCTTATGGCGGCGGTAGTTGAAAGCAAGCTTATAGTCACTTCTCTGAAAGACGAACAATAAAAGATCATACGCCCGGTTCATCGTATCAAAGGTGAGCCGGGCGTTTTGTATAAAAAAACTCCGTTTTCGGAGTGACAAATGTTTAAAAATTATTTATAATGTAATTGACAAACTTTAATTGTGAGTCGGGCTTTACGCTTTTTCCGATATGGGAATCAAGCAAAAATTATACCAACGAACGGAGGTAATCAACATGAAAAAGAAAATACTTGCAATGACTCTTGCGCTTATGATGATAGGAAGCCTTTCTTCCTGCGGCAAATCAGGCGACGATAAGGCGGAGAAGTCTTCGGCGCAGACAAAGAGCGAACAGAAGTCTGAGGAAAAGGAATCAGAGGCAGAGGAACCGAAAGAACCGACTGTAGACCAGACCCTGGAAACATATTATTTTAATGTCACCCTGTCTGTTCCTGCGGAGGAGGGCGCAGACGGAACCCTTACGCCTAAATTTGTGCCTATTGAATATGACGAAAAAGAAGTAAGTATTGTTGACTGCGGCTTATCAAATGACAGTGTTGCGATCGAGTTTTCGTATATAAGCTATACCTTCCAGACTGATATTCGTTATCAGGAAAAATACGGTGAAGTTGAAGCCAATTTTGAAAATTATGTGAAGTATAATATGGACGAGAAATTTGCCAATCCTTTTGCCACGGGCATCGAGCTGACAACGTTAGGAGATTATGAAGCGTTCAAGTATGTTTATGGCGGCAAAGTTATCTACAGTCTGAATGTGGAAGAGCTTCCTGCAAATTTCATGGTTTTTGTAAGACCTTTAGACGAAAATGCAGAACCGGAAGAAGCGCTTAATGATCCGGATGTTGTAGCTGCTATTGAATCTGTTAAGGTTCACGCAAACGAAAATTAAGGCAGTCAAGAAAATCAAAAAATCGTTCCTTACGCTTTTTTTAAGCGTGAAATAAATTATTATAGGAGGAATCAATATGAAAAAATTCAAAGCAATGGCTGTCGTATGCGCAGCTGCACTTGCAGCCTCGCTCGCATTTACAGGCTGCGGAAAGAGCGACGCAGGACGTTACGATCTGTATTCTATGACTTCAGACGGTGAAACCATTACCATGAAGGAAATGGAAGATATGTACAAGGAGATGGATCAGAAGGCTCCCGAAATGTATCTTGAGCTTAACGAGGACGGCACGGGCAAGCTTGTTATGGGCGACGAGGATACGGAAGAACTCGAGTGGAAGGACGGCGTTATCACCGCTGACGGCGACGACATAGAATACACCATTGAGGACGGCAAGCTCACTATGGAGGACGACGGCACAAAAATGGTATTTGAAAAGGCTGAATAAATTTCCTCACAGCTTAAAGATCAGATATACAAAAAACCGGCTTCGGAGCGTTCCGAGGCCGGTTTGTTTTGTAAAGCAACAAGTCCTGCGATAAATTTATTTTCTTATTCTTCTGTCAACGCCCTTTTGCCGATAGTATAACGCCTTTGCGTCATACATCTGCTTTTCCGCACGGTTTATCAGATCGTTGATCTCAGCCTCAGAACAGCTTCCGACGGAATATCCGACAGAAATATGATAGCTGTTTTCTTTCACAGTATTTTCCACATGACTTATTTTCTGCTGGATAATGTCTTCATTTTCGATGCTGACCAGAGCGACAAATTCATCTCCGCCGATTCGGAAGGTGTTTTTCTCTCCGAATACGATCTGTAAAGCGTTTCCGACGAACTGAAGCATTTTATCTCCGGCTTCATGACCCTTTATATTATTCATGTCGTGAAGCCCGTCGACGTCGGCGTAAATACAGCAAAGCCTGCCGCCCTGCGCTGAGTATTCCTTAAGATTTCTTTCAAATGAATTGCGGTTGCAAAGCCCCGTCAGCATATCCGTTTCGCTAAGCAGATAAACCTTTTTCGCATACAGGAATTTCTGACATTTAACGTTCATCATATATGTGCTTACAATTGCGCTTATCGCTCCGAACATAGTAACGTCGATAATGTCGGCGACAAGCACATAGTCGGCTTTTATGAAAATTGCGGCAACTACAAATGCGGCGACGAAAGCGAGTATGCAGGCTATCATTCTTATCGGTCTGTCCGTAAAAAGCAGCGGAACGGTAAGCAGAAGCGCAACAAAGGTGACTGTCTGCTCGTCGGGGCGTGTTACCGTGCCTAAAATTATTCCGAATGTAAAAAGCAGACCCACAAAACAGTATATGTCGGTAAGCAGCAGAGGGATATTGCTGCTTTTTGTGAATTTTGCAATAACCAATATAACAGCCGAAAAAAGCATTATTCCGGCATATACCCAGCGGTTGTCAGCCACGTCGGCGGATAAAAACGACAGGATAAACATAACGAGCAGAAAGAAAAACGAAACTCCCGAAAAAACGAGAAGGCTCTTTCTGTTCTCCCTTTGCATATCGGGGATTATGCGGTTGTAATCTTCCTTTGTCAATCCGGCGTAAAGCAGTTCGCCTTTAATAAAATCCTTGAATCTTTTCATGACCGATTCTCCATTCGTTTACAGTTTACGGTGATGAATATGCTTTAACCTACCGTCTCACTATACATTATACCATGAAGCAAAAATGCTTGCTTGCAATGGCATTTTTGCGAAGCCATCAATAAGCACAGCGGACGAACAGTCCGCAAGGGGGCGGCTGCCCCCCGCCTTGCGCCAGCAAGGTGTTCTGTGCTTATTATATCACACCCCTGCAAAAAAATCAATAAAAAATTTTTCGCCAAAAAAATATCAGCGCACCTTAAATCAGTGCGCCGTATTATTTATGCCATACCCGTCAGAACGTAAATCAGCGTTCCGACAACGCCGCTGCCTAAAATTATCGCAATAGCGTTCGCCTTGAATTTTCTGAGAAGTATAAGCGAGCCTGCAAACAGCCCAAGTTCGACAAATCTCAGATCCGAAAGCGAAGCCGAGAAAAGATCTGTCTGAAAAAGTCCGAGCATCAGTATCGAAAGACCTGCCGAGGCGATAAGCGAAACTACCGCAGGGCGAAGCGCCGAAAGCACCGTCTGAACTCCGCCGACCGTGCGGTATTTGTAGTAAAAATGTGCAAGCGTAAGACAGATGCAAAACGACGGGATAATGCAGCCGAGCGTGCAGATAAGCACTCCGCCGACGCCTGCAAGCCTCATTCCGACGAACGTCGAGGAATTTATCGAGATAGGTCCGGGGGTCATTTCCGCAACGGTTATAAGGTCTGAAAATTCCTCTATCGTCATAAGCTTGTATACGTTGACTATCTGTTCCTGAATCAGCGGAATAGCGGCATATCCGCCTCCCACGCTGAAAAGTCCGACCTGTATGAAAGCGAAGAATAATTTTAATAAAAGCATCAGTTTTCCGCTCCTTTCGCTGTATTAAGACGTGTCTTTTTTCTCGTGTCGACAAGCAGATCAACAATGCCGATGCCGAGGCAGGCAAAAATTACTATCATTGCGCTGACTTTAAGCAGACAGGTGCAGATAAAGGCGACTATCATCATCAGAATGTAAAGCACACGCTTTGTCTTGCACACGTTCTTCGCAAGGTTTATAACAACGTCAAATATTACCGCCGCAACGCCCGCTCTCATTACCTGAAGGGCAATTGCAACGTATCTGTTGGTTCGGAACTGATTGTAAAACAGCGAAATAACGGAAATTATTATCATCGGCGGAAGTATCGTTCCAAGCACAGCGACAAGCGAGCCGATTATTCCTGCCATTCTGTAGCCGATTATGACCGAAGCGTTAACGGGAAGAGGTCCGGGCGCTGACTGGGTTATCGCCGTAACGTCAAGCATTTCGTCCTCCTCAAGCCACTTTAACTCCTCGACGAACTTTTTCTTCATCAGCGAAACGATAACGAATCCTCCGCCGAACGTGCAGGCGCTTAACATGAACATTGATCTAAAAAGCGTCCACAGCTTCTTGCTTTTCTTATCCATAACAGAAACTTCCTTCCTTTTAGGGTCTTGCTTTAAGGGGATTCCCCTTTTGCCTTATCTATAATAACATACTTTTTATTATTTGTAAAATACATAAGTTTTATGTATCCTATAGGTAAAAGGCTATGAAGTTTCCGTCCGATATTTTAAGAAGCAATATCCTTTCGTGTGTATTTAAAATAAGCCGCAAAAACAGCCGCCGCAGTTACCGCCGCGCCGATAATAAGCAGCTCGGTCTCAAGCTTCGCCTCGGAGATTATGCCCGAAGCGTCGGAATATGCGTAGGGAGTTATGTACTTCAAAAATTCCGCCTTGTCGGTTATATTGCGGACTATATTTAAGAAATAAAACGCAAGGGAAAGCCCAAGACCGACGCCTGCGCCTCCCTTTCTTAAAAACGCCGAAGCCCCGAAGCACACGCAGGCTATTTCGATCTCCATTGCGGTATAGGCGGTATGAAGCAGCAAAAACTCCTTCATCGCAAACTCCTCGCCGATAATTGCAGCGCCTGCAAGGCTTACGGCGGCGATGATGATATTCATTGCAAGCACCTGAGTTATCACCGACAAAAGCTTCTGCGTAACGACCGAGGCACGGCTTACGGGGTGGGAAAGTAAGAATTCTGCCGTGTGGTCTCTTTCCTCGTTCGCAAGAGCGCCGACGCCTAAAAGCGCGGCAAAAAATCCGCCGCCTATTCCGAGCATATTTCCGCACTCAACACCGTAAAAGCCCATAAGCTCGCCGAAGCTCAGCCTGTCCATTCCGAAAGCCGAGGTAAAGCTGCCCATGTTCGCAAAAATATCGGTCATACTGTCCATCTGATCCTTCATCTGCGGAAACATGAATATGCAGACAAGCAGCATGAATGCGATAGCGCAGGTCCATATCCAGAACGCCTTCGCAGAATGTTTAAGCTCTTTTATGTAAATCGTCATTTTTCCTCGCCGCCTTTCTCATAATAGTGCATGAATACGTCCTCAAGGTCGGGGTCGGTCACGGTCATGTCGCTTATCGGGAGAACGTTTATCGCCGAGATAAGCGGCTTTATCTCTCCGCTGTAAAGGAACGAAACGACGTCCTCGCCCGACTGGACTGCCTTTGCCCCGATACCCTCGGGCGGCTGTGAAACGCCGTGTAGGGTAACTCTTTTTGCGTTCGTCCTTGACAGATTTTCAACGCTGTCGACCGTAAGCAGCCTGCCGTCCTTGATTATAGCGGCGCGTGAGCAGTTTTTCTGTATCTCCGAAAGAACGTGAGAGGAAAGAAATATCGTTGCGCCCTCTTTGTGCCTGTCCTTTAGTATTTCAAAAAACTCCTTCTGCATCAGCGGATCAAGACCGCTTGTCGGCTCGTCGAGAATACAGAGCCTCGGCTTATGCTGTAAGGCGCACACGATAGAAACTTTTTTGCGGTTGCCGAGCGAAAGCTCCTCGACGTGCTTTTCGGTGTCAAGGGAAAGCCTTTCGCAAAGTATCTTCGCTTGTGCGGAGCAGTCCTTTTTACGCATATCTGCCGACAGGGAGATCATGTCCTTGACCTTCATTCTGCTGTAAAAAGTCGCCTCAGAGGGCATATAACCGATGTCGGCAAGAATGGCGGTTTTTTCCTTTACAATATCCTTCCCGAAAATTTTAGCGCTGCCCGAGGAAGAACGGATAAGACCCAGAAGAGTTCTTATCGTGGTGGATTTACCTGCCCCGTTAGGTCCGATAAACCCGAAAAACTCGCCCTCCGACACCTCAAGATCAAGGTCGATGATACCCCGGCTTTTGCCGTAATATTTCGTGAGCTTTGATGTTTCGATAATATTCATTTGTGTTTTGACCTCCTTTTCATGAACGAACCGTTCTAATTGATAATATATCACAATGCGGCGAAAAAATCAATACATTTTAAAAATTAAAATACCGAAAAAGCAGGCTTAAAAAATTTTAAATCGGTTGATTTTTGCACAGTTAATGTGGTATACTTTATTTAAAGCTGAAATTATGCCGCAAAGGAGGGGAATGCTTTGAAGGACAGAATATATATCGCTATCGACTTAAAATCCTTTTATGCGTCGGTCGAATGTGTCGAAAGAGGGCTTGATCCGCTTACCACAAATCTTGTGGTCGCCGACAAAAGCCGCACCGAAAAGACGATCTGTCTTGCCGTTTCTCCGTCGCTAAAATCGTTCGGCATACCCGGAAGACCCCGTCTGTTCGAGGTCATCGAGAAGGTGAGCGAGGCGAACGCTTTCAGAAAAACGAGAGCGCCCGGGCATATCCTTATGGGCGGTTCATATGACCTTACGGAGCTGAACATGGACCCCACGCTTGAGATAGACTATATCGTTGCGCCGCCGCAGATGGCTCGCTATATGGAGATAAGTGCGAAAATATATCAGGTGTATCTTAAATACATTGCGCCCGAGGATATTCACGTTTATTCGATCGACGAGGTTTTTATCGACGCTTCGACCTATCTAAAAACCTATAACATGACGGCAAGAGAGCTTGCGATGACTATGATAA
The DNA here is from genome assembly GCA_051882075.1 of Oscillospiraceae bacterium. Taxonomy (GTDB): domain Bacteria; phylum Bacillota; class Clostridia; order Oscillospirales; family Ruminococcaceae; genus YE71. The sequence continues at coordinate 5,280 of JBJERC010000045.1, read as the reverse complement.
AGGACGTCCTTAATACAACGGGGATAACCGCAACGGCAGGAATAGGAACGAACCTTTTTCTTTGCAAGGTCGCAATGGATATTTTGGCTAAGAAAATGCCTGCCGATAAGGACGGCGTGAGGATAGCCGAGCTTGACGAAATGTCATACCGCAGACAGCTTTGGGATCACCGCCCGATTACCGATTTCTGGCGGATAGGAAAGGGTTATGCAAAAAAGCTCGAGGACAGATATATTTTCACAATGGGCGATATTGCGGCGCTTTCGCTTCGTGACGAGGAACGGCTTTATAATTTGTTCGGGGTAAACGCCGAGCTGCTTATCGACCATGCGTGGGGCTATGAACCGTGTACTATTGCGGACATAAAAGCCTATAAGCCGCAAAACCGAAGTTTAAGTCAGGGTCAGGTCTTAAAGCACCCCTACGACTGTGAAATGGCAAGGCTTATCGTAAAGGAAATGTCAGACCAGCTTGCGCTCGATCTTGTTGAAAAGGGGCTTGTTACCGATCAGATGGTGCTCACGGTCGGGTATGATATTGCAGGAACGAGCGAATATGACGGGGAGTTCACAAGCGACCGATACGGAAGAAAAATACCGAAATCGGCGCACGGCTCGGTAAATCTCGGGCGGCAGACTTCTTCGGCGAAAATAATAATGGAAAAGGTAACAGAGCTTTACGACAGGATAATCGACAACAGCCTTCTTGTGCGCAGGATATGCATTGCTGCAAACAACGTCCTTCCCGAAAGCAGCGTTGTTAAAGAGGACGAGCCTGTTCAGCTTGATTTTTTCACTGACTTTGAAGAGCAGCAGCGCATTAAAGAGGAGCAGGAAAAGGCGATAGAGCGTGAGAAGAACAAGCAGAAAGCGCTTATCAAAATAAAGAAGAAATTCGGAAAGAACGCTATCTTAAAGGGCATGGATTTTGTAGAGGGTGCGACCGCCGCCGAGCGAAACGGTCAGGTCGGCGGACACAAGGCATAAACGTAAGGGTGATAAAATGGTTCACGAAGATATAATAGACCTACCCCGTCCCGTATCGAACAGGCGCAGGCATATGCCGATGATAAACCGTGCGGCGCAGTTTTCGCCTTTTGCGGCGCTTACGGGGTATGATGCGGCGGTGAATGAAACGGCTCGGCTTACTGACAGACGGTGCGAGCGTGACGAGCTTACCGAGGCGCTTCTTAACGAGCGTATGCAGATACTTTCCGGGTGGGAATACAGGTATCCCGAAATAACGGTGGAATATTTTATCCCCGACGAGAGAAAAAGCGGCGGAGCGTATACCACGGTAACGGGTGCGTTTCGGCGGTTAAACTTTGCGGAGCAGGCGCTTGAGCTTGACGGCGGAACGAAGATAGCTTTTGAGAATATCTATTTTCTTTGTTCGGAGATCTTTCCGGGCGGATAAAAAGCGGCAGGAAACCCTGCCGCTTTTGCTTTTTATCAATTAATTTATCAGCCGTTGTATTCATTTCCGTAATAAGCCGCAAGATAGATCTCCTTTATCTCGCTCATCAGCGGATACCTCGGATTTGCGCCCGTGCACTGATCGTCGAAAGCGTCCTCAACCATGCTGTCAAGACTTCCGAGGAAATCCTCTTCGCTTATGCCGTAATCTCTGATAGTCTTCTTTATGCCGACCTTTTCTTTAAGCTCGTTTATTGCCGCAATGAATTTTTCAAGCGTTTCCTCGTCGTTTTTGCCCGAAATTCCGATAACGTTTGCGCAGTCGGCGTAACGCTCGAGCGTGTGCGGATATTCATACTGCGAGAAAGTTCCCATTTTTTTCGGCGAGGGATTTGCGTTGAATTTCATAACGTAGGTGATAAGCAGTGCGTTTGCAACGCCGTGCGGCAGGTGGTGATATGACCCCAGCTTGTGCGCCATTGAATGACACACGCCGAGGAATGCGTTCGCAAAAGCCATACCTGCAAGCGTCGAAGCGTTCGCCATTTCCTCTCTTGCCCTTACGTCCGTCTGTCCGTTTTCGTAGCAGGCGGGAAGATTTTTGAAGATAAGCTTTATCGCCTTGAGCGCAAGCCCGTCTGTATAGTCGGTCGCCATTACCGAAGCGTAGGCTTCAAGCGCATGGGTAAGAGCGTCGATTCCCGAAGCGGCGGTAAGTCCTTTAGGCGAACTCATCATAAGGTCTGTGTCGATTATCGCCATGTCGGGCATAAGCTCGTAATCCGCAAGCGGATATTTAGTACCCGTTGTTTCGTCGGTGATAACGGCGAACGGAGTAACCTCCGAGCCTGTTCCCGACGAAGTCGGAATTGCGACGAAATATGCCTTTTCGCCCATTTTCGGGAAGGTGTAAACACGCTTTCGAATGTCGATAAAGCGCATTGCCATATCCATGAAATCTGCTTCGGGATGCTCGTAAAGCACCCACATTATCTTTCCTGCGTCCATTGCCGAGCCGCCGCCGACAGCGATTATAACGTCGGGTTCAAATGCGCTTATCGCCTTTACGCCCTCTTTTGCGCTTGCAAGCGTCGGGTCGGGTTCAACGTCAAAGAAGGTCTGATGAATGATGCCCATTTCGTCAAGCTTGTCGGTTATCGGCTTTGTAAAGCCGTTTCTGAAGAGGAAATTATCGGTGATGATGAACGCTTTCTTCTTGCCGAGAACGTTTTTAAGCTCGTCGAGCGCAACGGGCAGACAGCCGCGCTTGAAATAAACCTTGTCGGGCGTTCTGAACCACAGCATATTCTCTCTCCTTTCCGCAACCGTTTTTATATTGAGCAGGTGCTTGATTCCGACGTTTTCCGATACCGAATTTCCGCCCCACGAACCGCAGCCGAGTGTGAGCGACGGCGCAAGGTCGAAGTTGTAAAGGTCGCCGATACCGCCCTGTGATGAAGGCGTGTTTATAAGAATACGGCAGGTCTTCATTCTGTGAGCGAAAGCGTTTATCTTCTCGGTCTCCCTCTTTGCGTCGCAGTAGAGCGAGGAGGTGTGACCTATACCGCCGTCACGAACGAGTCTGTCCGCCTTGTCGAGAGCTTCCTCAAAATCCTTCGCCTTGTACATTGCAAGCACGGGCGAAAGCTTTTCGTGAGCGAACTCCTCCGAAATGTCGACCGACGTTACCTCGCCTATCAGTATTTTCGTGTCCTCCGCAACGTCAACACCCGAAAGCTCGGCTATCCTGTGCGCCGTCTGACCGACTATCTTTGCGTTGAGCGAGCCGTTTATTATAATGGTCTTGCGGACCTTTTCGATCTCGTCGTCCTTGAGGAAATAACAGCCTCTTGCCTTAAATTCCTTTTTCACGTCGTCGTAAATGCTCTTGTCGACGATGACCGACTGCTCCGAAGCGCATATCATTCCGTTGTCGAACGTTTTTGAGTGGATTATCGAGGATACCGCCTGTAAAATATCCGCCGACTTGTCAATTATCGCAGGCGTATTTCCTGCTCCGACTCCGAGCGCAGGAGTGCCCGATGAATAAGCCGCTTTTACCATTCCCGGACCGCCCGTTGCGAGAATACAGTCGCATTCACGCATAACCATATTAGTAAGGTCGAGCGAGGGCGAATCTATCCAGCCGATAATGCCTTTCGGTGCGCCTGCCTCGACCGCTGCGTCGTGAATTATCTTTGCGGCGGCGATGGTGCAGTTCTTTGCACGGGGATGGGGCGAGATGATGATGCCGTTTCTTGTTTTCAGGCATATCATAGCCTTGAATATCGCCGTTGAGGTCGGGTTTGTGGTGGGTATGACCGCCGCAATAACGCCGAGCGGTTCAAGAATCTTTTTTGTGCCAAAAGCCGTATCTTCCTCGACAACTCCGCAGGTCTGGGAATTTTTATATTTGTTATAGATATATTCCGCTGCGTAATTGTTTTTTATGACCTTGTCTTCAACAACGCCCATGCCCGTTTCTTCAACAGCCATTTTCGCAAGGCTTATCCTTGCCTTGTTTGCCGCAAGAGCGGCAGCCTTGAATATCTTGTCGACCTGCTGCTGCGAATATGTCGCAAAAACCGCCTGCGCCGCCCTTATTTCTTCAAGCTTTGCGCCGAGTGTTTCAACGCTGTTAACAGCCGCTTCGTATTCTGCCATAATGCCTGATCAGTCCTTTCGTTTTGTTTAAAGGGATTTTCCCTCTACTTATATTATATATGATTGTTATTTTTTTGTCAATCTACTGTTCCTACAGCTTTTAAACTATTTTTGCCTTATATTATATATATTATTCACAAAAAATACTGGACAAACACAAAAATATATAGTATAATATAAGTAAGATCAAAAGCGTTTGCTTTTTGAAATTTTTATAAGAAAAGGGGACGGGAATTTATGGAGCTTAAAAATTTTATCGCTTCGGGCGATATTTACGATGTTTACGAATCGGACGGACTTGCCGTAAGGGTATATAAGGACGAAAAGTATAAGGAAAAGTGTCTTTATGCGGCGCTCACTCACGCAAGGGTCGAGACTTCGCTTAAAAGCACCGAGCTTAAAATGCCGATACTTCGTGAGGTTTCGCTTATCGACGGAAAATGGGCGCTGTCTATGGACTTTGTAAGCGGAAAAACGCTCGGTATGATGCTTGACGAGGATCCGGAAAATGCCGAGGAATATATTGAAAAACTTGTTAGTATCCAGTGCGAGATACATAAGCAGTATATGCCGCTGCTCTCAAAGCTGAAGGACAAGCTTTCAAGGCAGATAAAATCCGTAGCGGAGATCGACGAGGTCAGAAGATACGAGCTGCTGACACGGCTTGACTCAATGCCAAAGCATATAAAGCTCTGTCACAACAATTTCGACCCCGACTGCGTTATCTTGAACGACGAGGGAACTTATGTAATAAACTGGGGTTCGGCACGTCAGGGCAACGCTTCTGCGGACGTTGCAAAGACCTATCTTCTGCTTTCGCTCAAGCGTCCGCAGTATGCCGATATGTATCTTAACAAATACTGCGCCGAGGCAGGCACGGCGAAAAGCTACGTTCAGCAGTGGCTGCCGATAGTTGCTGCGGCGCAGCTTGAAAAGGGTATCGAGTCTGAAAAAGAGCTGCTTTTGCGCTGGGCGGACGTTATCGACTACCAGTAATTTTATCGAAGTATCAATTATTGATAATTTTTCAAATTGTCATATCGTACAAAAATCACGCTGAAAATTCGTAAAATTGCATAAAAAGAAAATTCCGATATCTGCTTTTTTGTGGACATCGGAATTTTTTTGTAAATAAATTTTTACATCTGTTTACACGGTTTTTATAATGTGGTATACTTTGTACCGATAAGTAAAGTAAGTT
>JBJERC010000044.1:0-9398 GCA_051882075.1 Oscillospiraceae bacterium | reverse complement strand
ATTCTAAATATTCTTTTGTTTTTTCAGCTGTCTACTTGACAGGGGGCACTTCAAAAAGCTTTGTACCGATTTTTTCGTTAAAATATACAAAAATGCGAAAAATGTAAAATCCTCTATGGACAAATAAAGGGAAATATGATATAATAGACTTAATTACAACTACAGAGGAAAGGATATTTCATATGCTGCACGAGAAATCCTGCGGTGGCATCGTCTATAGAAAATATCACGGCAATACCGAGATACTTCTTATCAAGCATATAAACAGCGGACACTGGTCGTTTCCGAAAGGTCATGTTGAAAATGACGAAACCGAGATAGAAACCGCCGTCCGTGAGATCAAGGAAGAAACAGGTATCGACGTGATAATAGACCCCACTTTCAGAGAGCTTGTGACATACAGCCCCAAAAAGGACACCCAGAAGGTGGTCGTCTATTTTGTGGCAAGAGCAAAAAACGGCAGCCTCGTTCCGCAAGAAAACGAGATAGCCGAAGTAAAATGGGTCGAGATAAATTTAGCGGCAGGAATGCTCGCCTACGACAACGACCGCTGTATTGTCAACAAGGCAAAAAAATTCATTCATTAAAATGCAAACAAAGAAGAGGGCGAAGAAAACCGCCCTCTTTTTTGCGTTATAAAATATTTAGCTTAAATCCTGCTCCATATCCCCTCTCGCCTCTCTGAAAGCCTCCTCGACAAGCCGCATTGCACGCTCCGTCTTTTCCGTCAAAGGCGCAGACGCAGCATATCCCGCCGCCCGTCCGACCGCATTTTTCGCCGCCTCGAGCCTGCCCGTGTCAAGATAACAGACCCCGAGCGAAAGCAGACTTTCGCACATAACGTCGCAGCTCTGAGCGTTCTCGACCGCCTGCACAAAAAAGTTTTCCGCACGAGAAAGCCGTCCGTGCATATATTCATAACACCCGAGCGTGTGCCTTACCGCCGCCGAAAGCGCCTTGTTCTTCACCGAAAAAAGCGCAGCCTTTCCTGCGGCATAAATCTCGTCCGCCGCCTTAATATCTGAGCAAAGCACCGCCCCGTAAAGATAAGCGTTGTAAAAGGCCTGCTTCTGCGTTCTTTTAAGCCTGCCGTAATCGACCGACCCTAAGATCTCAAACCCCTCTTTAAATCGTCCGCCGTTTATAAGCATCTCCGCAAGCGTAACGGCAGCAGCGTCGCCGCAGCCCTTCTTCTCGCATTTTTTCTTCCAGTCAAGAGCAACAGCGTAAAACGAAGCGCAGTACCCACTTTTTTCAAGTATCCGCTCAAGCCGCAAAGAGGGAAGCGGCGGAGTCCTGCGCATTAAAATATCGATAAGCAAAGCGACGGTGAAAAACCCGACGAAAAAAATCATTTCAAGGCTGTTAGGCGGCATTACTCCCGATACCGCTCCGCCGAAAATAAGAATGACCACTTTCGCCGCAGCCGCAGCCGTAATAAACGAACCCAAAAGCGTAAACAGCGTCCTTTTCACCTTATGCCCTCCTTGTTCTCCGAATAATAGCAGTATAAATATAGTATACCACTTTTTCGCCGAAAGGTCAACCTCAAAAAGTCCACACAAAAAACCGACAGAGCATTTCGCCCCGTCGGTCTTGCAGTATATTAAGTTGTTAAATTATCCGTCCCTTATTCAGCCGACTGCGCAGCTTCAAGCTGCTCCAGACCAATAGCCACAACAGGGTTCGCCGATGAAGCGACCTTAGGCAGAACGCCGTCCCACTTCTCGATAGTCTGATAGTCGATAAGCTCTTTTGAAAGCGACTCGCTCAGCACCTTGTTAGCCTCCGCCTGAGCCTCCGCCTCGGTCTTGATAGCCGTAGCCTTCGCCTCAGCGTTAATGGTTATCTTCTTAGCCTCAGCCTCAGCCTCGATGACCTTCTGTTCCTTTTCGGTCTGCGCCTTGAGCTTGTTCTGCTCTGCAACCTGCTTCTGCTCGATAGCGTCATTGAACTCCTTCGAGAACTCAAAGTTTACAATGTTGAACTTCTCGATCTGGATACCGTAATCCGAAACCTTTATCGAAAGCTGTTCCTTTATCTCCTCGCCGACCTTGTTTCTCTCGGTGATAAGCTCCTCGGCGGTGTACTTTGCGCTTACAGCCTTCATCGACTCCTGAACCGCAGGCATAAGAATTACCGTCTGATAATCCGAGCCTATGTTCTTGTATATCGAAGCCGAGCTGTCAGACTTCACCCTGAAGTTAACTGCGATCTTTGAGTTTACAGTCTGTAAGTCCTTTGAAACCGCCGAAGCGTCGCTCTCGTAGACCTGAATCTTGTTTGAAACGATTATAAGCTCCTGCGCAAGCGGTATTTTAAGATGAAATCCCTCCGAATAGGTGTTCTCCGATACCTTTCCGAACGTCGTGATAACTCCCGTCGAACCTGCCGGTACGATAGCAAGCGACGATACAAAAATGATAATCACAAGCGCAATTATCATAACGACCGCAACTATCTTTCCTGCCGGATTCTTCTCCTTAACGTCCACAACCTTTGCATTTCCCATGTTTGTCATATTTTTTTCCTTTCGTTCTCTTTAATTCGTCCTCTTTAGCTTTGACCTTAGCGACAAAAACGTTACCCCGAACAGCCATACGAAAAATCTTCCGATGCTCTTAAACAGCTTACCTATCCATTTGCATATGACCGGAATTATATCTTCCGCAATTTCGATAAATATTTCTATCGCAAGGTCAACTAAATCCATTTCCTTTGTTTTCCCGTTTTAATTTCTATCTTCTTCGCCCTAACCCAAGCTCCGAAAACTGCTCCTGCGCAAGCGCCCGATAATGCCCCGCCATAGCCGATTTTACCATAATCAGCAGTACGTCCTCAAGAATCTGCCTTTCATTCCCCTTGTAGCTTTCGGGAATGTGAGCAAGTACCGCTTCACGAAATTCCTCAGCCGTCTGAAGCCGTCTTTCTTCAGCCTCGTAAATTATCGAGCATAGCAGATTATAAAGCTGAGTGTCGTGCATGATATCGTCGTCGGGGTTCGTGACCTCACCGTTTACATATTCCATAAGCCTTGCAATATCCTCGAGTTTAAGCGTGCTTCGCAGGATATTTATCAGCAGTATCCTCACCACCGATTTCTCCCCGTACTTCTTCCCGACGCTTGGTGCGACCCACCCTCGCTTTATCCAGTTCTGTATCGTGGTGCTTTCAAGCCCCGTTATCGAAGACAGCTGAGAAAGCGAAATGCCGCCCGTTGCGTCGATTATCGGCGAGATAACGGCATATGTGTCGTCGCCTGCGTGCTTGTTGTAGCAAAGCGCCGTTCCCGGTAATGTCATCGGCATAACCGCTCCCTCCTTTCACATGACCTTTATCGTTGTTCAGCTGATACCCTCAGCTGTTGATATGATTATACCATAGGTTCATATGACTGTCAAGAGCAATCAGTCGAACTTTAAGACAAGCAGAGCCGTCCGTATAAAATTATCTCTTGTTTTCTGCGTTTTTCTCCTCTATTCTCCCTGTATCTATGTGAAAGTCGTTTATTCCGCACATTATCGCAAAAGCCATCTGCTGCTGATAGGGCGTACTTTCGAGCAGCGCCGCCTCCTCGGGGTTTGAGATAAATCCGCATTCCGACATAACCGCAGGATTTTCGCAGTTGCATATAAGAAAAAGCTCGTCGTCGACAGGCTTTGTCTCCCTCTCGTTTTCCGGCTGCAAATATCCGCATATCCTCGCTTTAAGACACTCCGCAAGCTGCTGCGAGGCTGCGCTCTCACGGTAGTAAAACATCTGCGCACCGCTGTACTTCGGGTCGGTAAACCTGTTCTGATGGATCGAAACGCACACCGAATCGGGCGAATTAAAAAGCTCCAGCCGATTTTTCATATCCGACAGCTTCTGCTCCTTAAGCCCCTTAACGTCCTCGTCGTGAATTGAAATATCGCTTTCCCTCGTAAGCTCGGCGTCGTACCCAAAAAGCGTAAGCATATCCCTGAGCGTTTTCGCAATGTTTAGGTTTATCCCCTTTTCGGGAATCCCGTTTACCGAAACACCGCCGCCGTCCATGCCGCCATGCCCCGCGTCAATAACCACCCTCGGCTTTGCAAAATCGTCCTCCGCCAGCTTTGAAACGGGAAGTGTTGAGTAGCTGCACGAGCCGAGTATAAAAACCGCCGCCGAAAAAACCGCCGCAAGCCTTTTTTTCTTCATCATAGAAAAGACCTTCCTTTCAAAAGTTTTTGTACAAGTATATGCTCGCCGCCGACAAAAAAGTACAAGCCGCACACTAAATTATTAGTTTAACAAATCTTATACATAATATTAATATTGTGTGTATCCTATTGAAAAATTTATCATAATAGTGTATAATAAGTTTAAATAGCGGCAGGATTTTCTTTTGTTTAATTTTTAAAGACCCTCGCCGCATTGAAATTGATATTTTTATGAAAGAAGGATCAGTATGTTAGATATCAGGATCGAACGTACCACAACCCCAAAGGAAAAGCCGACAGATGAAAGCAAGCTCGGTTTCGGACATATCTTTACAGATCATATGTTCATAATGAATTACGATACCGGTCTCGGCTGGCACGACGCAAGGATCGTCCCCTTCGGCGATATTTCCCTCTCGCCTGCCGCAATGTGCCTGCATTACGGACAGGAGATCTTCGAGGGTCTTAAGGCTTACCGCACCGCCGACGGCTCGGTTCAGCTTTTCAGACCTGACGAAAACTTCAAGAGAATGAACGTGTCGAATGAAAGAATGGTAATCCCTCCCGTTAATGAAGAGGATTGCCTTCAGGCACTCAAGACCCTCGTAAAGCTCGAGGAGGACTGGGTACCCCATACCGACGGCGCTTCGCTCTATATCCGTCCGTTCATCTTCGCAACCGACCCCTATGTAGGCGTTCGTCCTGCCGATCATTACCTGTTTATGATAATCCTCTCGCCCTCAGGCGCATATTATTCGACAGGTCTTAACCCCGTTAAGATCTATGTTGAAAAGAAGTATGTAAGAGCCGTAAGAGGCGGAACAGGCTTTGCAAAGACCGCCGCAAACTACGCTATCTCGCTCAAAGGACAGCAGGAGGCTCACGAACAGGATTACGAGCAGGTTCTCTGGCTTGACGGCGTTGAGCAGAAGTATATCGAAGAGGTTGGCTCTATGAACATCTTCTTCGTTATCGACGGCGAGGTTATTACTCCTCAGCTTACCGGCTCGGTTCTTCCCGGAATTACAAGAAAGTCCGCTCTCGAGATCTGCAAAAAGCGCGGCTATAAGGTTTCCGAAAGAAGAATCACTATCGAAGAGGTTGCCAAGGCTTACGACGAGGGCAAGCTTGACGAGGTATTCGGAACAGGAACTGCTGCTGTTATCTCGCCCGTCGGTCATCTCAAATGGGGCGATAAGATAATGACCATTAACAACAACGAGATCGGATCCATCTCGCAGATGCTTTACGATACCATGACAGGTATCCAGTGGGGCAAGATCGAAGACGAGTTCGGCTGGACGGTCAAGATCTGATAAAAGTACATAAAGTATATAATAAGAGGGACTTACGCACATCGCATAAGTCCCTTTTTGTCAGCTCATCGGACAAAACCTGTCGTTGTAAAAACTAAGCGTCGTATAAACTCCCTTTTTCGTCCCGACAACCTCGACCCTGTCTATCTCCGCATCATCAAGCGAAAAATCTCCGCAGACTATCGAAGCGTGGTCGAGCAGATCCTCGTTTTTAAAGCCTGCGTAGGTAAAACTGCTGAACACACACCCCTTCTCCGAGTTGTATATCTTGTAGTCAAGCTGCTTGTTCATGTCGTACGCCCATTCCTTGTCCCTCGCAAGATATTTCTGGTTGGTAATGTGCCTGTCGACAGCAAACCCGTTCTCGCTCGAATACACCCAGTCGCCGTTTATATCCTGCGTGTAAGCGTGCGAAACAACGCCCGTAAGCGATATCCCTTTTCTTACCGAAAGAATCGTGTCGCCGACATATTCAAACAGCTTTTCGCCCGACCTCGTACAGCGTATGCCGTTCGTTCCGTAAATAAACGGCATATTCTGATAAGCCTTCATCGCATAAACACACGCAGCGTCCCAGATGCTGCTTTTTTCGTTTATGTAAACGTAATTGACCGCTGCCGTTTGCGTCTGATAGGAAACGCCGTATATCGGAAGACATTTCGTAATGACCGCTTTAAGATCGGGCGAGCCGATTATCCCCGGCTCCGCCTGATTCTGCCCGAGCAGCATTGAAAAGCCGTATGACTTTATTCTGACAAGCCTCTTTCCGCCGCTCTTTTCACATATAACGCTGTCCGCCATACCCGAATGTACAACTTTTCCGTTTAAATAAAATGTGACCTGCTTTATCTCCTGCGGCTCGACCTCCCCGATAAATACGCCTGAAAGCTGCGAATATGGCGTGTACCTCTCCTTTACAAACCTAAAACTGACCGCACGCTCGAGCGTCACGATACCGTTATTAACATAAATCTCCGCCTTGATGCTTACTCCCATTTTCCTTATCCGCCCCTTTCGTCAGTTCTCCGTTTTTGTAAGCGTAAGCTCACATACCGAAAAGCTCTCCGTTTCCGAGCTTACGATCCGTCCGCTCTGAAGCGTCCAGCCGTCGAAACTTTTCATGTTTATCGTAAGCCCCTCCGCCTGTCCTGCGGCAAGCTCTTTTAAAAGCTCTCTGTATACAAAAATATCCGTATGCTCTATCCTGCCCTTTAAATAAACGCTCTCTCCGCTCGCCGCCGACCTCACCCGATAAAGTCCGCCGTCAACGGTAGGAAGATCCTCTGTCTTGTTTAAAACGTTTATTTTCATCTCGTTGAAAAAATACTGCTTTCCGCCGTACATCATAATAATTGAGCATTTTGCCGCCTTCATGAAGCGTCACCTCTTTCCGCCGCCGCCCGAAACGTTACGGACAGCTTACATTCAAGCCTGCCAAGCTGTATGCAGCGTGAAATTTCGCCGCAGCTTATCTTCACGACCGTATACTGCGACCCGAAGAACAGATCCGCAACAAGCCTTTCCGCCATAAGCTGTAACTTGTCGTGGTCAAAAAACCCCTTTTTCGCCCCCATAAGCCGAACCTCTGCGCTTATGTCCGCACTGCATCTCCCGTTCGTTCCTGCGTTCTGCTGCGAAAGCTCTATGCCCTTTATCGAAATAAACGCAGGATATATCTCACGGGTAAGTATATCCGCCGTCTGCGAATATACCCCGAACGGCGAAAATCCCTGCGCTTTTAGCTTTCTCCCGAGATATTCTCTTATATTCTCCGTCATAGCTTTCTCCTTTCTTTATCTGTCACACCCCGATAAACGCAAAACTTTCAGGCTTACAAAGCCCGAGCGAAACAAGCCGCTGATGCGCATTTAACCTTAACTTCATCGCCGCTTCAATAAGCGTTTCGTCCGCACGTTTATTATGAACCTCGCCATTTTCGCTCATGACCGCCCTTGCCCTTAAACATTCCTCAAAGGCATAGTCGAAAGCTGCGTCCGCCGCCGCCGCATATTCGAGGGCCTCAAGCTGTATTCCGTCAAGCTGCGAAATATCGGCGTTAAGCGTTAATTCAAGCCTTTTCGCCGCATATTCGATCAGTCCGCCGCAGTCAAATTCTTCCGCTTTAAGCCCCGTAATTCTAAGAAAATGCTCCTGTATCCTGTAATAATCAAATCCGTCCATTTTGTGCCGTCCTTTCTTTTTTTTTAGTCCCCATAAGCCATATATGAAAATGCCGCATCGAAGGGGAGATGCGGCTTTTTTCATGTTATCAATGGGAAGTGTTAAGTGTAAAGTTTTAAAATAGTTTATGCAGTCTTTGTGAGCAGCTTAACAGCGCCCTCTGTAAGCGCCGAAATTCCGCAGATGACCGAAGCCGCTATCTCGTCGCACTGGGTCGAGATAAGCTTGTCGAAATCAACGATAACGTCCGTTCCGAAAATAACCTCTGCGGCGCACTTGCTGTCAATTCCGAGAGCCGTGTCCTCGTCAAGATCAGGACACTTAACGATAGTCACGCCGTAGGGAGTTACAACTCTTCCTGCCGACATGAAATCTGTAACGCAGTACTTCATCTCGTCAAGCGCAAGAATTTTCGCCATCATAGCAGGCGAACAGAGCATAACGTCCATATCGTATCCGCCCATCGAAGCCCAGAAATCCGCAAGCTGAGCGTAGGTCACAGAACCCGAATAGCTTACGCTTTCGGCGGAATTTTTAAGGACGCTTACGCATTTAGCGTTTACCGCTCTTGAAAGCTGTGCGCCGAGCGAGCGGAGAATAACGCCGAACGCTTCAAGACGCTGCTTTCTTATCGCCTCGTAGGAGCAGGAAAGCTTTCTGCCGAACTTTGTAAGCGCCGAAGCAGCCGAAGCGAGCTTAACGGTAGTTTCCGCAAGGTGCGCACCCTGCTCGATTCCCGTTTCGCTGCCCGATGAAGTAACGGTAAGCGCACGGAAGTCGATAGAGTCGGTGTAGGTCTGCGCCGCAGTAATTGTAGGAAGTATCGAAACGCTGTCCATGCCTGCCTTTATCTGACGGCGCACATATTCGGGGAAAAGCACCGCCGATTCGGTCGAAAGGAAGAACTTTTCCACCCTGTCGCAGCCGCTTCCCGAAACCTTGATGTCAAATCTCTTGAGCTGTCTTTCGTAAGCGTCGAGCTGTTCAAGCTCCGTGCCCTTGTAGTCACAGTCGGGGTCGAGCGCCGAAAGCGCCTGTGTAAAGCTCTTGCCTGTTATCGAATAAAGTCCCTTTTCAAGTCTGATGTCAGTATACATATTTACATTCTCCTTTTCTTTGTTAAAGTTAAATTTTCCGCTCAGCCTTTTAGCTTGAACGTTCCGTTTTTCTGTGTTTTTGCCTGCTCTCCGCCCGACAGAACGCTCTTTTCCGCCTTTGCCGAAGCCGCAAGCCTTCTCGTCTGCTCCTTAAAGCATATCAGCTGACCGATGTTCATTCCCTCGCACATAGCCTTGACCGTCTGCGGCTGATATGCAGGAATACAGAACTGCCCGAGTCTTATGATCTCGGCGGTAATGTCCTGCGCCGCCTTTTCAATTTCGCCTCTGCACTCGTCAAGCTGCTTTGTGAGCGCCGTAACAGCCGCCTTTTCGCTTTTTACCTCCGAAAGCGACTTTGTAATTCCAGCGTTCGGCTGTGCAGGAATTGCCACAAACGACCATTCGTAAGCGTCGGTCGGCTCGTCGAGAATTACCTCGCAAACCTTTCCTCCGTAATATCCGCCCTTGACGTGCGAACAGGGCGCAGCGTTCTTGTCGCTTCCGCAAATGCTGCAAACCCGCCTTTTCACCGAACAGCTGACCGACACCTCCTTCTTGATGCCGCCGTCGATATCCCTGATGAAATCGGCGTTTTTGTCGCTCTTCATAAGGTAAGCCCA
>JBJERC010000043.1:0-42307 GCA_051882075.1 Oscillospiraceae bacterium | reverse complement strand
GGGTAAATTTATGGAAATTATTAAGCTTAAACCGCTCAGCGTGTGTGATACGAATTGTTATATCGTTGCGTCAAGTCTTGGAAATGCGGCGCTTATCGACGCTCCCGCCGATGCGGATTATATTTTAAAGGAGCTTGAGCTTTACGGGCTGACGCTTAAAAAAATACTGCTCACGCACGGTCATTTCGACCATGTGGGAGCGGTTGCGGATCTCGCCGAAAGGACAGGCTGTTCTGTTTACATTCACAAGCTCGATATTAAAAAGCTGTCGGAGGACGAGGACGGTCTGCTTGTAAATCTTTTCAGGGTAAGAGGCTTCAAGCCTTTTGACGGCGCTGTTGCGGTCGATGACGGGGATATTATCAGACTTGATGAAATTGAATTTGACGTAGTTCACACGCCCGGTCATACCTCAGGTTCGGTATGCTATATCACGGGAGACGTTATGTTCAGCGGCGATACGCTTTTTGCACGTTCTGTCGGAAGAACTGATATGCCCGACGGCGACTACCGCTCGCTTATGAACTCGATGGAGATAATCAAGGACTTGGGCGGCGACCTTAAAATATACCCCGGTCATATGTGCGAGACCACGCTTGAAAACGAAAGAAAATACAATCCCTATTTACAGTAGATCACGGAGTTTTCTGACATGAAGCTTATCTTTTTATCAAATCAATACAAGTACGAGATAGAAGCCGTGATGAAGCTTTTCTTTCCTGCGCAGAAATTTTCGTTCTATTTTGACGAGATGCCGGATGATGACGGCGATTTTGTGCTGATAAGAAAAAAGAGCATAAAAAAAGGCACACTGCTTTACGTTCACGCACAAATCGGTTCGCAAACGGCAAGACGCTCCTCTGTAATTGAACCGGAAGCGTCGGACGGCAGATGCGAAATGGAGCTTTCAAAGCTGCTTTTTAAAGTGATGAACAGGCTGACGGGCATTTCTCCGGAATGGGGAATAATGACGGGCGTTCGTCCCGTAAAGCAGGTCAATATCATGATCGACAAAGGTCTTGACAAACAGCAGATATTTAAAAAGCTGCAAAATGATTTTCTTCTTGCGCCCGAAAAAGCCGAGATCGCATACGACACCGCCTGTTCGCAGGCGCCGTTTTTGTCGCAGCTTGAAGCCTGTGGAGGAAAGACCTTCGGCTTATATATTTCGATACCCTTTTGCCCGACAAGGTGTTCATACTGCTCGTTTATTTCGCAGTCGGCTTCGGGAAACGGCGTTAAAAAGCTGATACCGATATACATTGAAAATCTGTGCGAGGAGATAAAGCGCACGGCTGAAATCACCGAAAGGCTCGGCTTAAAACCCGATACCGTTTATTTCGGCGGCGGCACGCCCACTACACTGACTGCGCCGCAGCTTGCACGAATAATGAAAGCCGTTTCGCAGGCTTTCGACCTTTCGCTCGTAAGAGAATACACGATCGAGGCAGGCAGACCCGACACCATTACAAAAGAAAAGCTTTTGGCGATAAAGGGAAACGGCTGCACGAGAATTTCGATCAACCCTCAGACGCTTAACGATTCGGTGCTTGAGGAGATAGGCAGGTCGCACACGTCGCAGCAGTTTTTTGACAGCTTTGAGCTTGCAAGAAGTCTCGGCTTTGATTCAATAAACACCGATATTATCGCAGGTCTGCCAACGGACACGCCCGAAAGCTTTAAAAATACGCTCGACACGCTGACGGAGCTTTCGCCCGAAAGCATAACCGTTCATACGCTTTCGATAAAGCGTTCAGCGAAGCTAAATATGTCCGACGAAAAGCAGGAGATCTTCAAAAATCCTGCGAAAACGATGGTCGACTATGCGGCGCAGCGGCTGTATTCAAACGGATACAAGCCGTATTATCTTTATAAGCAAAAAAACATGGTGGAAAATCTTGAGAATATCGGCTGGGTCAAGCCGGGGCATGAAAGCCTTTACAACATTTACATCATGGAAGAGGTACAGACGATAATTGCGCTCGGCGCAGCGGCTTCGACAAAGCTTGTCGACGTTAAAAACGGCAGACTAAAGAGGATTTTCAATTACAAATTTCCGCTTGAATACAACAAGCATTTCGACATTATGCTGCAAAGGAAAAAGGATATAGAGGATTTTTATGCTGAAGAAAAATGACATAATAACGCTTGAAATAACGGGCTTTACTAACGAGGGAAACGGCGTCGGAAGGCATGAGGGCATAGCGGTTTTCGTGCCGCTGACCGCTGTCGGCGACGTCATTTCATGCAGGATAGTGAAGGTCAAAAAAAGCTTCTGCTACGGCATTATCGACAAGCTGATAACCCCCTCGGACGAGAGGTGTGAAAGCGGCTGTTCAGTTTACGGAAAATGCGGCGGCTGCTGTTTTCGTCATGTGAATTATGCTTTGGAGCTTAAAGAAAAGGAAGGCTTTGTCCGTGACGCATTTGAGCGTATCGGAAAGCTTTCGCCGCAGTTTGAGCCGATAATCGGCAGCGAGAAGATTTCGCATTACAGAAACAAAGCGCAGTTTCCCGTTTCGGAGGACGAAAACGGAAGGCTTTACAGCGGCTTTTTCGCAAAGCGTTCGCACAGAGCGATAGAGAGCGGCGGCTGCGATCTTATACCCGATATTTTCAGCGAGATATGTGCGGCGATACTCGACTATCTGACCGAGAAAAAAATCAGAGCATACGACGAGGTGAGCGGAAAGGGAACTCTGCGGCACATTTTTCTCCGCAGGGGCGCTCACAGCGGTGAAATAATGGCGGCGTTAGTTGTAACGTCGACAAAGCAGGCTGATATTTTCAAGAGTCTTGCCGATGAGCTGATAAAGGCGTTTCCTGCAATAAAATCGGTCATGCTTAATTTAAATCCAGAGCGCACCAATGCGATTTTAGGCGGCAAAAGTTTGGTTTTAGCCGGAAGAGATGTTATTTACGATGAAATGTGCAAAAACAAAATTGCAATTTCGCTCAGGTCGTTTTATCAGATAAACACCATTCAGGCTGAGCGGTTATATTCTCTTGCCGCCGACTATGCCGAGCTGAAAAGCGGCGACAGGCTGCTTGATCTTTACTGCGGCGCAGGAACGATCGGGCTTTCGATGGCATCGAAGGTGCAAAAGCTGATCGGCGTCGAGATCATCCCGCAGGCAATCGAGGACGCAAAAAAGAACGCTGCGGCAAACGGGATCACAAACGCCGAGTTTATCTGCGCTGACGCAGGAGAAGCCGCACGGATACTTTTCGAGCGAGGTGAGTCGCCCGACGTAATTATTGCCGACCCTGCGAGAAAAGGCTGCACCCCCGACGCTATTGAATACATGGTAAAAATGGCTCCCAAAAAAATTGTGATGATCTCATGCAACCCCTCCACAGCCGCCAGAGACTGCGCTTTGCTTGAAGCTAAAGGATACAAGGCTGTAAAGTGCAGGGCGGTGGATTTGTTTCCGAGGACTAATCATGTGGAGTGCGTAGTATTGATGTCTCGAGCATAGGTTGAGAACAAAGCTATTGTTAAGAGGTTTATTCTGAACGGAGGTAATGAAAGTGAATAATAAAGACAAAGATATGTATTTGCCGGTATGGGTATGTTGTTTAGGTGTTGTATTCTTGGTTGCAGCATTGGTATGTTTGACGTTTGTGTTTACAACATCCGCTTATTTCCTGGTTGGCTTAGCTGTATGTTTTGGACTTGGAATATCAGCTATTCTATGTTGGAAAAATCAGTGGATTATGATGTTAGATGATAATACTTTCATCTACAGCACAATGTTTGGTCGGCAAAAAAACATCAGTTTTCGGAGATTCGAGAGTTAAAGCAGAATAGTGATTCTCTTACTCTTGTTCTAGAAAATGGTAAAGTACATATCGAAAGTTGTGCAATAATGTCCAAGCGTTTTGTTAATGCAGTTGATTCTATTTTAGAGAAAATGTGATAATTCTGTTTGCACTTTCATCTGAAAGTGACGCAATTTAGTTGGGCATTCCTATTGCTAATACGATCGTTGATTTATTCCCCTCGACTGTCAGTGGTAGTAGATATGTTCCCATAAACGATAGGCATTCAAGCCATTGTCTCGTTCCACGTTGAGTGTGTAGTATTGATTTCAAAAACAAAATCAAGCTGGGCAGAATACTATAAAAATCGTACTCTCGATCAGATAATGGAGGATAATTACGATGGAGAGTGGCAGTAGTGGGAATATATCCACGGAAGAAATGCGCTGGATTGAGTGGGAAGAATATATGTTAAATCTTAGACATTGTTTTTTTACTTTTCGGCGAGTATTTCCTGCAAGGCATAGTCCGTAGAGCAGTAATATAACATAACAACCCTCCCGACCACCAATGTCAGGAGGGTTTTCCTATCCCCATATAAAATCCTATCCCCTGTATTACTGCGTTTCTCGCACGAAATAATCAAAATTGTAAGATACTTCTATTGAACGGATTTGATTTATATAACTTGCACAAATAATTAGATGAAAATAAATGTATTTTAATAATGTTTGTTATTTAACATTCAATGAGGAAGGCTTTCAGGATTCGCAAAAAGGAAAGCGATTTTCCGTTTCGGGAAATGCACAGTATAAGGAGCTGTCAAATTACTACAGGACACTGACCGAAATTCCTAAAACAAGATCCGTTCTGAACAACGACGCCGATTCCTTTTACAAGCACCTCCTCGAAATGCTGCATACGAGAATACTTCTTTCCTGCTTGTGCGATGCGGATTATTCGGCAACAGCTTCACATTGCCGAGCAGTGCGTTATGTTTTACAAAGGCAAAGCATATGATGTTCCCGGGTGGTATTATTCTCCATGATGGAAAATTCTATAACGAAAAGACTGGTCTGCATTTTACAGATGACAGCAGTCTTGATTATCTTATATAATGAGGTCGATTATGAACGAGATACAAGTTGAGGTATGGGGTGACTTCGGGTGTTTTTCAAGACCCGAAAGCAAGGTAGAAAGACTTACATACTCTGTTATTACGCCGTCAGCCGCAAGAGGCATTCTCAGCGCAATATACTCAAAGCCGTCGGAATTTTACTGGCAGATAAAAAAGATAGAGGTGCTTAATCCTATACGATATATTAGTATCAAACGGAACGAGGTCATAAACAGCAAGATAGGCAGAGGTATGAAGCCAATGCTTGTTGAGGATTCACGCACTCAAAGACAAACAGTGGCGCAGAAAGATGTCAGATACAGGATCACCGCAGAAATCATTCCGCAGAAGGACTTCAAGGGTACTGTTAATCAGCTGTATGAACAGGCACTGAGAAGGATAAGAGGAGGAAAGTGCTACTATCAGCCATCCTTGGGACTGCGTGAATTTATATGCTATTTCAGCGAACCTACCGATGCTGCGCCTATACCCTGTGATATTGATCTGGGGATAATGCTTTATGATGTCTTTGACCTTCATAAATACAAGGTGACAGAAAAAGCTGAGCCTTATGTTCTTGATATTATCAAAGAAGAATTTTCAAAGCTTAATAAGGCAAAATTCAGTGATGTTTTAAGCATAAGCGTTGACGGCAAGACGCTTGAAAGCAGCAGCGGTTATTTTGAATGGCGGGAAGGCTTCCGAAAAAGATTTGATCCCCAAAAGGAGAACGGAAACAAAGTCAGGTGCTTTATTACAGGTGAGCTTACCGAGCCTGTAAAGACTGTACCTCCCGTTCAGGGACTAATATCGGTGGGAGGACACACGAAGGGTGACAGCTTTATCTGTTTTGATAAGGACGCATATCAGTCCTACGGCTTTGAACAGGCTGCAAATGCGGCTGTTTCGGAAGAAGCGGTAACAGCTGTCAATGCTTCTCTTGCCAAGCTCCTTAAGTAATCACCGCCGCAGCTTGCTGGAGCTAAGCACATTCACAGGTTCAGCGAGCAGACGAAAAATGATGTTACCGAAGTACTGGATTTCGGGTTTGATATTCCCGATGATGATAATGAGGCTGATTTGCAAAAGGAGGAGGACGAACAGAGGGTACAGAAAATGTTTACCGCACTGATGAACAATTCTCTTCCCGATATGCCACGCAACAGATATTATATGATGTCGCTCAGCGGAGTGAACGGGCGTGTTATGGTTAGAAGTTATGATGAGGGGACGTATGACGAGCTGTGCGGAAATTTGCGCAGGTGGTATGAAGATATTGCAATATGTATCCCGAATTACGGCTAAAAATACCCCAAGCTTTTCGGATTGTACAGCAGATTATTATAGGCTCAGAAGGACAGCAGCAAGCTTTCCGACAGAATCAAAAATGAGCTAAGCGGATTGTCGTCTCAGATAATGTTTGCTATAATGCACAACACTCCTCTTCCGGATACAGCAGCGGCAAAAGCACTGGCATATATAAGGTCGGATATGTTATCAGCCAACGATGATGAGATCAAATCACAAAAATCACCTGACAGAACAGCCTGTCAGATATTAAAAGCGTGGCTCAACCGCAGATATAAAAATCAGAACAAGGAGGGAAAAGTGAACGCTGTTGAAATCAGAAATTTGTCCAAAAGCTTCCGAGGAATGTATGCGGTAGATCATCTTAATATGTTTGTTCAAATAGGAGCAATATACGGCTTTATCGGCGAAAACGGTTCGGGAAAATCCACAACGGAAAAAATAATATGCGGACTTATCCGCAAAAGCAGCGGCAGTATAAAACTGTTCGGCAGAGAGCATACCAATCCCGATGTCATAGCAAAGATAGGTGTTCTTATTGAAGCACCGGGCTGCTTTCCGAATATGAGCGTATGGAACAATGCTGGGCGGCGCAGTATCGGGACTTTCTTTTGAAATGACAGGCTTCGGTGTAGATTCACTAATTATGTGTCTGCTTTCAAAAATGCTGCTTATTGCGGAGTATATCAATGCTGATATTGCTCCGCTTTTTTTGAAAAAATTTTCTGATATGCCCAAACATAAACAAAACTTTAACATTTGCGTGTTATAATAAAGAAAAACCATTGGAGGTAACCCGATGTTCAAGATATTGGTAGTAGAAGATGACAGTGACCTGAACCGCACTGTCTGCACTTTCCTTAATACGAACGGCTATGAGGCTACAGGCTGCTTAAATGCTAATGAAGCCTATGACGCTATGTACGAAAGTGTGTTCGACCTTATAGTTTCGGATATAATGATGCCTGATATTGACGGATTTGAGTTTGCAAAAACGGTTCGTTCGCTGAATAAGGAGATACCCATTCTTTTTATGACAGCCCGTGATGATCTGCCATCAAAACAGCGTGGGTATAACGTGGGAATTGATGATTATATGGTAAAGCCAATTGACCTTGACGAGCTGTTTCTGCGCATCGGAGCACTTTTACGCCGTTCAAAGATCGCTTCAAGCAGAAGACTTGAGGTGGGTAGCTTTGTGATGGACGCAGACGAGCATACAGCATATCTTAGCGGTGAGGAAATTCCGCTGACTGCAAGAGAATTCAGCATTTTATATAAGCTTCTGTCCTATCCGAAAAAGACATTCACCCGTGCGCAGCTTATGGACGAATTCTGGGATGCCGACACGAATTCGGGACCCCGAACTGTTGATGTGTATATGACAAAGCTCAGAAGCAAGCTGTCGAACTGCTCCGATTTTGAAATTGTCACAGTACACGGTCTGGGATACAAGGCGGTGCTGAAATGAAAAGCGAAAAAAGAATAACGTCAGTCCTTAAATGGATAAATATTTATTTTTCTTTTTTTCTGCTTGTTGCATTCGTAACCAGCTGCTGTATGACTCTTTTTGTTTCCACGCTTTCGGAAACCCTTAATGTTACGCTTACAAACGAAAATCTGTCCTCTGCCGCAAAGCTGACCTTCGGCAACGTTCTCCTGCTGAGCCTTATATTTTCGGGAATTGATACACTTCGCCGCAAACTGACGGTAGAACGTCCCGTCAAGCGAATTACCGATGCTGCCGAAAAAATTATGCAGGGTGATTTTTCCGTAAGAATCGAACATTCCAAAAGTATAATTGATGACGGTACATTCGGAAATATAATCGACTGCTTCAATAAAATGGCTCAGGAGCTTGGAAGCGTTGAAACTCTTCGCACCGATTTTATCGCAAATGTTTCACACGAGCTGAAAACTCCTCTTGCGGTAATGCAGAATTACGGAACTATGCTCCAAGCACCCGAACTTCCCGAAGAAAAACGTATCGAATATGCAAAGGGCATTACCGACAGTTCGCGCAGACTTGCAAGCCTTATTACAAATATTCTGAAACTCAATAAGCTGGAAAATCAGCAGATTTTCCCTGTGTCCGAGCGTTTTGACCTGAGCGAACAGCTATGTCAGTCACTTTTGCAGTTTGAGGAAATATGGGAGCAAAAAGAGATCGAGCTTGAAACGGAAATAGAAGATGAAATATTTATAAATTCCGACCCCGAATTGCTTTCGCTTGTGTGGAATAATCTTTTGTCCAATGCATTCAAGTTTACGGAAACCGGCGGAACGGTAGTAGCTGCACTAACTAATGATGACAATTACGCCGTTGTGAAAATTTCTGACACAGGCTGCGGTATCTCACCGGAAACAGGTACACATATATTTGAAAAATTCTATCAGGGGGATACCTCTCATGCAACACAGGGAAACGGTCTTGGTCTTGCTCTTGTAAAGCGTGTTGTTGATATCATGCAGGGAGAGATCACAGTCGAAAGCGAAGTGGACAAGGGCAGTACATTTACGGTAAGACTGAAAAGGGGTGACATCGGTGGACCGGAAAAAGCTGATTAAACTTTTGTATCCGCCTGTATGGGTAATTGCACTGCTTGTTCCGCTTTGTACGGCTGCGCTTATCATAACTTTTTTCGGCAGATACGAAGATCATCCTCTTGCCTATGTGACATATATCATTTCGTTTTACACTCTGACCGTTGTGGTAATGCAGTGCATAAAAATCGTGCCGAAGCTTTACCGCATTGCAAAAGAAAAAGTATATTCACACCCTTACGGCAATCGATTTATGACGGATATGCACTTTCGCACTCACGTTTCACTTTACGGTTCTCTGGGAGTAAATCTGCTTTACGCTGTAATGAACGGTGTTTCGGGAATACTGTATCACTCGGCTTGGTTTTATATCCTTGCATTGTATTACACCATTCTTGCGGCAATGCGTTTTCTGTTAGTGCGTTTTGTTAACAGAACAGGTATCGGCACTGACCGCTTTCGGGAGCTTCACCGTTCAAGGCTATGCGGATATATATTGCTGACGTTAAATCTGGCTTTGTCAGGTGCGGTACTGATGATTTTGCACCAAAACAAGGGTTTTGAATATAACGGCATGCTGATCTATGTTATGGCAGCATACACCTTTTACATTACGGTCAATGCAATAATAAACCTCGTTAAATACAGAAAGCTGGGAAGTCCCGTAATGTCAATGGCGAAGATAATAAATATGGCTGCGGCGCTTGTTTCCATGCTTTCGCTGGAAACGGCAATGTTTGCACAGTTTGGCGATGATATGTCACCCGAAAACCAGCGGCTAATGATAATGCTGACAGGCGCAGGTGTGAGTATTATTATTGTTGCAATGTCGATTTACAGTATTGTGAAAAATTCAAAAGAAATGAAAAAGATAACAATAACGAAAGGAAAAAGCTATGGACGATAAAAAAGGAACTTTTTCATATACATATTCCGCAAAGGAGCAAGCCGAAATCCAGAAAATCCGTGAAAAATATGTCCCGAAAGAAGAGGACAAAATAGAACAACTCCGCAGGCTTGACAAAAGCGTTACCGACAAAAGCACAGTTGTTTCACTTGTTGTAGGAATTGTTGGTTCACTTGTGCTGGGCTTTGGAATGAGCTGCTGTATGGTGTGGACGGATACGCTTTTTGTCGTCGGGATAATCGTGGGAATAATTGGTATAGCACTTGTCTGTGCGGCTTACCCGATATACAACTATGTAACAAAAAAGGAACGTGAAAAAATCGCTCCGGAAATTATAAAGCTTACAGACGAGCTGATAAAATAAAGAAACCGTGCTGATTTTATTTTTCAGCACGGTCTTAGAGCATTGATATTTACGATATGTTTTTGTAATGTTTATGAAATGTTATTTCTGAACATCTTTTTCATATTCCTCGCTGAGTTTTAGAATTTGTGGTGCGATCTCTGCACGTTTTTTATTTACGGTATCCTTATAAAGCGGATAAGCACAGCCACACATGATCATACCGATAATTCCTGCAATAATTCCGAGAATAAACAAATCTGTCCATACCATTGTGCAGCACATTCCAAATCCAAAAACAAGTGTGCCAATAATTCCAAGAGCGAGAGAACAAGCCATTCCTTCGGTTTCAACGCTTTTATCAAGCCTTTTGATCTGCTCAAGCTTTGATTCGGTATTTGTCTTAGGTTCATATTTTTTTCTGATTCGTTCAATCTCTGCATTTTGTGGTGCAGAATAGGTATATTCAAATTTTTTATCCATTTCTATGCCGTCCTTTCTTTAGTTTATGACTGTATTATATAGGACGATTGTTTGAGAATGTTTTAGGTTTTGTTTGAGAAATGTTAATTTTAAGGTATATCTATAAAATCGTTAGTCCAATTGTTAATAGCTGAAAAAAATATCCCGTATAGATGTTTTGGGCGACAAAATCAAATCCGCTCATATGCCATTGACTTGTTGGTATATGAGCGGACTGATTGTATTGAAAATACTTATGGTGTTATGGTGGGAGGAACAGAAAAAAACAAGGATCCCTGAACATACTATCGATCTGCATGGCTGTAAAGTAAGGATGATCAGATGGTGTGAAGTGTCTGATCTGCCACGTGTCCGTCCTCAAGGAAGATGGTACGAGTGCCGTATGCGGCACATTCGGGAGAATGTGTTACCTGAAGGATAGTGATTTCCTTTTCCTTGTTGATCTTTGCAAAAAGCTGCATTATCTCTTCGGTCATTCGGGTGTCAAGGTTGCCCGTTGGCTCATCGGCAAGCAGCAGCTCCGGCTCGCCCATAATGGCTCTGGCAATGGCAACTCTCTGCTGCTGACCGCCCGAAAGCTGTGAGGGCATTGCCTTGCGCTTGTCAGTAAGACCTGTGAGCTCCAGTATCTCGTCAAGACGTTCTTTCAGCTCGGAACGCTTCTTTCCCCGAACATTCAGCGGCAGCATGATGTTGTCGGCTACGGACAGATTCTGCACAAGATTATAAAACTGAAAGATAAATCCTATCTTTTCAAGCCTTGTCTTTGAAAGCTGTTTTTCCTTTAAAACAGAAATATTTTCGCCGCAAAGCTCTATGGTTCCATCGAAATCCCTGTCCAGTCCGCCTATAAGATAGAGTATGGTGGATTTTCCGCTTCCCGACGCTCCCATAAGCGATACAAACTCGCCTTTTTCAACGCTGAAACTGAGGTCGTTGAGCACCTTAACGGCAGCATCACCCTTGCCGAACTGTTTTGATACATTCTTTACATCTATAATTGGCATGATATGTTACTCCTTTATCATTCATATTTAAGTTGTTCGGAAAGCTTTATTTTCTTGAGCGACCTGAACGGGAAAAGCACCGTTAGTATGAATGCTGCCAGCAGCATCACAGAAAACGCTATCAACTCCGGAATATTGAAAAGAAGCGGCAGGTCCGTTCCGATACAGAACATTACCGACTTTATTGGCAGCGAAAGGAGCATTCCAAGCGGTATGGAGAAAACTATGGGAAGTATGCTTGAAATAAATGTTTCGATAAAGAGCATCCTTCTAAGCTTCTTTTTGTCCATTGCCACCGACAGGAGAACTGCACTTTCATGCTTTCTGCTCTCAAAGCCGATTAGCTGATTGCTTACAACGCCTATAAAGGTGAGAGCAAGTCCGATAAATCCAAGCATCTTTATCATTTTAGTTTCGCTTGCATTCTCATTCCTTATGTGTTCAATATAATCCTCGTTGGTCTTGACCTCGTCCGTGGTTCCCGAGGAGTATTTGCATATGGAGTCAATTAGCTTCTGTGAGTAACCCTCTTCACAGCGGATAAGCAGATAGTTCGGTATATCCATATTGCAGGCAATATAGTTTTCACGGCTGAGCATCACACCCTTGCCGGTGGAATCAAAGTAAACGGTGTTGATGTGACCCGCAAGCCTTAGTTTAAGCTTGCGTGGGATAAAGCTTTCGCTGTTTACGTTCAGCTCAACAATATCACCTATGTTTATTCCCGCTTCGTTCGCAAAGGTCTTGCTGCAGTAGAATTCATCGTTTCCTACAGCAGTATCGGGCATTCCTTGTATGGAGGTAAAATGTCTGTCACCCTTGGCAGGGTCATAGTCATCGCCGAATACGGCAATATTTTTTATCTCTTTGCCGTTTATTTCTACATAGGAGTAGGGCATATAATAAACATTTTCCGTGGCAATAACGCCTTCAAGATCGTCAATGTAATCGTAGAGGAAATCTTTATTGTTTGTTCCGACCATTACAATATCGGTGTCAAAATTTTCACCCGAGAACATATAATAAAGTGAATCGGACATGATGAACAGCAGCATACATATGCAGGAAGCTGCTGCAATGATCGAACCGCTGGCAACAGTGCTCTTTTTTGTGGCGGCTTCTGCAGCGGCAAGCCTTGCCACGGGCATTCCCATCTTTTCAAACAGTCCTTCAAAGAGTCTTGCTCCGTAAACCGAAACGTAGGGGAACATGAAATATATTCCCAATACCAGCAGAACAAAGCCGGTTATGGATAAAGCGGCACTGTTCTTTACAAATAAAAGCGCGATGCCTCCAACCAAAGAAGCTGTTCCGATAATGGTTTTAACGGCAGAAAATCTGAACTCGGTGTCCTTGTTCAAAAAGATGATATCACGGATAGCTGTACGGCTTGCGGCAGCTATCGCTTTGATGGTGCAGGCGCTTTCAAGTAACACGGCACCGATGATAACAATAATTTTTACGCTGACGCTCATTACTCCGAAATCAAGCGCATCGAAATCGCTGACGAAAAGTGAATTAAGAAAAGGCTCACGGGCAGCTTCGTAAACAATTATTCCCGGAATGCTTCCCATCAGAGCATAAAGAATATTTTCGAGCATAAGGATAAATCCAGTCATGCGCTGGGAAATACCGAGGCTTCGGAGAGTTCCCACAACTGCCATTCTCTCGTTCATTATTCTTTCGGCAACTGTTACCGTGATGATGATAACGACCATCAGACACACCGCAAACAGTGTGTAGAAAAGACTTGATATTTGATTGACCGCTTCGTCCATCTCTTCGTTGTGTCTTACATTCAAAACATCCGCTTCGGGAAAATGCTCTTTGAGATATTCTTCTGCAACATCTGCATCCTCGTCGTTTATAAAGTCGATGAACGCCTGCAAATAGTTTATCTCTCCGCTTGTGAGCCTTTTCATGCCCTCAGGACTTACGATGCAGACATCTCTGTCACTTATCATACCGCCTCTTTCCACCAGAAGTTTTATGGTAAATTCCTGCTTTTTACCCATGTCATCGTAAAATTCAATGGTATCTCCCACAGAATAGTCAAGAAGCTCGGCAAGCTCCTTTGTCATGGCAGTTTCGTTTTCGGACAGCTCCATTTTTGTAAGCAGAATGTTCATTTCATTGGCCTTTTTAAGGTCTGCGGACAGTATTATCACATTTGTCTGAACTGCGTAGCTGTACATCTGAGGGTCACGTCGGAAAAAAGAAGTTACAGAGCTTGACATCAGAAGATAACGGTTCTCGGGCAGCTCGCAAAACAGCTCCTCGTCAATGTTTGTAAGGTTTACAAACTCAATATCCGTGCTTCCCACTATGTTGCTGTAAAAGTTAGAGAAAAGCCTTTTTACGCTGCCTGTCATATCAAGACACAACGATGCGGATATAGAGCAGAGGAAGATACATAATGTAAACAGAAAGGTCCTTCCGGGACGCTTTAGTATATTTTTTATTGTGTGCTTTAAAATAATGCCCATTTAAGTTCTTTCCTTTCCGTTACCATCTGCTCACTCTGTTTTCGGGAGCTATGTACATTCCGTCGCCCTCTTTAACATCGTAAAGCCTGTAATAATCATCGCAGGAGGAGATAACAGCATTTACTCTTATGCTTGCAGGACTGTGAACATCGTATCGCAGTGCTTCCAGAGCGTAAATATCATTTTCCAGACTGCACCACAAGGAAGCATAGCTTTCAAGAAGCTCTTTCTTTTCGGTGTCGGAGGAAACTGCGGACATAACGCATTCAACACCGCCCAGATCGGCAAAATTCTCGCCCAGAGTGTTTTGTCCGTCAATGTGGTAAACATCCATAATAGTGAATTGACTGTAATACTCTTCGGTAAGACGCATCTTTTCTTCAAAAGCCAGCCTGTCTGTCTCTGATATCCAGTCGGGATCGTAATTTCCGTCTGCGTCAAAGGCAATGCAGTTTGAGTCAAAGGCGTGTGACATTTCATGGGCTATAACGGTGCCAAGAGCGCCCAGATTTTTTGCATCCGAATATTTAATATCAAAAAACGGCGGCAGAGTGATGCCCATAGGTATTGTGATGGTATTGTTGGTATCATAGCAGGCGTTTACCGTATGCGGAGGCATTCCGAACAGGTCGGAGCTGTAATCCTCGCCGATATGGGAAAGGTTTTCCCGTACAGTTTCTGCATTAAAATTAATGATGGTACTCAGAAGATCGCTGCCGATAAGTTTTGCATCTTCGGGGTCGTCGGGTTCGTAAACGGGAGCGCCTATCACGAATTTCAGATTGCCGAGCTTTTTCTGCAAAAGCTCACGCGTTTCACCGGACAGCCATTCTGCATTGCCGATAAGCTCATAATAGGACGCACGCAGCTCCTCGCACATATTTCCGGCAGCTTTTAGAACAGCTTCGTCGGTATATCTTTTTGCATAAGCTTCACCTATCAGATCGGGGAACTGACTGTTCATATTATCAATTATTATCTTTTCACGGCTGCCTTGGGAAATTGCAAAATACTTGTTTCGCAGATGCTTCATGCTGTCGGGAAGATAATATCCGTATTTTGATGTAAAGGACGCCTTGGCATAGTCCTTGAGCGCAGTAAGATTATTGTCGCTGAGCACTTTGTTTATTGTTTCCAGCTGCTTTTTGTCCATGGTATAATAAACATCGGGAAGAGTGTCTGCGCCCATAGCTTTCATGTATTCCGAAAAATCAAAGCTTGTAAAAAGCTGCTGCATCTCGTCCGAAGTGATGGGAGTGATGTACTTTATAGGCATAGGGTCTTTCAGAACCTCGATGTCTGTGTCGAACGCCACATCCATAATAATACCCACCATTTTCTCGGCACGTTCCTCTATAACTGCCGAGTCTGTTCCCAATGCTTTCAGAAATCCTTCGTTAAAGGACTTCATGGACAATGCCATGCTTGCATCCTCTGTAAGGTCTTCAAAAGCGTAAGTTTCGTAGGCGGCGGCAACGCCCATGATATATACTCCGTATTTTTTTGAATCCATTCTGTTCATTTCGGTCGAAACATCGAAAAGGAAAACTGTTCCGTAATCACGGTACAGCTCGCCGCAGACTGTCATCAGTTCACTTATGCTCGAAACCTCGTCTATCTTCGCAAAAACTTGTGAGAATGTTTCTTCCGAGCTTTCGCAGGTGTCTTCAAACTCCTTGTATTTTATGTAAATATCATGGATAAGCTGTTCGCAGCTTCCGGGAGAGAACTGTTCATTGCTTTCGCCTATCTCCTTTATCATCGATCTGACACGTTCATCGATAATATCCTGAGTTTCGTCAAAGGAACCTGCGGACATTTTCATGTAGCCTATCTCCATGGAGTCCAGCTTTTCAAGATTTACATAACCGTAGAAATCGTCCTTGGCGCTGAGATTTGTTATGGGCGTTTCGGCGGCAGAGGTCTGCACGGCAGAAAAGCTGTCATCTTCCTCGGTAACTGCGGCGCAGCCTCCCATCATTGACAATGCGAGCAAAGCTGAAATAACAGCCTTGCAGCGGCGCAGATTGTTTTTTCCTGTCAAGATATTTCCCCCTTTTGTCTGATTGATCGTTAAAAAACGACTAACAACAATAATATACCATATTGCAAAAATATGTTAATACTGTAAGATAACGATTTGGTATGCCATATTCATATCTTCCTGATTATTATAATCGGTCTATGTATCTTTTCTGTATCCTCGGAATATCTTTTCGTAGTTTTTTATAAATATAATAAACAAAAGTTAATCTGGGGAGTAATATATTGGAAAGACAGTTGTTACTATTGCTCCACGGGGTCAAAACTTGTCTTTGCGGCGAGTATTTCCTGCAAGGCATAGTCCTTAGAGCAGTAATAAAACAAAATAACCCTCCCGACCACCAAGGTCAGGAGGATTTCGCTATACTCGTATAAAATCCTATTTGGGAAATGCACAGTATATTGTAAAAAGACCGCCCTTTCGGAACGGTCTTTACATATCTGTTAGCTTTTAGAATGTATTATACGGATAGCTGAAATTTACTTGTTCTTAGTCTTCACGACCGCAAGCGCACCCAGAGCAAGAACCGCCGCCAGTCCTCCCGCTAACGCTCCCGTTGCAGGGTTCGGAGTTTTATCCGAAGCCGAGGTTGTCTGAGAAGACGAGGTTTTGCTTGAAGAAGATGCATGGCTCTCTGCTGCTGAAGAAGTCGAGGTATCGGCGGAAGAGCTTGAAACGCTCTCTGTTCCCGAAGCCGTGCTTTCGCTGTTGTCCGAAATCGAGCTTTCTTCAGAACTGCTGTCAGCTTCTGAACTGCTGTCCGACGGTTCGTCGCTTTCTGTGCCGAACTCCGCAGGAACCGAATCGCCTTCAATGATCTCTATTCCGTCAATATTATATGTTCCGCTTATGACCTCGATCTCAACGTCGTGAGCGCCGCTTTCCAGACCATATTTGTAATACGATATTTCCCTTATTCCGCTCTTTAAGGTTGTTGCCTCGTATGTCTTTCCGTCAATAGTAACTGAGATAACTGCGTCCTTTGCGCTTTCTCCGGTAATTGCAAACCCCGTTCCTTCAAAGCTAAACGACGCTTTTGCGCCTGCTGAACCCTTTGAAGATGTCCTGTTGCTGCTCTTATAGCTGCCTGTTGTGGTAAACGCCCAGCTTCCGCTGTAGCTTACAAGACCGTCCATATCGTCGTATCGTACAACGGAAGTGTCCGCTGTTTCTATAGGTTCGGCTTTGAAGTTATCAAAGCAGTTGTTATTGTAAGAGCTGAAATATGCCGCTCTTCCTGCGCTGAGGACAGATGCGCCGCTGCTGACATATTCTATTTTAAGCTCGCCGTCGGCATATACCTTTACGGTATCCTGTACAGCCTCGATCTTGAGATTTACCCATTTGCCTGCTGAAACACCGCTCAGTGAAACGCTGTCGACCGACATTTTGTTTCTCATAAGATAAAGCGTGCCGTCCTCGCAAAGCTTTGCCCAATAGCCGCTTGCGCCGTTTGCGCCAAGATTATATCTCAGACCGACACCTGCGTAGTTGTCGGACGGCTTATCGCTCTCTGAAAGACATACGTCTGCCGAAACGCTGTAGTTGAACCATCTGTCGTCGCCGAAATTAGTCGTCGGATTCGGAGTTGAGCCCCATTCCTTAGCCTTTATATCCGGCGTGATGATATGCATTACGACATTATTGCCGTCAACATTCCGTACCTCGAACGCTCCGCCCTCGTCGGTTGTATATCGCGGCATATTTCCTCTTGACGAAAGATAATCGGAAGAATAATCCGAATATTCATAATCATCGGAATACGGAAGTGCAAGAGTCTGAGATTGCGCGCCCGAATATGTCCGTTCGGGAACATCGAGTGTAGATACCGTTATCATAGAATACGGCTTTAACGTTACGCTGTAGGTATATTCTCCCGTGTTATCCGAAGCGTTTGGAGTTATCTCAGAGATCTTCCTGAAATAGTTCTCGTCATAGCTTCCTCCGTCCGGACCTCTCGTTTCCCATACATACACGGTGTCGTCCGCTTTATCAAGGTTCGTTACCGTAAAGTTATATGTAATGGTATCGCCGGTAGTATTTGTTATCACCGTGCTGTAATCGTCAGTTTCGGTATCCGAGGCGGTCATATAGCTGTAGGTTGAATTTACTATAGCGTGTCCGTCTCCGCCTGCGCTTCCGTCCGCATAGCAAGCGTCGTCAACGAAAGCCCAGCCCTTCTTTATAAACTGCGAAAAATGCAGCGACATATAAAATCCGCTGTCAAGCTCATAAGCTCCGCTCCACGGCTCAGCGGCTTTGATAAGCTGCTTGCTGCAATATGTAACTCCGTCGTAATACGCCGCCACAACAGGCTGATATTCGTAAAGGGTCATTTCTCCGCCGGGATACATGGTTATTATACGGTTTGCAACGTCTAAAACTCCGCCGATGTCGGCAAGTCCGGAATTCTTTCCGTCGTAACGGTAGTTGCCTTTTGAATAGCTCATAGAGGGGCTTGCCTCGCTGAACCAAAGCTCCTTGCCATACTCGTCTGCAAGCTTTCTTGCATTTGCGCTCGCCCAGCTCGTATAATGGCTTCCCACAACGTCAATAGCGTTTAAAAGCTCCTCGTCTTTAAGCATTTTATCCGCTATCTGCCATGTACATACCTCGTCGCCTGCAACTATCTTTATCTGCGAATAGTCGTAAGGACAATCGGTTTCTTCATCTAAATGCTTAGCAAGATACTTTATCCACTCCGTATCTGCGCCTCTCTCGTTCTGAACTGCGCCGACATAGTCGAATTCAAGTCCGTAAACGTTATATGCTGCGTCAAGAGTTTCCTTATACCATTTGTATCTTGCCGCATAAACATCGGAAGCGTTCGATACCCAGAGCGGTTCGCTCCACCAGAGCATATCGAGAGTAATGTCGGGGTTTATGCTCTTTGCGTCGGCGGCAAGCTGATATGCCGCTCCTCTTGTAACGTCGGCAGGCTCGTCCTCGGTACGCTTTACCGCAGGCTCTGTACCCGAAGATGAATTTATATCAGCGCCCATTTCCACCTTCAGGTGAGTCATAGCCATTCCTTCCTCACCGAAGATATAGTTCATTATCTCCCAGTATTTATCGGGATTTTCAGTTTTGTAATCCATCAGAAGTCTTGAGGAATTATTTGCACTGATAAGTCCCTGACCTCTGAAAAGCTTGTTTTCCGCAGTATTTGCTTTGTCTCCGTCGATAACGATATCACGCTCCAAGCCCTCTGCGGATACGGGAGCTTCGCAAAGCTGAGCCGCTGTCGGAACAAGCATTGTCATGCAGACCGCTGCGGCAAATATTCTTTTATATTTTCCCATTTCTGTGACCGTTCCTTTCTTAATTTTTCAGCTCCTTGCTGTCAGGCTTTACACAAAAGTATCTTCAAGCCTGACAGCATACGCCGGTAAATTCATTCATAATTTGATTATAACATATATTACGTTTAATTATCACATTAAATTTGCTGAGATATTATATAAAACTTGCTTTTTTGTTGACACGGGCATTATAGATATGATATTATTTATAATAGAAAAGTTGTTCATAGACAAAGAAAATTTCCGGAGGAACAGAAATGGGTATCATAGAGCATATAGGCTATTACGAAAATTTCAATGATTTCCCTGAGCACAGGCACACCTGCTGCGAATTTCTTTATATGCACGAAGGATCTATCCTTATGATAAGCGGCGACGACAAATTCCGCATTGAAAGCGGTATGCTCTATATTATCCCCAACAGCGTTATGCACAGAGCTGAGATCATCGACAAAAGCGTTTACAGAAGAACGCTTATCTTTATAAATCCATGGATATACGGCGGAACATATTACTCGGATCCTATCAATGATTTTCTCATGGGTTCTTCTTTTTCCTCAATTGCGTCTGCCTGCGATAATTTTGGATGCGAGTCGATTATCAGAAAGATCAGATCTGAGCTTGAAACGGGCGACGATCAGTCTGAGAACATAATTGCAAGCGCAGTTACGGAGATCGTTTCAAACGTTCTGCGGCAGAACCCATCGATAAGTTCAGGAACAGGGAAAAGCAATCCTGTTATAAATGACGTAAAAAAATACATTCGTGAACACTGCGGAGAAAATCTTCTTATCTCGGACATAGCCGACAGGTTTTATATAAATAAATTCTATCTTTCGCACATTTTCAAAGAACAAACGGGAATGTCTCCAAGACAGTATCTTACGCTCACCCGACTTTCAAAAGCGTACTGTATGCTGCACGATACCAATCTTAAAATTTCTAAAATATCCGGACTCTGCGGCTTTTCCGGTCCGAGCGAAATGGCGAAGAAATTCAGCGAACAGTACGGTCTTTCACCAAGTGAATTCCGCAAAAAAATATCAGAAAAAAGCTCCTCGTTGTCGGAATAACATTCCGATAACGGAGAGTTTTTTTATTTTCTTATCTTTAACAGATTTTATGAATTTTTTGTAATGAAATTCTGGGAAAGTGTAGAAATCTTATTTAAAGTGTGCTATAATGTTTAAGAATAAATCTGTCTTGTTTCAAATGATACAAGGCTCGAAACTAATTTGCACATACAAGAGGGGATCGCTTATGCCTTTTGAAATAGTACAAAATGATATTGTAAATATGCAGGTCGACGCGGTTGTTAATACTGCAAATCCCGATCCCGTCGTCGGTTCGGGCGTTGACAGTGCGATACATAAAAAAGCAGGTCATGAGCTGCTTTCGGCTCGGCAGAAGATTGGCAGCATTGACTTCGGCGACGCTGTTATCACACCCGGCTTCCGACTTGACGCAAAGTATGTTATCCATACGGTCGGTCCAGTCTGGAATGACGGAAATATGGGCGAGGAGCAGAT
Source organism: Oscillospiraceae bacterium (assembly GCA_051882075.1). Taxonomy (GTDB): domain Bacteria; phylum Bacillota; class Clostridia; order Oscillospirales; family Ruminococcaceae; genus YE71. The sequence goes on along the minus strand of JBJERC010000043.1, from coordinate 21,475 downwards.
CCTGTCGTCCTGCTACAGCAAGTCCCTCACATTGGCGAAAGAGAATAACTGCGAGTCTGTCGCTTTCCCTTTGATAGCTACGGGAAATTACGGCTTTCCGAAGCCTCTTGCACTGCAGATCGCTGTCCGTGAAATAAGTGCGTTCCTTATGAAAAACGATATGCTGATATATCTTGTCGTGTTCGATAAGGAAGCCTTTGAGCTGTCGGAGAAGCTGTTTAAGTCCGTCAGCAGCTATATTGATGAAAACTATATCCGCAGTAAAACTATTGACGAGTACGGTTTACATTCTGAGCGGCGGCGTGGAAAAGGACTGTTCAGACGCAGCAGCCGAATGAGCCGGGAAATTTGTCCGCCGCAAGCGTCAAAGGAGGAAAGCAGCGAAATATCCTTTGCCGCTGCACACCCGATGAACGCCGACGATCTGAGTCAGCTGTTAAACGGGCTTGACGCTTCGTTTTCCGAAACGCTCCTGAAACTGATCGACCGTACGGGAAAGAAGGACTCCGAAATTTATAAAAAAGCGAACGTCGACAGAAAGCTGTTCTCAAAAATACGGAACAATAAGGATTACAAGCCGTCAAAAACAACGGCGCTGGCTTTTGCCTTTGCTTTAGAGCTTGATATTGATGAAACAAGGGATTTTATCGCAAGGGCGGGGTTTGCACTTTCGCACAGCAGTAAGTTTGACGTTATCGTGGAGTATTTTATCGTGAACGGAAACTATAATGTTTTTGAACTGAACGAGGTCCTGTTCGCCTTTGACCAGCCGCTTATCGGCGTATAAAAAATGTCGCATACAAAGCGACCATTTATCTTTCTGTTTATAGTATAATGAGATCACAATAAAGAAACAGGAGGATATCAGAAATGACTGAACTTATATTTATCTTAGACCGCAGCGGCTCTATGTCGGGACTGGAAAAGGACACTATCGGAGGTTTCAACTCGATGCTTGAAAAACAGCGCAGGGAAGAGGGCGAAGCCATAGTATCGACAGTGCTGTTTGATAATGAAACCGAGGTCATACATGACCGTGTGCCTATTGCCGATGTGCCGAACCTTACCGACAGGGAATACTTCGTCCGAGGCTGCACGGCGCTTCTTGACGCTGTGGGCGGTGCGATACACCATATCGGCAATGTCCACAAATATGCCCGTAAGGAAGATGTTCCGGATAAGACTCTCTTTATCATCACTACCGATGGTATGGAGAACGCAAGCCGCCGTTACACCTATGAAAAGGTTCGCCGCATGACAGAACGACAGAAAAAGCGTTATGGCTGGGAGTTCCTTTTTCTTGGAGCGAATATCGACGCTGCGGCGGAAGCCGAACGATTTGGAATCGATAGGTCAATGGCTGCAAATTATCACTGCGACAAGGAGGGAACCGCTCTCAACTACGAGGTGATAAGCGAGGCGATCTCAACCGTAAGAACCTGTTCTGCGCCGCTGTCGGCTGAATGGAAAAACAAAATCGACGCAGATTATAGAAAGAGAGGTAAAAGAAGATGATAGGAGCAATTTTAGGAGATATCATAGGCAGCCCTTATGAATTTGACCGTGGCGGAAAGACAAAGGATTTTCCATTGTTTTCAAAGCATTCCGCCTTTACCGACGACACGGTAATGACAATTGCCGTCTGCGCTGCTTTTCTTGAAGCACAGCCCGATACGCCGGAGGAAATGATTTTACAAAAGCTTTCCGAAAAAATGCGCCTTTTCGGGAAAATGTACCCCGACGCAGGTTACGGCGGAATGTTTCGCCGATGGCTTTTACGGCGTGCCTGACCGGCTTAAAATAGAATATAAAAACCGTCTGCCGCAGCCGCTGCTTACTGTGTTAAAATCTTTTGAGAAGACCGTTTTCAAAAGCAGCAAAATGTGTAAATCTAATTTTTATCCTTGATAATAAAAAAGAGGAAAGTTCGTAAGAATTTTCCTCTTTTCTATAGCAGTTGTTACGTTACAGCAAAGCTATCCTGCTTCCCGATTCTGTTTTTATAACCTCAAGATGAGTGGGAATGTTAGCCTCAAGCGTCGGAACGTGGCTTATAATTCCGATTGTTCCGCTGCCTTTTCTTACGCTGTCGAGAATGTCCATAGCGTCGTTTACCGAGCTTTCGTCAAGCGTTCCGAAGCCCTCGTCGATGAAGAGTGCTTCAATCTGCACGCCCGATCTCTGCGCCGCCGCCGACATTCCTATCGACAGCGCAAGCGAAACGAGGAATTTCTCGCCGCCCGAAAGCATAGCCACAAATCTTCCGTTTTTGTTTTCAGGACTTCTGCTGTCGTAGACTTTAAGCTCAAGACCTTTTTTGTTGCCCGAACCCTTTTCGTCGGTTCTGAACAAACGATATCTTCCGCCGTGAACCTTTTCAAGCATACGGTTAGCTTCGGCGATGACTTCGTTGAACATGACCGCAAGCACATATCGCTGTAAGCCCATGCCCGTGTCGCCTCTGAGCCGCTTTGCAAATACCATATCGCTTTCAGCATTGCCTATTCCGCCCGAATAATGCCCATATTTTGCGCTGAGCGTTTTGTGTTTTTCCGTCATCGCTTTGATGATCGTTTCGAGCCTGCTCACCTCCGCCGAAAAGACCTTCGCTTCGGCGGTTATCTCCTGCTGACGCTCCTTGAACTTGCTGCTGTCCGGTTCAGACCTGCCTTTTAATTCTTCCTCGGCGGCAAGCAGTTCCTTTGCGTTTTTTTCGCAGGCAAAATCGTAATTTGCAATGCGTTCGTGCAGCTCGCTGCGTTCCTTTGCGCCGAGCAGCTCGTCTTTGACCGCCTGAAGATCTGAAAAGTCAAATCCCTTTTCCGACAGCTTCTCGCAAAGCTCCTGCTTGACCTCTCCGCATTTTTTAAGAGCCTCCGAAAGCTCCTTCTTCGCTTCTTCAAGCTTCGATTCTATATTGCTTAATTCACTTGACGCCCTCTCGGCTTTTTTCCTCAGACGCTCTAAGCCTTCTTCGTGATCTTTTATATCTTGCTTGCATTTTTCGATAGCCGCAATAAGCTCGCTTTCGCTTTCAATGCCCTTGATAAGTGATTTTTGCGCCGACTCAAATTCCGCCTTTGCAACGTTAAGCGCCTCGCCTGCCTTTTCCTTTTCGGCGTTTGCATCGGATTTTTTCGCTTCGGCGGCTTCTCTCATACCATCAAGCTCGCCCCAGAGCGCTTTCGCTTGTTCGGCGGCATTTTCCTTTTCCTCCATCTCGCTCTTGCTTACGCTGTCGGGCGACTTTACGGCAGGCTCGGGGTGTTCCTTGCTGCCGCATACGGGGCATTTGCAGCCGTCCTCAAGCTGTTCGGCAATCTCGCCGTAAATTCCTGCATAATATCTGCTGCGGAGATCCTTGGCCTCCTTTTCAGCGCCGCAGAAATCTTCGTAAGCCGCCTTTGCCTTTTCCTTTGCGGCATTAAACGCTTTATCTGCTGACTTAAATTTATTTAACGCACTCTGAAATTCAAACGCAGCATCAGCAGCCTTTTCGTATACGTTTTCAAACGTCTTGTATATCGGCAGCTTGGAATTAAGCTCGCCGAGCCTTTGCTGATTTTTCGAGGCGCAGGGGTCTTTTTCAAGCGCGTCCCTTTCTTCTTGGGCAAGCCTTACCGCCTGCTGCTTTATCGGCAGCATCTTCTGTAATTCATCGGCGTATTTTTTTCTTGCATTATAATTGTTGACAGCCTGCTCGTAAGCCTCGATACTGCCTCGGACATATTCGGCATTTTCCGCACTTTTAAATTTCTGTCGGTTAAGGTCTATCGCTTTCGCCATATCCGAAAGCCGCTTTTTCTCATTTCTCAGCGAGTGGAGCGGCTTGAACTGTTCTGCAAGCTGTATATCCTCGTTAAGCTGCTGCTGCTTTTTTTCGCCGTCAAATTCTTCATGCGCAAGCTTTGCCTGTGTAAGCTTATTTTCCGAATCGGTTATTTTTTCGTTCAGCTGCGCAAGCGAATCGGTTATATCCCCGTTAAAGCAGTCTGACTCCCTTAGCGAAAGAATTATCTCGTCTTTTTCTCTGTCAAGAGCGTCCTTTCTCGACTTGACTTCGTCAAAAAAGCTATCAGCGTATGCAGTCCACTTACGGCTGTTGAATATTTTGCAGAGTATAGTTTCCTTTTCGTCGGAGGACGCTGTGAGGAATTTTTCAAACTGTCCCTGCGGCAGAAGAACGACCTGCCTAAACTGCTCCTTTGTAAGCCCGATAAGCTCCTCCGCCTTTTTGGTGAGCAGCTCCTTTTTGGGATTTTCAAAAAATGGGATAACAACGCCGTCGTCAGTTATCTCGCCTGCTTCATACTTCGGCGAAAGGTTAACACGCTTCGGTTCAAGACTTCTTTTAAACAGATACTTTTTCCCGTGCGAAGAAAAAACGAATGAAACGTATGTCGGAGTCTTGCCGTCCGCCTGAGTACACCGCCACTCTTCAAGGTCGTTTCTACCGTTCTTTTTCTTATCGTTTTCGCCGCTGCTTCCGCCGTAAAGTGCGAATGTCATAGCGTCGACGATGGTCGTTTTTCCGCTGCCTGTTTTTCCTTTTATGAGAAAGATTCCCTTTTTGGAAAGATCGCTAAAATCGATCGTCTGCTTTCCGACATACGGTCCGAAAGCCTGCAATTCAAGGTATAAAGGTTTCATAGCTCCTCCTCTGCATTATTTACAGCGTTTTTAAAAAGCCCGGTAAGCCGTTCGTCAGGCACTTCGCCAAGCTCTTCCTTACAGAAAAACTCAAACACTTTCACGGGGTCTGAGCATATCCTGTCAAAGTCGTCCCTTGTGATCGTAACGGCGGAATTTTCGTTTTCAAAGCTTTTTCCGACGACCTCGAGAACGTTCGGAAACTTTCTTCTGAGCTTTGAAAGCGTGTCAAGTCCGACATAGCAATCAGTAATAACTATCTTAAGATATCCGTTCGTAACTGCCTCGCCGTGATCCTTGTCAAGAATTTCATCAAGCGTTCCCGTAATTGTGTGACGTTCGTGAAGCAGAGGCAGATCGGCAGTTGTCTGCTCCATATTTTCCGTGTCGATTATCGTAACGCTTTTTTTCTGCTTTTCCTCCTTGCCGAACGAATAGGGCATAGGTGTTCCGCTGTAACGGATACGTTCGTTGACGTTCTGCGGCTTGTGAAGATGACCGAGCGCAACGTAATCGAAACCGTCGAAAACGCCTGCGGAAACCTGCGTTGCAAAGCCTATCTCCGCCGCTCTGTCGCTCGTCGAGGTCTCGCTGTCGGTGATAAATGAATGTGAAATAAGTATGTGCCGCTTGTCGGGATCAAATGTGTTTTTCATTTTCCCCACAGCGATTTTGTAAGCGTCCTCAAGAGATGAAACTTTTTCACGCTCTTCGGGATAAACGCTTTTAACCTTTTCCTCGGTTATCCACGGAAGAAAATAAACCTCCGAGTCGTCAAAGGAAACTTTTTTCGGCTCTCTTGCAAGCGAACCCACGATGTGCAGACCTGCCGCTTCAAGCAGTTCGCAGCATGATGAAAGCCTTTCTGCACCGTCGTGATTGCCCGCAATGCAAAGAACGGGAACATGAAGCTCAAGGCAGATTTTCGTCATTGCAAGGTCGTAAAGCTTTATCGCCTCAGCGGACGGCACCGAGCGGTCGAACACGTCGCCTGCGAGCAAAACGGCGTCGATATTTTTTTCGGTTATCACCTCGCAGATCTTATCTATAAAAAAACGCTGGTCGTCTGAAAGGCTTCTGTCTGCGTCCATTGCTCCGAGATGCCAGTCAGAAGTGTGAAGAAATCTCATGTCAGTCCCTCATTTCCTGTTATTATCCCTCGATAAACTGAAGTATTTCCTTTGAGTTTGTGTCGGGCTTGACCTTTGGCAGCGCCAGTTCGATAAAGCCGTTTTCGTCTATCAGATATGAGCTGCGAACGACTCCCATGCTTACCTTGCCGTACATTTTCTTTTCCTGCCACACGTCATAAGCCTTTATCGCTTCAAGTTCGGGGTCGGAAAGCAGAATAAACGGCAGCCCGTTTTTCTCGGCAAATCTTCTGTGTGAAGCCGTGCTGTCCTTGCTGATGCCGATAACGGCGATATTTTTCTCCTTATACGCTGCAAAGTCGGCGGCAAATGCGCAAGCCTGACGTGTACAGCCGGGCGTGCTGTCCTTCGGATAGAAATACACCACAACCTTCTGTCCCGAAAAATCCGAAAGCGAAACCTCGTTTTCGTCCTTGTCCTTTAAAGTAAAATCCGGCGCTTTAATTCCTGCTTCAAGCATATTTTGTCCTCCTTATAAGTTAGTAAAGCCGTGTCCTTCTATTCTCTTATTATATCGTTTTTATCAAATTCTGTCAACCCCTTGCGGTTTTTAACGGATTTTTCCGATCAGTAAATAAAGGTTAATTTGTCGAAATATCATTGACAATCTGTATTTAATATGTTAAAATTATATAAAAGGAAGTGGTTAATTTATGGAAAGCTTTCAGTTCAGCGTCGATCTCGGCGGAATGATCTCTGTTCTTTCCGAGCATTTGTACAGCAGTCCCGACGTTTTTCTCCGTGAGCTTATTCAGAATTCGGCAGACGCTCTGAGTATGCGCAGGGAGTTTGATAAGAGCTTTAATTCTGGTGAAATAAATATCTCGGCTGAAAAAAACAGATCTATAACCTTTCGTGACAACGGAATAGGTCTTACCGAGGAGGAGATACACCGCTTTGTTTCGGTCATCGGTCAGTCGTCGAAAAGGGGAGAAAACGGAAGCTATATCGGAAGGTTCGGGATAGGGCTTTTGTCCTGCTTTATCGTTACAGATGAGATAGTCCTTCGCTCCCGCTCGGCAAAGCAGCCTGATAAAACAGTCGAATGGCACGGCTTTTCCGACGGCAGATACTTAGTCAGCGAAACGGAATACGATATGCCCGTCGGAACTGAGATCTCTTTTTGCAGCTCTCCGGGATATGAAAAATATTTCGACGCCGATTATCTTGAAGAAAGGGCAAGATACTTTGCGCTTCCGCTGCCTTATCCTATTTATATTTCAAAGGGCGGGGGAGTGTCGGTAAGGGCGAATGTAATGTTTTCCGCAGCTTCGGGAGATGCGCGCAGCTTTCAGCTCGAGGCAGGAAAAAGCATTTTCGGCGCCGACAGAGATTTTATCGACGTGATACCTCTCGAGTCGCCGAGCGGACTTTTTTCCGGTTTTGCCTATATTCTGCCCTATACAGTTTCAGCGTCAGGCGCAGGCAGCCGTCATAGGATATATCTTAAAAATATGCTGCTTACCGAGGACGGCTCTTCGCTTATTCCCGAATGGGGATTCTTTCTGCGCTGTATAATCAATACAAATAAGCTTCGTCCGACTGCGTCAAGGGAGGATTTTTTTCACGACAGCCTGCTCGATAAGGCGAAAAGTGAGATAACCTCCTGCATCGCCGATTATCTTGAAAAATTATCGCTTACGGATAACGCAACGCTTTCAAGAATAGGCTCTCTTCACGGTGTTGCGCTGCGCTCCGTTGCCGCTTCCGACGACAGGATATTCGGAATTTTCATGCCTTATTTTACTTTCGTAACGAGCATGGGCATTCTGAGCGGCAGAGAGCTTTGTGAATGTCGCAGCACGGTTTATTTCACCTCCGACACCGACGTTTTCAGACAGCTGAAACCTATTTTTTCCGAGCAAGGAATAATGCTTGTCGACGCAAGCTACGTTCACACAAAAGCGCTTCTTTCGTCAGCCGCAAGACAGGGTTTGACAGACGTTCAGCCGCTTCGGGAAAATATTATCGAGGAGAGTCTTAACGAGTGCGCCGAAAAGGAACGCTATGCAAAAATGACAGGCGAGTTTGACCGTGCGCTTTCGGAGTTCGGGTGCAGGGCGGTAATGAGGATTTTTTCGCCGCCGCAGCTTGCAAGCCTTTACAGCCCGAATGTCGACGCCGAGCTGAAACAGGATATTGAACGTTCAAAGGAAAACGGCGACTCCTTGTTTGCGGATATGCTTGACGCATTTAATGAGGAAATAAGCGGTGAAGCCGTTTCAACGCTGTATCTTAACGCTTCAAACGATCTTATCAATAAAATAAACAGCGCCGACAGTGAAAAGCTGAACGCTTTTGCAAAAATACTTTATGTTCAGTCGCTGATATCCGGCGGATTTCCGGTTCACTCGAAGGAGCTCGGACTGATGAACGAAAATCTGATAAAGCTAATTGAATGGGGGATTTAAAAAATGTTTGATGAGAACTATTTTTCAAGCCTTTCGCACGGTGAAGACAGGCTTGATTACTTAAAAAAATGTATAGCCGAGGCGGACGCCGAAAAGGACGCCGAAAAAATGCTCGATTATCGCTATAAGTATATAGAAGAGTCGGTTTTTCATGACGACACCTTCAAGGCGGTAATAATCTTTCCGGAATTTGTAAAGCTTTTCGATGAAAATCCCGGTGCGTTTGATCAGAGATTATTCATGTTCGCATATAAATGGATACTTGAAAATACGCCCGAATACTATCAGATTTCGGTAGAACAGATCGAGAAATATTTTGACCGTTTCAAAGAGTATATCGAAAAATTCGGATATACGATGAGAACCTATTATCTCAAGAAATTCCGTGCATTCAGAGATATCGACCTGCCTAAAGCTCTTGAATACTGCGACGAGGTGCAAAAATATGAACGTACTTCGATAAGCGACTGCGCTGCCTGCGAAGCAAGCGCTTTTGCAAAAAAGGAAATACAATACGGCTCGGAGACTAAGGCTGTAAAAATGCTCAATGAAATGCTCGACAAGAATATGAGATGCGCCGAGGTCCCGCAGGTCACATACGGCGACTTTGCCGAGGTTTTCGCAAGAAAGGGTATGTACGAGGAGGCGGAGCATTACGCCGACCTGATGATGCCCATGATAAGAGGCGACGAGGTGAACTTTCTTGAAAGTGTTTCAGCCGTTCTCATCATTAAATCATTCACCGATTTGAATTATGCGTTCGACCTTTTCAGCAGATGCGCAGGATTTTACAGCAGGATAAAAAATCCGTTCTTAAAATTCTGCTTCGCCGAGGCGTCCTACAGATTTCTGACCGAGGTTGAAAAGCGTGAGATAAAGAGCATTAAGCTGCGGCTTTCTTCCGATTTTGAGCTTCACGATCCCGAGGGCGTTTATGAAGTTTTAAAGCTTAAAGACTTCTTCTATGACAATGCTTGCGAGCTTGCCGAGAAATTCGATAAGCGAAACGGCAATGATAATTTCAAAGAGCGTCTTGCTTTCGAGTTCCCCGAAGCGCCGCTCACAAAGCTTGAGCTTCCGCTCCACGGCAGCGTTACGCCCGAACCGCCCGTTGTCGGCGTTCTGTGCAGAGAGCTTGAAAATCTTCCCACGCCAAACGGTTTTGCAAAAAGTCTTTACGAGCGTCTTGGTTTTGACGATCCCGGGCTTACTCAGACCGATGACGGCAAAGAGTTCTATTATACCGCCGTGACCGCAGACGGCGAGCAGGTAAGATACCGCATGATCTTCGACGAAGCCCCCGACCTTTCGGCATACCGCTCTATACATGAGCTGCCCGAAGATTATCTCGATACTCTTTCCGATTACGGCTGTATGCTCGTTATAATCCCCGATATTATCCATACCGACCGCTACGAAGAAATACTGCGGCTTCTGACCTTTGCGGATATAATGAACACCGACGGTTCGCCTGTTGTGCTTTATCATTCCTGCAACAAAATGCTGTCGTCAAAATGGGTGTCGAATATCGCCGAGGGCAAAACTCCGCCGAGATCGTGCGATTGCTTAAGATACTGGCTTTACGCTTCGGCGTTCGAGGAGGATAAGGTCGATATTCTGACCTCGGGACTCGATGTGTTCGGCTCGCACGAGCTTGCGGCGACTGCCGTTGATAAGGAGCAGATAGATTTTACGATAGGTCTGCTTGAAAAGATCGCCGAGGAGCTTACGCTAAAACCGCTTCTTGACGAGGGTATCACAATGAATTCGGGTATCGTTTACGACGATAAATCATATGTCCGTTTCAGCTGGACGCCCGTTCGCTTCCCCGATGAAAACGGCGAGATAGCCGAAGACGCAGCCGTTTACGCCGAGCCGCTATATTACCTCACACCGTCTGACGTGACCGAGGAAAGACCGCTGCTTGCAAGGGATATCACGGAAGAAATGACAGGACTTCTTTCGCCGAGAAAACACTTTAAGATAACCGAGAGAAACGAGCGCATAAGCAAAATGCTTTTTAGCAAGGCGCTTGACTTTTTTATGAATAACGATTGCGAAATGATAGTCGGTCTGAACGCTAAAGGCACGGACGAGGAGGGCGACCCCTGCGACAGCTATTTCTACGGTACGCTTAACGAAGACGGAACGGAATGTACAGTTACCTCTTTCGGCGACGAAATGCGTGAGCTAAGCGAGGGAAGGAAAATGCCCGTCGACCCCGAAAATATCTTCTTTTTCCGCATAGACTTAGGCGAGGATCGCTATTTCGCCGATGATCTTTATATCATCACAGATTAACGATAAACGAATTTTTTCTGACATTTTAAGCGTTTTGTTGACATTTCGCCCGAATGGTGATATAATGAAATCTGATCTTATATCCTAAAAGGAGTAATTTATCAGATGAAAAGATTGGTGACGATACAAGATATATCATGTTTTGGAAAATGCTCGCTTACCGCTGCGCTGCCTGTTATTTCCGCTATGGGCGTTGAAACCGCCGTTATTCCTACTGCTGTTCTTTCAACCCACACGGGAAGCGGCTTTAGCGGCTATACTTTCAGAGATCTTACCGACGATATCTCGGCAATTGCCAATCATTGGAAGACGCTTGGCTTGAAATTCGATGCGATCTACACGGGCTATATCGGCTCGTGTGAGCAGGTCGAAGTGGTAAAGCAGTTTATCGCAGACTTCCGAACCGAAAACACCATCGTCGTGGTCGACCCCGTTATGGGCGATGGCGGCAAAATGTATGCAGGCTTTGACGAAAGCTTTGTTAAGTCGATGCGTTCGCTTTGCGCTCAGGCTGATTGTATTCTGCCGAATGCGACCGAAGCTGCGCTGCTGCTTGACCGTCCGTATAAACCCGATTACGAGGAAAAGGAGCTTTGCGGTCTGCTCAGAAGCCTTGCGGAGCTTGGCTGCAAAACGGCTGTTATGACGGGCGCTTCGCTTGACAAGGAGCATAACGGCGCAATGGCTTACTGCTCGCAGACCGACAGCTTTTCAGGCTCGTTCTGCGAAAATATCGAGGGCAGCTTTCACAGCACGGGCGATATTTTTTCAAGCGTCGTTTCGGGCGGAATGGCTCTCGGAATGGATCTTCAAACGGCTCTCGACCTTGCCGTTAAGTTTACTCACAGCTGCATAAAGTCGACTTTGCCGATAAGGGAAGAGCAGTGGTATTCCGTTCGTTTTGAACCGTGCCTTGCAGAACTTGCGGCTGAATGTAAAAAATATATCGACTCTTGATTTTTATTTGCAAATATCACAACCGAGGCTTGCCGAAAGCGGCAGGCTTCGGTTTTTGCTTTTTTATCATCAAAAAGATTTGCTTTTTTAAAAGAAATATGTTATAATAAAAAGATAAGCGCACGATAATACGAAAGGTATGATAGCATGATATATTTTGACAATGCGGCGACGACAAAGCCCTGCGGAGAGGCGGTTGAAGCCATGATAAATGCGGCGGAGAATTTCGGAAACCCCTCGTCGCTTCACAAGCTCGGCGTTACCGCTTCGCAGCTAATCTCGGCGTCGAGAAAAACTATCGCAAAAACGCTCGGCGTAACTGAAAACGAGATATATTTCACCTCGGGCGCAACCGAAGCGGACAACACTGCCATATTCGGCGCTGCCGCCTCGCTTGGCAAACGTAAAAAGAGGATAGTAACCTCCTCAGTCGAACACCCTGCGGTCGCTTCGGCTTGTCATCATCTTGAACAGAACGGCTTTGAGATCGTGAGAATTTCTCCGAGAGAGGACGGCTTTCACGCCGAGGATTTTGTGAGGTCGGTCGACGAAAAAACCTGCCTTGTGACCTGTATGCTTTGCAATAACGAAACGGGCGCTCTTTTGCCCGTCGGCGAGATTTTTAAGCGTGTGAAGAAAAAATTTCCCGATACGCTTACCCACTGCGACATGGTTCAGGGGTATCTTAAGCTGCCCTATACCGCTTCAAAGCTGTATGCCGACATGATCTCCGTAAGCGGTCATAAGGTCCATGCGCCAAAGGGAGTCGGCGCACTGTATATAAAAAAGGGCGTTCATATCGCAAATATGTTTTACGGCGGCGGACAGGAAAGAGGTTTCCGCTCGGGCACGGAATCGGTTCCGCTGATAACCGCATTTGCGTCTGCCGCTGCGAAGCTTCATTCCGACCTTGCGAAAAATTATGAGTACGTTTCATCACTTTCCGATTACCTTAAAACTCAGATCGAGAAATCCGAGGGTATGAACTTTAATTCCCCCGAAAGCGCTTCGCCTTACGTCAACAGCATTTCGGTAGAAAATCTGAGGTCAGAAGTAATGCTGCATTTTCTTGAAACGAAGGAAATCTATGTTTCAAGCGGTTCGGCTTGCTCGAAGGGTAAAAAAAGCTCGGTACTTTCGGAGTTTAACATTCCCGATAAGCTTGCTGACTCAACCCTTCGCATAAGCTTTTGCCCCGAAAATACTAAGGAAGAGATCGACGAGCTGATTTGTGCGTTAAAACAGGCTCAGACGACGCTTTTAGGCTCAAAATAATGTAAACAAACGTTTTATACTATATTAATATATAAAGAAACAAAATCCGACAAAATCAGAAAGGAATTTTTATCATGAAAGAAATAATCCTCTGCAAATACGGCGAGATAGCTTTGAAAGGACTTAACAAATCGACCTTTGAAAGCACTCTTGTAAAAAATGTAAAAAGACGTCTTCGCAATTTCGGCAAGTTCGATTACTGGCGTTCACAGTCGACGCTTTATATTTCACCCCTTGAAGATACCATCGACATGGACGAGGTTCTTGAGCAGCTGAAGCGGGTTTTCGGAATAGTAAAGCTCTGCAAAGCTCTCGAGGTCGAGAAAAGCATGGAAGCGATAATCGGCGACACGATGGATTATCTTGCCGACGCTCTTGAGGACGCTCGCACTTTCAAGGTCGAGGCAAAACGTGCCGACAAGAAATTTCCGGTAAAATCTCCCGAGATCTGCGCCGAGCTCGGACACCATATCTTACAGCGTTTCGATCATCTGAAAGTCGACGTTAAAGATCCCGACGTTACCGTTACAGTTGAGATCCGTGAGCAGTACGCATTCGTTAACGCAATGAAGTTCGACGGCGCAGGCGGACTTCCGATCGGAACGAGCGGCAGGGGAATGCTGCTTCTCTCAGGCGGAATTGATTCGCCCGTCGCAGGATATATGATGGCGAAGAGAGGACTTCAGATACAGGCGATACATTTTGAAGCGCCGCCGTATACCTCAGAGCGTGCAAGACTGAAGGTCGAAAAGCTTGCCGAGGAGATAGCGCTCTATTGCGGCGACATAAATTTCCACTGCGTGCCGTTTACCGATATTCAGGTCGCTATCAAGGAAAACTGCCCCGAAGAGCTGTTCACGATAATAATGCGCCGCTTGATGATGGAAATTGCCCAGCGTATCTGCGAAAAGGAAAACTGTCAGTGTCTTATCACGGGCGAAAGCTTAGGACAGGTCGCAAGCCAGACAATGGGCGCTATCGTCTGCACCGACGCCGCCTGCCGTATGCCCGTTTTCCGTCCGTGTATCGGACTTGACAAGTCGGAGATCGTAAAGATATCAAGGCACATCGACACCTTCGACACCTCGATCCTTCCCTATGAGGACTGCTGCACGGTGTTCACTCCGAAGCACCCCCGCACCAAACCCTCGCTTGCCGAGGTCGAACAGGGTCAGGCTCAGTTTGATTTCGAGCCGATGATAGCCGATGCGGTTGCAAATACGGTCGTTAAGCTTATCCGATGCGGCGAGAGTAACGTAAATCTTTAATACTTGACAGGCACAAAAATTATGCGCATAGAAAATATTGTAAACGGTATTTTCGAGATGGCATAAAATGGCAATTTTGCTGTCCGTAAAGTATTGAGACTTTACACAAGCATGAAATTTTTCGTTATTTTCAACAGTTTCTTTTTTTGTACAGTTAAAAGGGTTACAATTCGGTAAATCAAATGTCGATTTGTAACCTTTCTGTCCTTAAAATTGTACAGAAAGAATTGTTATAAAAGTGTGTACAAATTGTCGAAAAAGTGCGAAATACCGTTGTTTTACAGCTTTTCTTGCCTTTGAAAAACCGCTTTTTCAAGCAGCTTCAAGTCTCAGTTTTTTGTAACTTAATCGTTACGAACGGCGGCTTTCGGGTGTGTGATATTTTGTTAAAACAAATACTATAATTCATATGTTTACTAATTTAAGAGGATTTTTTATGTGCAATTTGCCACTAAAATGTGAGGTTTGAATTATGCAATTTAACGAAGATAACAAATCGGTTACAGAAACTATTGACATTTTAGCAGCCGATGTTGTAAAATATATGACAGAGCAAGGGCTTACTGCGTCTGCTGCCGAAAGCTGCACGGGAGGTCTTATCTCGGCGGCGATAACTTCCGTTCCCGGAGCGTCGAAGGTTTTTATCGGCGGCGCTGTGACTTATGCGGAACAGATGAAGGTAAAGCTGCTCGGTGTTTCTGAAAAAACGCTTGAAAGATTTACAGTTTATTCCGAACAGACCGCTCTTGAAATGTGCAGCGGCGTTCGCAGGATAACCGGTTCGGATTATGCGGTCGCTGTTACAGGACTTGCAGGACCGGACGGCGGCAGTAAAGAAAAGCCGGTCGGCACGGTTTATGCGGCGGTCTGCTCCGAAAAGAGATCGGTCGTAAAAAACCTTGCTTTGTACAATGAACCTGAATATGAAAAATTAGACAGAAGAAGTATCCGTGATCTGACAGTTCTCAGAACCTTGGAACTGCTTCAACAGATGTTGATGGAAGATGAAATATCAGAAAGGAACGGTAACTAAAATGTCTATGACTAACGAAACGCTCAGCATAAACAAGGAAGACGACAACACCAACTTCTTTGTAAGGTTTTTTAAATACTTTGTTCCGTGGAAGGGCGATCACGCAGGCGAGATAATCCGAAAGGTCATCTTTATCGGCTCGATAGTTCTTTTCTGCAGCTCGGTAAATCAGCTTACCGACTTTTTGCAGACGGACAAGGAAACGCTTGAATACGCCGCTCAGATACAGGCGCTCGAACCTGATTTCTATGACGATATCAATTTCGACGACGTTGAAGCGGACGAGTATGAAAACGAAAATCCCGAGCTTAAAGAAAGAAAGGTGCAGTCCTGGGCGAAAAAGCTTCTTAAAAGAAACGACGAGGTTGTGGGATGGATAAAGATCCCGGGCTTTAATAATTCGGAAAATAAGGAATACATCAATTTCCCGGTAATGCAGGCTGACGATAACGACTATTATCTCAAGCGCAATATCGACAAGCAGTTTTATGAGTCGGGAAGCATCTTTGCGGACTACGTTGTTCCGATAGATAAAAACGGTCAGGCTGATAACATCACGCTTTACGGTCACCATATGAGACGTCTCGGAACGTCATTCACTCATCTTGCCGAGTACAAGAGCGGAGTGAAATTCTTAAAGAAATATCCTATCGTTGAATTTAACACAATATACGACAGCAACGAGGAATACGTTATTTTCAGCTGCTTTGTAGCGGCGATAAACGAGTCGCAGGATAACGGACATCTCTTCGATTACTGGAGATACAGAAATTTCGACGACAGCGATTATAAATTTGAAACATGGCTCGACAACGTCAATAAGGCTTCGTGGTATTCGTGCGATATCCAGTGCGATCCCGACGACGATTACCTCACGCTTTCCACCTGTTCAAACGAGGTTGCGAATATGCGCTGGGTAATAGTTGCAAAGAAACTTGACGAGGACGACGACAAGGAAGCGATACTTGCTTCCTACAAAGAGAAAAAGGACAAAGATATTTACTTCCCTCAGGTTTGGAGAAACGTATGGGGAAATTCAAAGAAATATCTCGGCTGGAGCTACTAAGCGCCGCCGTAAGTTCCGCACCAAATGCCGTAAAGCTCTCACACTTTACGGGCGATGACAGCCCCGGCTGTCGGAAAGGTTATGTGATACACAATGAAGCATTCAAGATTTGAAGCAGAATTAACTGAAAACAGCTCGTGCATGGAGATACCGCTTGTAAGAAGAGCAGGCGCAGTTCTCGGTGCAGGCGCAATGGCTATCCTTGCGGCGGCGGCTATCGGCGTTTATGCGTTTATCGGCGGAAAAAGCATTCCCTCGGATAACAGCAGGGCGCTTTCGGCACAACCCGCAGCTACCGAAGCTTCTGCACAGGCAGTTACAGAATCAGCTGAGGATCAGACGATTTCAACCGATTCGCAGGCTGCGGTCACATGGAAAAAGGCAGGTATTGAGGAATACGACCTTGTTATCGAGACCGTTAAGGCGACAAAGAAAAGCAAAACTTCTGCTAAGACCACAGAAGAAAAGACTTCCGTTTCGGAAACTGAAACAGAAAAGGCTCCGGACGTTACCGTTATCCCGACAGACGAAGTTCCCAAAACTGAGGAACAGGCTGACGAAACTCAGAACGAACCCGAAAGCACCGTTGAGAGAGATGTCAAGTCGTGCGCTTCAATGACAATGGTAACAAATGATAAAGTGAATATGCGTAAAGCTGCTTCACTTGACGCTGATGTTATTACAGTTATCGAGGCTGATTCGGAGATAAGCGTTACCGGATATACCGATAATTGGTACAGGATAAGATACGACAGCAAGACGGGATATTGCATGAAGAGATATGCGGACGAGCTTGTTGAGGAAACGGAAGAAGAGCCTTCGGACGTTATCTCTTATACCGACGCCGAGTTCGATATGCTTTGCTGCGTTATCCAGTGCGAAGTCGGCGACTGCTCCGACGCAAGCAAGACTGCGGTTACAAACGTCGTTATCAACCGTGTCAAGTCTTCGGCTTTCCCCGACACTCTCGAGGGCGTTCTTACTCAGCCTAACCAGTTCGACGCTATATATTCCTATTATTCGGGCGGAGTCGTTCCCACACAGTCGACGATCGACTGCGTAAAAAGAGCGCTTTCCGGCGAGGATAATTCAAACGGAGCTATCTACTATTATGCGCCGGCATACTGCGGAAGCTCGTCGGCTTCATGGTTTGAGTCGCTCACATTCTGCGCCGAGATCGACGGACAGAGATATTTTAAGTGATAGGTTTTGCAAGAATAAAAAAAGTCAGGGCAAGAGAATTTCTGCCTTGACTTTTTGGTATTTTATGATATAATAATAAAAACGGTCTTTTTTTGGGATTTTTTCTGATTAGAGAGCCTTTTTGTTAATTTGAGGATTTGAAATGAAACATTTTGCCAGAAAATTATTGACTCAGGTCGGGTCTTTGACTATCGGCGCAGGTCTTATCGCTGCAAACGGGACGTATATGTTCACGAAAAATATACCCGTAATAACTCATGCGGCGCCGGTTCCGTCTGTCGAAAGTAGCTCTTACACAGAGAATTTAACGACTTATGCAGATAATGACAGGACCGAACAGCTTTCCGTTCTGACAATGAATGCGGTCGAGCTTCCGAAGCCGTCTGAGTATTCAAAGGCGTCTATATCGGATTACCAGATGCTTCTGAAAATCGACAGGGTGAAGGTCATGGGCGTTAAAGGCGCTTCAAAGGCGGTCGAGGCTTATACGCTCGATACCACCAAGATCTACGATCCGCAGCCCGAGCCTATGAATTTTAAGGAAACAAGAAGCGTCGAGAACGAGTATTTTACCGTCGACGATATCATTTCGGGAAATCGTGTGACGATGAACGCTCACGAGCTGCTTTGTCAGGCGGTTTTTAACGAGATAGGCGGCGACTGGGACGCCGATGCCGTTAAAGCGCAGGTCGTGGCTTGCTATTCGTATCTCAGATTTAACGACAGCATTGGTCTTGTGCCTACGGTAGGGTTAAAGAGCAACTATCCCAAGCGTATAGAAAAGTGCGTTTCGCAGGTCGAAGGTCAGGCGGTTTATTATGACAAAAAGATAATAAACGCCGTTTATTCCGCTTCGACCGCAGGCTATTCTATCGAGAGCGAGCGTATCTGGGAGGTATATTATCCCTATCTTCGTGCAGTAGTCAGCGAATATGACTATGAAGACCCGAATTACGGGCTTGAATATGAATTTACCGAGCAGGAGGTAAGGTCGCTTCTTGAACAGTTCTGTTCGATAACCCTTTCCGACGATATGGATAAGTGGTTTGAGATGGACGATATTTACAGCGGAATGTACGTCGGATATGTAAATATCGATGGTCAGAAAAGAATAACCGCACGCAATATGCAGGAGATATTCGGGCTTAAATCTCAGTCGTTCACGGTCGAGCATAACGACGGCACGTTCTTATTCAAGTCGTTCGGCTGGGGACATGGCGTTGGAATGTCGCAGTGGGGCGCTTGTTATTATGCCGAGCACGGCTATACATACGACCAGATTTTAAGGCATTATTATCTCGATACGACGATCGGCTTATCGACCGAAAGCAGAAAAGCGGTCAAGAGGGGAGAGGCTCTTTTCTCCTCCACAGAAGAAGAAGAGGAAAGCGTTTCGGAACAAAGCAGCAGCTCCGAAGCATCGGAAAGCTCAGTACAAGATTATTAATTTTTATCAATTAACTTACGAAAGGATGAGAGGTCATGGCTTTTATTGATAAGATCGGAGAAAAACTTACGTCAGGTGTAAATGCAGTTCAGGACTCTACGAAAAAGGTCACCGAATCGGCGAGGATCAATAACGAGATATCGAACAATAAAAAGGAGATCGACAGACTTCTTACACAGATAGGAATTTGCGTAAAGGCTCGTCTGGTCGACAAGATCGACGACGAGGAC
Organism: Oscillospiraceae bacterium; assembly: GCA_051882075.1. Classification (GTDB taxonomy): domain Bacteria; phylum Bacillota; class Clostridia; order Oscillospirales; family Ruminococcaceae; genus YE71. The sequence continues at coordinate 2,483 of JBJERC010000043.1, read as the reverse complement.
GTAAAGCAGCTTGCCGCAAAGATCGATCAGCTTAATGAACGCAACGATCAGCTTGCTTCACAGCTTAAAGCGGTAAAGGGTATCACACGCTGCACAAACTGCAATTATGAGCTTCCTGCCGGAACTATGTTCTGTCCCGAATGCGGAACAAGAAATCTTCCGCCTGTAAATCAGCCGACTAATCAGCAGCCTGCTCAGCAGATGAATAATGCCGCAGCAGCTTCGTCAGCGCCCAAAAAGAAGGTTGTAAACGTTCGTGCAGCATCTGCAAATAATCCTGCACCTGCCCCCGTTAATGAACCCGAGCCTGCGCAGACAGCTGCCCCCGATAAACAGATATGTCCTAACTGCGGCTATCACGAGGATCCTGACGGAATGTTCTGCTCGAACTGCGGAACTAAGCTTAGATAAGCTTTAGCTTAAATAAACCAAAGGGACTGCAAAACGCAGTCCTTTTTTGAGGAGTGTAAAAATATGTCATATTTAGTCAGAGATATGCTAAAAGACAAAAGAGTTGTGCTGGCTTCGGCTTCTCCGAGAAGAAAGGAGCTTTTGCGCCTGCTTACCGACGATTTTGAAGTAATTCCGTCAGCCGCCGACGAGTCGACAGACGGAATTACCGAACAGTTCATGACGGCGCAGATACTTTCCGAGCGAAAATGCCGTGAAGTAGCAAAACGCTGTCATCCCGACGAAAACACAATAGTTATCGGCTGTGACACGATCGTTATTTCGCCGCAGCAGGAAACGCTCGGCAAGCCGAAGGACGACGCCGACGCATTTGCTATGCTCAAAAGTCTTCAGGGCGAGCGTCACTGGGTCGTGAGCGGCGTTACCATTTATTACCGAGGCAAGTATGTATCTTTTTCGGAGGAGACCGAGGTCATATTCCGTCCGGCAGCCGATGATGAGCTTAAATCCTATATCTCGTCGGGCGAGCCGTCGGATAAGGCGGGCGCATATGCGATACAGGGTCTTGGCGGTCTGTTTGTTGACGGAATTTTAGGAGATTATAACAACGTTGTAGGTCTGCCGGTCGGTGCGCTTGCCGAACTTCTCGGCGAAATGCTTGGTGAACGCTGATGGCTTTTGAAACAAGAGACTGGCTGAGGATATCTCTCGCATTCGGCGTAACTAATATCAAAAAATGGGATTATATCGACATAGACCACCCCGAAGAAAGCCTTGAAAAGCTGTTAAGTAATAACACTTTACAGTACGATGAGTATGTGAGAAGTATTAAAAGAGTGTCAAACTCTCAACTTGACGCAGTTATTGAATGCTGTGAACGCAATAATATTTCAATGCTTACGCCCGGAGACCTGCTTTATCCCGACAGCTTCCGAGAGCTTGCAAATCCGCCTGCCGTAGTTTATGCGTTAGGAGATACCGAATATCTTTCGTCTGTGCCGTCGGTCGCGATCGTCGGTGCAAGAAACTGCTGTGATTATTCCGTCGAGGTCGCTCACCGATTTTCCGTGTCGCTTGCTCAAAGGGGCGTTAATATTGTAAGCGGTCTTGCAAGGGGCATCGACACGGCTGCACACATGGGTGCGCTTGAGGTCAGCGGCAGAACGACCGCCGTGCTTGGCTGCGGACTTCTTTACGATTATCCAAAAGGCTCTATGCCGCTGAAAAAGCGTATTACCGAAAGGGGCGCTGTCCTTACCGAATATCCCCCGACAGCTCCGCCTGCAAAGGACAATTTTAAGATTAGAAACAGGCTCGTCACGGCTTTGTCCGACAGTGTTCTTATCGTCGAAGCAGGCGAGCGCAGCGGAACGCTCAACACTGCTTCTCACGCCGCCGAACAGGGCAGAGAGGTTTTTGTGATACCGCCGCACGACCTTTTCGACAACAATTTCGCAGGTCAGAAGGGTCTTCTGCGAGACGGCGCTTCTCTTGCGATGTCTCCGAACGATATTTTTTCCTTTCTGCGTGATCTCTATACTTAATAGTGCGGATAAATCGTGTAAATGTGTATTTTTTATGTATTTATCGCAATATTACAAAATGTTTAAAAAAATATCACATAATTTTCTAAAAAACACTTGCAATAGAAAACTATTTGTAGTATAATTAGTTTAGCGACTGCGGTATATATCGTTGTGCTGCGGTCTGAGAAAACTGATCAATAATTTTAGGAGGTTTAATCTTATGTCAGTTAAAGTTGCAATTAATGGTTTCGGACGTATCGGACGTCTTGCATTCAGACAGATGTTTGGTGCAGAGGGTTATGAGGTAGTTGCTATCAACGACCTTACCAAGCCTTCAATGCTCGCTGATCTTCTTAAGTATGATACAGCACAGGGCGGTTACTGCGGAAAGATCGGTGAAAATCTTCACACAGTTGAGGCTGATGATGAAGCAGGCACCATCACAGTTGACGGCAAGACTCTTACAATTTATGCAAAGGCTAACGCAGCTGAGCTTCCTTGGGGAGAGATCGGCGTAGACGTAGTTCTCGAGTGCACAGGCTTCTA
>JBJERC010000042.1:23404-43256 GCA_051882075.1 Oscillospiraceae bacterium | reverse complement strand
AATTCTAAATATTCTTTTGTTTTTTCAGCTGTCTACTTGACAGGGGGCACTTCAGTTTCGTAATGAACCGCCCTGTTATATTTTACGGTCTGTTTTTGCGGTAAATAATCATAAGCCCCTTTAAAAGCAGCTTATCGTCAAGAATTATCTCACGTCTGCAAAACGGGATTATCACGTTTGCAAGTCCGCCCGTTGAAACTACCGTGCATTTCTCGCCAAGCTCGTCCTCGATACGCTCGATAACTCCGTCAAGGCTTGAGGCGGTCGAGTTTATAATTCCGCTTTTCATGCAGTCTATCGTGTTTGTGCCTATCACCTTTTTGGCAGGGGTAAGGCTTATTTTCGGCAGCTGCGAGGTGCGGCTCGTAAGCGAATCGAGCGACACACGAAGTCCCGGGATTATCATTCCGCCGAGGAAGTTTTTGTTTTTGTCGATGACCGAAACGGTTGTTGCCGTGCCCATGTCGATAAGTATCAGCGGCACGGGGTAGAGGTCTATCGCCGCAACAGCGTCGCACACACGGTCGCTTCCGAGCTGCGCCGGGTTGTCGAGCAGTATTTTAAGACCCGTTTTTATTCCCGGTCCGACGACGATAATATCCTTGTAGCCGAGCCGTTCCATAGCCATTCTGAGCGTGTTCGTAAGCGGCGGAACGACCGACGAGATTATTCCGCCGTCGATTTTTTCGCCCGAAAGCCCGTTAAGCTCGAGTATGTTTTTTATCATTACCGTATATTCCATTACGGTCGACTGATGGTTTGTCGAAAGCCGTTCGACGAACAGAATGTCGTTTTCGTCAAAGCAGCCGATAACAATGTTGGAATTTCCAATATCAATAGCAAGTATCATTTTTCGTTCACTCCGAGCTGCATATCCTCAAGCCTGCCGTGCTTTTCGTAACGTGCGACCTTTATCGGCTTGTTATTGTCGTCGACGAAAACTACCTTAGGCGGATTTTCCTTTGCCTCCTGCGGCGTCATGTCGGCGTATGCCATTATGATTATGCGGTCGCCCCTCTGACCCGACCTTGCGGCGGCGCCGTTTAAGCAGATAACTCCGCTGCCCCGCTCGCCTGCGATAACGTAGGTCTCGATCCTGCTTCCGCTGTTTACGTTAACGATATGAACTCGCTCGTATTCGCATATGCCGCTTAATTCCATAAGCTCCTCGTCAATGGTGATGCTTCCGATATAGTCAAGCTCCGCCTGAGTGATGACCGCGCGGTGTATCTTGCTTTTGAGTACAGATATATTCATTAGATGCTCCTTATCCGTGAGGTTTACTTTGCGTCCTTCGTGAAGAAGTTGTCGATAAGTCTTGTCTTTCCGATATAGACCGCCATTGCGCAGAGCGCAGGTCTGTCAAGCACGGGTATCTGCTGCATTGTCCTTTCGTCAACTATCTTGACGTAATCTATTTTTGCAAGCGGCTCGGCTTCGATAATCGACTTCATTGCAGAAATTATCTCGCCGCAGTTTGTAACTCCGCTGCGAACCATATCCATTCCTGCAAATACAGCCTTTGACAGCACAAGCGCAGCCTTTCTTTCGTCGGCGTTAAGATAAGTGTTTCGTGAGCTTTTTGCAAGTCCGTCGGCTTCTCTTACTATCGGGCAGCCGATTATTTCAATATCCATGTTGAGATCGTCGACCATGTGTCTTATGACCGCAAGCTGCTGGGCGTCCTTCTGACCGAAATACGCTCTGTCGGGCTTTACGATATTAAAAAGCTTTGAAACGACAGTGCAGACTCCTCTGAAATGAACAGGGCGGCTCAGACCGCAAAGCTCTTCTGTAAGCACCGTCATATCTACAAATGAAGAAAATCCGTCGTGATACATTTCCTCAGGCTCGGGATTGAAAAGCAGGTCGCCGCCGTGTGCCTCTACGAGCGCAGCGTCGTGCGCTAAATCTCTCGGATAGCTTTCAAGGTCTTCCGTCGGTCCGAACTGCATGGGGTTTACAAAATCCGACACAACAGTAAAGTCGTTATCCCTGTGCGAAGCGTCGATAAGGCTTGCGTGTCCCTCGTGAAGATAACCCATTGTCGGAACAAGACCGACCGTCTTTCCCTCGGCTCTCCACTCCTTTACCTGCGCTCTTACTTCATCTATCGTTTTTACAATTTTCATTTTCGTCATATACGTCATTCCTCTCTCAGCTTGTCGATTATCTCTTTATCTATTTTAAAAGTATGCTCCTTTGCAGGAAATTCTCCCGACCTTGTCTGCTCGATATAGGCGTTAAAGCCCTCTTTCATTAGCGTTCCGACGTCGGCAAATCTCTTAGCGAATTTCGGCACAAGATCCGAGAACATTCCGAGCATATCCTGATACACAAGCACCTGTCCGTCGCAGCCTGCGCCTGCGCCTATTCCGATAGTCGGAATGTAAAGCCTTTCGGTGATAAGCTGCGCAAGATCGGCAGGAATACATTCAAGCACGACCGCACAAGCTCCCGCCTGCTGAATTTTCAGAGCGTCGTCAAGTATCTGCTTTGCTCTTTCAAAGCTTTTACCCTGAACCTTGAAGCCGCCGAAAGCGTTTACCGACTGCGGCGTAAGCCCGAGGTGAGCGACAACGGGGATAGAAGCGGCGGTTATCGCCTTTATCTGTTCGCAGACTTCCGCGCCGCCTTCAAGCTTGACAGCGTGCGCGCCGCCCTCTTTTATAAGCCTGCCTGCGTTCATTACTGCGTCGTAAACGCTCGTCTGATAGGACATAAACGGCATATCAGCGACAACGAACGCATTTTTTGCGCCCCTTGTGACCGCCCTTGTGTGGTGTATCATGTCCTCCATAGTAACGGGCAGGGTGTTTTCATAGCCGAGCATCACCATGCCGAGCGAGTCGCCGACAAGGATAGAGTTTACTCCGCATTCGTCCATAAGACGTGCTGTCGAATAGTCGTAAGCGGTAAGCATCGTTATCTTTTCGCCCGATTGCTTCTGCGCCGACAGAGTTGCAGCAGTGTTTTTCATAAAGCTATTCTCCTTTGATTTTAGCGTTATCGTTCCGACAATTTCTTTCGGATACAATACACTGTTAGTATAGCATAAATATATGAATTTTTTGAAAACAAACATAAAACAACATAATATACTGCACAAAAAAAGCGGATAAAGCGCCTTTTGCACTCTATCCGCCAATATATTCCGCTTAATTTTCGATCTCAGAAATAAGAGCAATTCTTCTCTCGTGCCTTTCGCCGCCTTCAAACTCGGTGTTGACGAAAACATCGGCAAGATCGAAAGCCGTGCCCTCGCCGACAACTCTTGCGCCGAAGCAAAGAACGTTAGCGTCATTGTGCTGTCTTGTGAGCCTTGCCGAGAAATAGTCCGAACAGCAAGCCGCCCTTATGCCCTTGTACTTGTTAGCCGCCATCGACATTCCGATTCCCGTGCCGCAGATGAGTATTCCCATTTCAGCCTCGCCGCTCTGAATGAGCTTGCAGACCTTTCCTGCCGCAACGGGATAATCGCACTTTTCGCCGACAGCGCAGCCGGTGTCGATGACCTCAAAGCCCTGTTCTTCAAGATGCGCCTTTACCGCAAGCTTGAGTTCGGGCGCTGCGTGGTCGTTTCCTATCGCAATTTTCATAAATGATCTCTCCTTGAATTAATTATCTCTGTGTGCCTTGTCCTTTTCCGCCTTTGTTTCCTGTAAATACGAAACGTTAAGCGCATCCGCCGAAACGGCTGTTTCGGGGTTAACCTCATACGCCATGCACAGCGACGACGCTTTTTGCAGACGGTCGGCAGGCGGCGCACATTTTATTTCGTCATTGTCGGCAAAGTAAGTCCGCTTCATCTCCTCGCAGCAGTCGCCGACAAGCACCGTTTCGCCGCTTATCAGCGAAACAAATTCCTCCTCGCCGCAAACTCTGTCGGGCTGTACGCAGATCATTCTCACGCCGTCCGAGCGGTAAACTGCGCAGTAAACTATCTTGTTTCTCGCTCTCATGACCGCTGCGATATTTCCTCTGAAAGCCGCACAGTTCCACGCAAGCGCTTCAAGTGTCGAGATACCTGCGCATTTAAGCGACGGGCAGCCCATAACCATACCCTTGACGGCGGCAGCTCCTATCCTCAGTCCCGTGTAAGAACCCGGACCTTTAGCGCACACAACTCCGTCAAGCTCGCTAAAGTCAAGTCCGCAGTCGGAAAGCAGCTGTTTTGCCATCGGCAGTATTATCTGCGAATGGGTGAGCTTCGTGTATACGCTCTTTTCGGCGAGCAGCAGCCCGTCAGCCATAACCGCCGCCGAAGCGACCTTTCCCGATGTGTCAATCGCCAACAGCTTCAAAGCGTTCATCTCCCGTGATCGTAATTATCCTCGTGTCGTCATCGACACGCTCTATTTCAATGAAAATCGTACCCTCGGGCAGCTCGTCCTCAATGTTTTCCGACCACTCGACAGCTATTACCGATTCGCCGTCCATGTAATCGAAAAAGCCCGTAGTTTCAAGGTCGGCAGCCGAGGTTATCCTGTACATATCGAAATGGTAAAGACTTTTTCCGCCGCCGTGATATTCGTTGACAAGCGCAAAGGTCGGCGAGGTAACGTCGTCGCCGATTCCCATTCCCTCGCAGATACCTCTTGTTATCGTGGTCTTTCCTGCGCCGAGTCCGCCCTTGTACGCAATGACCTCGCCGCCGTTAAGCAGCGCACCGATCATTTTTCCGAGCGCAATGGTTTCATCAGCCGAACGGGTAAGTTTCTTCATTCGTCCACTTCCTCTAAATTCATAAAATACCAGTCGAGCAGCAGATCGACCATTCTGCCGTAGGATTTTTTTCCGTCCTCGACGCCGTTAAGTTTGAGCGAAGCCTCCATCGCCTTGTCGGAAACCTCGGCGACCGTTTCGGAATCGAGAATACCCTCGTCGCTCTCTTCGACCGATTTCCAGTAATCGTAATTTGCGTTCCAGTCGGTTATAACACCGTCGGAAAGCTCGCCGTAAAGCCTTGCAGTCGTTTCCTCAGGACAGTTTTCCTCGCACTCGCCGATAACGTATTTGAGCGCCCGTAAATATCCGCTGTATTTGTAATCATAATTTTCGCTTGCGTCGCAGGCAAGAAATCCGACAAAATTCGCCTCGTCCTCACGGATAAAGCCTTTTGTGTGAGCAAGCTCGTGGCAGACGGTATCGGGCAGATTGAGCGGATACATTTCATCGTTGTAATTTGCTTCCATAGTAAACGGAAAATAAATGCCCATTAAATTCTGCTGGCTCATGAAAAAGGAATTTTTCACAGCCTTCGGTTTTGCGTAAAAGCCTTCCAGCTGAGGATATTCGTCCGAAAGAGCAAGCATCGCCTGTTCCGCCGTTTCGTCAAGGTCGGCGGTAAGCACGAATTTTCCGTCCTTGTCACGCTTTACCTTTTCGGAATACTCGTTTGTTTTGCCGATAAGAAAATCCGCAAGCTGTTCAAGCTGCGAGGGGGTGTATTTTTCGTTCGGATAATCGTACATTTTCGCAAACGAGGGCGTCTGATAAAGTATAAAGCAGTTGAGCGTTTCGGTAAGCAGTATGTAGACGAATATCCATGCGAAAGTATAGCCGTAAACACGCTTTATCGTACGCCGCGCGTCCTTGTTTTTCCTCTTTGCGATCATAAGGATAATAAGCAGGATAAGCGAAAGCGGCACGCCGACAAGCGCAATGATTATAAGAACCTCGCCGAGCGAAAAGGGGATAGCCGAGGTAAGCTTTGCAAACGGCGCAGTTATCACGGGGAAGATCTTCGTCATGTGAAACTTCGCCGCTTTTTTGATAAGTCCGCCGCCGTCAGAAAGCCAGCAGATAAGGTCGATCAAAAGGCATACCGCCGTTATCGACAGAATTATTTTAAGCTGGATCCTCCGTCTTTTCGCCGAGGTTTTAAGTTTTTCAAGTCCCAAATTAAATCACCGTTATAAATCAGAACAAGCCGCTTATATTTCCCTCGTTGTCAACGTCTATCGAGAATGCGGCAGGCGCTTTCGGAAGACCGGGCATTGTCATTATGTCGCCCGTGTAAACAACGATAAATCCTGCGCCTGACGAAAGCCGCATATCACGCACGGTTATCTCAAAGCCTTCGGGCTTACCGAGTGCGGCAGGATTGTCCGACAGCGAATACTGCGTTTTTGCAACACAGATAGGAAGATCGGTCTTTCCGAGCGCTTCGATCTCTTTAAGAGCCTTTTCAGCCTGCGCTGTATAGATAACTCCGTCTGCACGGTAGATCTCCTTTGCAATTATGCCGATCTTTTCCTTAACGGGCAACTTTTCGTCATAAAGCGGCTTGAAATCAGCCTTTTTATTTTCGATCGTATCGCAGACCTTCTGCGCAAGGTCGGTTCCGCCTTCGCCGCCCTTTGCAAATATCTCCGCAAGCGAGACTTCAACGCCAAGTTCGCCGCAGACCTGCTTTATAACTTCGATTTCAGCGTCGGTATCGGTGTAAAAACGGTTTATCGCAACAACGACAGGAACGCCGAATTTCTGCATATTTTCGATATGTGTTTTTAGATTTACAACGCCCTTTTTAAGAGCCTCAACGTTCTCGTTCGTAAGCTCCGCACGGGGTACTCCGCCGTTGTATTTGAGCGCACGGATAGTTGCGACAAGCACAACGCAGGACGGTTCAAGACCTGCATAGCGGCACTTTATGTCAAAGAACTTTTCAGCTCCGAGATCCGAACCGAAGCCTGCCTCGGTGATGCAGTAATCCGCAAGTTTTAAGCCGAGCTTTGTCGCCCTTACCGAGTTACAGCCGTGTGCGATATTTGCGAAAGGTCCGCCGTGCATGATAGCGGGCGTGTTTTCAAGCGTCTGAACAAGGTTCGGTTTGAGTGCGTCTTTCAGCAGCGCAGCCATTGCTCCGCAGCCGCCCAGAGCCTTTGCGTAAACGGGATTTCCGTCAAGGTCGTAGCCGACAAGTATTCTTTCAAGCCTTGCCTTTAAGTCTGCAAGATCGTCGGCAAGACAGAGTATAGCCATTATCTCCGAAGCGACGGTTATCTGGAAGCCGTCCTCACGGGGAACGCCGTTTATCTTTCCGCCAAGACCGATGATAACGTTTCTGAGTGCGCGGTCGTTCATGTCCATGCACCTTTTAAATAGTATTCTTCTCTGGTCAAGTCTGAGCGGATTGCCCTGCTGCATGGAGTTGTCGATAAGCGCGCAGAGGAGGTTGTTCGCCGCCGTGATAGTGTGCATATCTCCCGTGAAGTGCAGGTTTATATCCTCCATAGGAACTACCTGAGCGTAGCCGCCGCCTGCCGCTCCGCCCTTTATTCCGAAAACGGGTCCGAGCGAAGGCTCACGCAGCGCAAGAATCGCATTCTTTCCTATTTTAGCCATCGACTCCGCAAGACCTACCGAAATGGTCGTCTTGCCCTCGCCTGCGGGGGTGGGGTTGATAGCCGTTACAAGAATAAGCTTTCCGTCCTTTTTATCCGCAAGCTTTGTGTAAAGCTCCTCAGAGAATTTCGCCTTGTAATGACCGTAGGGTTCGAGGTCTTCCTCGCCAACGCCCATATTTGCGGCGATCTCGCTTATTTTAAGCATTTTTGCCTGCTTTGCGATCTCAATATCCGATAACATATAAAACTTCCTTTCTATATCTTAATTAATGTAAAATTCGTATTATGTAAAACCGTCAGTCGCTGTCCTGCTGCGGCTTTTTTCTGTCCTTGACCGCCCTTATCTTCTCAATGCGGTTGTCTTTAGCCTTTATCACCTTAAAGGTTATGCCGTTCCAGCGGACCGAGGGAGTCTGTCCGTCCTCGGGGATATAGCCGAGAAGTCCCGTAATAAATCCGCCCATAGTGTCGTAATCGTGATCCTTTTCAAGAGCCGCACCGAGCGCCTCCATAGCCTCGTCGGGATCTGCGCTGCCGAGAATGTCGTAGGTGTGCGGAGTAATCTCCTCGATCTGATCCGCCTCGTTCTCGTCATATTCATCTCTGATATTTCCAACGATACATTCAAGCAGATCCTCCATTGTGACGATACCGGCAGTTCCGCCGTATTCGTCAAGGACTATCGCTATCTGCTTTTTGTTTTCGGTGAAATATCTGAAAAGCTCCGAACAGCTTACCGACTCGGGCATGAACTTCACCTTGTGGAGATACTGCGAAAGAGCGGTGTTCTTATTTTCGCTGTCAAGAATAAGCGGAAGCAGATCTTTAACGTAAATAACGCCCTTTATATCGTCGATAGTTTCGTGATAAACGGGTATTCTTGAAAAGCCCGAATCGACCGCAAGTTTTACGACGTCCGCTATATTTGAACTGTCATCAACGGCGCAAAGCTCCGTGCGGTGGGTCATCACCTCGTGAAGCTCAAGGTCGGAAAATTCGAAAATGTTTGAGATCATCTCCGCCTGATCGTCCTCGATACCGCCGTTTTCGTTTGCGGCGTCAAGCATTTCAAGTATCTCCTGCTCAGTCACCTGATCGTCAAGATCGCTCTTTTTCACTCCGCAAAGCCTCAGAGCCGCCGACGACAAAACCGCCGCTATAAGCTGCGCAGGCTTGAAAAGCGCAATGATAAGGCGGTAAAAGGCATAGCTTCTTTCGGCAAACTTAACGCCTATCTTGTCTCCGATACAGAGCTTTTTCGGAGCGTTTACTCCTATTGCCGAGATTACCGCCGCCGACAATACCGCAATGCCAAGCGTTACTGCGGCGCAGAGCAGATAATACATTTCACCCTCGGCGGCGTTTTTCAAAGCGTTATATATCGGCTGCAAAAGAAAGCGGAAGCCGAACGCTCCGAGGAGGATTATCGTGAACGACCTTACCGCAAGATCGGTCTGGATTATCACATCGGAATTATCCTGAAGTTTTTTTAGCTTTTCTCCTTTTTTGCTTCTTTGTGAAAGCCTTGTAAGCTCGCTGTCCGAAAGACCGAGTATCACATTTCCGCAGGCTGTTATAAAGCCCATAAAAAGCGATGCCGCAAGAAGCACCAGCGCAGATTTCCATAATCGCCCGACGTCGTCCATAATTTTTTCTTTTCCTTTCGTTTAAAAAATTCTTCATCGGGGAAGTCCCCCTTATTTAATGTATAAGTATACAATTTTATTGTACACTATTTCATCATATATTGTCAAGAGAATAATTGACCAATTAATATTAAGTTTTATCTTAAAAAAGCAGCAAATATCATATCAGGCAGGATTTTTGGTTTTTAAAGTGAAACCTTGCGTGAAAAAATTTTCGGAAAGATTTCACTTTTCTTTCAAGAAAGCCGACACATATTTTAATTAACTTTAAGGTTTTTGCGGTAAAATGTATTCATAAACACAAGGAACGAAAAAGAAAAACGGAGGTAAATGGGTTAAAATGTTTGGTTGCAGCGCTCCGAAAAGACGGATAACAAAACGTTCACAACGCAGAAGAAGAATTGCAGTAGTTTTGCTTGTTTTATATCTTATCATCGTGTCTTTTGGAATATACATTTATTTTAAGATAATGTCGGGAATAGACGACCCGGACGCTTCGGTTTTCGCCGACGGCGGAATTGCCGGCAGCGGAGTTACATACGCTTGCGCCGATACCGATGAAAGAGAAAGCCCGTCAGCACAGCAAAACAGCGGCGGTCTTTCCTATCTTGAACAGCAGGTATATGATTTTATAGATATGCAGAGCGGAAGCTGGTCGGTATATTTTAAAAACCTTGACAGCGGCGAAAGCTTTGAGATAAACGACAGAGAGATATATGCCGCAAGCCTTATAAAGCTGTACGCAATGTCGGCTGCCTATGAAAAAATCGAAAGCGGAAGTATTGAAGAAAGCAGTATTTACGATACGATAAAGGACATGATAATCTACAGCGACAACGAGTGCTTTAACGACGTGATATGGACTATCGGCACGACCGCTGTGAACGAATGGTGTGCTGAAAACGGCTATTCAGATACCGAGCAGAATCACGGTCTTTATCCTGCCGACAATGCCGACGGTTTACAGACCTCCACGCAGCAGAACGTAACGACCGTGACCGACTGCGGAGAGCTTCTTGAAAGCATTTACAGAAAAGAATGTGTTTCGGAATATGCGTCAAAACAGATGCTTGACATTCTTCTTGACCAGCAGATGACCGACAAGATACCGTCGGGCGTTCCGAATGGAGTGGCGGTTGCAAACAAGACGGGCGAGACGAACGACGAATGTCATGACGCGGCGATAGTTTTTTCTGACGGTGCGGATTACATACTTGTCGTGATGATAGAAGACGAGGGAAACGGCTGGAACGATTTTGAGCCGGTAAGCGAGCTTTCGGAGCTTGTTTATGATTTCTTTAACGAGGAATAACAGCTTTATTTCTCTAAATTATGCGTATCATCCCTATCCCCATACATTCAGGGCGGAGAATACCGATTTCCGGTATCCTCCGCCCTTTGCGTTATTATTTTGCGTCAGTCTGTTATACCATAAGACCGCAGATAAGATTTGCAAACTCAACGGGGTTTTCAACGCTCAGTCCCTCGATAAGCAGAGCCTGCGAATAGAGAAGCTTCGTGTAGTCTTTGAGCTTGTCCTTATCGGTGTCGTAAAGCGTTTTGAGCTTTGCAAAAACGGGGTGCGAAGCGTTAAGTTCAAGGCACTTTTCCGCCTTGACGGGCGTACCCTCGTTCTGCGGCATCGAATTTAACACCTTTTCCATCTCGATAGTAACATTTCCCTCAGAGGACAGACAAACGGGGTGGCTCTTGAGCCTTGTGGAAAGACGAACCTCCTTGACCTTTCCTTCGAGAGCGTCCTTCATGAAATCGAACATTTCCTTACTCTCTTCCGAGGTCTTCTTGTTCTCCTCCTTCTCCTCGTCCGTTTCAAGATCGAGGTCGCCGTCGGAGATCGACTTGAACTTCTTGTCCTTGTACTGCATCATTACCTTGATTGCGAACTCGTCGATATCCTGCGTGAAGTAAAGCACCTCGTAGCCCTTGTCCTTTATCTTCTCGAATACGGGGAGCATTTCGATCCTTGCCTTTGTTTCGCCGCAGGCATAGTAAATGCAGTCCTGACCCTCTTTCATTCTGTCGACATACTCTGCAAGCGTTACCTTCTTGCCGTCCTCAAACGACGACGGGAACATAAGCAGGTCTTCAAGGGTGTCCTTTGCGGCGCCGTAGCTCTGATACATACCGAACTTGAACTGGAGTCCGAATACGTCGTAGAACTTTTCATACTTCTCACGGTCATTTTTGAGCATTTTCGTAAGCTCGTTCTTGATAGAACGCTCGATATTCTTTGCGATTATTTTAAGCTGTCTGTCGTGCTGGAGCATTTCTCTTGAAATGTTGAGCGAAAGGTCCTCCGAATCGACAAGACCCTTTACAAAGCTGAAATAATCGGGCAGCAGGTCGGCGCACTTTTCCATTATCATAACGCCGCTCGAATAAAGCTGAAGTCCCTTTTCGTAGTCTTTTGAGTAATAGTCGAACGGAGCGCGCGAGGGAATGTAAAGCAGAGCGTTATAAGTAGCCGTGCCCTCGTTCTTTGAATGAATGTGGGTTATCGGCGGATAATAGTCCATGAATTTCTCGGTGTAGAAGCTGTTGTAATCGTCGTCTGTAAGCTCCGACTTGTTCTTCTTCCAGATAGGCGTCATGGAGTTTAAGACCTCGTTTACTATCTCCTTCTTAGGCTCGCTCTCCTCGTCCTCGTAATGCGTATGTTCAACGTCCATTCTTATCGGGAAGCGGATATAGTCGGAATACTTCTTTATAAGCGACTGTATCTCGTACTGTTCAAGATACTTGTCGTACTTTTCATCGTCGGTGTTGTCTTTAAGGCTTATGATAACGTCCGTTCCGACGGAATCCTTTTCACATTCCTCAACGGTATATCCGTCGACGCCGTTCGACTGCCACTTGTAAGCCTTGTCGCTTCCGTAAGCCTTTGTGATAACGGTAACTTCCTTTGCGACCATGAACGTCGAGTAGAAGCCGACGCCGAACTGACCGATAATGTCGACGTCCTCGCCAAGCTCGTTGTCCTTCTTGAATGCGAGCGAACCGCTGTTTGCGATCGTTCCAAGGCAGTTTTCAAGATCATCTTCCGTCATTCCGATACCGTTGTCGGAGATCGTGAGCGTTCTTGCCTCCTTATCGGGAACGATATTGATAGCAAAATCCTCCTTCTTCATGCCGACGGAAGTATCGGTCAGCGATTTGAAATACAGCTTGTCGATAGCGTCGCTTGCGTTTGAGATGACCTCTCTCAAAAAGATCTCCTTGTGCGTGTAGATAGAGTTTATCATCATATCAAGAAGTCTTTTAGATTCAGCCTTGAACTGTTTTGTTTCCATAGTGAATTACCTCCAAAAAAATAGCTTTCCTTTTTAAGTTTTAGCACTCTAACTGCACGAGTGCTAAATCCATATTCTTATTATACACCGAATGTAAGAAAAAGCAAGTAAAAATACAAAATAATCAAAATTTATTTACAAACTGTTCTTATTTGCAAGAAAATTAGGTTTGTTTTTTCGGCAAAAATATGGTATAATATAATTTATACTATGTAAGACATAAGGAGATTTGAATGTATGGAAATGAAAAAGCTTTTTGAAAACGGAAGAACCGTTTTTTCAATGGAAATATTTCCGCCGAAAAAGACAGATACTATAGATTCAATATACAGCACGCTTGACGGGCTTTCGGGAATAAGCCCCGACTTTATCAGCTGCACATACGGCGCAGGCGGAAACCCGGCGGACACCTCGACTATCGAGATATGCCGCATTATAAAGGAAAAGTACAACATACTCCCGATAGCGCACCTTACCTGCGTTAACAACACAAAGGCAGATATCGACAGGGTGGTTGAACTGTTTGAGCAGGCGGGAATTGAAAACGTGCTTGCTTTAAGGGGCGACAAGAACGATAAGGTTCCCCCGAAGGACGATTTTAAATATGCCTCCGACCTTATCTGCTACTTAAAGGAAAAGGCGCCGCAGCTTCACATCTCGGCGGCTTGCTACCCGGAAATTCACCCCGAAAGCGAATCGGTGGTATCGGATATTTTAAGCCTTAAACTTAAAGAGGACTGCGGTGCAGAGCATTTTATGTCGCAGCTTTTCTTCGACAACGAGGATTTTTACGATTTCAGAGAAAAGGCTCAGATAGCAGGCATAAAAAGCCCTATCGAAGCAGGAATTATGCCCGTTACGAGCAAGAGCGGAATTTTAAGAATGGTGTCAATGTGCGGAGCGTCGATACCGAAAAAGCTTTCGAGGATACTTAACAAATACGAGAGCAATCCTAAGGCTTTCCGTGACGCTTGCATACATTACGCTATCGACCAGATAGCCGACCTTATCACAAACGACGTCGACGGAATACACCTTTACAGCATGAACAAGCCCGATAATGCGGCGGAAATCTATAACGCTGTAAAGAATATGCTTTGATTATCAGGAGAAATTTTTTCTATGAATCCAAACGGTCAGTATAACCCGAACGGTTATCAGTTTCAGTATTACCCCGGCTCTCCGCCGCCCGTTCAGCCGCTTGTCGAAACTCCCGAGCAGAAGGCGATGAAAAAGGCAATGTTTCGGGACGCTTCGTTTCTCGGCGTGCTGCTTTTGCTGTATAATCTGTTCAACAGGATATTTCTAAACGTGTTTTATATTCTCTGCTACGCAAAATATCACGGCGGACTTACGCTTGATCTTACAAAAGTAAAGACTTATCTTGTGACAGAGCAGGAGGCGCTTGTAAGAAGCAGCTCGTTTTCCATGACGGCAAATCTGTTCGTTGTGGTAATTTCGGCGGTCATGATAATGATAATAGCCGTCGGGGTGATGAAAATAAAGGCAGGCTCGCTCGTCAAGCCGTATAAGGGCTGCGTTAAGCAGGCGTTCAAGTGGATGCCCGTGTGCATAACGCTCAACCTTGCCGCAAGCATTATTATTGCGATATTTGTTCAGATGATGAGCGAAAGCGGCGTTACCGTGCCCGAGGCTGATTTTACGATAAGCTCGCCCTCGACCTACGCTGTTGTGATACAGTTTGTTTACGTCTGTCTTATAGGTCCGGTCATCGAGGAGCTTATTTACCGGGGACTCGTAATAAAGCTCATCTCGCCCTACGGAAAAGGGCTTGCGGTGCTTGTTTCGGCGGTCATTTTCGGAATCATGCACGGCAATATTCCTCAGGCGGCTTCGGCTTTCGCAGGCGGACTTATTTACGCTATGGTGGCGGTCTACTGCGGCAGCATCGTGCCGTCGATAATCATTCACATAATAAACAACTGCTTTGCAAGCGTTATGGATATAGGCGACGCTCTTTCGCTTTCTCACGCCGACTGGGTCTACAGTGCGATACTCATAATTTTACTTTTCGCCGGAATTTACGGCATCGTCGTTCACTTAAAGGAAATGATAGGCTCTGTGAAAATGAACGAGCGGTATTTCCCCCTCGTCGCAAAAAAGAGATATGCGGCGGTGTTTACAAACGTGTTTATTCTCATCTATTTTGCATATATGCTGTGGGAGTTTATTAAAAGCTTCATTTATTCAAACAGCTGATAGGAGGTCTTAACCGTTATGTCATTCGAGCTTGTTCAGGGGATAGATATTCCCTCGGCGGCAGGACTTGAAAACGCTTATTCGGAAAATAAGGAAAACGCAGGCTGCTTTTCCGCGCTTCTTTCCGCCGAGCTTATTCTTGATTTTCTCAAAGGCTTTACCGGGCTTATCCCCGAACCTGTTTTCTTTTTCCTCGAAATACCCTGCACCGCAGAAGAGGAAAAGGAGATAGCCGCAAAGGGCGGCGAGGACAGACCGCATTATCGGCTGTATTATCTTGACAACTGCACAAAGCCTGTTATTTCGGCGATACTGAAAAATTACGGCTCGCTGCTTATAAACGACGGCGTCTGCCGCTTCGGCTTCGGCGGAAATGAAAGCGGCGACGAGGTCTACGTTCAGAGCTACAAGGTGATAAGCGTTTACTTCTCGGATAATTCACTTAAAAAACGGACTGTAAAGCTGTTTGAGGACTGCGGAGCGAAAAGGACGGAGGAGCTTGTTACTCCGTGGGAAATAATCTCAAAGGAAAACCCCGGTGTTTGCGTTCGTGCCGAGGAGGACGGGATAAGCCTTTTCGACCTGCCCGAAATACTTGCCGACGCAGGAATGTACTTTGCCGAAACGGTCTGACGGGCAACAAATTTCAGAAAAATTTTTTCAGGAGGACGATATATTATGAACATACTTCACGACATTTCACCAAAGGAGATCTCAAGCGAAAGCTTTACCGCCGTTATCGAGATCTCGAAAGGCTCAAAGGTAAAGTACGAGCTTGACAAGGCTACGGGAATGCTCAGAATGGACAGAATTCTTTACACCTCGACCCATTATCCCGCAAGCTACGGCTTTATTCCGAGAACCCATGCCGACGACGGCGACCCGCTCGACGTTTTAGTGCTTTGCTCGGAAACTCTCCTGCCGATGTCGCTCGTTAAATGCTACCCGATAGGCGTTATCTCGATGCTTGACAACGGCGCTGCGGACGAAAAGATAATCTGTATCCCCGTTGCAGACCCAAGCTATAACAGCTATCACGACATTGCAGACCTGCCCGGTCACATATTCGACGAGATGGGACATTTCTTCAAGGTCTACAAGCAGCTCGAGCATAAGGACACGGTAATCGACGACGTTAAGGGACCCGACGAGGCAAAGAAGATAATCGCCCAGTGCATCGATAACTACATAGAAAAATTTTGCAAGTAAGCAGGATATTCCGCAACAAAAAACGCTTCGCAGTCAGTCGGCTGCGAAGCGTTATTATTTTATATCATTTTTCCGCACGGCTTTTTCGTCTGTCGAGCAGATACTTTATCCCGAGCGCCGCAGCCGCCGCAAGCAGTGCGCCCGACGTGTCGATAAGAACGTCCCTTATCTGCGCACTTCTTCCCGGAACAAACAGCTGATGTATCTCGTCCGAAACTGCGTAAAGCATACAGAATCCTGCCGCAGCCGCCGCCTGATACAGCGGTTTTTTCAGCCGCTTTACCGTTGAAAAGAACGCAAGCGAAAGCAGCGAAAGTATAAAATAGGCGGTAAAGTGGGCGGATTTTCTCACGATAAACTGAAGGCTCTCGACCGTTTCCTTTCTTTTAGCTTCGTCAATTCCCGAAAATTTCGGTACGATAAGCTCGCAGAAGCGTTCGGTAAAGCCTGCGCTTGTCTGCGAGGACTCTTCTCCGCTCTGCGCCGACAGGTTAAAAATAACAATGCACCAAAAAAAGATAAGCGCTATCGAAATTATCCGCCGAAGCGTAAGCCTGTCAAAGCATTTTATTATCCCTAAAAGGTTCATTTTTCCGTATTTCCTTTCACATATGCTAAAAGCTGTTCACGATCGTTTTCTATCTTCTCCTCGATTACCATTGTCAAAAGGCTGTCAAGCGTCCTGCCGATCTCTTTTCCGTAAAGCCCGAGCGACAAAAGATCTCTGCCGCCTATCTTAAGGTCGCTTATTTTAAGGCAGGAATTTTCTTCCTTTACTATCTCTGCCAGCTTTAAAAGCTCGTCAAGCTCGGCTATCTTTTCCTCACGCTTGTACATAGACTGCGCAAGCGTGTCCGCACGCCTAACCTTCATATAGTCGTAAAAAAAGTCGTAGCCGTGCTTTGAGAGGAATTTTTTTACCGACCGTCTGTTCGCCTGTATTCTGTTGTCATGCTCCGCAATAAGAGCGCATACCTTTATTCTTGACTCCGTATCCGATTTCATGCGCCGCAGGATAACGTCCGCAAGCTCCGCACTTTTTTCGGGGTGTCCTTTAAAATGCGCCGTGCCGTTTTCGTCGGTATAAAACATTTCCGGCTTTGCAATATCGTGAAGCAGCATTACCGTCCTAAGCACCGGGTCGGGCTTTATTTGTCCTACGCTTTTTGCGATATGCTCCCAAACGTCAAGGCAGTGGTGCGGATTGTTCTGCTCAAAATCAAAGCAGGGCTTTATTTCGGGGATTATCTGCGCAATTATCTCACGGTATTCGATAAGCGTTTTTTCCGCAAACGGCGAAACGAGCAGCTGCTTTAATTCGGAATATATCCTTTCCGCCGAAATTTTGTCAAGCAGACCCTTCATTTCAAAGGCGGCCTTTGCGGTCTGCGGTTCGATTGAAAATCCCGTTTTCGCCGCAAATCTTACCGCACGAAGTATCCTTAAAGCGTCCTCGTCAAAGCGTTTGTAAGGGTCGCCGACGCAGCGTATAACGCCCGATCTTATATCCTCCTCGCCGCCGAAAATATCGAGCAGCTCGCCTTTTTGATTCAGACACATTGCATTGATAGTAAAATCCCTGCGCTCGAGGTCGCTTTTAATATCCCTTACGAACCTGACCTGCTCGGGACGGCGGTGGTCTTTGTAGTCGCCGTCGGTGCGGTAGGTCGTTATCTCTATCTGCTCGCCGCCGATTATCACCGTTATCGTTCCGTGCTTTAGTCCCGTCGGTATCGTGTGCATCGATGAAAAAACGCCGAGCGTTTCCTCGGGCAAGGCGGCGGTGCATATATCCCAGTCGTGAGGGGTTCTGCCCATAAGCGAATCTCTCACGCAGCCGCCGACGCACCACGCTTCAAAGCCTGCGCTTTCGAGCATATCAAGAGCAGTAAGGGCGTTTTCGGGTATTTTTATATCTGTGCTTTTCAATTCGCTTATCCTCCTTTTAAATCACATTGTTTTGAATTACTTTTTATATTGTGGGAATAATTTTCTTATGATGAAAATTATCGATAGAAACTTTTTTGATAGAAAAAAACGATTTTTGCTCCTTGCGCTCAAAGTCTTTTGCGGTGTGTTCGCAGGTTTGCTTGAAAGCTCGTTTACGCTGCCTTTTTTCTGCATTTTTACAATGCTTCCGCTTTTTACATCTGTAAATTTCAGCTCAAAGCGCAGGCTTGTTGTAAATATCCTGCCGTTTCTTGCCGCCTATGACCTTACGAAAACAAGCTTTCTTCTGACCGTTTACCGAATTGTCGAAATGCCGCTGCCTTTAGCTGTCGGGTTTTCGCTTGCGGCGGCTGTCGGTGCGGCAATGATACTTCTTATCCCGCAGGTGATATGCCTTTCGTTTTTCTGTCCGATAAGAACGGGCAGGGCAAGGGATATTGTAAGTATATCCCTGCTGTTTTCGGCGAGCGAGTGGCTGTGCGAAAATTCGGGTCCGCTGTCGTTTCCGTGGCTGGGGGTGTGGGCGCAGGCGGACGGTGCGGAGTTTGTGTTTATGACCTCAAGGCTTCTCGGCTGTCGGTTTACCTCGTTTCTCATTCTGCTTGCAAACGGGCTTGTTTATCTTATTATAAAAAGTCTGCGCAAAAATTGTCCGCTCGCCGCCTTAAAGCCGACCGCCGCTTTGTCGGGGCTTGCGCTTTTTGTGTTCCTCTACGGCTTTGGCGAGATACAGTCGCTTAAAGCGCAGTCGAAAGCTGCCCCGAAAATAACGGTAATGACCGTTCAGCTCGACTGCGAGGGTCGGGAGAAAAACAGGCTCCCTGCTCAAAAGGCGGCGAAAATGTATGCCACAGAAATAGACAGACGGCTTGAAAAATCGGACGAGCGACCCGATATGATAATGCTGCCCGAGACCGCCGTTAACACCTGCTTTGCCGCAGACGAGCCTGCTTTTGCGGCTTTGTCGGAAACTGCAAAAAAATACGGCTGCGTGATCTTAACGGGGTGTTTTTTCAAGGTCGGCGGCGAAAAATTCAACAGCGTTATCGCCGTTACGCCGGACGGCATTTCGGACGCCCGTTATTTCAAGACCCACCTTGTTCCTTTCGGCGAATCGTCGCTTTCGGCTTATTCGGGGGAATGTCGGGTCATCGAGGCGCGCAGCGTTAAAACAGCCTGCGGAATATGCGTCGAGTCGATCTACTCCGACTTGTTCACGGCGCAGCTGCGAAGCGGAGCAAGGCTTGTCTATATCCCGACCAACGATTCGTGGTTCGGCGACTCGTCTGCCCGTCGGGCGCACTATGTTCATGCAAAAATGCGTGCCGCCGAAACGGGAAGATATGTCGTGCGGTCGGGTAACTGCGGAATTTCGGCGGTGATCTCCCCTTGGTGTGAGGAAGCCGCAAAGGACGAAAGCAAAAACCGGGGAACGCTTGTTTGCGAGGTCGCTCTGCTTGATCGGAAAAGCGTTTATTCAACCGTCGGCGACTGCTTTATCATTGCGCCGCTGATACTTGTTATTATTAGCTCGGCAAGAACTGCAAAGCGGCGGCTTATTCGCCGTAATCAAGCTTAAAAAGCCTTGCGGAGAACTGATTTTTAAGCCTTACCGAAAGCGTGCCGTTTTCCTTGTTCCATGAAAATTCCTCGTCCGCAAAATCGGGGTAAATGCAGCTTGCTGAAACGTTTTTCCCTTTTAAGAAATCAACCGGAAGCGAGATGCAGCTCTGCGCCGACTGTCTTCTCCACACGGCGATATAGGCGCAGCTTTCGCACCGCAAGCCGAGCGATACCCACTCGTCCGAGAAGGAGAAAGTTCCGATACTCCAGAACGGCAGAGCGGTCTTTATGTCCTTTCGTATCTTCTTGTAAACGGCGATACCGCTTTTTACAAGCCGCTTGCTCTGCTCGTCAATATTTGCAAGGTGTCCGCTCTGGTGTATGCGCAGAAGCATTGCGTTTATCATGTTGAACGCCGTCTGCTCTCTGTCGCCGCCCCACATGGGATAGCTCCAGACCGCCGCCTGTTCGGGTGTGAGCGCAAGCGGAGCGTTTGCGGCGATGGTGCAGTATTTTCTGTAATCGTCCTGGTCGGAGGTCGACTGAATCGAATAGCGTGAAAGCATAGCGTAATCCATTCTGAGTCCGCCGCTCGAGCAGT
>JBJERC010000042.1:0-23304 GCA_051882075.1 Oscillospiraceae bacterium | reverse complement strand
ATCGAATAGCGTGAAAGCATAGCGTAATCCATTCTGAGTCCGCCGCTCGAGCAGTTTTCGATGATAAGGTCGGGGTGTCGCTTAAACACTCCGTCAAGCCACGCAAGATACGCCCTTTCATGCTCCATAAGCCCTTCGCCGACGCTGTACGCATTCTGCTCCGTGCCGATACCCGGCTCGATATTGTAATCCATTTTTATGTAGCCGACGCCGTATTCTTTAACAAGTCGGTTGATGACCGAGTCGGCGAAGGCTCTTACCTTTTCATTGCGAAAATCGAGCTGATAGCGTGAGCGGTCGAAAACACGCTTGCCGTGTCTTGTGAAAAACCAGCTGTCGTCGCACACGTTTTTCACCATAGGGCAGTTAATGCCCATTACCTCGATTTCAAGCCACACGCCCGGTATCATGCCTTTTTTGCGGATATAGTCGGTAACTTCTTTAAGACCGTTCGGGAAGCGGCGGCGGTTTTCCTGCCACTCGCCTACGCTGTCCCACCAGTTGCCCTCGGCGTACCAGCCTGCGTCGATACAGAAATAATCGCAGCCCGTTTCAGCGGCGGCGTCTATAAGAGGAAACTCCTTTTCGGCAGTCGGGTCGCCCCAAAGACAATTCATGTAGTCGTTGAAAATAACCGCAAGCGTTTTGTTGTCACGGTTTTTGCGCCTTATCGCACGGCGGTATTTCGTAAGCTCTCCGATAACCTCGTCAAACCCTTCGGCGCTTACCGCAACGGCGCAGGGAACGGAGGTGAAGCTTTCTCCCGGTTTAAGCTCTTTGCACCAGTGCGACTCTATTTCGCTCGGTCCCGAAAGCTGCAAATAAAGATGACCCTCTCTGTCGGAAATTTCCCAGTGCCAAGAGCCGTTATGCTCTATCTGCCACACCATATAGGAACCTGCCTCTTTGTTTGCGATCATGCCCATAGGGATATATTCTTTAGCCGACCAGTTTCCGACATTTGTGCAGGCAAAAACCTTCGACGAGTGCTGATAATCGAGCGGCTGAGCCTGTTCAAGACCGACCTGAGAAAGCGTATAGGTCTTCCACTGAACCTCTCTCTGCCAAGAGTTGTGACAAACGCCTATCTCGATTTTTTCGTCCTGCGGCAGAATACCCTCTTTTTCAATTCCCGTAAGGCAGAATGAGGAAACGTATTCAAGCGTCTGCGGCTCGCTGCCCGTATTTGTCACGACAGTCCATGTCCTTGCCGCCGAAATGCCGTTGTAAAACTGAAAATGCGAAACGACAAGCGTTCCCGTACCCTCGTCAAACTGCGTTATTTCAAGCTTTCTGCCTATCTGATTGCAGGTGTCCGATAAGTCGATGAATTTAAGCGTATAGCCGGGCGCAGTGACGATATACTTGTTTCCGTGCCGCTCGCCCGCCCTGTCGATACCCGACATCTGCACCTCGCAGAGATTAAAGCCGAACGTTCCGCTGCGTGAGGTGAGCGTTTTTTCGTCAAACGGCAGCGGCGAAAAGTGTAAAAGCCTCGCCCTTTTTTCGTCGTCTATTTCAAGCACGAAATATATCCCGTTTTCAAAAACTTCAATTCTTTTCATCAGTCTGCGTCCTTTCCTCGCCGTCATTTTCCGCCGACAGTATCTTTGCTATCTCCCCGACCGCCTCACGACCCTCTCTCATGGGGTAGGTCGCCCAGACGTGATACATATCCTCGCCGACGATAAGCCGATAGGTTATCTGACTTTCGTCAAGCATTTTTGCAAGCCGCATCACGTCGGGATAAAAGATCTCCTTCGTGCCGACCATAAGCGTAATTTCGCCTATTCCGTCAAAATCGCCGTAAATCGGGCTTACTTTCGGGTCGTGAACGTCAAGGCTGCCCGCCCACATTTTACCCATTCTTTTAAGTCCGTAAATTCCAAGCACGGGGTCGCTTTCTTCATATTCGCACATTTCCTTGTTTTCCATCGAAACGTCCAGCCACGGCGAAATAAGAATCAGCTTATCGGGGATCTTTATTCCTTTTGCCTTTAGCTGCTGCGCAAGTCCGCAGGCAAGTCCGCCGCCTGCCGAGTCGCCCATGATGACCGCCTTTTTGCCATCGTCCTGAGTGAAAAACTGCGTGTAAAAATCAAAAAGCAGGTCGTAGGCGGCGCTGCAGGTGTGTATCGGCGCTCTCGGGTACATAGGAAAAAGTATCTGCGCGTCGGTCAGCTTTGCGAGCCTTATAAGCATTTCCCAGTGGAAGATATTGGGTGGCGCAAAATAAGAACCGCCATGAAGATAAAGTATCCGATATTCCGAGCCGCCGTTATTATTAATGGAAAAATACTGCATCGAGCGGAAAAGCTCCTCGCTTATATTCTCCGAATAACCCGTGACCGCCTTTGTTCTCGGCAGCTTTACCGTCTTTGCGCCCTGCTTTGCCATGGAGGTGATATAGGCGGTGCAGGCGTTTCTGTCGATAAACTTCTTTTTGCCGTCGGCAAGCCGAATAACAGGCTCCGCCGCTTCCGCAAGAAACGATTTGTCGTTCAATTTATACCCCTCCCCGGCGGTTTTGATTTAAATATATTTTCCTTATTCCTTGTTTAAAAGTCTGTCGAAAAGCTGCTTTCGGCAGGCTTCTTCGAGCGAGTCGTTAAGCGGCGCAAGCTCGGTGTTTTCACCCTGTCTTTCAAGGCATTTTGCGATGATATGGTCTGCAAGCGCAGGATTTTTCGACAGCAGCGGACCGTGAAGATAAGTTGCGATAACTCTCTCTTCCATATACCCCTCCGTCTCGCTGCTCCAGCAGTTTCCGTTGCCGCAGAGAACCTTGCCGAACGGCGTTTTAACGTCCGTAGTCTGTCCGCCGTGATTTTCAAAGCCGATGACCTTATAAGGCTTTCCGTTAAGCTGCGTTTCAATAACGATATTTCCGATACAGCGGCTGCGCTTGTTTCTTGAAGCCTCGGTGTGATAGTCGAAAAGTTTAAGACCCTCTATTTTTTCGCCGTTTGAGTCCTTGTAATACTGACCTAAAAGCTGATAGCCGCCGCATATCATAAGCAGAAAAACGCCGTTTTCGTAGGCTTTGAATATCCTGTCACGGCAGCTCATAAGATCGTCGGCGAGTATCTGCTGCTCAAAATCTGCGCCGCCTCCGAGATATATTATGTCCTGCTGCGAAAAATCAATACTGTCGGGGCGGTCGAGAAGGTGCTGCGAAACCTCAAGCTCGATACCCCTCATTTTACAGCGGTATTTAAGCACCTCAACGTTTCCGCTGTCGCCGTAAAGGTCGAGCACGTTCGGGTACATATGAAGAAGCTTTATCTTTCTCTCGCTCATGACTTGCCGCCTCCGTTCTTTTCAAGGTATCTTTTAAGCGCCGCTCTTGTCGGCTGTATCGCCGTGTAGTTTGCTATGCCGTACTTTGTACCTGCCGTCGAGAATATCTCTGCGGCGGCTTCGTCAAGGTCGGGCTTGACGATTATTTTTTCGGGGTCGTAGCCCGAGCATTTTATCCTTATCGCAATGTCGTAGGCTCTTGTGCCGGACGTCACGACTTTTTCTACATTATTGAAAATCGAAAAATTAATATCCCATATCCACGAAACGTCGCAGCCGTCGGCGATGTTGTCGTTAAGAACGAAAAGCAGCTGTTTTTCGCCCTTGTCCTGATTGAGCAGACGAAGCGTCATGTTTGCGCCGACGGGGTTTTTCGCAAGGTTTAAAAGAAGCTCGGCGTTGTTTGATTCAAAGCGTTCGAGTCTGCCGTTGTTTACCTCGAAATTCTCAAAAACGTCGTGAATTATCTTGTGGTCGATATTGTAAAGCTTTGAAACGGTATAAACCGCCGAAAGATTGTATATGTGATAAATTCCCGAATGTTTCGCCGTATATTTCTCGCCCTCGATAACAAACGAGCGGTTGTCAAGGTCGAGCTGTTTTATCTGCACGAACGGGGTAATGTCGCCGAAGCTGCATTTCGGGCATTTAAACCTTCCGATATGCGAATACTGATAATAGTCGTATACAAGCGCCTCGCCGCAGTGCGGACAGAATCTGCCCTCGCCCGCTTCGTAAAGCTCGTCCGTCGCACCCTCGTATTTTTCAACGCTGTAATAATAAACGTTCTTGTTGTTCGGATTTGCGGTGCCGAGCCTTGCAACGTTCGGGTCGTCGGCGTTTATAACAAGATTTCCCTCGTAGGTCTTTAAGAAATTCTGAACCTTGAGTATCAGCGTTTCGACCTCGCCGTTTCGGTCGAGCTGGTCTCTGAAAAAGTTTAGCACAACGAGCGTTTCAAGCTTTAAGTGCTTGAAGATAACGGGAACGTGCGATTCGTCGACCTCAAGCACAAGATAATCCGCATGAACTCTTCCGTGCATATCGCAGTGCTGCAAAAGCAGCGAGCCGATACCCGTGTCGAGATTGTTTCCCTGCATATTCGTGATTATCTTCTTGTCGCCGGGCAGCGAGTTGAAAATTCTGTTTAGAAAATTTGTCGTTGAGGTCTTTCCGTTCGTACCCGTGACTGCGATTATCGGACAGTCCGCCGAGAATACCTTCAGATAGTTTTTATTGAGCGTCCAAAGCACAAGACCGGGCAGATTTCCGCCGTCCCTGCCGAGCAGACGCAATACCTTTACCATAGCCTTTCCGAACGCTACGGTGAGAAGATCAAGAGCTTTCATTCTTCGTTCTCCCTTTTTTCTTTTATTTTTGCAGCAGTAAAGCTATCATTTAATTATAACATAAGCAATTTTGAAAATCAATACAAATTTCATAAATTATTGAGCAAAAAAATACCCACGAGAATAAGCTATCTCATGGGTATCTGATAATATTGTATTATTTGAGCGGATATATTTTTTCGGGTATCTTTTCAAACATAGCCTTTGTCGCCTGCTGCGTAAGGTCGTATCTGTACCATACCGAATCGCAGCCGCTTGTGCCGTCGTTACGGTATTCCATCCAGAACATAACGCCGTTCCAGCCGTTTTCGTAAGCCTTTTCGTATATCTCGCTGCTTGTCAGCTTTGCAAGATAATCGTTAGAGGTCTCTCCGATAACGCAGGGCTTTGTGCCGTCCATTCCGAAAGCCTCGGGGGTCACGGTGAAGGGATAGCCGTACCAGTCTATCTGCCAGCTGTACCAGTGGGGGCTGTAAAAATCCACATAGGATTTATCGCTGCCCGAAAGGCTTTTAAGATATTCGTCGGAGATAAAATTTCCCTCGTAGTTATCCGAATTGTACTTTACGATTCCCATTCCGACGGTAACGAGCGCACTGCTGTTTTCGTGTATCGCCTGAGCGCATTTTGCGAACAGATAGGAAATGTTATCCCATTCAAGCTTGCCGCACTCGTCGTTTTCATGCACCCAGTCAGGCTCGTTCATAATGTCGATTCCGAACAGATACTCATTGTCGCCGTAACGCTTTGCAAATTCGGCGGCATACATTTCGGCAAACTGATCGCAGTTTTCTTTGCTCTCTAAAAGCAGCTGCCATTTCTCGTCCTTGCAGTGATCGAAGGAAAGCAGCGTCGGCATTATATAAACCTCGTATTTTTCCGCAATATCAAACAGCTTGTCAAGGTCTGTCCAGTGGTTTTCATTAATGTTTTTTATTCCGCCGGTAGATTTAAGCCTTACCGTTGTTGTGCCGTTGCAGTTTACCCATATCCTTGTGCAGTTGATATTGTCCTCAGCAAGCTGTTTGAATGTGTCGTCCCAGAACTGAACGTCCATGTTGCCGTTGAAGTCGTTCCAGTTCTGCCAAGGCGTGTTTACGCCGTTTATCCAAAGCTCCTTGCCGTTTACCATGAACTTTGTGCCGTCGACAGTAACCTTTGCCGAGGGCTTTTCGGGCTGCTTTTCTGATTCTTTTTTGTCCTTGCCGCATGAGGTGCAAAGGGTAATTCCCATGACCGCCGCAAGCAGCACGCTGATGATTTTTTTCATTGATCTGCGTCCTTTCATTTTTGTCCGTATAACATATATCATACATATCCCACGATCGAGGAAACGAGGATAACCACCATGCACACGGGTACGACAAATTTTATAATAACGTTATACATTTTCTCCGACTTGAATCTGCCCGAGCTTTTTACCTCGTCCGAAACGTAGGAGGGCTTTACTATCCAGCCGATAAGAACGGCGGTGAGCAGAGCGACTATCGGCATCATGATATTGTTGCTTATAAAGTCGAAGAAATCGAGTATCGAATAGCCGAAGATCGTTATGTGCGAAAGCGCGCCGAAGCCGAGCGAGGAGGGAATTGCGATTATAAATGCGAAAACCGTTACCGCAAGGCATATCTTCTTTCTTGAAAAACCGAACTTGTCCGAGATG
Source organism: Oscillospiraceae bacterium (assembly GCA_051882075.1). Classification (GTDB taxonomy): domain Bacteria; phylum Bacillota; class Clostridia; order Oscillospirales; family Ruminococcaceae; genus YE71. The sequence continues at coordinate 16,992 of JBJERC010000042.1, read as the reverse complement.
ATAGAAACGATAGTCTCCATGAGCGAGATAGAAGACGTGAGCGCCGCAAAAAGCACGAGCAGGAAGAAAACGACGCCGAAAATCTGACCGCCCTTTATCGAGTCGAAAACCTTGGGCAGAGTAATGAACATGAGCGTCGGACCCTTCTGGAGAGCCTCCTTGTCGCCGCCCGAAAAAGCGAACACGGCGGGGATTATCATAAGTCCCGAAAGGAAAGCGATAAGCGTGTCGAAAACTTCGATATTTCTTACCGATTTTTCAAGGTCGTCCTTTTTCTGCATATACGAGCCGTAAGTCACCATGATACCCATAGCGAGCGACATGGAATAGAAAAGCTGACCCATCGCCGCAACGATCGTCTTTATTGAAAATTCGCTTAAATTCGGCTTGATATAATAGATAAGACCGTCTATCGCACCGTCTATCGTAAGGCTGTAAACGGCTGTTCCTATCGACATTACGATAAGCAGCGGCATGAGAAATCTGCTTATGCGCTCGATACCCTTCTGAACGCCGCCGAGGACGACGAGCGAGGTGAGGATAAGGAATACCGCAAGACAGATAAGCGGTTGTGCTGTCGAGCCGATAAATCCGCCGAAATATCCCTCGGCGGTCGCTGCGTGACCCTTTCCCGTAATATAGACCTGAAAGAACTTAACGACCCAGCCGCCGATAACGCAGTAGTAGGGGAAAATGATTATCGGAACGAGCGAGGCGAGATAGCCTAAGAACGAGAACTTTTTGTTTATTTCCGTGTAGGAAAGAATTGAGCTTTTACCCGTTTTGCGTCCGATAGCGACCTCGGTTATCATCAGCGCAAAGCCGAAGGTAACGGCGAGTATCAGATATACGAGCAGGAACATTCCTCCGCCGTATTTCGCCGCAAGGTAGGGAAATCTCCAGATGTTTCCGAGACCCACCGCCGAGCCTGCCGCCGCAAGCACAAATCCCAGCCGGCTGGTGAAGCCTGATTTTTTCTCCATAAAATGATCCTCCATAAAAACAATTCTATTTTGCGAAAATGCTATTTTCTATTATAACCGATTTTCTTTATCGTGTCAAATAGTTTTCTCTTTTTGATAAAATTTGGTTTATCGGGCGGTCAGAAGGGCTTTCCCTTAAAGTTTATATCCGCCTTTTTCGCCTGACTGCAAAGGAGGTTTGTCGGAAGTGTGTAGCGCTTGCCGTCCTTGATAAAATGCGTTGCGCATTGGCGGAATTCAAACGAAACGTTTTTGCGAACGCACTGCTCTCTTATGTCAAGCACCCAGCCGTAATCGAGCGGACGTCCGAGGCGGTCGGATTCTCCGCCGACGACGACAAGCTCGACGCCGTCAAGATATTGCTCGATATTTATTGCCTCGATAAGCGGCTGAGCGGTAATGCATTTGTGCTTTATCGGAAGACGTGAAAAAAGCGAAAGCCGTTTGTCTGCGTTTTTCTGATTTTCGACCGTGCAGCAAACGACAACGTTATCATATCCGTCGCCCCAGTCGTCGGGGATACAATCTAAAAATCTTTCGATACGCTTTGTGAGAAAAAGAAAGGTGCAGTCCTTTCGTTCCCGTATCATTTCAAAACATTCGTCCCGCCAATCATCAGCCTGCTCGATAAGAAAGTCGGTCGAAAAGCACATATAAACTATCCCGGGACGCATTTTGTATCCGCCGTTTTTAAGCCTTTCACGAGGCTTGTAAAAATCGTTTGTCTTAACGACCTGCGAGGTATCGACGCCCCTTTTTGCGTCGCCTTTGTGTATATAGCAGTGCAGACAGCCGTCGCTGCATTTTCTGCACCCTCTCCACGGATCCCACATTGCCATGAATAAAACGCTCCTTTACTTGCTTTTATCGGCGGTATGTGCTATAATTAATATCATTATACTATACAAAGAAGAACAAAGTCAAGCAAAAGAAAATTTTTTACGGCAAACGCAGACGAAAGGGAGAACGAACAATGAAAAGGATACTTGTTACAGACGACGATATTTATATAGGCGACCTGCTCGAAAAGGCGCTTTTAAGAGAGGGCTATTGCGTAAAAAGAGCGTATTCGGGCACGGAGGCGCTTATGCTCATTCAGAAGGAGAGCTTTGATCTTATACTGCTTGATCTTATGCTTCCGGGACTTTCGGGCGAGGAGCTTTTGCCGAAAATAAAGGACATTCCCGTTATCGCCGTGAGCGCAAAGGCGGACGTTTCCGACAAGGTAAGAACGCTGCTTTGCGGCGCAGACGATTATATAACAAAGCCTTTTGAGCTGTCCGAGCTGCTTGCAAGAGTCGCAGTTTCGCTGAGAAGAAGCGAAACGGTCGGGGCGGCGAACGTTTTAAGGTTTGACGACCTTACGCTGTTTGCCGATACGCATACCGTAAAGATAGCGGAAAACGAAGTGCGCTTAACGAGGACCGAATGTGCGATACTGAGGCTTCTTATGCAGAACCCGAAAAATCCCGTCAGCCGAAGTGCAATACTTGACAGAATAAGTCTTGACACGCCCGACTGCACCGAGCGTTCACTAAAGCAGCATATCAGCAATATACGTCATAAATTGCAGGCTGTAAGCGGAAAGGATTATATCGAGGCGGTTTACGGGATAGGCTTTAAGATGAGATCTTGACGAAATCTTGACTTTTCCTTTGCCGCTTTCTTGACGGTTGTATGTTATTATGTTTTCAGAAAGGAAGGATGTTCAGATGGAATATGTTCTGAAGACAAACGATTTAAAAAAGCGGTACCGCAGCTTTACGGCTTTAAACGGCGTTACCATGAACGTTCCGAAAGGCTCTATTTACGGCTTTGTCGGGAAAAACGGCGCAGGAAAAACAACGCTTATCCGACTTATATGCGGTCTGCAAATGCCCGACAGCGGAAGTTTCGAGCTTTACGGCGCAGCGAATACGGATAATAAAATTCTGCGGTCGAGAAAAAGAATGGGCGCAGTTATCGAAACGCCCTCGGCTTATCACGACATGACGGCAAGGGATAATCTAAAGCAGCAGTACCGTATTCTCGGTCTGCCCTCGTTCGACGGTATCGACGAGTTGCTTCGCCTTGTCGGGCTTGAAAACACGGGCAAAAAGAAAGTGAAGAACTTCTCGCTCGGAATGAAGCAGCGTCTTGGCATTGCGATGGCGCTTTGCGGCAGCCCCGATTTTTTAGTGCTTGACGAGCCGATAAACGGTCTTGACCCTCAGGGCATTATCGAGATAAGAGAGCTTATTTTAAAGCTCAATCGAGAGAAACAGATAACCGTGCTTATCTCGAGCCACATATTAGACGAGCTTTCAAGGCTTGCTACCCATTACGGCTTTATCGACGGCGGAAGGATAGTTAAAGAAATGAGCGCCGAGGAGCTTGAAGCCGCCTGCCGCAAGTGCGTCCGCCTTAGCGTTACCGACACAAAGCCGCTCGCCGCCGTGCTTGACGGCATGGGAATGGAATACAAGATGATAGACGAGACAACAGCGGACGTTTACGGCAAGCCGAACATAACAAGGCTTGCGATAGCGCTTTCGGAAAAAGGCTGCGAGCTGATCTCCGTTTCGGAGCAGGACGAAAGCCTTGAAAGCTTTTATATTTCACTTGTGGGAGGTGGGAGCAATGAGTAAACTATTATCGGCGGATATAACAAGACTATTTAAGGACAAAAGATTTTTGATAGAGGCGGTCGGGGTATTTCTTTTTTCGGCTTATGTAATGCTCGCTTCCGTCTACGGCTCTGAAAAATACGGCTACGGCGGAACGCTCGATTATAAATACTGCGCAATTCTCCCTTATGCCGGACTTCTTATCGCAGCGTTCGTTTCGGTGTTTATCGGGCTTGACAACAGTTCGGGAATGCTCCGCTCAAAGACGGCTGTCGGAAATTCACGGGCGAGCATTTACTTTTCCGATCTTTTGGTAAGCGCAGTCGGCTCGACGGTGTTCTTTGCGGCATGGGCAATAGGCGGCATGGTCGGGGTTTTCTTCTTCGGCTTCTGGGAACAGGGCTTAAAATCGTATCTTCTTATGCTCGCCGTTTCCTATTTTTCGGTGCTTGTTTTCAGCGCGGTATTCTGCGCGCTTGGTCATCTTATAAACTCGCTTTCATCTGGAGCGGTTGCGGCTATATTCGTATCGCTGATGTTTATTTACGCAGGCTCTTATTTTTACAACACGCTCGACGAACCCGAAACGACATATGAACGTATAGTCATCTCTGACGAGGAGGTAGAATTCGGCGACGAGATACCGAATCCTGCTTACGTCGGCGGCTCGAAAAGAAAGCTTTATGAAACGATGATGAATATCGTTCCGACAGGTCAGCAGATAAGAATTGCGGTCGACCCGACAAATTTAAGCGGAAAGGAATCCGCTATAATGATCGCTATTTCCGCTGCGGATATTATCGTCTTTACGGCGGCGGGATATTTGCTTTTCAGAAAAAAAGATTTGAAATAAAAGGATAGATCAATATGGTTTACGGTCTGCTCGGCATAATAATCATCGTTTTGTGCGTGAAAATATATCTCTTAAAAAAATCGGCGAGGGAAATAACCGATGATTTTGCCGACAGGCTTAAAACCGACACCAACACGCCGATAGGCATTTCAAGCCGTGACAAGGATATGAGAGAGCTTGCAGACAGCATAAACAAACAGCTTGCTGTTTTAAGGCGTGAACAGCTGCGGTATATTCAGGGCGACGCCGAGCTTAAAACTGCGGTGACGAATATCTCTCACGACCTGCGTACTCCGCTTACGGCGATATGCGGTTATCTCGAGCTTATGAAAGAGGAGGAAAAATCGCAGAAGCTGTCGGAATATCTCGACATTATCGGCGGCAGGGCGGAGGCTATGAAGCAGCTTACCGAGGAGCTTTTCAAGTATTCGGTCGTAATGAGCGAGGTCGGCGAGCAGAATATCGAGGAGGTCTTAGTAAACAGTCTGCTTGAGGACTGCATAATGGGATTTTTTGCCGCACTTAACGAAAAGGGCGTCGAGCCGAGAGTTCGCATAACAGAAAAGAGAATAACAAGAAATCTCGACCGTGCCGATCTTTCAAGAGTTTTTTCAAATCTGCTTGCAAATGCGCTCAAATACAGCGGCGGCGACCTTGAGATAAGCCTTGACGACGACGGCGTTATCAGCTTTTCAAATTCTGCGCCGCAGCTTGACGAGGTTTCGGTCGGCAGGCTGTTCGACAGGTTTTACACGGTCGAATCGGCAAGCGGCTCTACGGGTCTCGGACTTTCTATCGCAAAAACGCTCGTTGCAAAAATGCACGGCGAGATAACGGCTGAATTTTCGTACGGCAGGCTTTGCATAAAGATTTTTTTGCCTGAATAAAGTTAGCGAAAGTTGGAGAGCCTGTCAAAAAACAAAAATTTAGGGTCAAGCCCTTTTTAAAGGGCTTGTAGGGGTCAAGGGGGCAAAGCCCCATTGTCGCTCGCCGCAGCGAGCGAAACACCCCAGCCGTGCAAGAGCTCCGAAAGGGGTGAATTACAAAACAGTCCGGTGGACTGTTTTGGAAGAGGGGAAGCCCTGCGATAGAGGGCTTCCCCTTAATTTGCATCAAACTAAAAAAATTCAAAAGACTTAGAAAAATTTTTTGCAATAGGTATTGACAAATAATATTATATGCTGTATAATATTATACAGAGGAAGACAACAGCCTTAAAATCACAAAACAGAATAAGAGAAAGGAGAAAGCAAAATGGGTGTTTTTCCGATAAGCGCCGCAATGCTTGACGCACTTGTGCTGTCGGTCTGCGAAACGCAGGACTGCTACGGTTATCAGATAACTAAGGATATTCAGCAGATGGTATCGGTTTCCGAATCGACTCTTTATCCCGTGCTGAGAAGACTTCAGAAAAACGGGTCGCTCGAGACCTATGATATGCCGTATCAGGGCAGGAACCGAAGATATTACAGAATAACGCCGTTCGGGAGGAATACGCTTTCGGGGTATCGCAGCGAATGGCAGGTTTACAGAAGTCAGATCGATCATTTTTTATCAGAGGGAGGAAACTTAAATGACAGTGAATGAATATATTGCACGGCTTAAAAAGGCGCTCAGAAGGTTTGACGCCGAGGAGGTCGAAAATGTAATACAGTATTACACCGAGCTTTTTGAGGACGCCGAGGATCCTCAGTCGCTTATGGAGAGCTTCGGAACGCCCGAGCAGCTGGCGCAGAAGGTGATGGCAGAAAACGGCTGGGGCAGCGTTCCAAAGCCGAAGATGACGGCGTCGAGGATAATTGCGCTTGTTCTTTTGTCGCCCTTCTGGCTGACTGTTTATATCCTTATAATTTCGGCTGTCGCCGCTGTTGCGTCGGTTTATGTCTGCTTCCCGGCGTTTGTTGTCGGCGGAGTTTTCGGGGCGTTCTTTTCCGGCGGCTTTGCTCCGGGTATCATGCAGTGCGTCGGGCTGTCGCTTGTCGGTATCGGCGGAACGCTGCTGCTTATAAAGCCGCTTATACTCTTTATCAAGCTTATGTGGAACGCTTCGGTCGCCTTTACGGAGTTTCTGTTCGGCTTTAAGCTGAGAAAGCAAAAGGAGACCGAAAAGGTCAGAAAGACAAACTTTGTTCCTGCGATCATTATCGGCGCTGTCTGCCTTGTCGCAGGTGTCGGCATCGGCGGTGTATCCTTTATCGGCATGAAGGATAAATATTCGGAATATGCCGAAAGACTCGGATATGAGGATTATTCCTATGAATTTTCCGATGACTGCAAAAACATTGATATAAATATAAGCGAGGCGGCAGACGTTAATATTCTGAAATCGACCGACGGCAGAATGTACCTTGAAGCCGAGAATATCGCAAAGGACAGATTTTCGGTAAGCGGCGGAGAAACCGCAAAGATAGATTACAAGGCGGAAAAGTTCGGTCTGCGGTTTGAGTTCTTCGGCATGAAGGAGACCTATTTCAGTTCAAGCGTGACGCTTTATCTGCCTGAGGATATGTACGACCGCATTGATATAAATACATCCTGCGGCGACGTAAGAATAAACGGAATAAGCGCAGACAAGCTTATCCTTTCAAATTCCTGCGGTTCTGTGTCGCTTGACGGCTGTACGTTTACCGCCGCTTCGATCGACCTTGAGCTTGGCGACGTAGAAATTAACGACTGCGGTTTTGAGAGCCTTGACATAAGCGACAGCTGCGGCGATATAGAGCTTGAAAGAGTTACGGTAAACGGAAGGCTTGAATCGGAGAACGAACTTGGAAACACGGAGTTTAAAAATCTTACTGCAGGCAGCGCAGAGGTCGAGTCAAGCTGCGGCGATGTTGAGCTTGAAGACTCGGTATTAAAGGGTGAGTCGCACTTTGACCTTGAGCTTGGCGACGCTTCGCTTCATTTTGCCGACAGCAATTACGATTTCCGGCTTGATACCGAACTCGGAGAAGTCGAGATAAACGGCAGATCGGCGGCAAGCGCAGATTATCAGAGAGGTTCGGTCATTATCTCGGTCGAAAACAGCTGCGGAGATATAAGCGTTTCCTGCTGACGAGAAATGTCGAAAGATTGCGAAAAATAATACATTTTGTGAACATTATATTTTCAGTTTGTTATCATGCAGTTTTCACATACAGGCTGTATCATATAGACATAAGGTTAAAGGACACCTGAACCGAAGCGCTGCAAGCTAAAGCGGCGTAAAGGGATGGGTATTTGCGGCGGAAGATCTGAAAAATACTTAAAGTCCTGACTACATATTATTTTTCTCCATCATATTTACTGTAAAAGCAAGGCAGGCTCCCTCTGGGGGTCTGTCTTGTTTTATGCAAAAAAATAACGGCTGCGAAAAACAGCCGTTTTTTGTATCATTTTTTAGCGTTTGCAAGCATAAGCTTTATGCGGTTTTCCTGATTTACCTTTGTAGCGCCGGGGTCGTAATCGATAGCAACAATATTAGCGCCCGGGTAAGCCTCCTTTATCGTGCGGCTCATTCCCTTTGCGACAATGTGGTTAGGCAGGCAGCCGAACGGCTGTGTGCAGATTATATTTTCCGTTCCCGTTTCGGCAAGCGCAGCCATTTCCGCAGTGATAAGCCAGCCCTCGCCCATCTTTACGCCCTGATGCATATACTTGTCGGCGCAGGCTCTTAAATGCTCGAAGTCGTGAGGCGGCTGGAAAACGCCATGCTCGTTTATTACCTTTATCTGCTCCCTCTGGAACTTGTAAAGCAGGTCGTAGCCTATCTTGTAGACCGCCGTTCTTGCGGTCATCTTGCCGTATATCTCCTTGTCGTTCGGCAGGTCGGAAGCGCAGTAAAGCACAAAATCGAGCAACCCCGGAACGTTCGGCTCGCAGCCCTCTGAAAGCAGGAAATTGTTGAGGTCGTTGTTTGCAAGCGGCGAATATTTAACGTATATCTCTCCGACGATTCCGACCTTCGGTTTTTTCTCCGTGCTTCTCGGAAGCGAAGCGAAGTCGTTAAGCATTGCCTTGTAAATGCTCTTTGTCGCCGTGTATTTGCCGTTTGTGTCGAAAAGCTTGCCGAGCCGGTGCTCCCACCTTGCAAGCAGCTCGTCGGTGCTGTTTTTGTTTATCTCGTAAGGCTTGCACTGATTGTAAAGCAGCATCAGCATATCGCCGTAAAGCACGCCGTAAACAAGGCGCAGCGCAACCGCCGGCGTCATCGGGAACGCAGGGTTCGGCTCGAGGCCGCTGAAATTGAGCGAGATAACGGGCACCTGCGGAAACTGCGTGGAAATAGCCTTTCTGATAAGATAAATATAGTTTGAGGCACGGCAGCCGCCGCCCGTCTGGGAGATAAGCAGCGCTACCTTGTTGACGTCGTATTTTCCGCTTTTGAGAGCGTCCATAAACTGACCGATAACAAGAAGCGCAGGGTAACAGGTGTCGTTGTGGGTGTTTTTAAGACCCTCGTCGATAACGTTTCTTGAACGGTTGGTAAGAAGCTCCATTTTATAGCCGAAATGCTCGTAAGCCTTGATGATAAGGCTGAAATGTATCGGGAGCATATCGGGAACGAGTATTGTGTAATCCTTTATCATGTCCTCGGTAAAGGTGGTGGATTTTACTCTGCCCGATAACTGCTTCGGAGTTTTTTTGCTCATTTTTCTGACAATTCCTTTCTTGTGCTTTGAAAATGCGGTTATTCTCTTTCGGCAGCTTCCTTTTCTTCAAGAGCCGCCGCAAGCGAACGCAGACGTATTTTTGCCGCTCCGAGATTTGTAATCTCGTCGATCTTAAGCTGCGTGTAAAGCTTTCCGTTTTCTTCAAGTATCGCTCTCACCTCGTCGGTCGTGACGGCGTCGATTCCGCAGCCGAATGAAACGAGCTGAACGAGCTGCATATCCTTGTTTGCGCAGACATATTTCGCCGCACGGTAGAGCCTTGCGTGATATGTCCACTGATTGAGTACGTCAAGCGGCGGACAGTCGACAAGCTCCGAAACGCTGTCTTCCGTTATTACCGCAAAGCCAAGCGAGGTTATAAGCTTGTGTATGCCGTGGTTTATCTCACGGTCGATATGATAAGGTCTGCCTGCAAGGACGATAATTTTCTGCCCTTTGCTTCTTGCGTCCTCGATTATTTCAAGAGCCTTCTGCTCGTTTGATTTTTTGTACCTTACCTGCTCGGAATAAGCCTTGTTGAGAACCTCAAGCACCTGACGCTCCCTTATGCCGTATTTTCTGAGCGAGCGTGAAATATTTCTTGCCGTGCTTTTCTTGAAATTGATGTCGAGATACGGCGAAAGGAAATTATCGTCGTTAAGCTCGGGGATATTCGCCTTTAAAAGCTCGGGATAGTAAGCAACGACAGGGCAGTTGTAATGGTTGTCCGACTGTCCCTCGTCGATATTGTAACTCATGCAGGGGTAGAAGATGAAGTCGACATTTTTCGACAGCAGATCTTCGATATGTCCGTGCGCAAGCTTTGCAGGATAGCAGACCGTGTCGGACGGGATCGTCTGCTGACCCTTGTAATATGTATCACGGGTGGACTGGTCGGAAAGCACGACCTCAAAGCCAAGCTCGGTAAAGAGCGTGTGGAAAAACGGCAGCATATCGTAATAGCTGAGAGTCATCGGTATGCCGACTCTTGCGACGGGAATTCCCGACGGTTTTTTCTCGGCGTAGGAATAAAGCTTGTCGAATTTATATTCAAACATATTTTCCGTCTTGTTTTCAAGCTTGATGCCTGCGCCCTTTTCGCAGCGGTTGCCTGAAACAAAACGGTGTCCGTCGCTGAATTTTATTATCGTTAAGTTACAGTGAGCGGTACAGCCTTTGCACTGTGCCGACATTGATTTATAAGCAAATTCGTGAAGCTGATCGAGCGTAAGCAGAGTTGAGGGAGAGTCGGAATTTTTCGATTTTTCCATAGCGAACAAAGCGCAGCCGAATGCGCCCATAAGTCCTGCGATCGCAGGGCGGATAACGTTTCTTCCAAGCTCCATTTCAAACGAGCGGAGAACGGCGTCGTTTAAGAATGTGCCGCCCTGAACGACGATATTTTTACCAAGCTCGTCGACCGACTTTGCTCTGATTACCTTATATACAGCATTTTTGATGATCGACGAGGAAAGACCTGCCGAAATGTCCTCAACGCTTGCGCCGTCCTTCTGCGCCTGCTTGACGGACGAATTCATAAACACCGTGCAGCGTGAGCCAAGCTCGACGGGGGCTTTTGCGAAAAGACCAAGGTTTGCAAAATCGGCGATCTCGTATCCCATCGCCTGCGCAAAGGTCTGGATAAACGAACCGCAGCCCGACGAGCAGGCTTCGTTTAGCATAATGCTGTCGATAGCGTTGTTTTTTATCTTGAAGCACTTGATGTCCTGTCCGCCGATGTCGATGATAAAGTCAACGTCGGGGCAGAAGAACGCAGCCGCCTTGTAATGTGCGACCGTTTCGACGATACCGTAGTCAACGCCGAGACCCGCTTTTATAAGCTCCTCGCCGTAGCCCGTTACCGCCGAAGCCTTTATCACAAGTCCGGGGTTTGCAAGGTGATATATCTCTTCAAGCTTTGAAGCGATTATGTCGAGCGGCTGACCCTTGCTCGAGCAGTAGTGCTGATAGAGAAGTCTGCCGTCGGGGGTGATAAGAACAAGCTTTGTGGTGGTCGAGCCTGCGTCTATACCGAGATAAGCATCGCCTTTATATTCCTTTATGTCGGCATATTTTAGGTCGGACTGCTTGTGCCGCTGAACGAACTCGTCATATTCCTCACGGTTTGCAAAAAGCGGCTTTCCCGTTACGATACTGTCGGTGTTCTTTGCGTTTAATATCTTATCGAGCGTTTCGTCGATGGTCATTTCCTCGGCAAGCTCGTCGGCACGAAGCGCACAGCCGTAAGCCATGAAGCATGGCGCAAGCTCGGGGAAAATTGCGTGCTGCTCATCAAGTCCGAGCGTTTCTGTAAACGCTTTTCTGAGACCCTTTAAGAACGAAAGCGGACCGCCTAAGAAAAGCACGTTGCCCTCGATCTTTCTTCCCTGCGCAAGTCCCGAAACCGTCTGGTCGACGACCGCCTGAAAGATCGAAGCTGCGATATCCTCTTTCTTTGCGCCCTGATTGAGAAGCGGCTGAATATCGCTCTTTGCAAAAACGCCGCAGCGTGAGGCAATAGGATAAAGCTTTGTGCTTTCGAGCGACATACGGTCGAGGTCGTCCGCATTCACGCCGAGAAGCTGCGCCATCTGGTCGATAAACGCACCCGTTCCGCCTGCGCATGAGCCGTTCATTCGCTGTTCGGTTCCGCCCGTGAGGAAAATTATCTTTGCGTCCTCGCCGCCAAGCTCAACGACAACGTCCGTTTCGGGATAGCTCTTGTTTACCGCAACGAAAGCCGCATAGACCTCCTGAACGAAGCTTATGCCGCTTGCCTGCGCTATTCCGAGACCTGCCGAGCCTGTTATAGCCGTCTTGAAGAATTTTCCCTTGAACTGCTCGTTTATTTCCCGAAGCTGCGCGGCAACGGTCTCACGCACCTTTGAAAAGTGCCTTTCATATTTGCTGTAAATTATTTCATTGTCCTTTAAAATTACTGTTTTAACGGTAGTCGAGCCGACGTCGATACCGAGATCAAAGATTTCTCTCATACAAATACTTTTCCTTTCTAAGCAAAAAGGCGGTGTGCCTATTCATAATAATTATATCATACTTTGCGGCAAAAGAAAAGTCCTTTTTATTAATTTCGTGACGCTTTTTGTTGGGCAAAAATCAACTTTTGTGAGAAAAAAAGAGCTGCCGTTTTGCGTTAAGCACGGCAGCTCAATCATATTTTATCAGTTTTCAAGCAGCTTTTCAGCCGACGCAAGCTTTACTGCGCATACGAAAATGTCCATAGCCTTCTGAAGCTCCTCGCAGGAGGGGTAAGACGGCGCAATTCTTATATTGCGGTCGAGGGGGTCTTTTCCGTAGGGGAAGGTTGCGCCTGCACCCGTGAGAACAACTCCTGCATCCTTGCAGAGCGAAACTATTCTTTTAGCGCAGCCCTCAAGGCTGTCGAAGCTTACGAAATAACCGCCGTTAGGCTTTACCCAGCTGCCTATTTCAAGCTCCGAAATTTCCTTTTCAAGAGTGTCCGTTACAATATCAAATCTCGGCTTTAAAAGCGCAGCGTGCTTTGCCATGTGAGCCTCGATATTCTCAAAGCTGCCGAAGAACTTTACATGACGGAGCATATTGAGCTTGTCGTGACCTATCGTCTGTATCGTCATTGTCGAGCGAACGTGGTCGAGGTTTGCCTTTGAAGCCGCCATAACCGCAACGCCGCTTCCGGGGAAGGTCACTTTCGAGGTCGACGCAAACATATAGATCATGTCTTCGTTTCCGTTCTTTTTCAGCTCGTCGAAAATGTTGAGAAGCGTGTCGGGTGTGTCGGTGAGGTGGTGGATGCAGTAAGCGTTATCCCAGAAAATTCTGAAATCCTCTGCCGCAGGCTTTAACGCCGCAAGACGCTTAACTACCTCGTCGGAATAGGTGATGCCCGTCGGGTTTGAATACTTCGGAACGCACCACATACCCTTTACCGAAGCGTCCTCGCTTACAAGCTTTTCTATCATATCCATGTCCGGACCGTTTTCGTCCATCGGGATATTTATCATCTCAGCGCCGAAAAGCTCGGTTATCGCAAAGTGTCTGTCATATCCCGGAACGGGGCACAGCCACTTTACCTTTTCACAGTCCTTCCAGGGCTTTAAGCCCTTTGCTGCGCCGAAAGTATAGCAGCGTGAAACGGTGTCGTACATGATGTTAAGGCTTGCGTTTCCGAACACGATTATATTTTCGGGGTCGACAGAAAGCATAGGTGCGAAAAGCTCCTTTGCCTCCTTTATTCCGTCAAGTCCGCCGTAGTTGAAATAATCTGCGGGAAATTCCGCTGCGTTCTTGGAATTAAGACAGTCGAGCATTGGCATAGAAAGCTCAAGCTGCTCTGCGCCCGGCTTGCCTCTCGCCATGTTGAGTTTAAGACCGAGAGCCTTATATGAATCGTATTCCTTCTGAACGTTCTCCTTAAATGCGGCAAGCTCCTGCCTGCTCATATCCGTAAGCTTCATTAAAAATTACCTCCGCTGCAAAATATACAGTAATCGAGCGCCGTATCCCTTTCGGAACACAACGCTTCGTTTCATCTCCATGTTTTTATTATATATCAACGTTTTCGTTTTTGCAAGTATTTTTTGCCCGACTTGCAAAAAATCATGATAATATACATATAGTCGCACAAAAAACAACACGATATAGGCACTTTTTATAATTGAAATGTTAAAAAAACACAGCGACATGAATGTAAAGACAAAAAATACTGCAAACTTCTTCTTTTTACTGCCCCTTTTTTCTCCGCAGTGAAAAAGGCTTTGAAACGAATATAAGACCCTTGTCGGAGGTTATCTCAAAATGCGTCACCGCCATCCACGCCGCAAGCAGCTGTGCGATAAAGAATGTGATAAGCGTTGAAAAGCTGACCGAATAAACGCTGCGCTGCTTTATCATCGCCGACGTTTCGGAAAGGGCGAGATTCGGGTGGGCGACGAGGTATCCGAAGGTCTTGGCGTGAAGTCCACGGTAGCCGAAGGTGAATTCGTAGGCGTTCATATCCTTTGCGGCGGTCATCGAGCTTTCGATCTCCGCCGTAGTTTTTCCGAGTATATCGTCAAAGCCGCAGTAATCCCACAGCGAGCTTGAATTTATCTGCTTTAATTCGTTTGCCGAAAGCTGCGAAAGCTTTTCCTCGCTCATGTTTTCAAGCACTATCGAAGCGGGCGCAGCCTTCATCTGCTTTTCAAAATCGGCGGCGTCGGCGTAATCCTTTTTGAAGCTGTCGTAGCCTGCGAAATAATAAACGTCGGCGCTCGTCTGCTTCATGAATCTGTAAACGCTCATGCTGTAATCGTGGCTGACGTAAAAGCAAAGCGAAAAGATAAGCGAAAGAGCAAAGCCGAGAAGGGTAAGCATCGAGCAGGCTTTTTTGTCTTTCAGCTTTCTGATACAGATATATGTCTTTGCGATAAAGGCAGGTGTAAGGCAGGCGACCGCAGTGCATAAGACTTTAAGCAGCGTGAAAATATGCGCCGAGGAAACGACGATAAAAAGCATCGCTGACAGCGCAAACGCCGCCGCAGATAAAAGCGCCAGCGAGATAAACTGTATGACGGGATAGACCCTTTTTCGCTTTTCGGCGTTTTTGTTGTTTTTCATGGATTTGCTTCTCCTGTTTTTCGTTTTAGTTAACTATAAGTATAGCATATTATTTACAAAAATGCAATATCATTAAATGAAAGGCTTTTCGCTGTAATTTGTTGAATGGTAACAGTATTATAATGAAAAATATGTAGAAACTGATATTGACAAATTATGCGAGATATGATATTATTAATGTATCGGTAATTATTAAACGTTTTAACCTACATAATGAAAGGAATTGATTTAAAAATGTTTTGCAAGACCTGCGGAGCTCAGAACAACGATGGACAGAAATTCTGTTCAAGCTGCGGTTCGCCTATCGAAACTCCCTCCAACAACAATGCTGATATGAACAACGGCATGGGAATGAACAACGGCATGGGAATGAATAATGGTGCAGGAATGAACAATGGTATGGGCATGAACAACGGTATGGGAATGAATAACGGTATGCCTATGAACAACGGCGGTTTCGGCGGTATGTACGGTATTCCTGAGAGAAATCTCGTTACCTGCATTATTCTTTCGCTCGTTACCTGCGGAATTTACGGACTTTACTGGTTCTACTGCCTTACCGAAGACAGCAACAAGCTGACAGGCGACCCGAACGCAACCTCGGGCGGAATGGCGATCGTTCTTACTCTTATTACCTGCGGTATCTACGCATGGTACTGGATGTACAAGAGAGGCGAGATCATCGACAACTACAATATGCAGAGAGGTATGCCCGGTGGAAACAACGCTGTTATCTACCTTGTTCTTTCTATCTGCGGCTTAGGGATCGTTTCCTATTGTATGCTTCAGAACGAGCTTAACAAGATCTCGAAGGGCTTCTGATAAATGCATTATCGCTTTATGAAAAAATCGGCGCTGTGAATTTCACGGCGCTGTTTTTTTGCGGCAAAATGCAAAAGGAGAACGTTTTCGCTCTCCTTTTTAATATTTATCAAAGATCAGAAATAGTCGGGTTGAACCAGTCGCCGTCGTAGGTCTCTATCCAGCCGTACTGACCGTCTAAGCAGGTGTAAAGCCACTTTATGCTCATGTAGTTGTAGCCTTCTTCTCTGAGTTCCGTTCCCTCGTCGATCGTTGTGATCACCTCGTAGTCCTCGCCCGGACCTGCATAAAGCTTCAAGCCGCCCGAACGGGTGACACGAAACCATGTTCTGTCAGAGCCTGTGTAAAGCTCGTCGGGCATTACTACGGCTATAGTCGGGTTGACGTTTGAGAGAAACGCCTTGCACACCCAGCCGTCGACGTCGCCGTAATTTATGTAGCACCACGTTTCGCCTGATTTAACGTCCGCCTGCTCGGCTTTGATAAGCATCGCAGAGCCTTTCGGCACGGTTGACTCAAGCTTTGTGTAGTCGTAGCCCGGACCTATACGCATAACCACCTCGTCGTTTACGGCGTACATTGTGCCGTAGTTATCCTCAAACTGCGGACTTACCGCAACGGTAAACGGGTCGACGGTCGTTGTAGTGGTAGTCGTTTCGGTTTTCGGGGCGGTGGTAGTTACTGTTTCTTTCTCCTCGGTTATCGGCAGGTCGGCTTGCTGTGAAACTGCGCCTCGGTCGGTTTTCGGAGAGTCTATGCGGTCTCGCAGAAGAAGCGAAGCCCAAACTATCGAGCCTGCGATAAGGCAAAGACCCATTGAAATGCAGATAAGCTTGTATATTCCAGCATTGACGCGAACCTCGTGCTTAACGTGTTCTTCATACTCGTTATACTCCGCCTCGGCGGTATTGCACTCGTGAACGTTCTCGGCAGTATTGCCTGAATTATTTGTATTTTGCGGCGGAATACAGGGCTTGTCAATTAATCTGCTGTGACAGTATCCGCAGTATTCTGCGCCCTCGGGGTTATTAAATCCGCAGTCGTGACATAACATAAGTGATAAGCTCCTTTCATATTTGTCCGGAAGAGCAGGGGATCTGCCGCATACCATTTTTTATTATAAGCATTATTGTGTAAGTAATATTTTCTTAATTTGATAGAATGATGAAATATCGTGAAAAATGCAGAATTTCCAAATGGAAATTAGATTTCCGAATGGAAAATAAATTCCCGAACGGCTGACCGAACGGGAATTTATTTTTCTATAGTATTCTGTTTTGCTTCTTCGCCGTTTTTTCCTCATACATAAGCTCGTCGGCGTTTCTGAACAGCCGGTCGAAATTTGTAAAGTCGCAGGCGTTTCCCGTGAACACGCCCACGCTTGCGGAAACCTTATACGGCTTTTTGGAATTTGCGTTGTAATCATCGATATACTTTGTAAAAGTCTGCTTTATCCTTTCGACGCATTCGGCATGATTGAAAACGGCGATAAGCTCGTCTCC
>JBJERC010000041.1:0-44153 GCA_051882075.1 Oscillospiraceae bacterium | reverse complement strand
GTAGGCGACTACTGGGCACACTGGCTCGAAATGGGCGAGAAGCTCGGCGAAAACGCTCCTAAGATCTTCAACGTTAACTGGTTCAAGAAGGACGAGAACGGCAACTTCATGTGGCCCGGCTTCGGCGACAACATGAGAGTTCTCGACTGGATCATCAAGAGATGCGAAGGCACAGTCGGCGCTAACGAAACACCTATCGGCTACCTGCCCAAGCCCGAGGATCTCAACCTCGAAGGTCTTGACATCGACGCAGAAACTCTTGACAAGCTGCTCGCAGTTGACAAGGATCTCTGGGCTGACGAAATCGCAGAGATGAGAAGATATTACAGCGAGGACATTGCTGCTAAGGGCGGCAGAGTTCCCGAGGCTCTCGTTAAAGAGCTTGACAAGCTTGAGGAGAGATTCGCTAAGTAAGCTTCGCTTACTTTAGTATGCTGTGCTTACTTTGGTAATACTTACTTTAGTAAGGTTAACTTCCTGCGGATATATACTATTATAAATACAACCGTGCGGACTTTTAAGGTCTGCACGGTTTTTTGTTTAAAAAATTTATAGAAAACATCTTGAAATACGCTCCGTTTTGTTGTATAATAGAAGATGCAAAATGCTGCGGTTTACGGTAACCGCCTTAAAGTATAAAAAGATATTTGCGAAAGGAATTTTAGTTATGACAAAAAGAATTTTAGCAGCGTTTCTCTCACTGACGGTTGCGGCTGCCTGTCTTGCCGGCTGCGGCGATAAGACCTCCGATTCAAGCAAGGCTGACGAGTCAAAGACGGCAGTTGAAAGCACGGCGGAAAACACGGAAAATACTGACGATTCGCAGGAGGAGACCCCAGCGGCGCAGGAGCTTAAAGCTCCCGTAAACGACGGCGCAATAAGCGTAGATTCGCTTCCGACCGAGAATATGGTTATCCGCTCGGTTTACAGCGAGGGCGACACTTCACGTCTTGCCGCAAAGATAAAGGCGGCTATCGATACCGCAAACGACGATTCGCTCTCGGTTTCCGAAAAAACCGAAAAGTCGACGAAAATCGCATTCCTTGGCGACTCTATCACAGCAGGTTCGGCTGCGACCTCGAGCCAGAACCAGTATCTCAAGCAGTTCACAAGCTGGTGGGAAAATAATATCAGCTTTTTCGTTCAGGCACAGAACGCAGGTATCGGCGCGACCGATTCATACCTTGCCGTTCACCGTGTAGATTCTGAGGTGCTTGTTAACAACCCCGACATAATCTTTATCGAGTTCATAAACGACCAGGACAACGAATTCTACAAGTCGACAATGGAAAGCCTTGTAAGAAAGTGTCTTGCACAGCCTAACGACCCGGCGGTTATCCTTGTCGAGATGACAATGGAAGACGGAACCTGTCCGCAGAACGTTCATTCGCAGGTCGGCGAGTTCTATAATCTGCCTATTATTTCCTATCACGACGCAGTTCTGCCCGAGGTTCAGGCAGGAAACATTGCTTGGTCGGATATTTCGCCCGACAACATTCACCCCAACGACGCAGGACACAAGATGCTCGGTCAGCTGCTTATAAGCTTCGCCGAGAATATCCTTAACAATATCGACAGCGTTGAAACGACTCCTTCGGCGTTCGACCCCGCAAGCGAATCGCTCACGGGCGACAAGTACGCAGGCGCTGCGCTTTGCGATAAAAATTCCGAGCTTATAACCGTTACCGACGAGGGCGACTTTACCGAGCAGACTTCTCCCTGGAATTTCCAGGACGGCTGGGCAGCGCCGAACGGCGGAACTATCACATTCGAGATCGAGTTTAAGAACCTCGGTATGCTCTATTACAAGACGGTCGACGGCGAGAGCGGAAATGCGACCGTTACTGTTGACGGCGTTGAGATCGCAGAGGTAAACGCCGACTTTACGGGCGGCTGGGGCGACTACGCTACAAACAGCGAGATCTGCTCGTTTGAGGAAACCGGAAAGCACACCGTTACCGTTTCCGTTCCCGAGGGCAAGAAGTTTGAGGTTCTCCGCTGGATGATATCATAATTTAAAGACCTGATATTAAAACAGAATATTTTAGCGGCAAGGGCGGCGCATCGGACTAACGGTGTGCCGCTTTGCGCCTTTTTGGCGGTAGGACTTTTTATGGATTTTTAATCAATGAATATTTTGTGAAAGCTATTTACAAACTAAGCGGTTTGTGGTATAATGTTATGTGAAAAATTTGCGTGAGTGCTTGAGGAGGAATTGAAAGTGCAGAAAGCATATCTTATTTTAGAGAACGGCACTATATTTGAGGGCAAAAGCTTCGGTGCGCAGAGCGAGGCAGTGGGGGAAATTGTTTTTACAACAGCAATGACCGGTTATCTTGAAACACTTACCGACCCCAGCTATTACGGACAGATAGTTGTTCAGACATTTCCGCTTATAGGAAATTATGGCGTTATTCCCTCTGATTTTGAGAGCAGGAAGCCGTTTGTTAAAGGATATATTGTCAGAGATTGGTGTCAGGATCCCAGCAACTTCAGATGCGAGGGCGATCTTGACACTTTTTTAAAGGAAAACGGTATCGTAGGACTTTACGATATTGACACCCGTGCGCTTACGAAGATAGTAAGAGAGTCGGGAGTTATGAACGGCAAAATAGTGACCGAGGGCACGGCGCTCAGCTTTACCGACTTAAAGCGTTATAAGATAACAGACGCCGTAAAGAACACGACCTGCGAAAAGGAAGAGGTCTTCTCTCCCGAGGGCGAGGTAAAGAGAAAGGTCGTTCTTTACGACTTTGGCGCAAAGAGAAATATCTGCCGTGAGCTTGTAAAGCGAGGCTGCGAGGTAACGGTAGTTCCGGCTTATACGACGGCTCAAAGGGTAAAGGAGCTTGCACCCGACGGAATAATGCTTTCTAACGGTCCGGGAGACCCTGCCGAGAATACGGAGATAATCGAGGAGCTTAAAAAGCTCTGCGAGATGAAGCTGCCGACTTTCGGTATCTGTTTAGGTCATCAGCTGCTTGCGCTTTCGCAGGGAGCAAGGACTGAAAAGCTTAAATACGGTCACAGAGGAGCAAACCAGCCCGCCGCCGAAAAGGAAACGGGAAAGGTTTATATCACGAGCCAGAACCACGGCTATGCGGTAATAAACGACAGTCTGCCCGAGGGTGCGAGAGCGTCGTTTATCAACGCAAACGACGGCACCTGCGAGGGCGTGACATATGACTATATGCCTGCTTTCTCGGTACAGTTTCACCCCGAAGCCTGCGGCGGACCGCTCGACACGGGATTTCTGTTCGACAGATTTACGGCTTTGATAGATTCGCACAAATAAATATCGGCAATGAAAGGATTGAAGTAAAATGCCTTTGAATAAAGATATAAAAAGGGTACTTGTCATCGGTTCGGGCCCTATCGTTATAGGACAGGCGGCTGAGTTCGACTATGCAGGAACTCAGGCTTGCCGTGCGCTTAAAGAGGAGGGTCTTGAGGTAATTCTTGTAAACTCAAACCCTGCAACGATAATGACCGACAACGCTATGGCGGATAAGATATATATCGAGCCGCTTACCCTTGAAACAGTAAAGAGAATTATTAAAAAGGAACGCCCCGACAGCCTTCTTTCAACGCTCGGCGGACAGACGGGTCTTACGCTTTCAATGCAGCTTGCAAAGGAGGGCTTTCTCGATAAATACGGCGTAAAGCTTCTCGGAGCAAACCCCGAAACTATCGACAAGGCTGAGGACAGACAGATGTTCAAGGACACTATGGAGTCTATCGGTCAGCCGTGTATTCCCTCGCTCGTTGTTAATACGGTCGAGGACGCCGTCAATTTTGCAAATCAGGAGGGAATCGGCTATCCGCTTATCGTGAGGCCTGCGTTTACACTCGGCGGAACGGGCGGCGGCATCGTAAACAACGAGGAAGAGTTAAGAGAGATAGCAGGCAACGGACTTTATCTTTCGCCGATAACTCAGGTGCTTATTGAAAAGTGTATCGCAGGCTGGAAAGAGATCGAGTTTGAGGTAATGCGCGACTCAAAGGGCAACGTTATCACCGTCTGCTCGATGGAGAATTTCGACCCTGTCGGAGTTCACACGGGCGACTCTATCGTAATCGCACCCTGCGTAACGCTTGCGGACAAGGAATATCAGATGCTGCGTTCGGCGGCTCTTAAAATAATCGACACCTTAAAGGTAGAGGGCGGCTGTAACTGTCAGTTTGCGCTCAACCCCGAAAGTTTTGAATATGCAGTTATCGAGGTAAACCCCCGTGTGTCACGTTCTTCGGCTCTCGCTTCAAAGGCGACCGGATATCCGATAGCAAAGGTTGCCGCAAAGATCGCTGTCGGCTATACGCTTGACGAGATAAAGAACGCAGTTACGGGAAAGACCTACGCCTGCTTTGAGCCTGCGCTCGATTACGTTGTCGTAAAGCTGCCGAAGTGGCCTTTTGACAAGTTCGTTTACGCAAAGAGAGATCTCGGCACGCAGATGAAGGCGACAGGCGAGGTAATGGCTATCGGCACGACCTTCGAGCAGGCTTTGATGAAAGCGGTAAGAGGTGCGGAAATAGGACTTGACTGCCTTATTTCTCCGAAGATAGCAGACCTTTCAGACGAGGAGCTTCACGCAAGGATCTACGACTGCAACGACGAAAGACTTTTCGTTGTGTACGAAGCGTTAAGACGTGGAGTAACGGTTGACGAGATACATTCAATAACAAAGATAGACGAATGGTTCTTAAACAAACTCCGTAAACTTATTGCGGTAGAAAAGCAGCTTGAAACGGGCGACGATTCGTTTGATACCTACGAGAAAGCAAAGAAGATAGGCTTCCCCGATAAGGTTATAAAAAGACTTACAGGCAAGCCGATACACAGAAAATTAAACGCCGTTTATAAAATGGTAGACACCTGCGCCGCTGAGTTTTCGGCAATGACGCCCTATTTCTATTCGACCTACGACACAGAGGACGAGGCGGAGGAGTTCATCACATCAAAGCGCACGGGCAACAAGACGATAATCGTTTTCGGTTCGGGTCCTATAAGAATAGGTCAGGGTATCGAGTTTGACTATGCGTCCGTTCACTGCGTATGGGCATTAAAGGAAAAGGGATTTGACGTTGTTATCGTAAACAACAACCCCGAAACAGTTTCGACCGACTTCGACACCGCCGACAGACTTTACTTCGAGCCGCTCACAAACGAGGACGTAATGAATATCATAAACGTTGAAAAGCCTTACGGAGTCGTAGTCGCTTTCGGCGGTCAGACGGCTATAAAGCTTACAAAGCACCTTGCGGCAAACGGAGTTAACATTTTAGGCACGCCTCCCGATTCGATAGATGCGGCTGAGGACAGAGAGCGTTTTGACGAGTTGCTTGAAATGCACGGAATAAAGCGCCCCGAGGGATTTACGGTAATGACCTGCGAGGAGGCGCTTGAAGTCGCAAACCGAATTGGCTATCCTGTTCTTATGCGACCGTCTTACGTTCTCGGCGGACAGAACATGATAATCGCATTCGGCGACGCTGATATAAAGGAATACATGGCGATAATTTTGGCGCAGGAGATAGAAAATCCTATCCTTATCGACAAGTACCTTATGGGAACGGAGCTGGAGGTCGACGCTATCTGCGACGGCGAGGATATTCTTATCCCCGGAATTATGGAGCATATCGAAAGAACGGGCGTTCATTCGGGCGACTCTATGGCGGTCTATCCTGCATGGAACGTTTCCGACGAGCTTATCGAGAGAATAATCGACTGCTCGAAGAAGCTCGCCGTTTCGCTTAAAACGATGGGACTTGTAAATATCCAGTATCTTATAAATCACAACGAGCTTTACGTTATCGAGGTAAACCCCCGCTCGTCAAGAACGATACCCTATATCTCAAAGGTTACGGGAGTTCCGATGGTCGACCTTGCGACAAGGTGTATGCTCGGCGAAAAGCTCTCCGATATGGGCTACGGCACGGGACTTTACAGAAATTCGCCCTACGTTGCGGTAAAAGTTCCCGTATTCTCCTTTGAAAAGCTGATAGACGTTGATAACCACTTAGGTCCCGAGATGAAGTCGACAGGCGAGGTGCTTGCGGTCGCAAGCTCGCTTGAAGAAGCGCTCTATAAGGGACTTACTGCGGCAGGATATAAGCTCAATGTCGAGGGCGGAGTTCTTATAACCGTCCGTGACAGCGACAAGAACGAAATTCCGCAGACGGCAAAGGCTTTCTATGACTTAGGCTTTAAGATCTACAGCACCGAGGGAACGGCGAAGGTGTTAAGAGAACACGGTATACCCTGCGAATCGGTAGCAAAGATAAGCTCCGACCCGAAGAACAACACGCTTACGCTTATCGAGAGCGGAAAGGTCTCCTACGTTATCTCGACCTCCTCAAAGGGCAGAAGTCCTCAGCGTGACAGCGTTAAGATAAGAAGAAAGACGGTCGAGAGAAATATCCCCTGTCTTACCTCGCTCGACACAGCAAACGCAATTGCGGCTTCTATCAGATCAAAGTATACCGAAAAATCGACCGAGATAGTCGATATAAACAATATGCGCACCGAGAAGCAGAAAAAGCAGTTCACGAAAATGCAGGGCTGCGGAAACGACTATGTTTACTTCAACTGCTTCGACCAGCGTATCGACAACCCCGAGGGTCTTGCGCTTGCGCTTTCCGACCGTCATTTCGGAATAGGCGGCGACGGCGTTATCTTGATTCAGCGTTCGGACATCGCAGACGGAAAGATGAGAATGTTCAACCTCGACGGCTCTGAGGGTAAAATGTGCGGAAACGGTATCCGCTGCGTTGCAAAGTTCATGAGGGATAACGGACTTGTCGACAAGGACGATATTTCGATAGAAACATTAAGCGGAATCATCAAGGTCAAACTCACCCGTCATTACGGCGAGGTAAACGGCGCAACGGTCGATATGGGAAAAGCTATCTTAGACCCGACGCTTATCCCCGTTACGCTTTCGCCTGACGAAAACGGAAGAGTTGTCGACCGCAGGGTAAATATCGGCGGCAGCGACTATAACATAACCTGCGTTTCTATGGGAAATCCTCATTCGGTAGTTTTCATGGACGGCAATATTGACGAGCTTGATATTGAAAAGGTCGGCAAGGCGTTCGAGTTCAACGAGATATTCCCCGAAAGAGTTAACGCCGAGTTTATCAAGGTGCTTGATAAGCATACCCTCAAAATGAGAGTGTGGGAGCGTGGCTCGGGCGAAACGTGGGCTTGCGGAACGGGTGCGTGCGCTGCGGCGACGGCTGCGGTGTTAAACGGCTACTGTCCGAAGAACGAGGAGATAACAGTTAAGCTAAAGGGCGGCGACCTCAAGATAAAGGTAACGGACGAAGCTGTTTACCTGACGGGCGACGCAGTAACGGTATTCTCGGGTACTATCGTAATTTAACGAAAAATAAATATCTGACATGAAAGGAAAATAAAAAAATGCCACAGTTAAATGAAAATTTCTTAAAGCTTGAAAAGAACTATCTTTTTATTAATATCGCAAAGAAGGTAAAGGCTTACAGCGATGCTCACCCCGAAGCCGACATTATAAGAATGGGTATCGGCGACGTAACTCAGCCTATCGCAAAGTGCGTTGTTGAGGCGATGAAAAAGGGCGCTGACGAAATGGGCGTTAAGGAGACCTTCAAGGGTTACGAGGACAGCGGCGCAGGCTACGACTTCCTTAAAGAAGCTATCAGCGGCTATTACAAGAGCTTCGGCGTTGACGTAAAGCCGGGCGAGATAAGGGTAAACGACGGCGCAAAGAGCGACTGCGGAAATATCGTTGACATTTTCGGCGACGACAACACCGTTCTTATCACCGACCCCGCATACCCGGTTTATGTCGACACCAACAGAATGAACGGCAGAAAGGTAATTTTTGCCGACTCCAACGAGGAAAACGGCTTTGCGGCAATGCCCGACGAGAACGTTCACGCAGACCTTATCTACCTCTGTTCGCCCAACAACCCGACAGGCTCGGTTTACACGAAAGAACAGCTCAAAGTGTGGATAGATTATGCGATCAAGAACGACGCAATAATCATCTATGACTGCGCTTACGAGGCATTTATCACCGAGGAGGATATCCCGAGAAGTATTTTTGCGGTCGAGGGTGCGAGAAAGTGCGCAATCGAAATGTGTTCGCTTTCAAAGACGGCAGGCTTTACGGGTATGCGCTGCGGCTATACCGTTATCCCCGACGAGCTTACGGTTAAGGCATCAGACGGCAGCGAAGTAAGCATTTCGCAGCTCTGGGGCAGACGTCAAGGCTCGAAGTTCAACGGCGTTTCATATCCAGTTCAGTGCGCTGCGGCGGCAGTTTTCTCGGAAGAGGGATTAAAGCAGACAAAGGCGAATATCGAGTACTATCAGCAGAACGCAAAGGTCATCGCAGCTGCGCTTGACGAGCTTGGAATCAAGTACACGGGCGGAAAGAACTCGCCGTATATCTGGCTCAAGTGTCCGAACGGCATGGGCAGCTGGGAATTTTTCGACAAGCTGCTTGAAGAGGCGAACGTTGTCGGAACGCCCGGAGCAGGCTTCGGAAAGAACGGCGAGGGCTGGTTCAGACTTACCGCCTTCGGCGACAGCGAGAGAACAAAGGAAGCTATGGAGAGATTCAAGGCACTCAAATTCTGATAAATAAGCAATAAGGAGACCCGAAAAGGTCTCCTTTTTTGTCGGAATTATGAATAAACGCACGAATTAATTGTCTGTATTACCAATTGACAATTTGTTCTTAATGTGATAATATTATTATATAAGACTTAAAAACCTCAACTTAAAAAAGGAAAGGTGATTATTTTGAAGAAAAGTAAAATGATAAAGCCCTTGCTTTCTGCGCTCACGGCAGGAATGATGCTCTGTACCTCGGGCGTGCTGTCGGCGGCGGCTGAGGAGAGTTTTAGCGGCGAGGCTTATGACTCGGGTGCGGATATTATTTCGTTTAACAGCGCACTTGCGGCTTATAATTCCGTTGCGGTAAAAAGCGGAAAATATGCGAACTGGATAGACAGAATATCCGTTCCCACCTATGCGAAGAATTTTTACGACAAGCTCGTTGAGGGTTCGGACGGCGACAAGACGGACGATTTTCTTATCGACTATACAAAGGCTGAAGATTTGGGAAACGGAACCTACGGACTGCTTATCTCCTCGAAAAGCGATACGGTAAGCTCCGAGTCGGCTATGAATACCGCAGTTGAAAAAGAATACAGCGCAGTAATGGAAAATGCAAGCGCAGTTTTCACAGCCTTCGACCATGACCACCCCGAAGTGTTCTGGCTTGACGGCACTTTTGCGACCAGTTACAGCAATTCCTATTCATATAATTCAAGCAGGACGAGCTTTAGCTATACTATGAAGATTTTTTATATAGTAAGATCTCCTTCATACAGCGCATTCATCTCCGATTACAATACCTCGACAAAGATCTACAGCGGTATCACAAAGCTTAACACCACCGTAAACAGCATTATGTCGGGTGCGCCGACCGATACGGTAAAGGCGATAACTTATTTTAACGACACGCTTACAAAGAAAAATGAATATAACACAAGAAGCGATCTTTCGACCGCTCCCGCTGTTTCACACAGGAGTATCAGCGCTCTTACCGGTTCGACAGGCGTTAACGGCCCTGTCTGCGAGGGTTATTCGAGAGCCTTCAAGGTGCTTTGCAACAAAGCCGGAATTCCCTGCTTCCTTGTCAGCGGAGTTGCAAACGGCGGCGGTCATATGTGGAATGCGGCACAGGTCGATGGCAGCTGGTATTATATGGACGTAACGTGGAACGACCCCGTGCTTGAGGGCGCAAGCGGTGCGGTATCGGGTGCGGAGCGCAACGATTACACGCTTGTCGGCTCGACCTCGGTTGTATGCGGCGAGAAGTTCAGCAATTCCCACACGGTAAATAACGGCGACGGCAGGCTGTTTATGAACCAGCCCGACATTTCGGCTGTAAAATACACTGCGCCTGACTATACGCCCGGAAAGGTAACAGCTCAGACAAAATTCTCCGCAGTTGAAACGGCGGTAAGAATCAACTGGAACAAGGTCTCAAACGCTTCGGGCTACAGGGTTTACAGATACAATTCGTCAACGGGAAAATGGGCGTCTGTAGCGACCGTTACATCGGGCGACACGCTTACTTACAGACAGTCGGGACTTACTGCCGGAACGGTTTATAAGTATAAGGTAAGAGCATACCGCAAGGTTAACGGAAAGACCTACTGGGGCGACTTTTCCGACACGATAACGACGGCGACAAGACCTGTTGCACCTACTGTAACGAGGGTAGGAAGAGGAAGATATTCCGTCCGTCCCTACTGGAACAAGGTCAAAGGCGCAAGCGGATACAAGATTCAGCAGTATGTTTCGGGCAGCTGGAAGACCGTCAAGGCAGTTTCGTCCTCAACCACAAATTACGCAATTACCTCGCTCAAGAAGAATACGGCATATAAGTTCAGGATCCAGGCTTACACGAAGATCTCAGGCGTAACGCTTTATTCATCATGGACGAATATTTCGACAAGAACTACCACTTAAAAAACTAAATAAGTAATAGCCGTCCGTCAGAAATGGCGGACGGTTTTTTTATACTTGAATTTCCAACAAAAGTGTGGTATACTATTATAAAGAGAGTACAAACAACCCGAAAGCGAGGCGAGAAGTAAAGTCGATGAATCAGAAGCTTGAAAGAAGCGTTACCTATGTAAAAGGCGTAGGCCCTAAACGCGCAGGGATATTCGCACGGGTCGGGGTGACGAACGTTTACGACCTGCTGCAATACTGCCCGAGGGATTATGTCGACCTGTCAAGACAGACGCAGATAAAGGACGCAGTTGGCGAACAACCGTTCGCTCTGCTTGGAAGAATTGTGAAAAAACTTCCGCCTGCACATATCAGAAAGGGAATGACCGTCTGCCGTGCGGTTTTTACAGACGATACCGACGACCTCACCGTTGTGCTTTATAATCAGGAATATCTCTTCTCCTCGCTTAAAGAGGGCGAGTATTATATCCTTTACGGCAAGGTGACGGGGAATATGGTGCGCAAGGAAATCAACGCTCCGATGATATTTCCTGCAAATTCTCCCGACCTTATCCTGCCGATTTATCCGCTGACCGAGGGGCTTACGAATAATATTATAAGAAAAGCCGTGAAAAGTGCGCTCGAGCTTGTTTCGGGCGAGGTCACGGACATAATGCCCGATATGGTGCGTGAGGAATGTCAGCTTTGTACGCTTCTTTATGCGTGGGAAAATATCCATTTCCCGAAAAGCATTTATTCCGCTCACGAGGCAAGGCGGCGGCTTATTTTTGACGAGCTGCTTATACATTCGCTTGCGATAGCTTACAGACGGGTAAACGACAACGACCGTTCGGAGCATATTATGAAGCCTGTCGATATGGGCGAGTTTGAGGCGGCGCTTCCCTTTTCGCTCACGGCGGCGCAGAAACGCACGATAAACGAATGTGTCGGGGGAATGTGCGGCGGCAGACGAATGAACAGGCTTATTCAGGGCGACGTCGGCTCGGGAAAAACGGCGGCGGCGGCAGGAGCGGCTTGGTTTGCTTATAAAAACGGCTTTCAGTCCTGCATTATGGCGCCTACCGAAATTCTTGCGGCGCAGCATTATAAAACGTTCAAAAACCTGCTCGAGCCGCTCGGTGTGAAAGTTGCGCTGCTTACAGGCTCGCTTACCCCGAAAAATAAAAAGCTTTTGCAGGAGCAGATAGCCTGCGGCGAATATGACGTTGTTGCAGGAACTCACGCTCTTTTTTCCGAGAATACGAGGTTTAAAAATCTTGCGCTTGTCATAACAGACGAACAGCACCGCTTCGGAGTTGAACAGCGTGCGGCGCTGTCGGCAAAGGGAAATAATCCGCATCGAATTGTAATGAGCGCTACTCCGATACCGAGAACGCTTGCGCTTATCCTTTACGGCGACCTCGAGATCACCGTTATCGACGAGCTGCCTGGCGGTAGAAAGCCGATAACGACCTATGCTGTTACGGGAAAAAAGCGTGAGGGGGCTTTCGGATTTGTAAAAAAGCTGCTCGATAATGGGCGTCAAGGATATATCGTCTGCCCGATGATAGAGGAGTCGGACAGCGACCTTATCGACGTTAAAGGCTATTCGGAAAGGCTTGCCAAGGGCGCTTTCAGCGGTTACAGGGTCGGACTTCTTCACGGAAAAATGTCCGCCGCCGAAAAGGACGAGGTAATGGAGCGGTTCAAGTCGGGCGATACAGACGTTCTTGTTGCGACGACGGTCGTTGAGGTAGGCGTCGACGTGCCAAACGCTGCGTTTATCATAATCGAAAACGCTGACCGCTTCGGACTTTCGCAGCTTCATCAGCTAAGAGGAAGAGTCGGACGAGGCGGCTTTGAGTCGTTTTGTATCCTTATATCCGACAACACCTCGCCCGAATGTATCAAGCGCATGAAAACGATAAGCTCGACTTCGGACGGCTTTAAGATAGCCGAGGAGGACTTGAAGCTTCGGGGGCCGGGAGATTTCTTCGGCACCAATCAGCACGGTCTGCCTGCCTTTAAGCTCGCCGACCTCACCCGTGACGTAAATCTTCTCCGCTCGGCGCAGCAGATGTCGAAGGAGATAATCGACCGGGACCCGAGGCTTGAAAGAAAAGAGCATAGGGTAATGCTCGAGCTTGTAAATCGGCTTATCGAAAAAGGCTCGGAGCTAAACTAAATCCGTATATATATTAAATAGTATAAAAGGGAGTTGGCAAAATTATGGATTACACCAATTCATTCAAATATTTCGTGTTCCGGCTGGTGCTGCTTTACGGCTCGGTGATGCTGGGGCTTGTTTTTGGCAAGGGGCTTTTCTGGGTAATCTCCTCGGTGCTTCCGCCGACCGCCGAAAGCGTAAAGCTGTTTCTTATCGACGACAGAACCGGTTCGATAGCTGCGGCGCTGACGGCTTTTGTCACGCTCGGCATCGTTTTTAGGGACGACGGAAAAAAACACGCCGCTTATGAGGACATGGATCCCTCGCTCACGGCGGTAAGCGTTATTTTAATGCTCGTGTTCTACTTTGTCCCCGTAATTTTGTATAATCCTGCGGATATTACAAGAATGTGGGAAACGGTTTATTACCTTTATTATTACCCATGCCGCTGGCTTATTGATATTTTCGGGCTGGATATAAAATCGGCGGCGGCGCTCGGAATGGGAATTATCCTCGCCGCAGGCTTTGCGGTATATCTGAGGTCATATACGGCTTACAAGAAAAAGCACCCGTTTAGCTTTAAGCTATCGGAAAACAATGACGAGGAATAATTGGAAATATTTCGTAAAACGAGGTCGGTTTTTAGGGTTTTGTACAGGTTTGTTAAAAGTGTATAAAATATGACATAATATTTTGTTAATATAGATACGGAAAAACTTTTTAATAATGCTTGAATAAATCAAAAAAAAATGTTATAATATATAAAATACGTTTTGTGAGCATTTGGTGAACACTGTGCCTTTTAAAACACCGTGATCCTCAAAAGTCACAGGAGTGTATTATCAGGTGGAGGTGTTACTACAAGTATGAGAAATTACAGCTATGTTGCAAAGAACTCAAGCGGTAAGACCATTAAAGGTGTTATCGAAGCTGAAGATCAGCAACAGGTACAGGAAAAGATCTATGAGCAGGGTCTGTTCCTTATCAGCTACACGGAAGCTCTTGGCGGCGGCGGCGGTAACAGCGTTTACAGGTTCAAGACGAAAGACCTTGCATTTGCTTGCCGACAGCTGGCTGCAATGCTTACGTCGGGTCTGACGATCGTAAAAGCGCTCGATATTATGTATAAGGAGACCGAGGCAAAGGGTCCTAAGGGCGTGTGGCTTCGTCTTTATGAAGAGGTTAACAAGGGCTCTGACTTTACGACTGCTCTTGTAAACACGGGCGGCTCGTTCCCCGACTTCATGATAAGCATGATAGAAGCGGGCGAGTCGGCAGGTAATCTTGACATTACCGTTCAGCGTCTCAGCGAATATTACGCAAACGCAAACAAAACTGCGAACACGATAAAGAGCGCAATGATGTATCCTATGATACTCGGCGTGCTTACCGTTGTAATGGTAATCGGTATGTTTACGTTCATCATGCCTACCTTCGCAGGACTTATGGGCGAGGACGAAATGCCTGCCCTCTCAAGAGCGCTGTTTAGATTCAGCGACTTCTTGAAATCAAAGTGGTACATACTTATTATCGCGATAGTTGTTATAGTTCTCGCTATCAGATTTGCTCTTAAAGTACCGGATATCAAGCTTAAATTCGATTATATCAAGATAAAGATGCCGACGGTCGGACCGCTTATGGTAACTATCTATGAGGGACGTTTTTCAAGAAACCTTTCCTCGCTTTATTCGAGCGGTATCCCTATGGTAGAATGTCTTGAAAGATCTTCGTCGGTTCTTGGAAACACCTACGTCGACAAGATGTTCATTCAGGTAGTCGACGAGGTAAAACAGGGATCGCCTGTTTCGACAGCCCTTCAGAAAACAGAGATCTTTGAGGGTATGTTCTGTTCGATGATCTACGTCGGAGAAGAATCGGGCGCACTCGATGAGATCCTTGATAAAACAGCCGATTATTACGAAGAAGAGTCGGACGCAGCCGTTAAGCGTCTTGTATCGCTGCTTGAGCCGTGCATGATCATCATCATGGGTCTTGCGATCGGTATCTGCCTTGCAGGTATATTCCCGCTGCTCTACGGTGGTATCGGATCTCTCGAAAATTCGTAATAAAAAAGCTTGTCAAAGCAAAAATCAAAATAAAAAACAAATCTTTAGAAGAGGTGAAGGAATAAATGCTGTCGTTTGATATTTCTGATAGACAAATAAATATTGTTAAGGGAGACAACTCCTCGAACAAGATCAGAATCGAAAAATCACTGAGCGTTGCCGTTCCGGAGGATATGATCATAAACGGAGAGGTAATAAATCTCTCCGGACTCTCCGAGCTGCTGCTCACAAATCTTAAGGCTGAGCTGATGATGGACAGAGAGGCTGTTGTAACCTTCTCGTCAAGCAACATCGTATTCAAGGAGCTTATAGTTCCTAAGGCAAAGGGTAATGAGTTCCTGAACATGGTTCAGAACCAGATGCAGCAGGAAATGGGTATATCAGATGATTACTCGATCTCATATACTATAGTAGGCGAGGCAGGCGAGGATAACGCCGGTTCGGTAAAGGTTCTCGCAACCGCTTGTCCGTCGTCGATAGTTGAAGCTTACCGTAAGCTGTTCAACATCATGTCGATAAGCCTTCGTTCGGTAAACATCAGCTGTAACTCGATATCAAGAATCATTCTTGCAGACAAGTCAAATCTTGACAAGATGCCGCTGCTCGTTTGTCAGGTAGACGAAAACTTCCTCGGACTTATCCTTTTTGAGAACGGTCAGATGGCTTTCGCAAGATATGAGCCGATCTCGCAGGAGGACTACGATTCGGAGGAATATCTCACAGAGGCAATAAGCGAGAACATCTTCCGTATGGAACAGTTTAATAAGGCAAGAGGCGGCCCGGGTCTTGACAACGTAGTGCTTTACGGAAAGATCGACGATTATAAGAAGCTCGTTGACGCGCTCGATTCGCTCGACGTTAAGGCTTCGGTAATCGGACTTCCCTCGCAGATCACAGGTTATGAGAACTTCGAGTTCACGATCTTCGCAAACGCTATCGGCGCTCTTTATAAGAGAAATAAGGCGACCGAGCGTATCAACCTCCTTGAAGTTGACACGGCAACGGGTAAGACCAGCAGCGGTTCGAGCGGAATACTTCTTACTGCGCTTGTTGCATTCGCAATCTCGGCGTTTCTTATCGGCGCTGTAACGCTTATGTTCGGGCTCAGAGAGTCGAGCATAAGAAGCGACATCGAAAAGACGCAGGAACAGATAGACAAGTGCAACGAAATAATTGCCGAGAACCAGAAGCTTCACGACTTCCTGCTTGTCATCAATCAGTATAAGGATTATGTAAATACGGCTAAGAGCAATCTTGATTCGCTTCCTATAATCAAGGAGCAGATCTTCCAGCAGATCGAATCTAAGCTCAATCTTGACGACGAGAAGAACAAGATCACCTATACCGGCTTTAGTTACGACAGAACAACAGGCATAGTTCAGATAACAAATATCAAGCTTGCTGAACAGCAGAGTGCGAATGATTTCGTTAAGTCGATCAAGGACGAAGGTTATTTTGCAGACGTAACTTACAGAGGATATACCGGTACAGGAGAAGCTGACGATCCCGTTATTATTTCTGTACTCACACTTTACCTTAAAGAAATTGAAATTGAGGAGGCTGCTGAATAATGAAACTGAATCACCGTGATAAACTTCTCCTTATCGGAGTATTTGTAGTACTTATCTGGGTTGCAGGAATCATGCTTTTCATCAAGCCTGCATTAGATGATATGAAAAGCGCAAGCCAGACTCTTGACGCAAAGGAGATCGAGCTTTCGGGTCTTGAAAAGCAGATCGACGATGACAAAAATCTTCCTCAGGACGTTGAGGACGCACACGCTGAAGCAAGCGAGATCGCAGACGTTTTCTACGCTCTTCTCCAGCAGCACGAGGCAATGACAGAGGTTCAGGGTCAGTTCGACTTCGACGATAAGCGCGAGGGTCAGGAAATAAAGAACTCAGACCTCAGCATTTCCGAGATGCAGGTTGCTTCTCTCAAAAGGTTCACTGAGGAGAACAGAATAAAGCTTTCACAGGCGCAGATCATCGTTGACGGTATGAATGAAATTGATACTTCTAAGCTTGATACCGCTATCGACGTTAACGACTATGAGATGAGCTTCAAGTTCACTGCAACAAAGAAGGATCTCATCGCATTCATCCAGAACCTTCAGACAAACCCCGACAGAAGCCTTGTTATCAAAACGCTCAAAATAGAAGATATGGGCGAGAACAAGGACGATACAGAGCTTTCAGGACAAATGTCGCTTGACTTCATGATGCTCCCGCAGCTTAAGAGTATCGAGGAGATTCAGGCTGCTGCCGAGACAAAGACCGAAAAGGCTGTAGCAACTGAGGAATAATTTTAATTATCGTTAGTGGTAGGCTGGGCAAAACCCTCCCTACCATAACGTGTTATAATTAATTAAAATTTTTACTGATATAAAAATTTGGAAAGGTGGTTACTTGGTACTATGAAAAAGAGATCAATGAATCAGAAGGGTTCAGTTCTCCTCGCCGTAGTCTGCATGACTATGGTATGTATGACTCTCGCAACAATTGCGCTTTCAGTAGTTAACTACACCATGAAGGCGTCAAACCGTAACGTTCAGCGTACACAGGCAAAGGTAACAGCAGAGGCGGCCTTGACAGAGTTTATCGATTATTACCGAACTCAGGCAGGCGGCTTTGACGACCTTCTTAATTACGCTTCCGGTACGTCGAGAAGTACGGGCACGGAGATCGACGTTAATATGGTCGGAAACACCGAATTTGAGTCGAATTACGGCGACTGCAAAATGTATGTTTACAGATACGGCACCGGCTTTAAGGTTGACTCGGTCTGCTCGTTTGCAACACAGGAGCAGACAGCGAGCGTTTTCTTCAACGTTGAGGTTGAAACGCCCTATATCCCTTCAAACACGGTAGAAACAAGCAATAAGGCTTCTATCACCGGAGGAGTCGCAACTCCTGTTGACGGTAACGTATACCTCGAAAGAGACGATACCGACCCCACAAACCCCCGTCATCTTGCACTTTCTAACTCGGCTTTATACAAGGGACATTTCTTCTCCGAGTATAATATCGATATCTTTAACTCCGGAACGTATATCGAAGACGGACTTAACAAGACCGGCACGACAAACTTCTATCACCCCGACGCAAACTTCATGCAGGCTCCGACTCTTACTGTCGACGGCTATGTTGTAGCAACTAACTCGGGAAGCGGAATCCGCACCACCGTTGGCAAATCGACCGTTGACGGCAAGAACAGCGACGACTACGCTTCGGAAGATGAATACAGGGCAGCCGAGCTTGCAAACACCGACGGCTATATCTACACCTTCAAGAAGCTTATCATGTGCGGTAACGCATTCCAGGTCGGAACAAACACAAGACCTATCGACGTTTACTGCCGCGGCGCTTACTTCGGCCCCGTTCCCTCAAAGCTTAAAGGCGTTACAACCGACAGAGAAGAAATTCTCGAGGCTTTCGACGGAAGCCTTCCCGAATATGACAGCCGTGTATATCAGATCAACGGCAACTTCTATTCCTATAAGGGTCAGGCTGAGCTTCTTCAGTCGGGCGACCTCGTTCTTAACAGATCGGATCTTGTTATCAACGGAGATCTTTTCGTAAAGGGCGATATTTATCTGCTTAACAACTCCTATATCGAGGCTAATACAGTTTACTGCGAAGGCACGATCTATACCTGCGACTATAACGGCGATGTTATTTCACAGTGCCAGATAGTTGCTCAGCCGGGCGGCGGATATGCGCTCAGCGGAACTGCAAATATCACAGGAAACGTAAGCAACATGATCGACACGACAAACGTTGTAAGAAACAGAATTCCCGAAGTCGGCTACGACCCCGCAACCGGAATTTCAAGCTCTACAAGAAAGGGTATGTCGGTATATGACGGCTGCTCCTCAAACGATATGTTCGATATCTCGATAAACGGCACGCTTGAAGAACAGGCTGCAACAAAGAACATTGCAGAAAAGTATGCAATGGCTATGACAAGAGATCTTGACAGCGATTACGTTGCTCTTTCGGGCGCAACAGAGCCTGTTAAAACTCAGCTCACAAGCAATATCGACGTAATTCACGCAAGCGTTAAGCTCGGAACGAGCGATATAGCAAATAATCGTAAGTATATGGTTCAGATCACCGATGAAGATATCGTGATCGCACTTCCTATGGCTTCGATCATCACCTATCCTTGGGGCGGCACAGGTCTTAGCAGCACAATTAATTCAATTTTCAGAATTGACCGCAGCCAGAATGTCACCGGCAACAACTACTTCTGCTATTTCGTATTCTATGATCCCGATGAACCTGCAAAGTGTTTCTATCTCGACAATGATTACAGCGGCGTTACCCGTGACGGCGTATACTACACGTTTACCGGAACGACCAACGAGGAGAGAGCGAACCACACTATCTGCTTCACAAAGAACAACGGCACAGGAGATCTTCTTGTTGCAGACTTTGCGGCTGTTTACACCGGCTCAGGTTCGGATTACACAATGGATTATCAGGCTGTAAACAACGGCTGCACAATGCCTAACATCACTGCCTATAAGAACTATATCATGTATCTCGTTCCCGACTATACGGAATTCCAGCTCGGCGCTACAGGACAGCCCAGCTTCATTCAGGGAATCGTATATGCGCTCAAGTCGGACGTAACTATCGGCGGACCTAACCAGAACAAGATATTCGGACAGGTAAAGTGCGCGACATTCAATCCTCCTGCCGACCACAAGATCGGCGTCGTTCAGGATATGCCTATCGCAGACGAATCATTACTCGGATATGTTGGATATAAGAATTCTTCAAATACCTCGGTAGAAATACAGTACTATGAGTATTGATAGGGGGTAATAAAGATGAAAAACAAAAACAAGCTGCGGTCGGGCATGACGCTTGTTGAGGTCGTTGTTGCAATGGCGATATTCGCTGTAATGACGCTCGGAATCACAATGACCTTTGCAGCCGTAGTCAAGTATAACGCAAGAAATATGCGCCGCGACTATGAGCTTAACCGTCAGCAGACCGCAATCGAAAAGAACACGATCGACGATATGAAGATCTTCAAGAATTCGTTCAAGGGAAGATCGCTCCAGTATGTTGCTCCTGACGGAACTGTGATCGGCTCGATTGACGAGGTTACGGAATACAACGCAGTTAAATCTCAGCAGAACGCAAGCGACATCAACTTTGAGGTAAAGACCTTCTCGAGCGTACCTTTAGGTTCTCAGCCCGTTTCGTTCAACAAGGACGATTATAAGTTTAAGCTTTCGTTCACAAATATGTCGCAGTCGACGGTCGACGTAAGAATTGAAACGACCGAAGGCACGATCTACGAGGGCGACTCTGACACAGGCTATCGTCATTCATCTCCGCTTTATAAGAGAGTAATGACGCCTGCGTCATACGACGATACCGGCTCTATGCAGGCTCCTTCGGGCTTTGAGATCGGCTTTGACAACCCTGCGGCAGACTATTCAAATATAAATTACACGAGCAGCTCGCTCAGACTTTCCGTTTATGTTGACGGAAGTGTAAAATTATCTTCAAACATTCCGAACGACTGGTTTACAAGCTCGACGACAGGTGAGCTTTCGGTAACGGTCAAGACAGACGGTACGATTGAAACCGTAGTTAACTAAGGAGGGGAGCATTTTGAACAGAAAATTTAAAAAGAGCGTCAAGGGCTTCACTCTTGTAGAGCTTATAGTTGTAATGATGCTCATGGGTGTTATCACGACGGCGATCGTAATGATACTTAAACCTGCAAACAGGCTTTATACATCAGTCTCGGCAAAATCGGGTGAAGAAACGGCGGCGATAACGCTTACGGACTACCTCAACGGAGAGCTTAGATACACAACGGGCGTTGCGATCTACTGCAACGACGGTTCAACGCCTCCTGCTTCGGCTTACGGAAGCTATAAGCATTTTGTCAAGCTCAGCAACGAAACAAGAGCGACAAGCAAAAAGGGCGCAAAGGGCTACACCCGTCACGGTCTTACATCTGATTTCGACGACGGCGTGGCTTGCGTTTCCGACGGAATTCTCGACGAGTATGAATTCCAGTTCTCGATCGCAGGTATCTCGACAAACGCAGGCGCAGAGAGCATTACTCTCGGAATCGACGCTTGGCCTATGAAGGCGACTTCTTCATCGTTCGAGCCTGATAAAACTATGCCCTACAATTACACAGAAACATTCCAGCTCGTAAATATGCAGAACCAGATCGGAAGAATGTCAAAGGGCGTTAACCTTGACCCCTACGACGAATCAAGCGGCGACAACACCATCTGGATATTCTACGAAAAGCCTTCAGAGTCGACTTCGACTAATAATGCAAATCCCTCAGATTCCAACAGCTCGAGCAGTTCAAGCAGCTCATCATCATCTTCTTCAAGTTCGGAACCGATTCCTCCTTCTCCTCCGAGTTCAGTAATTGACATCTCGTCCTCGGAAAGCTCATCGTCCGAAAGCTCGTCTTCTGAAAGCTCATCGCTTCCTGCCGATGACCCCACTGATCTCCACGTTTCCGGTTCGATCGTAGTTCACACAAGAGTTACAAACAGCGGTTATGACGGAAAGCAGATCATAGTAAAGGCACTTGACGCAGAGGCTTTTGAAGATTATCGCCTAAGCTCAGAGTATGAAACCTTTAGATTGGAATGCGAGGTAAGCAAGGACGTAGCAGACATTGTTATTGATTTTGATAACATAAACGTTCTCCTGTTTGGCAGCGAACTCGGATTCAGCGGAAAGAAGAATAATTCTCTCGAAGCAAAATATACAGCAGCTTTTAACCCCTGCGTACCTATCTTCGCAGACGAGCTGCTGACAACAAGCGAGCTTTGGTTCCTTGACGGCTACTATTACAAGGAAATGCCCGAAGGCTTTATGCCCGCCGGTCAGGCAATTAACTTTACTGTTCATATAAGCTCACGTCAGCCGAGCTATGAAAACGGTGAGTATCTCCAATCGTTCAAATACCAGTATTCGTATGATAATTCGTGGGAATTCCGCACATTAAATGACGGAGATCAGTTAAGATTAGACTACGATGAATTTGTACAGCTCTATTTCGTATCGAACTGGAACAGAAATGTCAAAATTCATCAAATTGCTTACGGTAGCTCAACTGACACCAGCGGCAACAGCATCTTGATGGATATCTGGATAATCGACGGAGAGGTATTCTTTGAACAGCCCGAAGATTGGGTATAGTCTTTAAATCAAGGGCAAACAGCAAGCAACAACTTAAACTTCACGCCGGATCTTTAACGGATCCGGTGCTGAAAAAATCCCCCGAGCGATAATCTCGGAGGATTTTTTGAGCGAAATAAGTTTTTAAACAGTGCTAAAGCTTGACTTCAGCTGAAATACGGCATCCTGCTGACATAGCCCTCGCCGTAAAGCAGCTCGCCAAGTCCGCTGAAATTCATGTAGAAATTTGCAATATCGAATCCCCAGAGCATCGAGATAAGAATTCCTATCGAAAGCCACGGACCGAACGCAAATTTTGAATCGCCGCTTATCTTCTTGATGATAAGTCCTGCGACAGAACCGATGATGACGCCGAGCGCAAGAGCGGTAACGACCTTTGCCGTTCCGAGAAACGCACCCGCAGCCGCCATTAAGTAAACGTCGCCGAGACCCATCGCTTTTCCTTTTGAGACAAGAAAAACGATAAGAAGCGGAACGCTTGCGGCGAATATTCCGATTATGTGCGATTTCAGATCAAGACCGCTCGAGCGTGTACAGAGCAGATATTCCGGCACGGCGAGAATTCCGATAAAAATCACAACATAGGTCGAAATAAGCTGCGTATCCCAGTCCATGAAAAATACAACGAGCAGTGCGGAATAAACGAGACAGCACAAGATCGTGTAAAGCATATTTCCGACAAGGTCGAGCTTTAATGAAATAAGCACCCAGCCGACAGCGTTTAAGCTTTCGACTACCGTATATCTCGGCGAGATCGGAGCGCCGCACGCACGGCATTTTCCCCTGAGCAGACACCAGCTGACGATCGGGATAAGGTCACGCTTTTTGATATATTCTCTGCAGGTCATGCAGTGGGAATTGCTCTTTATCAGCGACTCTCCTTTAGGCAGACGATAAATGCAGACGTTAAGAAAGCTGCCGACTGCCGCTCCGAACAGGAACATGAAAACGTGCATTGCCGCAATATAAATATTGTATTGCAGTTCGTAAGACATCTTGACTAAACCTCCCTCTATAAATTGATAATATTATTTTAGCACATTTTAATTTTAATTTCAATAGTAATTTTTAAATAATTTAATTTATCTGAAAAGCTGCGCACATTATCTTTAGCGCAGTGAGTTCAAACGGAAAATGTCCCGTCAGTGACTCGCAGCACATTGTCGGGCAAAAGCAAAAACCGCTGCGGGAAGAGGAGTATTTTTTTATGAAAAACATACCTATCGGACAACACCTTGTTGAGAAGGGGCTTATCACGGAAGAACAGCTTCAGGAGCTGCTTACCAAACAAAAGGAATCCGACGGAAAGAAAAAGTTCGGAGATCTTATTCTCGAGATGAAGCTGCTTACGGAGAACCAGTTCGCCGAAGTGCTTGCCGAGCGTCTTAACATTCCTTTCGTTGACCTTGACAAGACCGAGCTTATCCCCGACATAGTAAAGAGGATCGACGAGGACACCGCAAGAAAGTATAACGTAATCGCACTCCAGAAGGTCGGAAGAAGACTCACCTGCGCGACCTCGGAGCCTTCAAACTTCTATGCGATGGAGGATATCCGTGCAAAGACCGGCTGTTCGATCGCATTCCAGATGGCGACAAAGGGCGCTGTTAACAGAGCAATAGGTAAAATGTACTCCGCAGGTCAGACGTCGTCGATCGTTGAGGAGGCTACCAAGCAGAAGGAAGAGGAGCTCAGCCTTGAAGATATCGTAAACGAGGCAAACGACCGTATCGACAATGCGCCTATCGTTAAGCTCGCTTCGACGATAATCGCCGACTCCTTCCGAAAGGAAGCAACGGATATCCATATCGAGCCGTTCAAGACCTTTACCCGTATCAGAATTCGTGTAAACGGCGACCTTATCGAGCTTATGTCGATCTCCTCGGCGCTTCACGTTTCGCTCACGACAAGATTTAAGATCTTAAGCGGTATGAATATTGCCGAAAAGAGAATTCCTCAGGACGGCCGTATGTCTCAGGACGTCGACGGAACGCACCTTGACCTTCGTGTGTCCAATCTTCCTACCGTTCACGGCGAAAAGATAGTTATTCGTATTCTCGCAACGGGCGACGTTTCGGTTCGTAAGGTAACTGACCTCGGTATGACGCAGTATAACTACGAAAGATTTGCTTCCTGCCTTAAAGTTCCTCAGGGCGTTCTGCTCGTAACAGGACCTACCGGTTCAGGTAAAACGACCACCCTTTACGCCGCTCTCGGTGAAATGGCAAAGCCTAACGTTAACGTTATCACGGTCGAGGACCCTGTCGAAAAAGCTATCGAGGGAATCAATCAGTGTCAGATAAACGATAAAGCGGGCATGACCTTTGACGCCGCTCTCCGTTCAATTCTCCGTCAGGACCCTGACATTATAATGGTCGGTGAGATGCGTGACAAGGAAACCTCCGAGATCGCTATCCGTGCCGCTATTACGGGACATATGGTGCTTTCGACGCTTCATACAAACGACGCCGCTTCGACAGTAACCCGTCTTGTGGACATGGGCGTTGCGCCTTACATGGTTGCGACCTCGCTTATCGGTATCGTTGCACAGCGTCTTACAAAGGTGCTTTGTCCTGACTGTAAGAAAAAGGTAATGAGCAATGCGACGGACAACGAGCTTATGGGAATAGACCATTCGATAGAGATC
Organism: Oscillospiraceae bacterium; assembly: GCA_051882075.1. Lineage (GTDB taxonomy): Bacteria > Bacillota > Clostridia > Oscillospirales > Ruminococcaceae > YE71. The sequence goes on along the minus strand of JBJERC010000041.1, from coordinate 19,558 downwards.
TACGCTCCGGTCGGCTGTCCTGCCTGCAACAACACAGGTTATAAGGGAAGAACGGCTATTCACGAGATCCTGCTTTCGACTCCTGCAATGATGCAGCTTATCACCTCGGGCGCAAAAGCTCCGGCTATTGAAAAGCTTGCTAAGGAAGAGGGCTGCAGGCTGCTGCGTGACAACGTTTCGCTCCTCGTTCAGAAGGGCACGACCTCGATGGACGAACTTATCCGTGTAACATATGCTGTTTAATATAAATTTAACTGGAGGTTATAAAAATGGCAATTGATATTAACAAAATTCTTGACGAATCAAGAGCATTAGGCTGCTCCGACTTACATTTCACAGTCGGAATCCCCCCTATCGTAAGACAGGGCGGTAATTTAAGAAAGCTTTCTTCATATCCCGACATGACCGAGATCGACATTCAGGCTATCTGCCGTGCTACCACCAACGAAAAGCAGATGCAGCAGATCAGAGACCATATCGATACCGACTATACATATGTATCGACAAGAGGTTTCCGTCACCGTGTCAACGTATACCGTCAGAGAGGAAACACCGCTATCGCTTTCCGTCTTCTCAGAAACGACATTCCGACGCTTACAGATCTCGACCTGCCGCCCGTACTTGCTGAATTTGCGATGCGTCCCCGTGGACTTGTTCTTGTAACAGGCCCTACCGGTTCAGGTAAGTCGACGACTCTTGCGGCAATGATCGACCATGTAAATCTTCACAAGTCGGCTCACATTATCACAGTCGAAGACCCTATCGAGTATATGCACGCACACAAGAGATGTATGGTAAACCAGCGTGAGATCGGTGGAGACGTTCCGAGCTTCTCGATGGCGCTGAGAGCCGCTCTCCGTGAGGACCCGGACATTATCCTCGTAGGAGAAATGCGTGACTTCGAGACTATCGAAGCTGCCGTAACCGCCGCTGAAACGGGACACCTTGTAATGAGTACCCTTCACACGACCGACGCCGCTTCGACTATCGACCGTATCATCGACGTATTCCCCGCACACCAGCAGCACCAGATCAGAACCCAGCTCGCTTCGGTTCTTGTTGGTATCTGTACCCAGACGCTCTGCCGTACGCTTGACGGAACGAGCCGTGTTGCCTGCTGCGAAATTCTCGCCGCAACAGACTCTATCAAGGCTATGATCCGTGACGACAAGGTTCACCTTATCGGTTCTGCAATGCAGACAGGTAAGCAGTACGGAATGCAGACGCTCGACCAGGAGCTTGCAAAGCTTGTTAACGAGAGAAGAATTTCGATGGACGTTGCTCTTGAAAAGTGCTTAAACGCAGCCGACCTCAAGAGATTTATAGCAGCAGGAAAAGCAGGACACTGAAAATAGCCCGAAGGGCTATTTTCTGAAGAATTTCGATAGTCTCGAAATTCTTCCCCCCGGTTTATCCAACGTTGGTGATAAGTTTTGTTCGGTTTATCCAACGTTTGTGATAAGTTTTGTTCGGTTTATCAAACGTTTGTGACAGGTAATTTTCTTTAGGAATATAAAACAAAAACATTCGTCAGACAGCTTGTCGGGCGAATGTTTTTTGTTGAAGAATTATGCATTATGCATTATGAATTATGCATTATGAATTGCCGCAAGGTCTTTTATCACCTCGCCTGCGATTATAAGTCCTGCGACTGACGGCACGAATGCGACAGAACCGGGGATCGCCCGTCTGCCGTTGGGTTTTTCGTCGGCGCATATCGCCTGCTGTTCGTCCGAAAGCTTTATCGGCGGCTCTTCCGAATAAACGCATTTGAGCTTTTTTATGCCTGCCTTTTTAAGCTCGTGCCGCATGACCTTCGCAAGCGGACAAACGCTCGTTTTGTAAATGTCGGCGACCTTGAAAGCGGTCGGGTCGAGCTTGTTGCCTGCGCCCATGCTTGAAATGACCGCAACGCCTGCCCTGTCCGCCTGCTTGATTATCTCAAGCTTTCCCGTGACCGTGTCGATAGCGTCGATAACGTAGTCGTACTGCGAAAAGTCAAACATATCCGCAGTTTCGGGCATGAAAAAGCAGTTGTGGATATTGACCGTCGTATCGGGCGAAATGTCGGCGATACGCAGCTTTGCCGCCTCGGTCTTATACATTCCGACGGTGCTGCCCAGCGCAATTATCTGACGGTTGATATTTGTCAAAGAAACCCTGTCGTTGTCGATAAGGTCGAGCGTGCCGACGCCGCTTCTTGCGAGCGCTTCGACCGCAAAGCCGCCGACTCCGCCGACTCCGAAAACGGCGACACGGCTGTTTTTAAGCCGCTCCATTCCCTCGGAAGAGAGCAGCATTTTTGTTCTTGAAAAACGATCTGACATAAAATGACCTTTCAAAAAATCGGGGATCTGAAAATCAGCAGACCCCCGAAAGATTTTTATTTGACGAAAAATTATGACTCCATTCCGAGCATAACTGCCTTAACGTTCGAGTCGAGCAGATTTGCCTTTCTGGGCGGAATCGACTTGCCAAGACCTGACTTTATCTCGTCAAGCGAGAACATTTCGGTCTCCTTGATAAGCTTTCCGAGAAGTATCATATTGGCTGCGCCTGTAAGTCCGTTGTCGGAAGCGAGCTTTGAAGCAGGGATACTGAACACGGTGATGTCCGTGCGGTCGGTCTTTGCTTCAACAAGCTCCTCGTCGGCGAAAACCATTCCGCCCGGCTTTACAGCGTTAATGAACTTCTCAAACGAGGGCGTGTTCATTGCGATAAGGTAGTCGGGTTCGGTAACGAGCGGCGAAGCGACGGGTTCGTCGGAAATGCAGACCGAGCAGTTTGCCGTTCCTCCTCGCATTTCAGGGCCGTAGGACGGAAGCCACGAAACCTCCTTACCCTCCAAAAGTCCCGAATAAACAAGCACCTTTCCGGTAAAAAGGATACCCTGTCCGCCGAAGCCGGCGAGAATAAGCTCCTTAGTCATTATCATTCACCCTCCTTTTCGGCAGTAATATCCTTGTAAACACCTAAAGGATAATAGGGGATCATTTCCGTTCTTACTCTTTCAAGAGATTCGACGGGCGAAAGACCCCAGTTTGTCGGGCAGGTCGAAAGCACCTCGATTATCGAGAAGCCTCTCTTTTCCTTCTGATTTTCAAAGCCCTTGCGGATAGCCTTTTTAGCTTCTCTGATTCTCGGAACGCTGTCGACCGAAACACGCTGTGCAAGCGCAGTTCCCTGAAGCGTTGCGAGCATTTCGCACATTCTGATCGGGTGACCCTGAACGGCGGTATCACGACCGAACGGCGTTGTCTGGGTTATCTGACCGGGGAGGGTGGTAGGCGCCATCTGTCCGCCCGTCATGCCGTAGGTGGTGTTGTTTACGAAGATAACGACAATATTTTCGCCTCTTGCGGCAGCGTGAACGGTTTCGGCAGTACCGATAGCGGCAAGGTCGCCGTCGCCCTGATATGTGAAGACATTAAGCTCGGGATGCGCTCTTTTAACGCCCGTTGCAACGGCAGGCGCGCGTCCGTGCGGAGCTTCGATAACGTCGCAGTTAAAATAATCATAAGCAAGCACCGAGCAGCCTACGGGGATAACGCCGACGGTTTCGCCCTCGATACCCATTTCGTCCATTACTTCACATACCAGTCTGTGAATGATTCCGTGAGTACAGCCGGGGCAGTAGTGCATGGGGTAATCGCATAAAGCGTGAGGTCTTTCAAAAACGACTGACATTATAAAGCACCTCCGATTCTTTCAATTTCTCTGAGTATTTCGGCAGGGGTCGGGATAACGCCGCCCGTTCTTCCGAAGAATTCAACAGGACGTGTGAACTTGATAGCCGTGTTTATATCGTCGACCATCTGACCCATCGACATTTCTGCCGAGAGGAAAACCTTTGCATTCTTGCAGTTTTCGTTTATAGCTTTTTCAGGGAACGGCCAAACCGTCTTGGGACGGAAAAGACCTGCCTTGATACCGTTTTCTCTTGCCTTGCTGACAGCGCTCTTTGCGACTCTCGCCGAAGCTCCGTATGCGCATACAACGATCTCGGCGTCCTCGCAGAGATAACATTCAGCGTCCTGCTCGTTTTCGATAATTCCCTCGTAGCGTTCGTAGCGTGCCTTAACGGAATTTTCGAGGATATCGGGCTGTAAGAAAAGCGAGTTTACGATATTGTGTTCTCTCTTGTTCTTGTGACCTACCGTTGCCCAAGGTTTTTCGGGTTCGGCCGAGTGTATCTCGGGGAAGGTAACAGGCTCCATCATCTGACCGAGCAGACCGTCGGCGAGTATCATAACGGGCATTCTGTATTCGTCCGCTTTTTCAAAAGCCTTTACCGTCATGTCGATTATTTCCTGAACCGAGTCGGGAGCAAGAACTATCATGTGGAAGTCGCCGTGACCTACGCCCTTTGTAGCCTGATGATAGTCCGCCTGCGAAGGCTGGATTCCGCCGAGTCCCGGGCCGCCTCTCTGAACGTTTACTACAACGCAGGGAAGGTCGGAAGCGGCTATGTATGAAATGCCCTCGCTCATAAGCGAAATTCCCGGCGACGAGGAGGACGTCATAACTCTTACGCCCGTCGAAGCTGCGCCCAGCACCATGTTGATAGCTGCGACCTCGCTCTCAGCCTGAAGGAAAACTCCCCCGGCTTTGTTCATTTTCTTGGCAAGATAAGCTGAAATTTCCGTCTGCGGTGTGATAGGATAACCGAAGAAGCATTTACAGCCTGCTCTCATTGCGGCTTCCGCAAGAGCTTCGTTGCCTTTCATTAAACTTCTTTCCATAAATACGACCATATTCCATTTTTAATTTACGGAATATGAACCTCCTTTCGATGCTTTTATGCTTTAATTCGTTAATAAGAGGGTGCGAGCTTACTTCTCGACCGTAATAGCGCAGTCGGGACACATAATAGCGCACATAGCGCAGCCGATACAGGCTTCGGGGTTTGTGCAAACGGCGGTGCCGTAACCCTTTGCGTTACGCTTTTCGTTCTGAACCGCAACGATCTTTTTCGGACAGGCGGTTGCGCACAAGCCGCAGCCCTTGCATCTGTCAAAATTAACAGTAATTTTTGCCATAGCAGTATATTCCTTTCTATTATTGTTATATCATTGCTCCCATAAAGGCTTGACATAAGCTTTAACGGGGGTAAAATTGCTTGATCTATCGGCGGTATCGACAGCAGAGATCTCGCCCTCGGGAACTGAGGTCATAACTATCGGCAGCCCTGCCGCCTCAGACACGCTCTTTGCGAAGTCAAGCGACTGTAAAACCGTCTGTGCGGTAGTTTCGCAGCCAAGGTTAGTGTTGTTGACGATACCCGTGTGCTTAAAGCGTATCGCCGACTCTATCTCATACATAAGCTCGAGCGCTTCCTGCGGCGTTTTTGTAAGATACCTTCTCTGATTGATGACATAAAACATATCTATCTCGTCAGCCGCTTTAAGCTCCTCAAAAAGAGCCTTGAATCCGCCCAGAGCCGCAGCCCCTGCGTCGTCGCCGCCTACGTCGATTATAACGTATCCGTCGTCCCTGCAAATCGAGTGAACGTCGAATGTGACGGCAGGCATATCGAGATTTGAGTTTGCATATACGGAGGATATAAGGTCGACGTTTATATCAGAAAACATTGTCTTAAAATCGGCGGTACGAAAATACGGGTTTACCATATCAAAGTCAATGACCGTAACCTTTTTCCCCTCGCCCGCAAGCTTTACGGCAAGGTTTACCGAAAGATTTGTTTTTCCGCTTCCGTAATGACCTGTTATCACCGTTACCTTTTTCATTTTAAAAACCAATTCCTTTCCGGCTGCAATACTCTTCGGGAGGGTATAAACAGCCCATAATATATATTTTATTACTATAAAGCAAATATGTCAATAGACACAATATTAAAAGTGTCTATTTTTTAAAAGAGGTAAAAAGTAAACAAACTGTTAATTTTACCTGCAAAAATCGCAAATATCCTGCGATTTATTGGAGCATACAATCGCAACAAGTAAATTTTGTGCAAATTTACGCCGTATACTATTTGCATTTTGGCTCTGAATGTAGTATAATATATATTGGGCTATGCTGCCGTGAACGCAGAACCGCCCGAACTTGCCGCCAAGATATGCGGCAAAATCTAAAATGAATGGAAAAACTACTATGCTTTACTCATTATTGTCAGATAAGGCGGTTTATTCGCCGATAATGTTCTTAGCAAGCTTTTTTGCGGCTTTTCTTGCGATAAAATTTTTCATGAAGCTGCTGCCTAAGGATCACGGAAGAGAATTTGCGTTAAACGGTGCGTTAAGTCAGGGCAAGCCGAGGGGCGCAGGGATCATCATGATAACCTCGTTCGTTCTCTGCTCGGCGATTTTCGTTCCCTTTTCGGCTGAAACTGCGATTAATATGGTGCTTATCTATGCGGCTATGCTTACGGGATTTTTCGACGACGCCGCAAAAACGCCTTGGGGCGAGCTTAAAAAGGGTCTTTTAGACTTAGCGATCACGATTGCGCTTACCGTTAATTTCCTTGTGCATAACAGCACGGATATTTTCATTTTCGGCAGCAAGGTACATATCCCCGTAGTTATTTATGCGATACTCTGCATGGTGCTTATCTGGACAAGTATCAACGTTACAAACTGCTGCGACGGCGTTGACGGAATGTGCGCTACGCTTTCTGTATCGACCATTCTTCTTTTCGTCCTCCACGGTCTGCCGTCTGACGTAAGGATACAGGCTGATATTATGATAGTAACGCTGCTTGCGTATCTCTGGTTCAACTGCTCGCCGAGCATGATTTTAATGGGCGACGCAGGTTCGAGAGCGATCGGTTTATTCCTTGCAATTCTTGCACTAAAGAGCAAAGACCCGTTTTTGTTCATCGTCTTTGCAAGCATGATAATAATTGACGGCGGACTCGGACTGTTAAAGCTTTCTTTCCGCAGATTCCTTAAAATGACGAATTTCATGGAAAATATCCGCACGCCTATCCACGACCACTGGAGAAAAAATCTTAATGTCGGCGACACGCAGGTCGTTATCAGATTTGCCGTTATTCAGACGGTTATCGGTCTGGCGGCGCTTTACCTGATGTAAAAATGCGAGGAGAAAAATGGTAGGAGTTTCAAATAAAAAACCCGAGCGGAAAAACAGCCGCACGGGCAAAAGGGAAAAAAGAAGGTTCAAGCCGATAAAGCTGCGCCGAAGGGAAGACCCCGACCGCAGATGCGGAGTGTTCATTGGGTTTTACAATCCGTCTGTAGTTTTAACATATATCGGACTTGCCTCGTCGGTCTACGGAATAACGCAGGTGTTTGAGCGGCGTTATGCGGTCGTTTATTTCTGTCTGCTTATTTCAGGCATATGCGATATGTTCGACGGAAAGATAGCAAGGGCGATGAAAAACCGCACCGCCGACGAAAAGGTTTTCGGAATACAGATAGATTCGCTTTGCGACCTTGTCTGCTTCGGCGTTTATCCTGCAATTATCGGATACAGCTACGGCGTGAACAAGGGGCTTGGAATAGTTTCGGCTTATCTTATCGTTCAGGCGGCGGTAATAAGGCTCGGCTATTTCAACGTGACCGAGGAGGAGCGACAGCAGATATGCAGCGAGCCGAGAAAGAAGTATCAGGGACTCCCCGTAACAACCGTTGCGATGTTCTTTCCGCTTTTGTATCTCGGAAGGCATAATATACCGCCGTTTGCGTTTCCTTACGTCATTCAGATAATGATGATAGTGATAGCTCTCTTGTTCATACTCAATATAAACGTAAAGAAATTCTCGGTAAAGACGATAGTGCTGTTTTTCATTATGGGAGTGCTTATCGTGTTCGGGTATCTTAAAGTAAGAGGCTGAGATTTTTTTGAGAAAGGACAGATCATCATGAAGATATGCGACCGCACGGGCAGGGTGTTTGTCGAAGAGGAGCGCACCGAGAGCCTTATAAAGTCGATCTATTCCTCGCCGATTTCCCGTGCCTGTATGAAAATTCTTTGTATGCCGTTTATAAGCAAGGCGGGCGGTATTCTGCTCAGTACAAAGCTGTCGGCGGCTTTTGCCGATCTCTATGCGCAAAAGAACGGCATAGATATGTTCGATTACGAGGACAAGCAGTATCTTTCGTTCAACGACTTTTTCACACGGAAGATCAAGCCGGGCAGACGGCTTATTGACGCCGATAAGAACGCTCTTGTCTGTCCCTCCGACGGAAAGGTAAGCGCATACAGCATTTCCGACACGGACATTTTCGTGATAAAAAACAGCGTTTACAGCGCAGCTTCGCTGCTTCGGGATAAAAAGCTTGCGAAGAAGTACGAGGGCGGAACGGCGGTAGTCATAAGGCTCACCCCCGACGATTATCATCATTATATCTACCCTGCCGACGGAGTTAAAAGCCACGACAGACATATAAGCGGCAGACTTAACACCGTGCGTCCGATAATAAACGAATACGAGCCTGTTTTTAAGGAAAACAGCCGCACCTACTGCATGATAAGAACGAAAGCTTTCGGCGACGTCATTCAGATGGAGGTCGGGGCGATGATGGTCGGAAAAATAACCAACCGCACCGCCGCAAAGGCAGCCGTTAAAAAGGGCGAGGAAAAGGGTTACTTCGAGTTCGGCGGCTCGACGATAGTTCTGCTTTTAGAAAAGGGCAAGGCAAGCGTTTGCGCCGACCTGCTTGAAAACACCGCAAAGGGCATGGAAACAAAGCTCAGAATGGGCGAGGTCATTGCAAGAGCATAACTTGCAGATATGCATATAAAATCAAACCGGCGGACATCGTGATCGCAAGTGAAAAGATGCTCCGCTGTATTTTTAAGGAAGTAAAGAGATGAAGAAATACATTAACGACTATAAGGAATTTGACGAAAAATATACCTATGACGGCGGCGACCTCGGAGTTGTGGTCGACGGCGAATACACACGCTTTAAGATATGGGCGCCGCTCTGTACGGCGGTCACGCTCAATCTCTACACCTCGGGCGAGGGCGACAACAGAGTTGAAACGCTCTGTATGCGTCCTATCGAAAAGGGCGTGTGGTATGTTGAGCTTCACCACGACGTTTACGGAATGTATTACACCTATACGCTCGAATTCGACCACAGCAGACGGGTAGAAACGATAGACGTTTATGCGAAGGCTTGCGGCGCAAACGGAGAGAGGGGATATATTGCGGATTTTAAGTCGCTCAATCCGGAGGGCTGGGAGGACTGCGGCAGGATAAAGTGCGAAAACCCCGTCGACGCTGTAATTTACGAATGTCATGTGAGAGATTTTTCGGTAAGCGAAACGAGCGGAGTTCAGTGGTATAACCGAGGAAGATTTACAGGCTTTACCGAGGAGGGTACACGCTGCGGTAGCGTGAGGACCTGTCTTGACCATTTAAAGGAGCTTGGTATAACCCACGTTCAGCTTATGCCCGTTGCGGATTATGCGACCGTCAACGAAAAAAAGCCGTATGCAGGTCAGTATAACTGGGGCTACGACCCGAAGAATTATATGTGCCTCGAGGGTTATTACTGCACGGACGCTGAGGACGGCGACGTGAGGATAAGAGAGTTCAAACAGCTTGTGGCGGCGCTTCATAAAGCAGGCATAGGCGTTATTCTCGACGTTGTGTATAATCACACCTACTATACAGAGGAATCGGCTTTTCATAAGACCGTGCCGTATTATTATCACAGACTGGATAAAAACGGCAATTTCTCAAACGGCTCGGGCTGCGGAAACGAGACCGCTTCCGACCACGCTATGATGAGAAATTTCATGCTCCATGCGCTTAAATTCTGGGTGAACGAATATAAGATAGACGGTTTCCGTTTCGACCTTATGGGACTTCACGATATTGATACGATAAATATGATAAGAGATGAGCTTGACAAGATCGACCCCTCGATAATGATGTACGGCGAGGGCTGGACGGGCGGAGAATCGCCCTATCTTACCGACAAGCTTTGCTATAAATGGAACAGCTACAGCTTCGGCAGGGTCGGACTTTTCAACGACAATATCCGTGACGGAATAAAGGGCGGAACATTCAATCTTCACGAAACTGGCTTTGTAAACGGCAACGGCTATGCTTTCAATGCGATAAAGAGGGGCATTACGGCAAACGCACGGTACACGGCGCTTCAGGGCACGGCGGACGATCTTTGCTGGGCGTTTACTCCTGCGCAGGCGATAAATTACTGCGAGGCGCACGACAACCACACGCTCTGGGATAAGCTTGCGATCTCCGCAAAAAGCTACACCGACGAGGAGCGCAGGCGAATGGATAAGCTCGCCGCCGCACTTGTTATACTGTCGCAGGGTGTGCCGTTCATTCAGCTCGGACAGGACTTTCTGCGCACAAAGCCGAAGGTTTTCAGAAACGGCGAAACTCCCGACGAAACTAACATTTACGACGGCAACAGCTATAACGCTCCCGACCATACGAACATGATAAGATGGGACGAAAAGGAAAAGAATTTCGATATTTTCACATATTACAAGGCACTTATCGCTCTGAGAAGATCGTCGCCGCTTTTCAGAATGAGAACGAGCGAACAGCTTGACAGCCGGCTGTTTTTCCACGACAGGGGCGAGCTTATCGCATACGAGCTTTCGGACAACGAAAGCGGCGAGAATTATTTTATAATAATAAACCGTTTCTGCGAGGACAGGTGGGCGGACCTGCCGGGCGGAGTTTATTACAAGCGGCTTGACGAAAACGGCAGACCAGATTACCGCAGATTTTCGGGCAGCGTTATGATACCGAGGATAAGCTGCGCTGTATTTAAAAGGCTGTAAATCGGAGAACGGAGAGTATTGAATGGACGGATTTGAGATACTGAAAGCTGACGGCAGGGTAAAAATCCCAGACGGCGCAGGAATAAGCCTTGACGGTCTGCGGCTTGTGAAAGTCAGGCATATCGGCTTTGACGGTAAACCTCACGGCGGCGAGCTTGTCTGCGACAAAAGGCTTGCGCAGGAGGTTGTGAAAATTTTCGAGGAGCTGTATAATGCAGGCTATCGGATAGAGAAGATAAGGCTTGCGGAGGAATACGGCGGCAACGACGACAGGATAATGGCGGACAACAATTCCTCCTGCTTCAATTATCGTTTCGTTGCGAACACGAAAACGCTTTCGCTTCATGCGCTCGGCAGGGCGATAGACATAAATCCGCTTTACAACCCCTACATTCAAAACGGCGTGGTAATGCCCGGAAACGCCCTCGCCTATGCCGACAGAACGGCGGATTTTGAACACAAGATAACGCATGACGATCTTTGCTTTAAGATATTTGCAAGGTACGGCTGGAGCTGGGGCGGCGACTGGGAGCTTTCGCCCGATTATCAGCATTTTTATAAGCCGGAGAGCAGGGTGAAAAAAGCGATACGTTCTTTCGGGAAATAAACAACAAAGGCTGCTTTTTACGGCAGCCTTTTATTTTTATACGTTTGCTTCAATAACTTCGTTAAATCTTTTCGCAAAAAGCGGCGGAATGTTGTGCGCCGCCTTTTCCCATATCTCGTAGCTGCAATTTTTATTAAGCTGCGCCATTTTCTTCACGCTGTCGTGAATGACCTCCTGCTCCTTTGCGCCTGCGAGGGCGGTAACGGGTATCGAAATATCTGAAAAGCCGTGAACGCTGTCGAGGGTTATTCCGTTGTCGACCGAATTTACTATCGTTTCAAGCTTGACCTGCTGCATCTGCTCGACAAATTCCTTTCGCTGTTCCTTTGGCAGACCGTTCATAAGCCCGATAAGCGAGCAGACGGTCTTGTTCTTGAACGAGCGAAACTGCTTTTTGTTCACCTCGAGTATCTTCGACAAAAAAGGCTCTTCCTTGATAAGCCACGGACTTACGATTATCGCGGCGGTGAAAAGCTCTTCATGCTCCGACACAAGTTTAAAGGCAAGCTGTGCGCCGAGCGAAAAGCCGACAAGCAGCACCTTTTTACCCAAGCCGCTGATAAACTGCGCAAGCTCGTCCGTACATTTCTGTGCGTCAAAAACCCTGTCGGTATCATCGCCGAAGCCCATTATGTGCGGAATGATAAGGTGATATTTTTCGGCGAGCGGATACTGCTTGCCGAACGAATGAACGAAATTCGCCCCGTGAAGCATAACGATCATCTTTTCATTCTCCTTGCCGTATTCGTAAAATTTCATGCGTGATCTCTCCTTTGTCTGTAATTTTTGCTTAAAATAATTATAACACAACATTTGCATTTTTTCAACATAAACCTTGCGCTTTTTTATCGGGTGTGATATAATGTTTATAGTATTGCTCCCCCAACTAAACCTTGCCGTCAATACTCGCCGCAAAGTCAAAATCTCTGCGTTGCAAATCTCGACATACGCCAGTATGCCTTCGATTTGCGCCTTGATATTTTGTCTTTTCGGCTTCGTCTTTTGGCAAGTTTTAATTGGTGGAGCAATAAACAATGAACTGAAAAAATAGGGGGAATGGTTTATGGAGATCTTGCAGACCTGTAAAATGCAGATAGCCTGTCTGCTGCTGCTTCTTTACGTCGGGTCGCTTTTTATTTTCGAGGGCAACAAGCTCGGAGAACGCATGGGCAAGGAGCTTTGCAACAAATATTACGACCGCCTGTTTATTATAGGCGAGCTTTGCGTGCTGTTCGACGGCGCAACGGCGTATACGGTAAATCATATCGAAAAGACCGGCATAATAAATGACATAGTGCATCTTATATTTCTAACGCTCTTTGAGGCGTTTATCTGCGAGCTGTTTATATACTGGGCGGACGTTACGGGCGTTAAGCTGAAAAAGCGCAGGATGAAGTTCTGGTGTATTCTGCCTGCCGTCATTTCCGCCTGCGTTACTGTTTTTACAATGCCGACTATATATTACGTTCAGGGAGTTTATTCAAACTATTCAATGGGTATTCCCGTTTATTCGACATATATCTGCATTGCGCTTTACAGCATGCTTACCGTGTGGGTGTTTTTAAGAAAGAGCGCATATATCGAAAAGCGAAAGAAAACGGGATTTTTCATGGCGATGGTGACAGTTATCGTTATTACGGTGCTTCAGCTTTTCGTTCACGAATCGCTGTTCGCCGCTCTTGCGGTCGTGCTTATTCTTATAAGCATTTATCTTGTAATGGAAAACCCGACGCTTATCGAGGCGCACGAATATCACAACGAGATGATAATGGGCTTTGCTACGCTTATCGAAAACAAGGACAACAACACAGGCGGACATATCCGCAGGACTTCGATATATGCCGAAAAGATAGCAAAACAGCTCCGCCGTGACGAGCGTTACGCACGTTATATCACAAAGGATTTTATGGAAAATCTAAAAAAGGCCGCACCTATGCACGATATAGGAAAGATAAGTATTCCCGACTATATTCTCCAGAAGCCCGGCAGGCTTACAAACGAGGAATACGAGATAATGAAGACCCATTCGGCGACGGGCGGCAAAATAATCACCGAGACCTTCGGGCATCTTATGGACGACGATTACAAGGAAATGGCTTATCAGGTTGCGTATTATCACCATGAAAAGTACAACGGCAAGGGTTATCCCGACGGCTTGAAGGGAACGGACATTCCGCTTTGTGCAAGGATAATGGCGGTAGCGGACGTTTTCGACGCAGTGTCCTCCAACCGCTGCTACCGTGACGCAATGCCGCTTGAGATATGCTTTAACATTATCGAAAAGGGCAGGGGCGAGGATTTCGACCCCGATATAGTCGACGCATTCATGACGTGCCGCAGTGATATTGAAAGAATAGCGAAGGAGCTTAATTCTGATGTTCGGGTGAAGGTGGGATAAAAATACAGAAAGGACAGCCGTACGTTGTGCGGCTGTCCTTGTTATATGCGGTTATACTGTTATAGAGTTGCTTAAACATTAAAACACTTCTGAATTTCCTTTTCCTCGCCGATAGCGAAAACAATGTCGCCCTCGTGCATTATGGTGTCCGCCATGGGAACGGTAACTTTGTCGCCGTCTTTGAGAGCGATAATGTTTATCCCGAATTTCTTGCGAACGTCAAGCTGGGCGAGCGACTTTCCCGACCACTTTTTCGGCGCTACCATTTCGTAGATCGCATGGCTGTCGTCAAGCTGAACGAAGTCTAAAATGCTGTCGGACGCACACCTTGTCGCAACTCGTATCGCCATCTGCTTTTCGGGATAGATGACCTCGTCCGCACCGTTTCTTAAAAGGAACTTCATCTGAACGTCGTTTGTCGCACGGGAAATTACCCTCGGCGAGCCAAGCTCCTTGACAAGTGCGGTCGCCTCGAGCGAGGTCTGGAAAAGTCCGCCTATCGATACGATGCAAACGTCGTAATTTCTCACTCCGAGCGATCTCATGAACTCCTCGTTGGTGCAGTCGCCTATCTGAGCATTGTCGACAAACGGAAGTATTTCGTTTATGCGCTCCTCGCTTATGTCGATAGCCATTACCTCGCAGGGAAGCTCGTTCAAACGTCTTGCGACATGGCTTCCGAATTGTCCGACGCCTATAATGAGTATTGATTTCATAAAAATTCTCCTTTTTTTTGTTATCCTACTGTTATTTTCTCAAGAGGAAGTCTTGAAAGCTTGTTGTCGGTCGTCGGAACGGCGGCGTAAATAAGCGTAAGTCCGCCGACTCTTCCGAAGAACATTAAAAACATAAGAATTATCCTCGAAGCCGCCGAAAGCGTCGGGGTTATGCCGAGTGTGAGTCCGACCGTTCCAATCGCCGAGGCGGTCTCGAAAAGACAGGTGATAAGCGGAAGCGACTCTATCCTGCTTATTATAATGCCGCTTAAAATAAAGAATGCGCCGTACATGAAAAGTATTGCACCGGCGTTTCTTACAGCCTCCTCGGAAATTCTTCTCTTAAAGCACTGAACGTCGTTTCGTCTGCCGAAAACCGTTACCGCTGCTAAAAACAGCACGGCGAGCGTTGTCGTCTTCATACCTCCTGCGGTCGACCCGGGCGAGCCGCCGACCAGCATCAGCATTATCATGATAAGCGTTCCCGATTCGTTCATTGCCGCAAGGTCTGCGGTGTTAAAGCCTGCCGTTCTTGTCGTTACCGACTGAAAGAGCGAGTATAATATCCTCTCTTTTGCCGGAAGTCCCGAATATTCGCAGAAGAAAAAGTAAACCGCCGGCAGAATGATAAGCACCGCCGAGGTGAAAAGTATCACCTTGCTTTGCAGCGAATAACGTGTAAAGCGCAGTTTATAGGTCTTTATATCGTTCCATGTGAGAAAGCCGATACCGCCGATAACGATAAGCAGCATTATCACGATATTAAGATAAACCGAGGCGTCGTATGAAGTCAGCGAGGAAAAGCTGCTCCTTATTCCCATAAGGTCAAATCCTGCGTTGCAGAATGCGGAAATCGAGTGAAAGCAGGCGTACCACAAGCCTTTCGGAAAGCCGAAGTCCTTGCAGAAAACGGGCAGGAGAAGAAGCGCGCCCGAAAGCTCGATTATAAACGACATTTTTAGGATAAAGCTTGTAAATCTTATAATTCCGCCCATCTGCGGAGCGGAGATAGATTCCTGCATGGTGCTGCGCTGTTTTAAGCCTATTTTTCTTCCGGAAGCCCTGACTATTGCAAGACCTATGGTAATAACTCCCATACCGCCTATCTGGATAAGGATCAGGATCACCGCCTGCCCGAACATTGACCAATGGGTAGCCGTGTCCTTTACGACAAGACCTGTAACGCAGGTTGCGGAAACGGCGGTAAACAGCGAGTCGAAAAAGCTTGTGAAGGTGCGGCTCTGCGACGAGATCGGCAGAGAGAGAAGCGCCGCTCCGAGCATTATCAGCAGAAAAAAGCCTGCGATAATGATCTTAAAGGAGGAGGTGCTCTGGCGTTTTAGTCGGTTGTTCATTTTTTTGTTTTATCCCCTTTATTTTTTGTATGAATTATTGAAGTATAATAATCATTATACTACATTTTAAAGAACAAATCAACACTAATTTTAAATAATTTGCAAAAGCTGCAAGGGAAATATTTTGTTGACGTTTTACCTGTTTTATGCTATACTCTGTATTGACAGGCAAAATTTAAGATAAGGAGAACGCATATGAAAACGCTTATATTAAACGGCTCGCCGAGAAAAAACGGCGACACCGCCGCAATGACGGACAGGCTGCTCGAAAGGCTCGAGGGCGAAAGCCTTGTAATTAACGCATACCGTGATAAGATCTCGCCCTGCGTCGACTGCCGCCGCTGCCGCACGGTCAAGGGCTGCGTGATTAAGGACGATATGCAGAAGGTCTACGAATATATCGCCGTCTGCGACTGCGTTGTTATCGCCTCGCCCGTTTATTATTCCGAGCTGACGGGAAGGCTTCTCGATGTGGCAAGCCGTTTTCAGATGTACTTTTCGGCAAAGTATTTTATGAACGAGCCGTTTGAGATAAAGCCGAAAAAGGGCGGCGTGCTGCTTGCCGCAGGCGGTCTCGGCTCGGCTGAAAGAGCGTACGACACCGCACGTTCGCTGCTTACCTATATAAATGCAAAGGATATTTATCCGATGATATGCAGCAAAAATACCGACGTTTTGCCTGCTGCGGAGGATACCGCCGTGCTTGACGAGATAGACAGGCTTGCAGGGTTTTTGAACGGCGGTTAAAGGGTTATCGTAAAATAAAAAGGTCCGGAAAATTAACTCCGAACCTTTATAATTTATCATATATTTTCTTCAATATCGCTAAGATCTCTCGTGTCACGGAACATCGAATCAAGCTTCATCTGCTGCTCGGTCTTTTCGCCCGGCTTTATGATAAGCTTTATCGCACGGCAGCAGTTTATTATCGTCGTTTCGGTGTGCGAGCCGCCCGATTCGCCGTCAAGCGTCCATGAAACAGGATCCGCACTTCTGAAAACGACCTTCGAGGTCTTGAACGTGAGGAAGTTTTTGGTGTTGAGGCGGTTCATTATCGCATCGTTTATCGTCTGCTGCAAAGCGATAGCGGTTTCGGGAGTGCGAACGAGCGTTACCTCGAAAAGACCGTCATCAAAATAAACGTTGTCGCTGATAAGGAACTTCATGCCGCCTATCGAGCGTGAATTTGACACAAGACCGATAAGGAAACTTCCCGTTTCGGAAACGCCGTCATGCTCGACCGTTATCTGAACGCCCTTGTAAGCGCCAAGGCTCAGCCGTTTAAGACCCTCGGCAATATACGCCGCATGACCGAACAGATTTTTTCTTTCCTGCGGAGTTTCATATGCAACGTCTGTAAAAAGACCGAATGCCGCAACGTATACGAAATATGCTTCGTTGAATTTTCCGACGTCGTATTCATAAAAAACGCCGTCGACTATCTCCTGCGCCGCCGCCTGCATATCCTTTGAGATTTCCATTGACGAGGCGAAATCGTTCGTCGAGCCTGAGGGGATATAACCAAGCGGAATTTTTTCGTTAAGCCCGATAAGCGCATGAACTGCCTGACTGAGCGTGCCGTCGCCGCCGCTTACCGCAACGACGTCAAAATCCGTTCCGTTTTCCGTAATTTTGTTAAAGCAGTCGTTTTCAGCCTGCGTCGGATAAGCCGTTACCTCAAATCCGCCTTTTGTGAAAATGTTGATAATATCAAAAAGATGGTGTTTTATCAGCCCTTTGCCCGACCGCTGATTGTAGATAAAAAGCATCTTCTTCATATCGATTTTTCCTTTCTGTTAAATTCGTTTTGTTTTTTTGTCCATTAAAATTTTTATATATTATTATCTATTATTATAGCAACATATGGTCGTAATGTCAACAGATTTTGCGCTCTTTATGTTAGGACATTTTATCCTCGCTGTCAAAAAACGAATAAAACAGGGCGGAAGTGTGGAATAATAAGCATATCAATCAAAAAGGAGAGATCACTATGACCGAAAACGAACGCAGCCGCAGAAGTCATGATTTTTTCAGCACGCTTCCGCCGCAGCTTCAGAATCAGATAGCTGTTCAGAAAAAGCTGACCGCAGAGAACAAGCCGCCGAAGACGCCCGACGTTTTCGACCGATACCGCTTTACGAGGTGGTTCGACTGATATGAAAAGCCCCTGTTTCCCGGGGGCTTTTTCTTGCCGTCAAAGTGTAAATAAAATCTTAACAATATACAAAAAGTTTTATGTTATTTAAATATTCATATTATTTTAAATTTTATCTGTTATTATAATTATAGCTATATAATAAACAAATATGACTAATTCACATATCCATTTGTTAAGAGCGGTAAATTTAATGCATTACGGAGGATAAGCTAAGTGGAACAGCATGGGATAAGCAAACTTGATTTAAAGCGCAGGAACAGAATGCAGGTGCTTAAAATATTAAAGCAGAGAGGTCCGACCTCGAGAATAGATATCGCAGGCGCGCTCGAGCTTACGAGGGCGGCGGTAACGATAATCACCAACGAGATGATAGATCAGGGAATTATCTCCGAGATCGGCGAATATAAGCATGTCAGCGAAAAAGCGCCGAGGGGCAGAAAGAAAATACTTATCGACATAAATCATCATTATAAGTTTGCGATGGGAATAACCGTTGAGGAGGATCTTGTAAGCGTCGGGCTTTCGACTCTTGCCGGCGACGTTCTCGACAAGCGTAATCTGAAAATCAACGAATCGACCGACAGAAAGACAATCTATTCATTCTTTGTAAGGTCGATGAACGACGTTTTAAGCGACAACTGTCTTGAACAGTCCTCGCTGCTCGGAATCGGCTTTGCGGTCTACCCGACAATGTATTCGAGAATGGACATTTCCGTTTCGGGCGGCTCTCCCGACTTTAGCAGGCTCAAAGCGTTCATGAGCGGTTACACCTCGCTGCCGATGGTTTTTGACAACTCGGTAAAGGGAACGGCTATGGCGAATATAGACTTTCAGAAGGACCGTGACCCGAACAGAAGAAATATCGCATTTTTGCAGTACGGAAAGAATTTAAACTTCGTGTTTACTAACTTAAACGAGCCGATACTTTCCTACGACAACCGAACGAATTTTGTCGACAAGATGATAATAAACCCCTCGTCCGACAGGATATGCTCCTGCGGAAGACGAGGCTGTGTTGAAAACGAGATACTTCCCGACGCTGTTAAGAGAAAGCTTTTAAGAGTTTTCTCAAAGGAGCAGACTCCTTTTCTCTGGCAGGCTGCGAAGGGAAATTCCGATCTTATAAACAAGGAGCTTATAATGGCTTCTTACGCAAAGCGTGATCCCGGCGTTGTCAAGATACTCGAGAGCGTGTTCACCATGTTTGCTGTGCTTGTAAACAACCTTTATTTCTCGTCAAATCCGCAGAAGATAGTGCTTCACAAGTTCTGCTTCACGGGCGAGCTTTCGTTTGAGAAGTTTAAGGAAACGGTTTTAAGGGTCGGCGGCGAAAAGGTTGCCGAGGCGGTTTGTCTTTCGTTTATCGAGGATAAGCACCTTTTCCTTTCGGGCTGCGCTCTTGCGATAAGAGAGCTTTTCTACAACTGCGGCGGATACAGCCTTGACAGCGAGCCGTCGGAATGAATTTTATAGGCAATAAATCAAAGGACGTTCGTTTGCAAAAACGAGCGTCCTTTTTTGTAAAAGAAAACCACCGGCTATGCCGGTGGATAAAAAGCTTTAGCTATGAGTA
>JBJERC010000040.1:0-44851 GCA_051882075.1 Oscillospiraceae bacterium | reverse complement strand
TCGACGATTTACATGGTCGGCGGCGGCACGAAGGACAGATTTTTGTCCGCACTTACCGCCTGCTCATGCGGCTGTACGGTTTCGAGCGGTCCTATCGAGGCTACCTCGCTTGGAAATATAGCGATTCAGCTTATGGCTCAGGGCGACATAAAAGACCTTGACGAAGCGAGGGAGATAGTCCGCAATTCCGAAAACATATATACCTTTGAGCCTGAAAATACGAAAGCGTGGGATAAGGCTTACAAAACATTCACGGAGGTAACAGACAATGCTTAAAAATATACCTGCGATACTTTCGCCCGAGCTTTTAAAGACGCTCTGCGAGATGGGGCACAGCGACAGGATAGTGATAGCCGACGGAAATTTCCCTGCCGAGAGCATGGGCAAAAATGCGAAAGTCATCCGCTGCGACGGTCACGGCGTACCCGAGCTGCTCGACGCAATTCTACAGCTGTTTCCGCTCGATACATACGTTGAAAAGCCGGTAAATCTCATGCAGGTAATGCCGGGCGACAACACAAAAACGCCTATCTGGGAGGAATACAAAGCTATCGTTGCAAAGCACGACGAAAGGGGTGCTGACGCTATCGGAGAGATAGAGCGTTTCGCTTTCTACGAGGAGGCAAAGACCGCTTATGCTATTATCGCAACGGGCGAAAAGGCGGTTTATGCGAATGTAATGTTACAGAAGGGCGTTGTGTAAATTCGCTTAATTCGTAATTATCCGATGCATTTTAAATAAGGCACTTTTTGAAAGGGTGAGATATTATGCGTAAGATATTGAGAGTTGAACCGCTTGACAATTACCGCTTGATCGCCGAATTTGACAACGGTGAAAAGCGAATTGCGGACATTATGCCGCTTATAAAAAACAAAAAAATATTTGCACCGCTTGAAAATGCCGCTCTTTTCAGCACAGCGTATGTTGATTACGGAGCAGTCACATGGCTTATAAACGGAAACGAGGTTGACATCTGTCCTGATAAGTTGTATATGGACAGCGTGCCTTATCAATCAGATATTCCGAATTAACAAGAAAGGACGAAAAATTATGTACGAAGATATCAAAGAAAAAATAGTCGAAGTCTGCCATAAAATGTGGCAGAAGGGCTGGGTCGCAGCCAACGACGGCAACGTTACCGTAAAGGTAGCAGAGGGCAGATACTTAGCTACGCAGACGGGTGTTTCAAAGGCTGATATCACCCCCGACAAGATAGGTCTTATCGACGACGAGTTCAATATTATCGAGGCGGCTGAGGGCTGGCGTCCGTCGTCCGAGGTCAAGATGCACCTTAAATGCTATCACGACCGCCCCGACGTGGGAGCGGTGGTTCATGCGCATCCGCCTGTTTCGACAGGATTTGCCTGCGCACATCTGCCGATAGACGATTACTGCATGATAGAAACGGTTATCGCAGTAGGCTCAGTTCCGCTCACACCCTACGGCACGCCCTCTACATACGAAGTTCCCGAGGCGATAGAGCCGTATTTGCAAGAGCATGATGTTATGCTGCTTGAAAATCACGGTGCGCTGACGGTCGGCGCAGACCTTACGACCGCTTATTACAGAATGGAAACGCTCGAGCTTCAGGCGCAGATCTCGCTCGTTGCAAGACTTCTCGGCGGAGTAAAGGATATCGACAGGGACAATATCGACCGCCTTATCGGTATGCGACCGAAATACGGCGTAACGGGAAAGCACCCGGGATATAAAAAATATTCTACAGACGAAGAATAAGATTTGCAGGTGAGAAATATGGACGAGATCGATCGTTTTGAAAAGGGAGAGCTTTGCGAGGATATCGAACGCTTTAACGAAATGCTCAAAGTCAGCAAAAAGATAGTGTTTTTCGGCGGAGCGGGCGTTTCGACCGAAAGCGGAATACCCGACTTCCGCTCGGCTGACGGACTTTATTCCGACAGGGAAAATCGCCGCAGGATAAGTCCCGAGGAGATACTCAGTCACACGTTTTTCATGAAGAACACCGAGGACTTTTACGAGTTCTATCGGGATAAGATGCTTTATCCTGACGCTAAGCCGAATATCGCACACAAAAGGCTTGCTCAGCTTGAAGCGGCAGGAAAGGAAGTTACTGTCGTTACGCAGAATATCGACGGACTTCATCAGATGGCAGGAAGTCAGAATGTGCTTGAGCTTCACGGTTCGGTACACAGAAATTACTGCATGGACTGCGGACAGTTCTACAACGTGAACTATGTCGCTTCAAAGCGTGATAAGATACCGAGGTGTACGATTTGCGGCGGCATAATAAAGCCGGACGTCGTGCTTTATGAGGAAAGCCTTGACAGCGATGTGATAAACAAAACGGTAAAAGCGATCTCCGAAGCAGATATGCTTATAATCGCAGGCACTTCGCTTACCGTTTACCCTGCGGCAAGCTTTATAAGGTATTTCAGAGGAAAATTTGCGGTAGTGTGCAATCTCTCAAAACAGCAGACCGCCTCAAACGCCGATATTTTCTTCAACGAAAAGGTCGGAGAGGTTTTCAGCCGTATCGACGTTGACCGTTGCTGTTTATGAATAAACCTTGTTTGTGAACAAGTATACCTTTCGTTAACCAATTGTAGCATTTGCATAAATTTTGAGCCTTTCTTTTTATACCCGGAAATTTTTAAAAATACTTGACAACTACAATATATAGTGTTATAATATATACAACGCACCGAACATTTAGATATTACTGCTTTAGGTGCAAAATATTATGAAAAGGACAGGTAAATAAATATGGTAAATGTTAATGTTATAAACGGCGAGCTTTCACAGAATGAGATCAATGCGTATATCGCAAAGGGCAAGGAGCTTTATCCCGAAAAGACTATCGAGGGAATGGATATTAAACTTGACGGCGAATATGTTGATATAGATTATCATTTCGCTGACGTTCCTTTCCAGAGAATAAGAAGAATAACGGGCTATCTTGTGGGAACTCTTGACAGATTTAACAACGCAAAAAGATGCGAGGTCGAGGACAGAGTTAAGCACAGCCTTGCAAACTGATCTGTAAATTATTGCCGCAGACAACTGCCGCCGAAGCGAGTTTTCGGCGGCTTTTTTTGCGTTAAAAGGGATATTATGTCTGTTTAAGCACTATATCTTGTATCTGAAAATACTTCGCATACCGAATAAAAGGTTACAAAACGCCAATTGCAAGAAATTACCTGAAAATTCGTGAAATATGCACAAACAGGGTGAAAAAACGTAATCAGTGACAATTTTCGTACTGTTAAAATTACATAAAGGTTACAATGGTAACGTAAAGGTTTCAACTGTACATATAATCTACCTCAAAAAGTTACTAAAGGTTACATTTTATATAAGAAATGATACCATTTTTGAAAAATAGAAAAATTCGCTTGATTTTTCCCCTGATATGTGTTAGAATATTAAAGGCGCCGGACGAAAAAGTTAAGGCGTCTGTAATAATTGTATGGGATCTTTTGCACGGGCGGTTATGTGTTATTTTGTATGGGTTTTTGGTGAAAAACGTCCGTTTGAATAAAAAATAAACTAAGGGATGTGACGGCTTGGAAAAGTTTGTTATACATGGGGGCAGGAAGCTCAGCGGAACTATAAATGTAAGCGGAGCGAAAAATGCCGCTGTCGCTATCGTTGCGGCGACGATCCTCTGCGACGAGGTGTGCGTGCTCGATAACTGTCCGCAGATAAGCGATATTACTTTCTGTATGAAAATTCTAAAGTCGATGGGGGCGGAGATAAAGCTGCTCTCAAAGAACAAGGTCAGCATAGATACAAGGGGAATAAAAAAGCCCGAGGTTCCTTACCATATGGCTCGGGTAATGAGAGCGTCGTCGTATTTCTTAGGCTCGCTCCTCGGCAGATTCCACGAGGCTCACGTTGCTCTTCCGGGCGGCTGCGACTTAGGCGACAGACCTATCGACCAGCATTTAAAGGCTTTCTCCGCACTCGGCGCAACAAGCAGCATTGAAAACGGAGAGGTAAATTTAAAGGCTGATTCGCTTGTCGGAAACCTTATTTATTTTGATATAAACAGCGTCGGCGCAACGATAAACGCAATGCTTGCTTCCGTAAAGGCAAAGGCAGGCACGCTTACCGTTATCGAAAACGCTGCGAAAGAGCCGCACGTTGTAGACGTTGCGAACTTCTTAAACTCAATGGGCGCAAGTATCATGGGCGCAGGCACGGATACTATAAAGGTCAGAGGCGTTGAATATCTTCACAAGGTTGAGTATTCGATAATCCCCGACCAGATCGAAGCAGGAACGTTTATGGTTGCCGCCGCCGCAACAGGCAGCGAGATCATTGTCAACAACGTTATCCCCAAGCACCTTGAGTCTATAACCTCGACGCTGCGCAGAATAGGCGTAGGCGTTGATGAGGGTTATGATTTTGTAAGGATCTATCCTATGGGCGCTTTGCAGAGAACTAATGTTAAAACAAAGCCCCACCCCGGCTTCCCGACCGATATGCAGCCGCAGATCTCGACGCTGCTTACGTTGGCGCAGGGTGCAAGCGTTGTCACGGACGATATTTTTGACAACAGATTCAAATATGTCAACGAGCTGAGAAGAATGGGCGCAGAGATCGTGGTAAACGACAAATCCGCCATAATTCAGGGCATCGAAAAGCTCAAAGGCGCAAGAGTAGTCGCTCCCGATTTAAGAGCCGGCGCTGCGCTTATAATCGCAGGTCTTGCCGCTGAGGGCACTACCGAAATAACGGATATTCACTTTATCGAAAGAGGATATGAATGTATCGTTGAAAAGCTCCGTGGAATAGGAGCGGATATCAAGCGTGTTATCGTTGAGGATTTCAGCGATCCCGTCGGAAAGAACGCTTAAATGCTTATAAGTTTGAAAAAAATCAGCCGATGTTCAAAAACGAACGTCGGCTGTTTTGGTATATATTTATCTTTTGTTCTGTCGGTCTTATCAGTAAAACTCGGGTCTTACGGTCGTAGATTCGGGCAGCTCCATGCCGCTTAGCTTTTCACTGACGAGCATTGACGAAAGGTTAAGGCGGCTGTAAAAGTCGTTTTCATAGCTTTCGGCTTTGTCGGCGAGCGAATTGCACACAAACTCACTGTCGAGGTCGGGTTCGCAGTCTTCAAGATATGCGGCGTAAGCGTCGTCTGAAAGTTCGAGAGCGTAGCTTTCGGAGTAATGCGGCAGCTCGCCCGAAGCGTGCATCATGTTGTTGTACTTAATAATAAGGTAATCGGGTCTTGAAAAAGCAAGCAGAGCGAACATTACGACAAACACGAACGAGAACGTCTTTGCAAGTTTTATGCGGTCGCAAAAGCAGCCGATCAATACAAGAATGAAGAATATAGCGCAGAGTATCATAAACCAGCTTGTGTAAACTCGCAGCGCGGTAAGTCCGTAAACGCCGACGTAAAGCACCATTTTTGAAAGCGCCGAGGCTATTATCACGAGCGTGAAAAAGCATATCACGGCGGTGTAGCCTTTAAGGACGGGGTTTTTGCCGCCCTTTTTCGCAAGAAGATTTATAAGGATAATTATTACAAGGTTAATTATTGAAATAGCAAGCAGCTCGAAAAATCCCCGTCTTGCATATTCCGCAAAGCTGTAACCGTCGGGGAGTCTGCCCGAAAATGCCGAGGTGAAATAGGTTATCTGCGAGATAAAGAAAAGCGTGTAGAGAACGCATATCGGAGTTACCGCCGAGTAGATCACGGCATTGTGAAGCCTGCGCCAGCTTAAAAGCGAAGTCTCGCACTTTTCATCGGTAAGACGGTTTTCCGCCGTTTTGTGAGCATTTGAAAAGAGCGCACCGAAAAGATAAAACGAAACGGGAACGGCAGTAATAAGCTGTGCGATAACAAGCTTTAAGTCCTCCGAGAAAATAAAATCGACAACGCCGTAAAGCATTTTCTCAACGCCCCTGTCGGCTGACATGAGCAGACTTCCCACAACCGCCGTAATCGGTATTGCGATTATAAGTCCGATAAGCACAAACCCGATGTTCGTTCCAATCTTTGACTTTTTCACCGACTGCACCGCCGCCTCGGGCTGCTTTGACATATTCTCAAACGGCTCGAATACAGCTTTTATCAGCACAACGGGCAAAAATCTCGGTATCCTCTGTTCCTCGCCCGAAAGCTGATAAAGCATAAAGAAAAGCAGTATAATAAGAAAAAGCGTGTTCAAAAGCTTGATAAAGCTGTTTGACGTTATCGAATAGACCGTGCTGAAAGCTATCTGCAAGGCGAAGGTAAGGCGACTTCGAGCCGTGAATTTCGCCTGCGACCTTTTCATAAATATCGCCGCCGCCGATGATATGATAATATACACCGCAGTCGTTATAAAGCCGTTTACATTGAAAACCGCAAAGCGCATGAACAAAAATGCGAGTACAAACACGGCGAAGGAGTATATCATCTCGGTTTTGTTAAACACCGTTTTCGGCTTGACAAACGGCGCAGGCATAGGCATTCCCATACCCATATTCATATTCATTCCCATAGGCATACCCATCTGCATGAGCGGCGGCGGCGTATTCGCCGAAAGGTTCTGCGCAGAGTCGTTCTGTGAATTGTTCTGCTCAGGGTTCATATTGTCATTCATCATCCGTTACCTCCTCCTCGTCATTCTCGCCCTCCTGCCACTCTAAAATATCTCCGGGCTGACATTTAAGAGCCTCGCATATTTTGTCGAGCGTCGAAAACCTTACCGCTTTCGCTCTTCCCGTTTTGAGTATCGAAAGATTTGCGGCGGTAATACCTATCATATCCGCAAGCTCGTTTGAAGAGATCTTGCGTTTTGCCATCATCACGTCAAGATTTACAATTATCGGCATTTTGAAGACCTCCTTTAAATTGTAAAGTCGTTTTCCGATTTAAGCTCGACAGCCTGCTCGAAAACGTTTTTCAGCACTCGCATGATAAGTCCGAAAAATGCCGCAAAAAACGCAGGCAGCCAGAAAAGCACACGCCACAGTCCCATTACGAAAAACGATAGCCCTGCAAGCATACACGCCCACGAGATAATTCTCAGGCAGGCGGTATTCTGCGGAATAAAGACCTTTTCGGCGGAGATATTTTTCAGCAGGATATGAAGTGCGCCGACCGCCGAAAGCGCAAGTACCTCGCAGACATAAAGCGTTATCATCGTCGGCAGATAAACGCTCGCTTCGCCTAAAAAGCCGAGACCGTCGGAAACGTCACGATACCAGTCGGCGACAAACGGCACGAAAAAGGTGAGCATGAAAATAAGCGCCGTAAAAGCAATGGTAAGTATCCTCGAAAGCGTCAGCGAATGGGTCTTGTTCCAGTTAAGCTTTTTCATAAATATTAGTCCTTTCCTTATGCGGCACACAAATTTTTCCGAAAAACATAAGCCGCAATTTATTTGATAATAGAATTATAGCACACAAAATATTAATTGTCAATACTTTTTTATCGAAAAACAATAAAAAATTTCTGTTTTGCATTTTAGAGCAATTTTTCCGAACTGTTGACAGGATATACACGAGCGTGGTATAATATAGAATATAGAATAAAGAAAAAAGAGGAGGGCGGCAAAATGAACAAAACGGCTCTTATCACGGGGGCGTCGGGAGAGATAGGTTCGGCGATCTCGCTTGAACTTGCAAAAAACGGGTATGATATATGCGTAGGCTATGCGCACAGGCAGAACGAGGCTCAAACGCTTGCGAAAAGGCTTTCGGAGGAGTTTTCGGTCAAGGCTTATGCGGTTAGATTTGACTATTCATGCCTTGAAAGCCTTGATGATTCGGTGAGCGAGTTCACACAGCTTTTCGGCGGTGCGGACGTTATCGTAAACAACGGCGGCTGCGAGTCGATAGGGCTTTTTCAGCAGCTGACGGACGAGCGGCTTATCGAGGTCATGAACGCTGACCTTGTCGGTGCGATGCTGCTTACAAAAAAGCTGCTTGGCGGCATGATAAAAAAGCACAGCGGATATATCATCAATATTTCAAGCGTGTGGGGCGAGGTCGGGGCTTCCTGCGAGGTCGCTTATTCGGCGGCAAAGGCAGGGCTTATAGGCTTTACAAAGGCGCTCGCAAAGGAATGTGCGCCGAGCGGTATCTGCGTAAACTGCATTTCCCCCGGCTTTATCGACACACGAATGAACTCGCAGCTTTCCGACGAGGAAAAAAACAGCATTATCGGGGACATACCCTGCTGCCGTGCAGGTACAACACAGGATATTGCAAACACCGCCGCATTTTTAGTTTCGGGAAAGGCGGACTATATCTGCGGACAGGTCATAAGAGTTGACGGCGGCTGGATCTGACAGAACTATTGCTCCACGGGGTTAAAACTTGCCAAAAGACGAAGTCGAAAAGGCAAAATATCAAGGCGCAAATCGAAGGCATACTGGCGTATGTCGAGATTTGCAACGCAGAGATTTTGACTTTGCGGCGAGTATTGCCGGCAAGGTTTAGCCCCGGGGAGCAATGTAATTTACAAGGAGTGTTATATATGGAAACAAATGAAAGAATACCCACACGAGAGGAACTTGACGAAAGGTATACATGGGACCTCAGCGACATTTACCCGTCAGACGAGGATTGGGAGGCTGATTTTGCGAAGTTTACCGCGCTGCCCGAAAGGATAATCTCGTATAAGGGAAGGCTTGGCGAGTCGGCGCAGACGCTGCTTGAATTCCTGCGGCTGTCTGATGAAATATCCGTGCTTTGCGACAGCCTTGCGAATTATGCGCAGCGAAAGAGCGACGAGAACACCGCAAATACAAAATATCAGGCGATGGTTTCAAGGCTTATGAACGGCTATGTTGCGATAAATTCGGCAGGCAGCTTTGAAACGCCCGAGATAATTGCGATCGAGGAGGAAACGCTCGACCGTTTTTACGCCGAGTGTCCCGACCTTAAGCTTTACCGCCGTGCGCTCCATTCGCTCAGGCGCAGAAAGGAGCATATTCTCTCCGACGCAGAGGAAAAGCTGCTTGCGCTTGCAGGCGACCTTGGAAATTCGCCGGAAAATATCTTCTCGATGTTCTCCGACGCAGACCTTAAATTCTCCGACGTGCTTGACGGCGAGGGAAAGGCGCACCAGCTTACCCACGGCAGCTATATCCCGCTTGTTCAGAGCAGCGACAGAACGCTCAGAAAGAACGCTTTCGAGGGACTTTACCACACCTATGACAAATACAAGAACACCTGTGCGGCAATGCTTTCGGGACAGGTAAAGGCGCTTGCTTTCTATTCTCAGGCAAGAAAATACGGCTCGCCGCTCGAGTCTGCGCTTGACGGAAACGAGATACCCGTCGAGGTCTACACAAATCTTATCGCCGCAGTTCATGACAATATGCAGTATATGTACGATTACGCTGCGCTCAGAAAAGAGCTTATGCGACTTGACGAGCTTCATATGTACGACCTTTATGCGCCGATAGTTTCGGACGTCGATATGAAGATAAGCTTTGAAGAGGCGAAGGAGACGGTCTACAAGGCGCTTTCGGTAATGGGCGAGGAATATCTCTCGGTGCTGAAAAAGGGCTTTGAAAGCCGCTGGATTGACGTTTACGAGAATGTCGGCAAGACGAGCGGCGCATATTCGGCAGGCGCAAGGGTACACCCCTACGTTCTGTTAAACCACAAGGACACGCTCAACTGTATGTTCACGCTTGCGCACGAAATGGGTCACGCTATACATTCCTACTATTCTAATTCGAGCCAGCCGGTAGCATATTCCGACTACACGATATTTGTCGCCGAGGTTGCGTCGACCTGCAACGAAGCGCTGCTTATGCAGTATCTGCTGAAAAATACTGAGGACAAGAAAGAGAAGGCTTACCTTATCAACTATTTCCTCGAGCAGTTCAGAACGACGCTTTACCGCCAGACTATGTTTGCGGAATTTGAGCTTAAAATAAACGAAATGTACGCCGAGGGCGAGGCGCTTACGGCGGAAAGTCTTAATGCGCTTTACCGCAGCTTAAACGAGCTTTATTTCGGCGAGGGCGTTGTTATCGACAGCGAAATAGATCTTGAATGGGCGAGAATACCGCATTTCTACTATGATTTCTATGTATACCAGTACGCAACGGGTTATTCTGCGGCGATAGCGCTTTCGCAGAGGATACTTTCGGAGGGCGAGCCTGCCGTCAAGGACTATATCAACTTCTTAAAAGGCGGCTGTTCGGCAGACCCGATAACGCTGTTAAAGGGCGCAGGCGTCGACATGACGACCGCAAAGCCTGTTTCCGACGCATTAAAGCTGTTTGGCGAGCTTATCGGTCAGATGAGAGAGCTTATGGAATAATAAACAAAAAGAGCAGTACCGAAACGATACTGCTCTTTAATTATGCAATATTAAAATATGTATCTGATTTCAAACCGATCAGTTAAGGAACTGCTCGTAGCCTGCGTTTTCTTCCTTGATGCTTTCGATCTGCTTCTTAACGGAAACTACCTCTTCATCGATCTTCTTCTTTATATCGGTAACTACCGACTGCTTTGTGAGGAAGTTGTTCTTTGCGGTTTCCTTTTCAGCAGCGATAGCGTCGCTCTCGGCGTTGATCTCAGTTTCCTTCTCGGCATAGTCCTTGTTTGCGATAGCAGTTGCGTTATTGTATTCGTCGTCAAGCTCCGCAAGCTTTCTGCGGTAATCCTCTTCGGCTCTTGCAAGCGCAGCTCTGTGTTCTGCCTGTAAAGCGGCTCTCTTATCGGTAATTACGTCGCCTCTTGTGAGAACCTCTTCATAAGCGACCTTTGAAGCCTCAACGTCCTTTTCAGCCGCTTCAAGCTGTGCGGTATAGTCGCCCTCGACCGAACCGAGCTTAGCTTCAAGCTCCTTGAGCTTTTCGTTGTTGGCGGCAACCTGTGCCTGTGCGAAAGCCTTCATCTTGTCGAATGCGCTTCCGCCTGCAGGCATATCGAACGACGGAGCAGCGGCAGGCTTCTCGGCAGGCTTTTCCTCCTCGGCAGGCTTATCCTGGGCAGGCGCTTCGTAAGCGGTAACGGGAGCCTCGTTTATAATAGTATCTTCACTAATATCGGGAATATCAGAGATCGAAATGCCTTCCATTTCAGGCTCAGGCTCGGGCGTAGGCTCAGCGACGGGAGCAGGCTCGGGAATGGGAGCTAAATCGTCAAGCGAGATACCCTCCATAGAAACCGACTCCATCTCGTCATTCTTAGGCTCGGGAGCGGCAACAGGCTCGGATGCAGCTTCCTCCTGCTTTTTCTTCTCCTTTTCGAGCATAAAACGCTCAAGCTTTGTAAGACCCTCAGTAGCAGTCTCTTCCTCAGCCTCCTGCACAGCGGCAGTCTCTTCCGGCTTTGACGGATTTGCCATGTCAGCCTTAAGAACGACCTCCTCGTTATGCTGCGGCATAGCGTTCTTTGAACGGATAACCGTTTCGGGAATGCTGTCTTCTCCGCATCTTCTTCTGATAACGTTTGTTATTACGTCAGTTCTTACGCCAAGCTCCTTTGCGATCTCGGCAACCGGCTTGCCCTCTTTAAAGAGTCTGACCATCTTATCGTTAATTGATTCTTCTTTTTCCTTTTTTCCAAATGCAGGCATCTTCGTTTCAATCCTTTCGTTAAATAATGTTTTGCAGAAAGCGGTTAATGTGTATAAAAATCCGCACCGCAGAAACGTTATATTATAATTATATCATAAAAAATAAAAATAAGCAAGAGTTTAATAAAATTTTCTTCAAAAATATGTGAAAAATTTTTAACGCTGAATTTGTATAATATACAAATATAATTAAAATAATTAACTTAATTTCAAATAAAAACCGGGCAGAAAAACTGCCCGATAATATTTTCAGAAAATATATCCGCCGTCAGCTTCGGTTTCAAGCGACTGAGAAACAGAAATGAGGGAAATATCCTTGCTCGATTCCTTGTCGTCGTCCTTTTTGCCGAGGAAAAGCACAGCGTCGATAATAAGCACGATAACGATAAGCGCCGCAAGAATAAGCGGAACAACGTTCGATTCCTTCTTCGGCTTTCCGTCTGCGCCGACCGTCGGAATAGGTGCGCCGGGGTTGAACGCAGGCTGCTGCGGCTGCTGATAAGCCGTGTTCTGCATAGGCTGCTGATAAGCTGTATTCTGCGGCTGCGGCTGCGGCGAAACTGCTGCAACCTTAGGCTTAACGACCGCAGCGACCTTTTTCGGCTGCTCGGAAACAGCTGCGGTGTCCATTGTAAACTTTGGCGCAGGTGCAGGAGCGGCAGGCTGAGCAGGTGCGGAATCGGGCGCAACGGCAGCCTCGAAACCGTCAAACTTTTCAGCGTTAAGCTCCTTGTTTGAAGCGAAGGTGTTTTCGTCTATCTCGGGGATAATAAGTTCGTCCATAGTCGGATTTACGGGAGCCTCGGCTTTGGTCGGGCTTTCCTTCTTGACAGGAACCTCTCTTCCGCATATCTCGCAGAATTTGATATTAGGTCTTAAAAGATTTCCGCACTGAACGCAGAATCTTTCGGGAGCAAGAGTTTCCGTGATAACGGGCGTGCCGCACACGGTACAGAATCTTGTCTTGTCGTCAAGCGGACTTCCGCAGTTTGAACAGGTCTTGTTTGCCATAAAATTTCTTCCCTTCTGAAAATTAGATTTTGTTTGCTTTAATTTGTCAATCTAAAAATGAAAACGAATCGATAACTCCGCCGTAGATATACCAGACATTTTCATATCTCACAACGGTCATTTCGCAGGACGATTTATGCGGTCCGTTTTTTTTCTGCATGATAAAATCAAGATCGAGCTGCTGACCTTTTGTAAACTTAAGCCGCAGCGAAGACCCCTCCTTATATTCCTCCTCAAGTTTATCAAGCTCCTCACGGCTAAGCTCACGGCTGTCGGAGATCTTGATCCCTATACCGCCTATCCGCTCGTGCTTTGAAAGCTCGTCTTCCAGAAAGCCCTCACTATAGCTGTCGGAGCTTAAAAACCGTGCCTTTTCCTGCGGAAGAAAGCAGCAAAGATAAGCCGTTTCGTCGAAGGCGTTGAGCGAGCCTTTGAACGACGCAACAGGCTGCTCGTAATTAAGCGTTTTCTTTTCTGACTGCGAGCAGGCTGACAGAAAGAGAACGGCGGCTGAAATTACCGCAGCGATAATTTTTTTAAAGCATTTTAAGCGCATAATAACCGCCTCAGGTCGTCGTGTTTGAACAGACCGTTACTATTGCTCCCCGGAGCAAATTGATCGGTCTATATACATTTATAATACACTATTTCTTAAAAAATGTCAAGCATATTTTTTTGTTTATTCATTTTGCCGCAAAAAAACCGGCACAGAAAACTCTGCGCCGGTCAATAGGTATCTGTTTATTATTATAATCCGTAAAGGCTTCCGACGTTAGCAATACACCATTTTCCGTCGATCTTGTAAACGTTGAACCACATATTCTCGGTGTCCTTGTCTTCCTTGCCCTTGATAGTAGCCTTGATCTTTACCTCGTAGCCCTTCTGAACGTCAATCTTTTCGTCATAGAGCTCCTCAGCAAGATCCTCGAGGTCGTTAAGGTCCGACTTCTTGATATCCTTCTTCTTGATGACCTTGAACTTGATCTTTACGTTTGTGCCGTAGTCGTCCTCGAGAGAGTCAAGAACCGAGTCAAGAATTTCTTCCTCGTAATACTCCGATACCTTGTCGTAATCGTCGGGAAGATCGTCGTCAACATTATCAACGATATACTCGGGAAGAGCGTCCTCAAGAGCCTTTCCGTCGGTCTTCTCAATTGCCTTGAAGACATTTGCGATAGGCTTCTTATAGCCCGTGTTCGCATTGCCGATAACGCAGGCAAGAATAATAACGAGAATGATAACGGCAGCGCCGACTGCGCAAAGTCCGATTATCGTGTTCTTATCCTTTGTCTTTGCAACATTCTTGATGCTGTCGACAGACATTGAATCCTTTACCGAATCAAATGTCACCCCGTCAAAAGTCTGCTTTACGGTGTTTCCTGCATTATGCGCAAAAGCGCCTGCAGCCTGTCCGATCTCGCCGGCAGCCTGCTTTATCGAAGCGCCCGCATTGCCCTGCTGATTTGCAGGCGTCTGCGAAGCACCGCAGGAAGTGCAGAAAACTGCGTCGTCGTTCAGTGAAGCGCCGCAATTAGTACAAAATTTAGACATATCTGTTTTCCTCCTATAATCAGATCTCAAAAAAATCTCCGGCGCATTATGTAGTTTCACTCCGCGCCATACTGTCATATTATAAATATATACCAAAAAATCAGCTTTGTCAATACCTTTTCTAAAAAAATCTTTCAGCCGTTTTTAAGCCCGTCGTCATTACATATTTCGCCCTCAAACCGTGCGTAGATCTCGGGATATTTCCTCTTGAGATTTATCACCTTTCCGTCCTTTAAAAAGCAGTGGCTGCTCTCTGCGGTGCAGGAAACCTCGCCGTCTGACGACCTTCTGATGATATATTTAACGTGCATTCTTACGCCCTTGAACTCGTCGATAAAGGCGGTCACTTCTGCGCTTTCGCCGAATCTTGTCATGTTCTGATATTTACAGGAAACGTCAAGCACGGGTATCGTTATCCCCATTTCTTCTAAGCTTTCGAGCGGACAGCCTATCTGTTCGAGAAAATGAACCCTTGCCTCCTCCATCCACCTTATATAATTTGAATGGTGAACTATCTTCATAGCGTCCGTTTCGTAATACTGCACCTTATGTTCGTAAGTCATTGTTGCTTCCTCCCTTGAAAAAACCGGGGCTTTGCGTTTTGTCAAAGCCCCGTAGTCTGTGCGGTTTTTAAATCTTGTGCATTTTCTGGAGCAGTCTTGTAAGCAGCAGGAATGCAAGATTATAGATAAGAACTATCGTCGGAGTTATCTGTGCAAACGAGCCTGTAAGCATCATGATTATCGAGATAACGATACCGAGCATCATTGCGCCGTAGGAAACTGCGTTGCCGAGATTTGCGGCGAACTTTACCTTCTTTGCGGCGATAAGCAGCATCGAGAAGGTCGGGAGGTGTCCCGAGCAGAACATCGATGCCGAAAGGCTGTCGGCAGGCTCCGTTACCGCCTCATAATCGGCGTCGCAGTTTGAGGGGAGTATCCTTATCGACGAAGCGCTTATATCAAACATCTGCGCAAGCAGCTCACGGGTGATAATTCCGTCCGAGCAGCGAACGTGTATTTCAACCGACTCGTCCTCAAGCTCCTGAACCCAGCGTTCAGCCGCCGCGCCGACAGAAAGCGAAACAGCGAACATCATTGCCGCTCTGCCCGAAACCGCAAGATACATGACTCTGTTTGAGCCTGCAAAGGAATCCTCCGCCGAGGGTGTGGGAAGTCCGTCGATACCGTGCTTTTCCATAAGCTCTCTTCCGCCTAAAAGAACACGCTTGCTGTCTATCCAGCCCGAAACTCCGAGACCGTTTTCCGAAACGCAGCCCTTAACGGTAAGGAGCATATCGAGCTTTCCTCTGAGCATTTTATAGAACGCAGGCTGAGTAATGCTTTTTCCTGCGGCGGCAAGGCTTGCGGCGTAGATTATACAGTCGTCGATCATTACCGAGCCGCATATCTTAAGGTTTACTATCTCCGTCGTTCCCGTCGGGAAAAGGTGTCCTGCGTCGATCATCACGGAATTTACCTCGGCATATTCCTCGACCGACGAATAACCGAGCATAACGCCCGACGCATTTATAAGCTTTTTGCTCGCCTGAGCAAGCGGAATGTTAACGATAAGCGTGAGGGCGAAGGACGAGCATATCGCAAGCGTTCCCGAAACCGACGCTAAAAATACGAACAGCTTTTCGGAAGTGCCCGACGAATTTTTCTCGAAGATGATAGACAAGATACCGATAACGAGCGAAGCCGCAAGTATAAGCGGAGTCGTTCTTTCGGCGTAATTATCCGCAAGGTCGGACGAATAGCTGTTTTTCATAAAGTCTCTTACAAATCCCGTTTTTCTCATTGCGGCAAGCTCTTTTCTGCTGCCCGACGAGCCGTTTGTAAGGTAAGCGACCGTCTGCTCGTCCGAGACCTGCGTGAGCGCAGAGAAAGAATCGGTATGCGAAACGAATTCAAAATTGCGCTGTGTTCTTCTTACAACGCTGAGCTTTCCGAGCGTGTTGAAAAGAAGTCCCGTTATCGCCGCCGAGGTGTAAAGGTGGAAGAACGACGCTTTAAGCGATTCGGGGTCGAAAAGCGTTACGATTCCTGCGATAACGCTTATAAGTATGTTGAGCGCCGCAACGCTGTCGCTGTCGGCTCTGCCTTTGAAAATACTCTTTATGCCGTTTGTGATAACGGGGTATGAAAAGCCTATCGCGATAATGCCGAGTATCGTGTTCGTAAACAGATAAGCCGAGGGGTTTATCGTTCTGTCGAACGCAGGCGCAAGCGGAAGCGCAAGGTCGTTTGCTATCGTTATAAACAGGCTGAACACCGCCGCAAAAAGCGTTACGCCCGCACGGACGACAAGCGAATTTTTAAGGCGCAGTATCTGACGTCTTATCTCGGGTGCGTCCTCTTTTTTCTCATATTCCGATTGTCCCGTCGGCTTCTTTGTAATATCGCCGTCGTCGGAAGTGCGCATCGTAAACGCAGCACCCCTGTTTTTCGGGTCGGCAAAGTAGCTTTCGGTGCGAATCTCCTGCGGCTGTTCGTCCTCTATATCGTAATAGCCGTCCTCGTCGCCGCCGTCGTCCTCATCATCGGGATAGTCCTCCTGCGGCTGCTCAT
This sequence comes from Oscillospiraceae bacterium, assembly GCA_051882075.1. GTDB lineage: Bacteria > Bacillota > Clostridia > Oscillospirales > Ruminococcaceae > YE71. The sequence continues at coordinate 28,179 of JBJERC010000040.1, read as the reverse complement.
AATCCTCCTGCGGATATGTATCCTCCGCCGTTTCTTCGGTCACTTCCTCCGCAGCGGTTTCTTCGGACGCTTCCTCAGAATCGGGTTCTTCCGGTTCTTCGATTTTTTCAAATTCCCCGGTTTCTTCCGTAACGTCCGCAAAAGCAAATTCCTGCGGCGAACCGCTCGCTCCGAATTTAATATCGGGAATGGTACCCGGCTTTTCCTGAGCCGCCTCCGTCTGCTCATTTATAATCTCGGGCTTTGGGGTCAAAGGCTCGCCCGACGCCCTGTTCACCTCTGCGATTATCTCATTTACTCCTACTCCGCTTTCTCCGCCCGATTCCTGCTTGGGCGAATACTCGTTTAAAATATCGTCAAGAGAAAAATTTTCTTTATTTTCTGACATTTGCTCACTCCTTTACCGAACCGACGGCTGTTAAACTATACGTCTTTGTCTTACAGCCTCGTACATACAAATACCTGCCGCAACCGACGCATTGAGCGAATTAACATGACCGTACATAGGAAGGCTTACGAGAAAGTCGCAGCTTTCCTTCATAAGTCTGCTCATACCGAAGCCCTCCGAGCCGATTATAAAAGCGATACCGCCTTTAAGGTCGGTGCTGTAAATGCTTTCGCCCGAAGCGTCCGTTCCGTATATCCATACTCCGTTTTCTTTAAGCTCCTTGACGGCTGCCGCAAGGTTCGGAACTCTTGCGGTCTTGACCCAGCTTGCCGCGCCTGCCGAAGTCTTGAAAACCGTGTGATTAAGCGAAGCGCTCCTGCGTTTCGGGATTATGACCCCGTGAACTCCCGCCGCCTCGGCAGTCCTTAAAATTGCGCCTAAGTTGTGAGGATCTTCTATCTCGTCGCAGACGATTATAAACGGATCCTCGCCCTTTTCCCTTGCGCTTTCAAGTATATCTTCAATTGTCGAATATTCCGCACAGCCCATCATAGCGGCGCAGCCCTGATGCGCCTTTCCGAAGCAGAGCGAATCGAGCTTGCGGTCGTCGACCTGCTTTATCGGAATACCCTTTTCGGCAGCAAGCGCACAGATATGATTTATCGAGCCGCCTGCGTTTTTATTTACAAAAAGAAGGTCTATAAGCTTTCCGGATTTTATCGCCTCGGTAACGGCGTTTCTGCCGTAGATAAGATCCTTTTCCTCCTCGGCGTTTTCCTCTTTCCGCTTATCTCTTCTCCTCTCAAAATCTTTGCCCATATGAAAAACCTTTCCGTTTACCTTTTTCACATAATTATAAAGTATGATTATAACATAATTATAAAGTATAATTATAACATAATTATACAGTATACATTATAACACAAAAATCCTCAAAAGCCAATAGCCTTTGAAGATTTTCACATTGCTTTTGCTGTTTTGCACAATTATCTTTTCACTATATTAGACAATTCGACATACTACAAGCATATCGCCAGCGCATAGACCGCCAGAGCCGCCGCACCCGTGACAGCAAATGCGAGGAGCATTATCTTTGCGGTATTTCTGCGTCTTGCGTAACCCGTTCTGTAATGGGGCAGCATTCTTCCGCAGAGGTTGACGGCGTTTTTTCTGAGCGCGCCGTCGGGCGTTCCCGAGCGGTCGGCTCGGACGAAGAGCAGCACCTTGTCAAAATATTCGTCGTCGGTGCATTTTATCTCGATTATCTGCTTGTTTATTCCCTTAATCATTTGTTCACAATCTCCCTTTCCTACCGAGCGTTCAAAAAAACGCAGGAAACCGGCTTTTGCCGTGCAAATTCCGCTGCGAAAAAAGAAAATGTTGAAAACTTTGCCCTGAAACCCGTTTTCGACAGAATTTTTGTTGAAAACTCTGTTGAAAGTGTTAATAACTTTTGCGTTTTCCTTTGAAAACAGCGGCTTTTCTTTTCAACAATGTACATTATTCGGTACTCTCAAAATAGAATATGGGCGTAAACTTTACTTAAATTCACTTTTCGATTGTTAATTTTTTGTAAACGCAGGCTTTTTGAATACAAAAAACGGAGCCGTTTTGCCGACTCCGTGATCTTCATATTCTGCCGTGCAGAACGCTCAAAGCTTCGGTGCGCCTGCCGCCTTTATTCTTACCATTGCTCTTCTCAGAGCCGCCTGAGTGTGCGCATACTGTTTTGAGGACAGCTTCTGACGAAGCCTTTCCTCCGCTCTCGCCTTTGCCGCCTGCGCTCTTATCAGGTCTATCTCCTCGGGGCTTTCCGCCGTGTCGGCGAACACCTTTACAAACGTCGGCATTATTTCAAGAAAGCCGTCGGAAACGATAGCGCTTTTCCACTCGCCGTTACAGCGGTATTTAAGCTCGCCCTCCGACAGACAGGTTATCATAGGCTCATGCCCTGCAAGCACGCCCATGCTGCCGTCTATCGAGGGAAAAATAAGCTCGTCGCACTCGCCGCTGAAAAAATACTTGTCGGAAGCGAGAATATCAAGCTTGAAATTCTTTCCCATTTCCCGTTATTCCTCCTCAAGCTTCTTCGCCTTTGCGATAACGTCGTCTATCGTTCCGACGTTGTGGAACGCCGCTTCGGGATATTCGTCCATTTCGCCGTCAAGTATAGCCTTAAATCCTCTGAGCGTTTCCTTGACGGGAACATAACAGCCGGGAACGCCCGTAAAGGTCTCGGCAACGTGGAACGGCTGCGAGAGGAACTTCTGTATCTTTCTCGCTCTCATGACCGTCTTTTTGTCCTGCTCGTCAAGCTCCTCCATACCTAAAATTGCGATTATATCCTGCAATTCCTTATACTTCTGGAGAACCTCCTGCGTTCTTCTTGCGATCTTGTAATGCTCCTCGCCAACAATGTCAGGCTCAAGTATTCTCGAGGTCGATTCAAGCGGGTCGACAGCAGGATAAATTCCCTGCTCGACTATCTTTCTTGAAAGAACCGTCGTTGCGTCAAGGTGCGTAAATGTTATCGCAGGCGCAGGGTCTGTAAGGTCGTCAGCAGGCACATATACCGCCTGAACGGAAGTTATAGAACCGCTCTTTGTCGAGGTTATCCTCTCCTGAAGCTCGCCCATTTCATTTGCAAGCGTAGGCTGATAACCAACGGCGGACGGCATTCTTCCGAGAAGAGCCGAAACCTCCGAGCCTGCCTGAACGTATCTGAAAATATTGTCGATGAACAAAAGCACGTTCTGATGCTCCTGATCTCTGAAATACTCCGCCATAGTAAGACCCGTCTGAGCAACTCTCATTCTCGATCCGGGCGGTTCGTTCATCTGTCCGAAAACGAGAGCCGTTTTGTTGATAACTCCCGACTCGGTCATTTCGTGCCAGAGGTCGTTGCCCTCTCTCGAACGCTCGCCCACGCCCGTGAATATCGAATAGCCGCCGTGTTCGGTCGCAACGTTTCTTATAAGCTCCTGTATAAGCACCGTCTTTCCAACTCCTGCGCCGCCGAAAAGTCCTATCTTTCCGCCCTTTGCGTAAGGCGCAAGCAGGTCTATTACTTTAATTCCCGTTTCAAGTATCTCAACAACGGGGCTTTGATCTTCAAATTTCGGCGGTTCACGGTGTATCTCCCAGAGCTTTTCCGCCTGCGGCTGTTCCTTTCCGTCTATCGTCTGTCCTAAAACGTTGAACATTCTTCCGAGCGTGCATTTTCCGACCGGGACTTTTATGCACGAACCTGTCGCCGTTACCTCCATGCCCTTGCAAAGTCCGTCGCTTGCGGCAAGCATTATCGCACGGACAATGTTGTTGCCCATATGCTGAGCGGCTTCCATGACTTTTATTTTTCCGTCAAGCTCGACGGTAAGAGCATCCTTTATCATCGGCAGCTTTCCCGACGGAAATTCAACGTCGACGACTGCGCCGAGGATCTGTACTATTCTACCCTTTTCCATATATATCACGACCATATCCCAAAGAAGAAAAAACCGCCCTCTTTAAGATATGAACCTCCTTTCGATATGTTGAAAAGCCTTATATGCAGGCTGCGTCACTTGTTCTTCTGGCTTCTTGCGCCGCTTACTATCTCGGTTATCTCCTGCGTGATAGCCGCCTGCCTTGCACGGTTGTAATCGAGCGTAAGCTGAGATATCATCTCCCGTGCGCTTGAAGTCGCCGAATCCATAGCCGTCATTCTCGCATTCTGCTCGCTGCAGAACGACTCCGTCAGCACGCCGTATATAAGACCCTTGACATAGTTCGGAACAAGATGCTCGAGAACCGCCTCGGGCGAAGGCTCGAAAACCGCCGTGCTGTGCCGCTTGTCCTCGTCTATCCTGCGCTCCTCAAAGCTTTCCCTTTCAAGCGGAAACAGCTTGAACAGCTTAGGCGCTTCAGACGAACGCTCCATTTCCGTGAATACGATATATATCTCGTCAAGCCTGCGCTTTAAAAAAAGCTCGGTCAGCGTTTCCTGTATCCTTCTCGCACGGTAAAGCGCAGGGTTCTGCGCCGTGTAGAGAAACTCTGCGTCGACGTTCATTCCTCTGCGCTCGAAATAATGTCTTCCGACCGCCCCGACGACGAAAAGCGAGGTGTTCTCATGCTTTGCGATCTCCTTTTCGGCGAGCTTTAACACGTTGTGGTTATAAGCTCCGCAAAGCCCCTTGTCGCCCGAAATCACAAGATAGCCGTACTTTTTCTTCTCCTCGGGAATATCCCTTCCGTTGTCGAAATACGGGTGTGAAAAATCCTCCGTGTGCTTTAGGATATGGTGTATCGTATATTGAATATTTTCAAAATACGGCTCGGTGGCGTCGTGCTTCTGACGAGCCTTTTTCAGCTTTGACGACGAAATGAGGTACATGGCATTTGTGATCTTCATTATATCGCTTATGCTCGCAATACGTTCTTTGATCTCACGCATATTTGCCATAAATCAATTCATTCCTTTCTCATAGCGGCAAAGCCCGTCAGCTTTCCTTATAGTCCTTTACAGCCTTGACAATGCTCTGTTCAAGCTCGTCTGAAAGCTTGCCCGTTTCGCTTATCTCATTGATTATCTCGGGGTAATTCGCATTGATATGGTCGATAATTCCCCTCGAGAACGATCTTATCTCGGGCAGCGTAATGTCCTGCATAAGCTTGTGTCTTGCGGCGCAAAGAAGAATAACCTGCTCGTAGAGCGGCAGCGGTCTGTAAAGCGGCTGCTTTAACAGCTCCATAAGTCTGTCGCCGTAATCGAGCATATCTCTCGTCGCCCTGTCAAGGTCAGAGCTGAACTGGGTGAAAACTTCCATTTCACGATACTGCGCAAGGTCGATACGAAGCGTTCCTGCGACCTTTTTCATAGCCTTTGTCTGCGCCGCACCGCCGACACGAGATACCGAAAGTCCGACGTTTACGGCAGGTCTTACGCCTGCGAAGAAAAGCTGCGATTCTAAGAATATCTGACCGTCGGTGATCGAAATAACGTTTGTCGGGATATATGCCGAAACGTCGCCCGCCTGCGTTTCGATGATAGGCAGAGCGGTTATCGAGCCGCCGCCATGCTCGTCGTCAAGCCTTGCGGAACGTTCGAGAAGTCTTGAATGAAGATAGAAAACGTCGCCCGGATAAGCCTCACGTCCTGGCGAACGCTCAAGCAGCAGGCTCATCGAACGGTAAGCGACGGCGTGCTTTGAAAGGTCGTCGTAAACGATAAGCACGTCCTTGCCCTGCCGCATGAAATACTCCGCCATAGCCGTTCCCGAATAGGGCGCAAGCCACTGCAGCGGCGCCAAGTCGGAAGCCATTGCCGCAACGACTGTCGTGTAATCCATCGCACCGTGCTTTTTGAGGTCGCTTACGACCTTTGCAACGGTCGACGCCTTCTGACCAATCGCTACGTAAATGCAGATCATGTTCTGATTTTTCTGATTGATTATCGTGTCGACGGCGATCGAGGTCTTGCCCGTCTGCCTGTCGCCGATTATAAGCTCACGCTGTCCTCGTCCGATAGGGAACATCGAGTCGATAGCGAGAATACCCGTCTGCAAAGGCACCGAAACGCTCTTTCTTTCGCAGACGCCGGGAGCCTCGCTTTCAACGGGGTAAAAATCGTCCTCTTCAATGTCGCCCTGTCCGTCGATAGGCGCACCGAGAGCGTCGATAACTCTTCCGATAAAATTCTCGCCGACGGGAACGCCTGCTCGCTTTTTGGTTCTCACCGCCCTCGAACCCTCGTGCAGACCGTGGTCTGTTCCGAGAAGAACACAGCCGACCGACTTTGCATTTACGTTCTGAACGATGCCCTTAACGCCGTTTTCAAACTCGATAAGCTCGCCGTACATAACGTTGTTAAGACCGAAAACGTTAACTATCCCGTCGTGTATGGAAATAATAGTACCAGCCTCGGACACCTGTACCCTCGACTCGAAATCGGATATTTCGCTCCTTAGCATCGAAAGTATCTGGTCGTGTCCCTCGGGTACGAACTTTTCATTTTTTGTAAGCTTTTTCTGAAGCGACACAACTGCGCCCTTTACGCTCTTGTCAAAGATCGTGTCGCCGTCCTTTAAGATATATCCGCCGATAAGTTCGGGGTCGACGGTTATGTTGAGCTTTGCCTTTTTTGTGCCGTGCTTTTCGCAAAGCGTCTTTTCAAAACGCTCGACAAGCTCCTTTTCAGGCTCTTTAGCGCAGAAAAGGTCGGCGGTGTAAACGCTGTTCATTTCAAGCTTTAAAGCCTCGTAGTCCGCAAGCGCCTCTTCTATGCGGTCGATACAGCCCGAATCGTCAAGCGCCATGATAAAAGCGTGGGTCTTTTCGGGGAAAGCCTTTTCGATAACGGCGTTTTTCTCCCTTATGTCGACAGCAGGGCATGAAAGCGCAGTCCGCAGGTCCTCGTTAGACCTCCAGACCTTCTTTACCTCTGTAATGTCGCTCTCCGAAGCCTTCGACTCGACAAGCAGCTTTGAATAATCTCTTGCGTTAAAGTCCTTACTCATTTACAGCACCTACTTCCGCAAGCAGCTGCTCGGCATAAGCACGGTTGCTTTCTTCGTCGATATTTTTTGCAAGCACCTGCGAAGCCGCCATAACCGCAAGACCTGCTATCTGATCCTTTGCGGCGTCGACCGCCTGAGCCTGTTCACGCTTGATCGTCTTTTCGGCAGCCGCTATCATATTCGCAGCGTCTGCTCTTGCGCTTTCGACGATCTCCTTATATTCCTGCTCGGCACGCTTCTGCGCATTCGCAGTTATCTTTACCGACTGCTGATGAGCGTCCTTAAGCTCCTCTTCATACTTCGCTTTAAGGCTCTTCGCTTCATCATTAGCCGCCTTTGCACTGTCGATCTCGTCCTTTATCATCTGCGCTCTTCTGTCCATCATCGCCGTAACGGGTCCGAAAAGGAATTTTTTGAGCAGAATAAAAAACAGCAGAAGATTTATGACCGTCCACAGTATATCCCATAAATCTATGTTAAGCATGGTCAGATTTTCCTTTCTTTAAGGATATTTTCCTCTTATTACTCAAATATTTCTAAAGCATTACTTGAGTACGAAAATAATGAGTATCGAAACAAGCAGACCGTAAATAGCCGTTGCCTCCGCAAGCGCACAGCCGAGAAGCAGCGCCTTGTTTATATCGCCCTTTGCCTCGGGCTGTCTTGCTATTGCGTCGCAGGCATGAGAGGTCGCCATTCCTATTCCTATTCCTGCGCCGACGCCTGTTAATACGGCAACAGCCGCTCCTATTGCAAGTGCCATAATATCATTCCTTTCAGTTTTTAATAATCTTCACTTTAATACGAATATAATAAGTATCGAAACAAGCAGACCGTAAATTGCCGTTGCCTCCGCAAGCGCACAGCCGAGAAGCAGCGCCTTGTTTATATCGCCCTTTGCCTCGGGCTGTCTTGCTATTGCGTCGCAGGCGTGAGAGGTCGCCATTCCTATTCCGATACCTGCGCCAACACCTGTTAATACAGCTACCGCTGCGCCTATTGCAAGTGCCATAAAATCATCTCCTAAAAAACTAACTAAAATTACTCCTCTTCAACTGCCTCCTGAATGAACAGCGAGGTCAGGAACACGAAGATATACGCCTGTAAGCAGCCGTCGAACAGATCGAAATAAAGGCTGAACGGCAGCGGCAGAATAACGGGGCAGACCATCTTGATAAGCTCCATTATAATGAACGCCGCAACAACGTTTCCGAAAAGTCGCATACAGAGCGAAAGGGGTCTTATGCCTATTTCAAGAATATTCATAGGCAAAAGCAGCGGCATAGGCTTTGCAAACGACTTTATAAAGCCCTTTAGCCTTCGCTGCCTTATATTCGCATATTCGATAAGGAATATGCTCATAAGCGCAAGACCGATAGTAACGCTTAAGTCCTTTGTCGGCGGTCTTAAACCGAACAGACCGATTATATTCGCCGTTCCGATATAGATAAGCACCGTTCCGAGATAAGGAAAATATCTCATTCCGTTTTTGCCCATGTTGTCATAACAGAAATCTCTTATCCAGCCGACAGCAGTTTCAAGGATCATCTGCTTTTTGTCGGGAACAAGCTTTAAATTTCTTGTAAGCAGTATCGACAGCAGAACTATCACTGCCATGATTATCCATGTAACGACGGTCGACTCGAAAACGGGTATTCCCCCTTCGACAAACGGACAGGGGATATGAAAAAGTATCCGACATTCAAGCTGTTCGTTTATCTCCTCAGATATCGACATTTCCTCCGAAGCCTTTTTCGACAGCATAGCAAGCGTGCCGAGCGTTTCTCCCGAAAGAACCATTGACTCACCTCCCGATAAAGTCTTTTTATAAAGTACAAACTTATTATAATACACTTTTTATCATTTGTAAAATAAATATTTTGTATATCAAACATACGGTCTTTGCATGGATATATATTTGTTGTGGATTTTAACAATTAAAAGGTTTGCTTTTGAACTTTTTTAAACGCTTCGCCTTAAATTCACAGAAAATTAGTTTTTTCGCACAAAATAAAATTGACATTGGTAATGATATGTGGTAAAATTATTAATGACAGGCTTACCGGCGGACCGGTTAGGCTTGTCTGAAAATTTTTTTGCGAAAGGAGATCTTTATATGTCAGACGTCAATTTTGAGCATTACAAGGTCTTCTACTATGTAGCAAGGTTCAGCAACATAACCTCTGCCGCCCATGTGCTGTTTCTTTCACAGCCGAGCGTCAGCAGATCGATAGCAAATCTTGAAGAGGAGCTTGGCTGCCGTCTTTTCACACGCTCGAAAAAGGGCGTTGAGCTTACGCCCGAGGGCGAGCAGCTTTACAAGCACGTCAAGATAGCCTGCAAGCATTTTTTCTCCGCCGAGGAGGAGCTTATGCTCATGCAGAACGAGACCACGGGAGTTCTGCGGCTTGCCGTGAGCGACGCCGCCTTTCAGCAGCGCATCATCTCACGCATAAGCGCATTCCATGCAAAATTTCCTTCGGTGCATCTTAAAATAGACAATATGTCGACGCCCGACGCTATCGACGCCGTTCACACCAACGTTGTGGATATGGCGGTCGTGACTGCGCCGTTCGTTTCGCAGTTTGAGGTAAATTCTATAAAGCTCGGCGATCTTCAGGACATTGCCGTTGCGGGTCCTTCGTTTTCATATCTGAAGGGCAAAAAGCTTTCGCTAAAGGAGCTTAACGTATACACGCTCATCTCGATCGAGGAGGGCAGCAATTCACGCAGCTTTTTCGACAGGCTTTTCAGGCAGCACGGAATACTCATGAACCCCGACATAGAGCTTGCCTCGGTAAGTCAGGTGCTGCCGCTTGTGCGGAGCGATCTCGGAATAGGCTTTGTACCGAAAGGTCTTGCGGACGAGGACTTAAAAAGCGGCAGGGTGATACAAATAGACCTTAAAGAAGAGATACCGCCCCGTGAGATATGCCTTATCTCCGATGCGGAATATGAAGTAACGGGCACAATGCAGGCGTTTACCGATATGCTTACGAACACGCAGATCGAGCCGCCGCTTTAACGTGTAAAAAAGGAGCCGTAGATCATGAGAGAAAGCATACTTACAATACCGATATCAGACGTTTTCGAGCCGAAGTGCGGCTGTCCGATATGCAGAATGAGGGACACGCTCGAGCAGCACACGGTCGAATACATAATGGGCGCCGCAATGATGGAGCCTGACGTCAGGATAGAAACGAACAAGTCGGGCTTCTGCAAGGAGCATTTCGAGCAGATGAGAGCCTGCAAGAACCGTCTTTCGCTTGCGCTTATGCTGCAAACGCATTTACAGGAGCTGCAAAAGCACGTTTTCGACGAAAAGAAGTTTCTTGAAACGAAAGAAAGCAAGAACAAAAAGACGGTCGAGAAGGTGTCGAAGATAACGAACGACTGTTTTGTGTGCAACAAGATAGAGTGGGGAATGTCAAGGCTTATGAACACCGTTTTCGAGCTTTACGGCAGGGAGCGTGATTTCAGAGAGCTTTTCTCGCAGCAGGAATATCTCTGTCTGCCGCACTACAAAATGCTCATGAAGCGCAGCGAAACGGACATTGAAAAGGGCAGAAGAAGCGAATTCCGTGACGCCTGCTCACAGCTTGTGAAAAAATATCTCGACGAGCTTGAAAAGGACATTTCGCACTACTGCAAAATGTACGATTACCGTAACACCGGCAAAAACGCCGACTGGGGAAACTCAAAGGACTCTATCGAAAGGGCGATTAAGTTTCTTACGACGAGGTGAATATATAAAAGCTGTCTGACGTCTGAGGTGGAATGGGACGGGGAAGAGTTATGGAATATAAAGGTTATATAAAATGAATAAGTGTCTATGTCATCATCTTCCTGCTAAGGGTAGTTTTAAAATAGGTGCTGAGTACCTATGGATATATATTATAGACGGTATCAAAGTAACCGACGATAACGGAGATTTTGTTTCTTTTGATGAGTATACATTCTTACGGTATTTTACGAAGGTCGGTGAAAGTATCAAAAATCCTCCTGTATAATAAGCCTGAATTACAATCAATTCTTGGTGTTTCCAATTAAAAAAAGAGCTATCCGATTCATTTTTAGAATCAGATAGCTCGTTTTACTTTAGCTTAGAAGGTCATGCAGAATTAATTCGGTAAGCGTTTTCGTGTTTTATCATATATAAACATAAAAGTAAAATTTTTCATCTTGACATTTTAGCTAAAATAGCATATAATAAAATTAGCTAAAAAAGGAGGCGATCATATGATCACAACCGTATCGGCAACAGATTTTCAGAATAATTTCGGGCAGTTCTTACAGGCGGTTCAAGGCGGCGACGAAATTATCATTCTAAAAAACGGAAAAGAGGTCGCACGAATGATCTCAAATACCGCTGCTGTATCATTTCTTTCCGATTCTTTAGTCGGTGTTCTGAAAAATGATTACGATGAAAAAGAGATGCTTAAAGAGAGGATAGAAAAGCATGAAGGTATTGATTGATACAAATGTAATCCTTGACGTGCTTTGTAACCGTTCCGATTTTCTTGAAGACTCGCTGAAAATCTGGAAGCTGTGCGAAGTAAAAAAGATCGAAGGCTATATTTCCGCTTTGTCTGTTCCTAATATTGTTTACATTCTCAGAAAAGAGCTGACGCCGCAAAAAACTATGGAAATCATTTCAAGGCTTATGACAATATTTGAAGTGGCAGAATTAAAACCGAGCGATTTGAAAAATGCAGCCGAGATGTGTCTTACCGACTATGAAGACGCTGTGCAGATGTGCTGTGCAAAGCGTCTTAATGCAAATTATATTGTAACACGAAATATCCGCGACTTTAATGAAAGTTCAGTTCCTGCGTTCAAGCCCTCCGAATTGTTAGACAGGATTTAAATTTAACATTAACTGAAAATCGGCTGTCATTGCCCAAAAAACAATGACAGCCGATTTAGTTTGCAAAAATGAAATAAAATATACTGTGGGGATTATCGCCGTTTCAGCAGGCTTGTACATTATTCCCACTCCCCAGATTTCGCTGCAAGCTAAACAAATTTGTTTGAGTGATTTGTGCTGTGGTATCTCAGTTATACATTTTGCTCTGTATAATAATGCCCACTGATGCCAAGTTATCACTTTCATATCGCCATGATAACTAAAACCAGCGACTTATAGGAGAATATGTGCCTGGTGGCTTGCTCCTTATTTGGTATTATAGCGCAGATTGGGGCGGTTGTCAAGATTTTTGACAGCATTTATTGAAAAATACTTTGTCTTATGATATAATAAAATAGGCTGTACCAAATTGATACAGCCTATCAATAATTATCTATTGTTCTGGAGCTGCTTTCTAAGGCTCTGTGTTTCAACAATACGATATGATGAAAGCCACAACTGCTTGTCCTTTCCAGCAAGCTGAGGATTTCTTGACGATTCAAATACGTTCTGAGCCAAACTTGCACCTACTTCTTCCCAAATTTCGATGGGATCGAAATCCCAGTAAACCGACCCACTTTCTTCGTTAAAATGAATCAAGCTACGGAAAGCACCAAAGATCGGGAAAATATAGCCTGCTGAGATTTTGTGAGACATAGCATTTTCGAGAAAGAATGTTTTAGAATTATCATCAGGTTCAATACCAGTCACACTTCCAAAGCGAGGGGTGGCAGTTCCTAACTGATTTTTATACTCTGTATATTTTGAAGGAAGTTCTCTTTCAATAATATCATACAGATCGACCAGTTTGGGCAACTGTACGGTAAGTGACCTATAAAATGGTGTATCAAATGCTTCCTTATAGCGTTTGAACACCTGAGCTTTTCCGGAATAACTCTGGATTGGAGCAGTATTATCATCAGGATACTTATCAACATCAAATGCAAACATAAGTCTAATAAGTTCGGAAACGTGAATTGGCTTATTGTCATTATCCTTATATGCGATCTTATTTTCGTAGGGCTGACCTGAAATAGCTTCCTGGACAAACAGAAAATTATCATCAAGATTAAAAAGTGCAATGTCTGATACCTGTGCTGATGTGTTTCTTGCATCAGAAAGACGAGTAATATTCTGAACGTTTGTTATCACTTCAACCCTTACATATTTTGTAAGATCGGTGGGGATTTTATCACGATTATTCATGATAGCAGTATATGTATGTCCGCCATCGAGAATGCCATAAGAATACTTATCGTTGTCATTTTCCTGGTCACCAAGATCAATAGTAACTTCGGACTTTGCACTGTCAAACACTGCTTTTTTAGCTGCAATTACAATACCCCTGTTGTTGATGTAAAAATCTGTTTCAGGTTCTACGACTGCATTTGCAATACGTCTTGCAACATTTGTTGTCATCTTCGGTTCACGAGGATTTACATCCAACGGCATTCCTTCTGGCAAATCCCTCATATCAACTAAAAGATAGTAAATGCTTTCTGCGTCCTTCTCTCCGGCTTTCTTATACGGAGAAGAAAGTGTTCTGAGGGAATTGACCTTAAATGTGTACTTAGTATTCATAATGAATACCTCCTTATAATAATTTTTTCTCGAGAGCATTTGCTCTGAGTACAATCATATAATAACACACTTTTTGCCGTTTTACAACGAACCATGGTTCATTAAGTTTAGGAGGAGATCGATTTGCCTAAGAGAATAGAAAGTGATAGTAAACTATATAACGATAAATTGAAAAGGATCGGAATGCTATTTCAAGAAAAACGTTGGAGCATCTCGACTGGATCAAGAGATTCATTTATTGAGGATAGAAACGAGTTGCTTTTTAATAATACAGATGAAAACAAAGATTAGATTTCTTTACGTTATCTTATTAATATTGAGACGGGTAAAAATCTACCCAGTATTGAAATGCTTATAAAACTGTCTATTGCTTTAGAAACTGATCCAGTTGAAATGTTTGAAAGTATTTATAAAATACTGTATGACAAGTAATGATTATCACACATACACCATAGCCGCATACACAGGCTCTCTCGCACACAGGCGATCCATATTCTCCAGACCTCTCGCCTTTGCAAGATCACCGACTGCCACAGCTCTGAGATATTCCTGATCGTTTGCAAGCATCCTCTCGACCTGACGTTCTACGGCTTCTGCTACGGCATGATCGAGGTCGGTCAGATAGCTGAGTATTGTGCCGTCGGTGACAAGCTTTTTCAGCCTTGCGGGACGGTACTCAGCCGAGTAGTGCAGATGATACTTGATGTGATCGGAGCTGGACTCTGTCACAGTCGGCTCGGCATCGAGCGTGTTGTGGGTGACAGTCAGTGCGTCGGTATCGAGAACCCATACGGGTTTGTTCTTACCGTTGACCTGAACTTTGTCTTTGCTTCTGATAATCATAAAACCTCCTATTATTCCAGTCCCCACGACTTTTTATTTCCGGCGGTGGACTGCTGTACTTCCTGTTCACGCTGATTGTTGATATACTCCTGCGTCTGCCTGACCTCAGCGTATTTCTGCGGCTCAAAGCGTTTCAGCAGGCTTACGAACTCCGTCAGTTCATCGACCTGAGCTTGCAGAGCTGAAACCTCACGGGTAAGCTCATTGATACGCCCCGAACGCTCCACAGCCTTATGCCACAGATCACTGTTTTCATTCTCTTTCTTCTGGAGAAGTTCACGCAGGTCATATATGGTAAAGCTTTTCTTGTGCGAAGCATCAGCGGCTTTCGCCGCTATCTTGCCGAGCTTCTCAACATCGGCAATGATATCGTCCTTGTGTTTCATGATAGACATTTTACTGTCAAGCTCCTGCCTGATAGCAAGGCAATCGTCCTCGACCTTGTTGTCTTTTTCAAGGTCTGGCAGATAGCTCATGATAGCATTGACCGTGGCGGTCTTTTTTTCGATCTGAGCATTCTGCATTTTAAGCTCATCATTCTGGCGACGTTGTTCCTTATACTCAGGTATCTCTACCGTCCCTCTTGCCTTTTCCGGTTCAATCGGTTTGATACCGTGTTCAAGGCAGATTTTGTTCAGCACTTCCACCTCGGCAGTTCTCCACTTAGCAATCGCCATTTTGCCCTCGCCGTATCCCATTTCTTTGAGAGCCTGGGCGATACCGTTCTGAACGTCCTGCCCTCGCTTGTAGTGACCGACAGGAATGTAGTCAATGTGCAGGTGCGGAGTAGCTTCGTCCATGTGCAGGACGGCGTTAAAAACGTAAAAGTTGGGATTGCGTTTTTGAAATCCCTCCATGTACTCTTTCAGGCAATCCGCAACAAGCTGAAAGTCCTCAGTGCCGAATCCCGAATCTTCCTTTTTGCCGATCTGAACAACGTCCTCATAGAAGCTCTTACGCTTGTCGGCTGCGGTGCGTACATTATTACATGGCTTTACCCCAAAGAGATGTTCGTAATAGCTGCCGTGAACCTTGCGGTCGTTACGCTTCTGTTTTGCGTTGTAACGCTCGGTCGATTCAGCAAAAAGCTGATCGTATGCTTCGCCGATCGGCTGACACACGAAAGTGATATTATCGGGTGTGCGGAAAATATCAACATTGTCCGCAACGAACTCCCGATTGTTATGAGCAATCGAACCCTTGCCCTGTCCGAATGATATTCTTTTCTCTTTCATAATTTGCCTTTCTTGTTCATTGGATTTACTTCTCTATCTCTATGAAATCCAATCAAAAAACCATAGGCATCAACTCCTTTCATGACCGCTGAGGCGGAAGCCCTGACGGGCAAATTTTCCCTGAACGACACAAAGGACGGTCGCAGGAAAAAAGCTGCGGAGCAGCGGTTACAACGGTGCAGAGCGCCGCTTGTAACTCCGTAGTACTTACGGCAGCATAAGACCGCCCCAAGAACCACTCCGCCCTGCGGGACTATCCATGACGGGAGAAGAACGGCTGTCAGAGCAGCCGAAAATGCGGGTACGTTTATTCAAAAAAACGCATTACAATTTTGAAAATCGACAATTCAAAAATGATTATTTTGCTCACAACCTAAAGCTCAAAAATGTGCAAAAGTATATGTGATTTTTAGAACGGCGGCTCCTCCTCGACATCGAGAGTTTCAAGCAGATACTCTATCTCATTTTTATAGAGAAAACTCTCATAACAGTCAAGGTAGTTAATGTTGCGAGCAACAGCTTCACGAACGCTACGTCCGCTTCTTTCTTCAAGCAGGGAAGTCAGCTCTTTTACCTTTTCCAGATCGACCAAATAGCACACCCCCTTTCACCCAAAATCCATTTTGTTGTTTATGCGTCGATGTGCGTCGGTGGTGACGGTATTTTACACCACCCTAAATCCATCGACGCATCGACGCACATCGTCACGCTAAAGCGTTGTCGATCATTTGCTGATAAGCTCGGTCATAATCTTCACCTGCAATCTCATCAACCGTGTCGGCGCTGATGATGAGTTCTCCCTTAACGGCAGGAACAACATCTATACTCTTTTCGGTTTCTTCTTTTGAAGGTTAAGGTGAAATTACGATCGGATGATCTGTATCGTAGCGGAGCTGAATCAGCTTTGCCTTATGCGTCCTCTTGTTGCTGTACTGCACGAAGTACAAATTATACAGCTTTCCAGCGTTGACATTCAGCTTCAAAGAAAGAGCATTCGGCTTTATGTCAAGTTCCAGCTTTTCAATCAGCTCAGTTGCCGTTCCCTCCCAAGTCGGATTGTCCGCATTGATGAAACTGCCGATTGCTTCAAGCACAGGTTTAGGCGGTTCGGCATAGTCTGGAGAACGCTCACCCTTGAAGTCCCAGCACAGCGTTTCCTTGTTTCGGGAGAGCATATACTTCTTGTCAGGCTGATCTCTGCCTGAGACTTCAATAGTCGCATCGCCGTCAGAGCGTTTATTCTTGTACATGATGAACGCGCCGTCCGCTGCACCTAGCAGACCGTTTGTGCCGGAGATACGGTCAAAGCTGTCATCGGACTTCTGCTTGCGGGTATGGTGAACGAGTATCAGGCAGATACCAGTTCTGTCCGCAAAGTCTTTCAGCCCTGCGATAATATCATAGTCCCTCGCATAGCTGTAAGTGTCGCCCTCGGCTTCACGAACTTTCTGCAAGGTGTCGATGATGACAAGTGAGGTTTCGGGGTGGTCGTTCATGAACGTGCCGAGCTGATCGAGCAGCCCCTCGTTCAGCGACTTTGAAGCAACTGAAAAGAAAAGGTCGGGTGTTGTCTTCGTTCCGAACATACGATACAGACGCTCCTGCAATCTGCGGTAATCGTCCTCCAGTGCAAGGTACAGCACCGTACCCTTGCGGACGGAGTAATCCCACATCGGTGTACCCGAGCTGACGTGATAGGCGATCTGAGCCATCATGAAACTCTTGCCGACCTTCGGCGCACCGACGAACAGGTAAGCGCCCGGGTAAAGGAAGTGATCTATGATCGGCGGTTTACCTGGATAGACCATCTCATAAAGCTCCGGCATCGAAACAGTTTGCATAAAGCCCGGTGCGGATTCATGCGCTGCCTGAGCCTGAGCCTGCATTCCCTGTTCGTACTGCATCTGCGCTTCAAACATTTCCTCGGCTGTGGGGTTGAAATTCTCCCCGTAATCTGGTATAATAGTAGGTGTTAAATCAGGTGACTGCCCGACCTCTGCGCCAACAGAGGTCATAAGGGCGGTCATTTCTCTTTCTTCGGTCATTCGCTATCTCCTTTCAGACCATTCAGAGTTGTTGTAATAAGCTGTATCGTGGACAGTAGCTCATCGTCCACAGTAGAGCCTTTCTTGATTCGGTGCAGCTCTCCGAGGACTTCCGCAAGCTGATTTTTCAGAGCCTTGTACACTCTCGGATTGCCCTGCACCACCACATCACGGCAGAGAAGCCGTTTCACGATGTAGTCCTGCTTGGTCAGCCCCGAGAGAGCTACCGCCGAATTGATCAGCTTGTCTTCTTCAGGAGATACCCGAAAGCCAATGGTTCGGCTGCGGAATCGCCCCTTAGGATCAAGGTTCTTTGCTGACATTAAAATCACCTCCCTTCTTCAGCTCACCGAGCTTATTCGCCATTTCCTTCTGTTTGGACGGAAACAGGTGTGCATAGCGGTAGGTGATCTCGATGCTCTCATGTCCCACACGGTCAGCGATCGCCACCGCCGAAAAGCCCAACTCGATCAGCAGCGAAACATGACTGTGACGCAGATCGTGGATACGGATACGCTTTAATCCTGTCGCTTTCACGCCCCTGTCCATTTCATGATGCAGATAGCTCTTGGATATGGGGAAGATACGCTCACCGGGCATCTGGTCGTACAGCATACTGAAATACTCCTGCATCTCTTCACAAAGAAAATCGGGCATTTCAATGGTGCGGTTACTCTTTTTGGTTTTCGGCTCAGTAATAACGTCCTGCCCCTTGATACGCTGGTATGACTTGTTTATGTGGAGCTTTCTGTTCTTGAAATCGAAGTCCGCAGTCGTGAGAGCCAGCAATTCACCAAGACGGATTCCGCACCAGTAGAGCATCTCAAAGGCGTAGAACGAGATAGGTTTATCCATCATGACCTCAGAAAATTGCATATACTCGTCCTTAGTCCAGAAGTTCATTTCCTTGGCATTCTTTACGCCGATGCTCCCTGCTTTGACGGCGGGATTGGTACTCAGGTCATAGTAGCGGACAGCGTGATTGAAGATACAGGAGAGCTGATTGTGCAGGTTCTTCAAATATGTCTCCGAATAGGGCTTGCCGTGTTTGTCACGGCGACGAAGCAGCTCGTTCTGCCACGCCAGCACGTCCCTTGCCTGAATGTCCTTCATGGACTTCTCACCGAAGTAAGGCAGTATCTTCGATTTGATGACACAAGCCTTATGCTCCCATGTATTCTGCTTCAAACGAGCTTTCATGTCCTGCTCATACAGTTTGTAGAAGTCCTTGAACAGCATATCGAGGTCGCCGCCCTGCTGGAGCAGGAATCGGTGTTCCCAGTTCTGAGCCTCACGCTTTGTCTTGAAGCCACGCTTACACTTCTGCTTGCGCTTGCCCTGCCAGTCATCACAGCGCGTCATAACGTACCAAGTGCCGTTTTTGTCCTTGTATACGGGCATCAGTTCTCACCCTCTTTCTTTTCAGGTGCTTTCACCGTATACACCCTCTCATTGAAATACTCACGGTTCACTCTGCCTGTTATGGTGATGTAGCCTTTTGCATCAAGCTCCTCATTGAGCTGCTTGATGATCTTGTACGCATACGGAACGGAGATCTCCATGATTTCAGCGACTTCCTCTGCACGAATAAACTTTTCTGACATAGATAGTCATTCCTTTCCTGTTTTTTGTTCTGTGTTGTATCGGACGCAGTTGTGTATCAGATAAAGCAAAATTCTCTATCTAAACATTTTTGCTTAGTCTTATTATACTAAGCAAATTTGCTTTTGCCAACCCCTAAACGAAAATTTTTCTAAATTTTTTTGTTTAGTATATATTGACTATACTAAACAAATATGTTATAATGCAGATAAACCATTATTCTCAGGCAGGTGATGTGTATGAAGAAACGCAAGCGTCAAGCCGATGACTTCCATATCGAAACGATATATGATCCTTACAGAAAATCTACTGATGATACATTTGATGAGATCTATCAGCGTTATCTTGAAGATGCTGACCGTAGTTTTGAGATGGATGGTCTAACATACCATAAAGCAGCAGTTATCTACAAGGTAACTCTGCACGAGGTAGGGGTTATTGTAGCATTACCGTGGAAAATCGAACCTGAGAAAGACTGTATTATCATTGATGAAAACGGGAATCAATACGAATACAGAGGTTGTGAGATTATGCGCTTTAGTGGAAAAATACCTGAATGGTACTTCAAAATGGTATTTGCCATTCTTTCTTTTCCGGAGGGCGACATCGGAGAATACTTTGCCAAACAGAACATAATTAAGGAGTGAACCACCATGAGCATTATAGGAGATAAGATACACCGCATTCGTGACTTCCGGGGAATGACGCAGAAACAGCTCGGTATGGCTGTCGGCTTTGACGAGAAGTCCGCCGATGTCCGTATCGCACAGTATGAATCCGGCACTCGCACACCCAAGCAGGCACTTGTCGAACAACTTGCCGAGGTACTTGATGTTAACCCTCGTTTCCTTGCTGATGATGAAATTCTCGGAGCGGAGGGCGTTATGATGATGCTCTTTGAACTTGACGAGCATTACCCCATCAGCATTGAGGACTGCGAAGACGAGGAAGGCAACAAACGCAAGGGCATTGTTTTCGGCTCTATCCTGATGACTGACCTCCTTTCTGAGTGGCAGAGACGAAAAAAAGACCTTGCTGACAGTAAAATCAGCAAGGCCGAATATACAGAATGGAAGCTTAACTGGCCGAAAACGACCGATGACTGCGGTAAACACAAACCATCGAAAGAGTGGCGTAACCACTAAGCCGCTTGAAACGCAGAACATTTCAGCTTCGCTCCCTGTTATCAAATTGTTATCACTGAGATTTTAAGACTTTGGAATCGGCGTAGATACGCTGTTTCTGAGGTCTTGTTTATTATTCCCACTCAATAGTAGCCGGCGGCTTAGTCGTAACATCGTACACTACTCTGTTAATGTTCTTTACCTCGTTTACTATCCTTGCCGAGCAGACCTCGAGCACCTCGTAGGGTATTCTTGCGAAATCCGCCGTCATAAAGTCGGTGGTCGTAACGGCACGAAGTGCGAGCGTGTAGTCGTAGGTTCTGAAATCGCCCATAACGCCGACAGAACGGTTGTTCGTAAGCACGGCGAAATACTGACCGATGCTTCTGTCAAGTCCTGCCTTTGCGATCTCCTCACGGAATATCCAGTCTGCGTCCTGTAAGATCGTAAGCTTCTCGTCGGTTATCTCGCCCATGATCCTGATAGCAAGTCCCGGACCGGGGAACGGCTGGCGCCATACAAGCTTGTCGGAAAGTCCGAGCGACTCGCCGAGCTTTCTTACCTCGTCCTTGAATAACATTCTGAGCGGTTCGATAATGCCCTTGAAATTAACGTCCTCGGGAAGTCCGCCTACGTTGTGGTGCGACTTGATAACTGCGGCGTCGCCCGAACCCGACTCGATAACGTCAGGGTAGATAGTTCCCTGCGCAAGATAGTTTATCTCGCCCAGCTTGCTCGCCTCGTCCTCAAATACTCTTATGAACTCCTCGCCGATTATCTTTCTCTTTCTTTCGGGGTCTGAAACGCCTGCAAGCTTCGCCATGTATCTGTCCTTGGCGTTTACTCTTATAAAGTTTACCTCCCAGCCTGCAAAAGCCGCCTCGACCTCGTCGCCCTCGTTCTTTCTCATAAAGCCGTGGTCGACGAAAATACAGGTGAGCTGCTTTCCGACAGCCTTCGATAAAAGCGCCGCAAGCACCGAGCTGTCAACTCCGCCCGAAAGCGCAAGCAGCACCTTGTCGCTTCCTACCTTCTTGCGAATGTCGGCAATAGCCGTTTCGGCATAGTTTTCCATCGTCCAGTCGCCCTTGCAGCCGCAAACGTTCTTTACAAAGCTGTCAAGCATCGAAAGACCGTATTCGGTGTGGTTTACTTCGGGGTGGAACTGAACGGCGTAAAGCTTCTTTTCAGCGTTCGCCATTGCCGCAACTGGGCAGTTGTCCGTGTGAGCGACCGACTTGAAGCCTTCGGGCAGCTTTGAGATATAGTCCGTGTGGCTCATCCATGAAACAGCCTTTTCGGGCATATCCTTTATCGACGAGAAAAGCACGCAGTCCTTGTCGTAGACCGTTTCGGTCTTTCCGTATTCAGAAGTAACGCAGGTCGATACCTCGCCGCCGAGAACGTGAGCCATAAGCTGCGAGCCGTAGCAAATTCCAAGCACGGGTATACCAAGCTCGAAAAGCTCCTTGTCGATAGTCGGCGCGCCCTCGCCGTAAACGCTGTTGGGGCCGCCCGTGAAAATAATGCCCTCGGGCGAAAGCTCCTTTATCTCGTCAAGGGTTATGTTTTTGTACGACTTGACCTCGCAGTAAACATTGCATTCACGCACTCGCCTTGCGATAAGCTGGTTGTACTGACCTCCGAAGTCGATTATAAGCACATAATCATGTCCGTTCTGTCTCATAGATTTTTTACCCGTCCTTCCCATATAGTATCCGCCTTAACAGCGCTTTTGATACAAAAAATACATAATTAATTATACCATGAAGCAAAAATGCTTGCTTGCAAGGGCATTTTTGCGAAGCCGTCAATAAACACGGCGGACGAATAGTCCGCAAAAGGAGCGAAAGCTCCGCCGCCTTGCGATAGCAAGGTGTCGTGTTTATTATACCATGTTGATACGCTCTTTGCAATAGCAAATAAGAAAATTATTTGCAATATTTTGTGAACGATAAAAACCAAAGCCGCCGACGGACTTAATTTCCGAAGACGGCTATATTTTACTTTGATCTTAAAATTCAGGCGGTCGGGTTTTCCGATTGGCTTTGCTCTGTACTTAAAAAGTCGGTAAATTCGAGCGTTTCGGTAAGCTGAGATTCGGTAAAGACCTCGCCGCCGTCAAGAACGACGCTTCCGTTTTCAATTCTGAGCGTATAGAGCGTGTAATGTCCAAGCGCCACAGTTTCGCTGCAAAAAACTCCATTGCTGTAACCGAGAGTCGAATGCCACGAAGCCGCACCGCCGAGCGAAACTGCGTCTGTTCCGTCGAAGGTGTAAAACTCTATCCTTCTGTCCATCTCGCAGGTGCCCGTCTGGATAAGCAGCTCGGGGGTGTTGTCAAGGTCAATATCCGCAAACATATATCCGCAAAGCCCGGAAACATACGAAGGGTCGGATTTGCACTTCTCAGCTGCCTCGTAGATAAGCTCCGCATATTTTGTATACATCATATTGTTAGACGGCTCGTAAAGCTCCTGGTCGTCGGGAAGGCTTTCGCTGTCCGTGCCGCTGTCAAGCACGCTTACGTTGTAGTCGGTAAGCGAAGAAAGCTCGTCGGTCGAAGAACTGTCCTGCGCCGAAACCGTTTCGGAATTTTCCGTTTCAGCCGGCTCTGATGAGGACTGTTCATTCCCGTCATCAGTCTGAACCTGCGATGATGAATTATCCTCTTCGTCGGGCTTAGCGTCGGTATCTGAACTGCCGTCAGCAGTCGATTCCGACGAGGACTGCGAGGACGATGCGCTTTCAAGTGCGCTGAAAAGCGTTTCGTCAATATATGCGCACGAGGTCATGCCGATAGCAGTACAGATCGCAGCTGCGCCGGCAGATATCCTTTTAGCTGTTATCTTTTTCATTTCAAGAATTCACTCCTTAATTGCAAAGACAAAAACCGGTCATTATGCGTCGGTGTCCGCATTTCTGTTTTCGATAAGCTTCTTCGTCTTTCTCATGTGTCTTTTCTCGACAAGCGACTGAGCAAAGTCGATAAGCTTTTTGCGGATAGGCATAAAGGTATAGAAAAACTCGCCGACATAGGTAACCACCTCGCCGTTAAAGCCCTTCTTGAATTTGTAAACGCCGTAGTTGGGGTGAGTTTCGTCCTTATAAAAGGGGATTCCCATAAAGTCGTAAATGAAGTTGTTGTTTTCGAGCGCCCAGTTTATCATCGTCCACTGCATAAGATAATTGGGATATGTGTTGCGGTTCTTGTTTGAAGAAGCACCGTAAACGTAGCAGGTCTTTCCTGCGTACTGGGTCGTTACCGCACCCGAAAGGGGAATAGGCTTCTGACCCTCCTCCTCAAGATAGCAAACGAACAGACGGCAGTGCTCAGGGCCTAACCCGTCGAGCATTTTAACAAAATATTCCTTCGAGCGAATTGAAAATCCGTCACGGATTCCGGTAGCCTCCATCATCGGATAGAAATCGTCGAGCGCCTCTTTTCCGCAAGCCTTGCAGACAACGCCCTTTCTGCCTGCCTTGCGTATACGGTTTCTCCAGTCGGATTTGAAGGTCGCCATTACCTCGTCGGGAGTCTTGCCCTCGATATTTCTTAACATATAATTATTTCTCGCCTGAATGGTCGAAAGCTCGGGCGCATTGTCAATATGCGAAAATCCCATGCTTCTGTACATTTCCGTAAGCTCGGTATCGCCCTCTTCAAACATCGGGTCCCACATAAACTGATACGCTTTGTGCTTTTTCGCAAGGACTTTTATGCCCTCGAAAAGATCCTCGACCGTTTCCTTATCCGCCCAGTCGCAGCAAGGGCCGTGCGGCGCATAAAGAAAAGTACAGCCGAAAAAGGGTATCTTCTTTATAATGCAAAGACAGGTACCTCTTATTTTTCCGTCCTTGTCACGTGAAATAACGGCGTCCCAGCCCCAGTTGTCCTTGACCTTCGGCCACTTGAGCGACTGCATGAAATTACCGTATTTACAGTTTTTCGCAAACTCCTCGTATTCGTCAAGGAGAGCTTTATCTGATTTATTGATTATTTCCATTATATTATCGTTCCTTCCGTCAAATTCACAGATTTGCAGAGATATTACATTTTATTATAACATAACGGATATTGAAAATCAACTAACTTTTTATAAATTATTTTCTTATGATTTATTTGTTTTTTGGGCAAGTTTACTCATTTGCCCTCTGTTTTATCAATATCGGGACATTTAAGCGCCCTCATAGCGTTTAATATCGCAATTACCGCAACTCCTACGTCGGCGAAAACCGCCGCCCACATATTCGCAAAGCCGAGTGCGCTTGCAATAAGCGTTATGCCCTTTACGCCGAGCGCAAGAGTGATATTCTGATAAACT
This sequence comes from Oscillospiraceae bacterium, assembly GCA_051882075.1. GTDB lineage: Bacteria > Bacillota > Clostridia > Oscillospirales > Ruminococcaceae > YE71. Next base: position 3,633 of record JBJERC010000040.1, on the reverse strand, counting down.
ATCCTTATCGTTTTTCTCGCCGCAGCAGCCGCCGTTATAAGCTTTCTCGGGTCGTCGTCCATAAGCACGATATCCGCCGCCTCGATAGCTGCGTCCGAACCGGCAGCACCCATTGCAACTCCGACGTCGGCTCTTGAAAGCACGGGTGCGTCGTTTATTCCGTCGCCCACAAACACAACGCTTCCCGAAGCCTCGTTTATCATCTTCTCGCAAAGCTCGACCTTATCCTCGGGGAGAAGCTCCGTATAGACCTCATCGACTCCGAGCGACTTCGCCGCCGACTCGCCTGCCGCCTTTCCGTCGCCCGTTAAGATAACGGTTTTTATGCCCATCTTTTTGAGCAGACTGACCGTTTCGCACGAACCGTTTTTAAGACTGTCGCTTATCTCGATAACGCCCATATAGCTGCCGCCGCAGAGGATATGCACCGCCGTTCCCGATGCGTTTATAATGCCGCCGACGCCGTTTTCCTGCATAAGCCTTGCGTTTCCTGCAAGCACCTTTTTGCCGTTTACCGTGCAGGAAATTCCCCGTCCTGCGATCTCTTTAAAATCCCCGACCTGCGCCGGAATATCTCCTGCCGCCTTGACGACCGACCTTGCTATCGGGTGGTTTGAACCGCTTTCCGCAGCAGCAGCCGTCATAAGAAGCTCCTCCTCGGTACAGCCGTTCGGGATAATGCGGCTTACCGAAAAGCTGCCCTTTGTAAGCGTTCCCGTTTTGTCGAAAATGACCGTCTGCGCCTTTGCAAGAGCCTCCATATAATTTCCGCCCTTGATAAGAATACCCGACCTTGACGCTCCGCCGATGCCGCCGAAAAAGCTCATCGGCACGGAAATTACAAGCGCACAGGGGCATGAAACCACAAGGAACGTAAGCGCGCGGATAAGCCACGTTTTAAATCCGCCGCCCAGCGCAAGAGGCGGTATAACGGCGAGCAAAACGGCGCAGCCTACTACCGCAGGGGTATATATCCTCGCAAATCGGGTGATGAAGTTTTCCGACTTCGCTTTCTTTGAAGCCGCATTTTCCACAAGCTCGAGTATCTTTGAAGCTGTTGATTCGCCGAACGGCTTTGTCGTTTTACATTCGAGCGTTCCGCTTAAATTAACGCAGCCGCTTAAAGCCTCGCTGCCTGCTTTAACCTCTCTCGGCATACTTTCGCCCGTAAGCGCCGCCGTGTCAAGACTACTCTCGCCCGAAAGCACCTCGCAGTCTATCGGTATCTTCTCGCCCGGCTTTATCACAATAATTTCGCCGACGGCGACTTCCGACGGGTGAACCTCCGTTACCTCGCCGTTTCTTTTGACCGAAGCGCTGTCGGGACGGATATCCATAAGCTCGGTGACCGAACGGCGTGAACGTGCGACTGCGATATTCTGAAAAAGCTCGCCTATCTGATAGAAGATCATTACCGCCGCTCCCTCGTGATATTCGCCGACGGAAACTGCGCCTATCGTTGCTATCGTCATAAGAAAATTCTCGTCAAAAACCTGTCCGTGACCGATATTGCGCACCGCTTTGAAGATAACGTCATAGCCTGCGACCGCAAGCGGAACTAAAAACAAAGCCGCCGCCGCAATCTTAGGCATCTGAACGCTATGCTCGGCAATAATAGCCGCCGCAAGCAGCAGCACGCCCGAAATTATCCGGACGAGCATTTTCTTCTGTTTTTTCGTAAGCTTATATCCCTTCATATCAATTCACCCTTCATTGTTTTATATTTTCATATTTTCACTTTTTCATACTTTCATTTATAAAGTCAAAGATAATCGGGCAGAAATGCTCCGCCCGAAAATTTGATTTTAGTCAAAATAAACCGTGCAGTCGGGTTCGACCTTTTTAATGCACTTTTTTATCGCCTTAAATATTTTTGCACTGTCCGACTCTTCATATTCAAGCGTCATCTTCTGAGTCATAAAACTTATCTCACAGCCGCCCACGCCGTCAAGCTTTGCGACCGCCTCCTGCATTTTTCCTGCGCAGTTGGCGCAGTCGAGGTCTTCCATTTTAAATGTTCTTTTAATCATTGCCATAAACTAACACCCTTTCGTAAAATCGTTATTCCGATAAATGCTCCATTCCAAGCCCGAGCATCGAGCGCACATGGTCGTCGGACAGCGAATAATAAACCACCTTGCCCTCACGTCTGAAACGTACAAGCTTGCTGTTTTTCAGCACTCTCAGCTGGTGCGAACAGGCGGTCTGCGACAGCCCGAGAAGCTCCGCCAAGTCGCCCACGCAAAGCTCCGACTCAAACAGCGCATACAGTATTCGGATCCTCGTCGTATCGCCGAATATCTTAAAAAACTCCGCAAGGTCGTAAAGCGTTTCCTCAGGCGGCATTTTACAATCGACCTTTTCTATAAGATCATGATGAACGCAGCAATTCTCTTCATTTTTATTCTGCATTGCATTATCCTCCTTTGTCATATGTTCATATGCTTATCTATTCATATGATACACCACAAATATGTTTTTGTCAATAGCCTTAAAAGCATTTTTACCTTTTTCACAGAAATTAGACAAAAATTTCGTCAATACAGACAAATTATTCACAAATTGATTGTATAATAAAACCTATAAAACTTTTGCGAAAGAGGAAAGAATATGGAAAATGCAAAAATAATCGGGCTTCGGGTCATCGTCATGTCGGTGATACTTATAATCGGTGCGTTCGCCTACAAGCGAAATATTATCACCAAGGACGGCACAAAGCAGCTTTCGGCGCTCGAGCTAAAAATCGTTAATCCGCTGCTTATTTTCATGTCCTATCAGAATGCGGCTTTCAGCACGGACAAGCTAAAGGGGCTGCTTTTTACCTTTTTGATGTCGGCTTTAAGCTTTGCGATAACGATTCCGCTTGCCTCGCTGCTTAAACGCAAGGGAAAGGAAAACTGGTCGGTCGAGCGTTTTTCCTGCATTTATTCTAACTGCGGATTTATGGGAATACCGCTTATAAGTGCGCTTTACGGCGGCGAGGGCGTGCTTTATCTGACCGCCTATATAACGATATTCAACCTGCTCGCCTTCACTCACGGCTACATGATGATGAAAGAGCAGACGGATTTTTCGGAATTTAAGACCGCCTTAAAATCCCCGACGATAATCGCATCTGTCGTCGGACTTATACTTTACATTCTTAATATAAAGCTGCCGGGCGTTGCGCACCCTGATTTTCCTGCCGAGATAGGAAGTGCGCTTACATTTATCGCCGACATGAACACTCCGCTTGCAATGCTTATCGCAGGCGCAACCGCCGCCCAGAGCGATCTTCTCAAGGCTGTAAGGGATAAAAATATCCTCTCGACCGCCGCCTGCAAGCTGCTTATACTTCCTGCTGCGGTGATAATCGTAATGGGTCTGCTGCCCGACAGTATACCGACGATGTCGAAGATAATAGTCTGCGTAGCGTGCAGCTGTCCTGCCGCAACGACAGGCACGATGTTTGCACTTTTGTTCGACAAAAACGCAAAACGCTGCTCGGAGATATTCGCCGTAACGACAATTCTTTCGATGCTTACTCTCCCGATAGCGACGGGGTTTGCGAGTTTTATGATAGGGTAAAAATATCGCATAATCAAAACCACCCGTTAAACGGGTGGTTTGCGAAAGCCCTATAAGGGCTTGATA
>JBJERC010000039.1:0-44899 GCA_051882075.1 Oscillospiraceae bacterium | reverse complement strand
AGTGTAGTCTCGAATTTTTGTTTTTTCGAGTGTCTACTCTAAGGGGATTATATCATTTTGCTCTGTACCGATCATGTGTTATTAAATGATTACTTTCTCTTTCTGTTTACAACGAATGCTGCTGCGATAACTGCTGCGAAGCCTGCGCTTGCTGCGCCTGCGCCCGTTACGGGGCTGGTGTCGGTCGTGGTTGTGGTAGTCGTTGTTGTCTTAGAGGTCGTTGTCGAAGTCGTTGAAGCCTTGCTGCTTGACGATGAAGCCGCACTGCTGCTTGACGACGACGATGAAGAACTGCTTGACGATGATGAAGAGCTGTCGGTTTCAGATGTGTCTGTCTGCGACGAGGAATCAACGGGGGCTTCGCCCTTGATGACGGTTATTTTAACCGTTCTGTTGACATAGTTCTTATCAAAATAGGTAGCTGTGCAGACCGTTTCGTCCTCGGTGAGAGTGTAGGTCTGGAGCCACGACCAGCCTTCGGGAAGCTCGATATTCTTCGTGTTTACAACGGAGGAGTCGACATAGATAGTCGATTCGGGCATTGTGGGAGGATTTTCAAGCTTTTCGACGATAACGGTTATCTCTGTGATTGCAGGGAGATAATCGTCGGTAGCCTCGGTCATTACAGTAATGGTAGCTGTTCCTGCGTTTACGGGGGTTGCCTTTCCGTCAGCATCGACAGTTACGATATTTTCATCGGACGAAATGTAAGAAACTGCGCCGCCCTTTATTACCTCGACTCCGAGATCTGCGGGGTCGTCCAGATATGTAAAGGTCACGCTTTCGGGAGCGCTTATCTCACCGTCTTCCTTGACGTTTACTTCCTTGCCGAAGAGAGCCTCTTTAAGCTCGGGAGTAGAGATCTTGCACTGATTTCTGTTATAGAGGATATTTCCCTGCTTATCGGCCTCGGTATAGTTTATATCCCAGAACATAGGGCAGATCCCTCTCGAGCGCATTGCTTCGACCTCGGCTGCGAGCAGCTTTTCAGGCTCGCCCGGATCCTTCTTTATCATCTCTGCGCCCATTCCGCATTCGCCCATGATAACGGGAACGCCGTTGTCGATAAATCTTGTCTTGAGCTTATCCATAGCCTTGTTAAGATCGAGATAATCCTGTTCTGTTCCCCATGTCGTTCTCGGGGTCGGACACCAGCTTACAGGGTCGGTAACGAGTGCGAACGCCTGAGGCGAATAGTAGTGAGTCGAAACTGCAAGGCGGTTTTCGGGGTCGGTCGGAACTACGAATCTTTCGTCGCAGGTAGCGTCGATGTCGGTCTTATAGCCTGCGATGAGAAGATGTCTTTTCGCATTATTTCCGCCGCTTTCTCTTACGAGGTCGACAAAGGTCTGGTTTACCTCGTTCAAGAGCGCATAGCTGTCGTTCTTTGAGAGCTTGTTATCCCAGCAGCCGCCCTCTTCGTTGAGCGACTCAAAGATAACGTGGTCGTCAAACTCGCCGAAGCCTTCGCAGAGCTGTTCCCACATACGCTTATAGCGGCGCATACTTTCTTCCTTATCGTCGGCGAAGTTTTCCCACCAGCCGCCGTCCCAGTGGATATTAACGATAACGTACATATCGGCGTCGACCGCCCACTGTACGACTTCCTTTACTCTTGCCATTTTCTCGGGGTCGATCGTATAGGTCGTGTCGCCCTTCGAGAAGGTGTTAGACCAAGCCACGGGCACTCTTATCGAGCCGAAGCCCTCAGAAGCGTAACCTTCGATCATTGCCTTTGTTATCTTAGGGCTTCCCCAGCCTGTTTCAAACGGACAGTTCCAGTTCCACTCGCCGATACCGGTTTCCATACCGCAGGCTTCAAAGGTATTGCCGAGGTTTATTCCCACGCCCATATCGTTTACGATCTCCTGCGTGGTCATATCTCTCATTGCAGGTGTATCAGCGCTTGCGGAAATTGCGCCGAATGCCGTGCAGCTCATCATAAGCGCAGACATTACAGCGGCAGCTTTTTTAATCATAGCAGTTTTCTCCTTTTTGATAAAATTTGCGTCTTTAAAAAAACATTCTTGCATTTTCAGTATACCATACAATTTTCGGCTTGTCTACACCTTATGCAGAAATATCCGAAAAGTTTGTTAAAAGATACAAAACCGAGCCGTTAAATTGGCTGTTTTGACCGTTATACTGTGTGAAAAAGTCTGTATTGTGCTAATGTCGTTTTTGTGCTAATTTTCCTCATCGAAAAGCGTAAGCCTGCGAGTTAAGGCAAGTGCGAAATTGCTGTAACGCTTATCTCCGGTCACGTCCTTTACGACCTCGATAAAGTGCGGCAGGCGCACGGGCGTGTTTATATCGTCAAGTTCTATCTCGAGCGTGGCATATTCATCACTGAACGGATAAAGGTCAAGCTCGAAAAACTGTCCGTCAAAGGTAAAGCAGCAGCGCTGTTTTTCGACGGGCGCACGGTCGGGGTCGGCGTCGGAAAGCAGCCTGACATACTCCCCTTCGGTTATCTCGCACTCATTTTCATAACGCTGCCCGAAAGAGATATCCTTTTTTTCGGTAAAGGTGAATTTATAGCCTTTTTCGGAATTTCCACGCTTGCGGACTCTGCGGCTTGTGAGGTTATTATCTGTCTTAAGATAGATCTGTGTTATATCGGTTATTTCGATTCCGGGGATTGCGGAAAGCTCCTTGTCGGTCGGGCGGATAATCAGATATTTACGCTCGATTTCCTTGGGCGCTGAGGTTATATCGCTCATGCCGCACCCCCGTCAGAGAAGGTCGGCGATGTCGAGAACAAGTCTTTCGGACTTTTCCCAGCCGAGGCAGGGGTCGGTTATCGACTTGCCGTAAATGCAGTTTTCGCCGATTTTCTGACAGCCGTCCTCGATATAGCTTTCGATCATAAGACCCTTTACTATCGACTTTATCTCGGACGAATGTTTCATGCTGTGGATTATCTCCTTGCTTATGCGTATCTGCTGTTCCCACTTCTTGCCCGAATTTGCGTGGTTTGTGTCGATTATTACAGCCATATTTTCAAGGTCACGCTTTGTGTAAAGCTCGTAGAGGTACATTATATCCTCAAAGTGATAATTGGGCAGCGAAGCGCCGTGTTTATTTACATAGCCTCTTAAAATTGCGTGGGCGAGGGGGTTTCCGTGCGAGCGGCACTCCCAGCCTCTGTAAAGGAAGGTGTGGGAAGCCTGAGCCGCAATTATCGAATTGAGCATTACGCCGAGGTCGCCGCCCGTTGGATTTTTCATTCCGACGGGGATATCAAGACCGCTTGCGGTAAGGCGGTGCTGCTGATTTTCGACCGAGCGCGCGCCTATTGCGACGTATGAAAGAAGGTCGCTTAAATAGCGGTAATTTTCGGGATAGAGCATTTCATCAGCGCAGGTAAGACCTGTCTGAGCGATAGCCTTTGTGTGAAGGTCACGGATAGCTAAAAGTCCCTCGAGCATATCCTCTTCTTTATTGGGGTCGGGCTGATGCACCATTCCCTTATAGCCCTCGCCTGTGGTTCGGGGCTTATTGGTATAAATTCTCGGAATGATGATTATTTTATCCTTTACCTTTTCCTGAAGTCCTGCAAGGCGGTAGGTGTAATCTAAAACTGCGTCCTCACGGTCGGCGGAGCAGGGTCCGATTATAAGCACGAACTTATCCGACTCGCCCTTGAACACCTTTGCAATCTCCTCGTCACGCTGCGCCTTTATCTGCTTTAAATTTTCCGACAGCGGAAACTGCTCCTTTATCTCCTTGGGGATAGGGAGCTTTCTTATGAAATCCATATTCATTTTTTCTTTTTCCTTTCTTACTTTCAGTATCAGTAGGGCAAATACCGCACGGCTGAAACGTGCGGCATTGTTGCTCTTATTAGTTTTACGCTTATTTCTCGACAGGCTCGAATCTTATTCTTATATTCGGCAGCTTTTCTATCGTTGTGTAGCTGTTCATAAGTCCGTCCTCGATCGAAAGGTCGTTTTCGCCGCTTGCAGGAGGTGCGAAAATGCGCAGCGTCAGGTCTGCTTCGCCGTCGAGCGGCTTTTCAAAGAATGCGCTCATAAGGTCTATCGTCTTTGCCTTGGGCGACTTATAGAACCACTTGCCGTTTATTTCCATCATAAGATTGCTGTCATCGTCGAACGTTACCTCGCAGAAGTGAGGGTTGCCGTCGAAATGGAGCGGTATCTCGATACCCTCGGCGTCCTCGGAGCTGCCCCAGCGGAGCTTGCAGGGGAAGGAAAGCTCTTCGCCCTTTGTCATTGACGGCTTGAAGAAATCGTCGTGGATTATTTCCTTATAGGTCTGCATAACAGGCTGTTCGATTCCTGCGTCGGAATAGTTGGGGTCTTCGATCTCAAGACCAAGTCTTCCTCTGTCACGGAACTGATAGAATGTAAAGCCCGAGAACCAGTCTTCCGGGTCGTTTTTGAGAATATCGCAGAATTCCTTTACCATCTGAGCCTGCTCGTATGCGCCCGTAACGTCGCCGTCGGCGTTGAATTCGCTCATTACCATAGGCTTTGAAACTCCGCCGTTTATTTCCTTAAAACGATTATAGGACATTTTTGTGAGGGTATAGGTATCCTCGACCTTTGAGCGGCTGTGGCTGTTTCCGCCTCTTTCGGCAACGTCATAAGGCCAGCCCCAGTGGAGAGCCATATACTTATCAACGCTCCAGATGTCCGTTTCCTTTACCGCCTGAGAAAATTCCTTTTCCATTATTATCTCGGTCGCATTCTTATCCTCGATACCGCCGATACAGAGAACGGTCGAAACGTTGGGAGCATATTCCTTTAAGATCTTATTGAAGCGGCAGTAGAAATCCGCAACGCCCTGATAGGTGGTGCGCTTTGTGAACGAGAACCAGTCGCCCGTTGCTTCGTGATTTATTCTGAGCATCATTCTTCCGAAAGGTCTTAAATCGTTTGCTATTGCGATAAGGTGTTCGTCGGAAACGTTGGGGTCGACAGTAAGGGTGAGAACTACCTCCTGACCGTGACGGCGGACGTCTCTCATATATGTGAAAGGCTCGTCGTCTGTTGTGCCGTTAAGACCGCCCTTATAGGTGAAATAATCGTCGTAAGGATAATCCCACGCAAAAGAGACCTCCATATCCTTGCAGGCTTCGGAAATTCTTGCAGGCCACTCCTTATCGAGAGGGTAATAGCAGTACATAAGGCTTATACCTCTGTGAGGTCTGCCGAGCTTATGGAGAATATAATCCTGATTTACATATTCTCCTCTTTCCGAGCCGTCTCCTAAATCAACGGCGCATTTTGCTTTGCCCATGTGGACTGAGTATGCTTTTAATTCGCTCATGTTTTTTCCTCCTGATATATGTTTTTACAAAATAAACGACTGTGTTTTATTCTTCCGACGGTTTGACGTAAAGCTGAGAATTAACGGCGTCAAACTGCTTTGCGAGCTTTTTGAACACCTTGGTGCTTGATTCGTCAAATTCGGTCTGATTTGTCATTATTATAAGCACGAACGGCGAATCGGCGTAGACTATCGCGCAGTCGTGGAAGCAGTTGTCGATAGCGTCCGCACCGTATTTATGCGCAACGGTATATTTATCGCCGAGCTGTGCCGAGATCTGAGTATCGAGGTCGGTTTCCTGCATAAGCGAGATAAGGTACTGACCACGCTTGCTTTTTTCGGCGTAGCGGTAAATATCCTCATACTGAATAAGCAGGTCGTTTACGGTACAGTAGGTAAATATCCAGCCGTCGCCGAGGTAATAATTTACGCCAAGCTCGTTATTTTTCTCATTAAAGCCGTACCAGCCGAAATAATTCACAAGGTTATAATAGGCTGTATTATCCGACTGCGAGACGGCGTATTTCATAAACTGCCTTACGGTATACTCCGTGCCGAAAGGTTTCGAGGCGAATTTCCCCGTATCGTCCGTCCACTTTACATTTATCGGTATCTTTTCGTCAAGGTCGACACCGCTTTCAAGAAGCTGTTTTACAAACGGCGCTTTTATCGTCGAGCAGGTGGGATATTGTACCGAACTTCTGTATTCACAGCTTGCGCCCGTGTCGAGATTAAGATACGCAAAGCTCATTATATCCGAATAATCGTTACATATCCCGTCGATCTTATTGAGCGCATTTTCAAGCTCCTCGTTGGAATAGACCTTGCCCTTAATGCCGTTTATCGTGAAATTATGTCCTTCAAGCACCGATTTATCAAGCTTTACCGGGTCGGGCTTCGGCTCGGGTTCGGGTTCAGGCTCGGAGTCGGGCTGCTGCGCCTGAGAATCATCGGCAGGCTGTTCGGTCTGTTCTTCGCTTTCGTCCGCAGGCGGCTGTTCGGCTTCGGAAAACAAGGATTCTTCCTCGCTTTCGACCATAGCGTAGACCTGTGCATTTTCCTTTCTTGTAAACTGTGAAGCGTCAGAACCCACCGCTCCGCAGGAGGTCATCATCGCCGCCGACAATGCAGCCGCTGCGGCTATCAATCTTTTTGCTTTCAAATTATTTTCTCCATTTTTTCGTTTAGTGTTAAGACGTCCGAAAAAGCGAGCGTCTATTTATACTATTGTAGCATATATCGAGAGGATTGTCAAACATAAAAATTTAAAATATTTATATGTGGCATAAATTTTAAACTTTTTTTGCGCAAAAAAGGAGCTGAGGAAAAACAGCTCCTTTAAGGCATATTTGATTGTCAGAAACCGAAGCCGCCTCTGCCGCCGCCGTGCATTCCTCCGCCGCCGAAACCGCCGCCGCCGTTTGAGGTGCAGACGGACGAGAGGGTTATCTGCTCGGACAGCTCGCCTGCCGAAACGGTATAAGCGCCGTCTGAAAGCTCGGGACAGCTGAATACCGCCGACTGATAAGACTTCGTTGGGGTGTAGGACATAATAACGTTTCCGCTTTCATCGGTCACGGTAAACTCGCTGCCTGCCGATGCGGTCGACGAGAAATTGTGCAGCACGTTATACTGAGTCGAGCCGTCGCCGAAGCCGACCGCCATTCCGCTTGAACCGAGAGCGATTATCCTGCCGCCCGTTATCTGTGCGGTGCAGCCCATATCTCCGTAATCGAGCGCACCGTTTCCGCTTGACTGAGGTCCTTCGACTATTATATCTCCGCCGCTTATAAGCAGGTCGCCGTTTGAGTCAAGACCGTCGCCTTCGGCGTTTACGAACACTGTTCCGCCCGATATTTCAAGCAGAATCGTAACGCCGTCCTCGGTCTGCGCAAAGCCGTTCATGCCGGGACGGTTTTCCATTCCCGTATCGCTGCCGCCTGCCGCATTAAAGCCGTCGTCGCTCGACACAACGCTTATCTCGCCGCCCGAAACGTTTATATTAAGCCCCTCGATGCCCTCGTAGCTTTTCTTTATATCGACAGTTCCGCCGGAAATTGAAAGGTCGGAATCGGCGTGTATTCCGTCGTCGCCCGAGGAGGCTGTGAGCGTTCCCGAGGAAATATCGACTATGCCGTTTGAATGAACGGAGTCGTCTGAGGAGTCTATCGTTACCGTGCCGCCCGAAATTATTACCGAGCCGCCTGCTTTAAGACCTTTTGCGGAGCTTTCGGAGCTGTCGGTTTCCTCGGAGGTCGAAACGTATGCGGCAGGTGTGAACGGGTCGCCCTGCGGCATCTCGGGAGGAGGGTTATCTCCTGACGGCATACCGCCTCTGTCCCATTTGCCCCAGTTTTCATTCACCGAGCCGTCCGACTTTGTGCTTGCGTTTTCAGAACCGCCTCCCGTGTTTATGACGATATCGCCGCCCTCGACAAGCAGGGAATTTTCTGCGTCTATTCCGTCGCCGCCTGCGGTTATGCTTATACTGCCGCCCGAAAGCGCAACGACGCCTTTATCCGCTTCTTCGGAATTTGTCGAGGTTATGCCGTTTGTTCCTGCGTTTATATCGATAATTCCGTCGCTTATTTTCACGCTGTCCTTACCGCTTACCGCCGTTGAGACCGACTCGACGCTTATCTCGCCGCCCGTTATCGCAAGGTTATCCTTGCTGACTGCGCCGTGCTTATAATTGCCCGAAATGAAAAGGCTTCCGCTTCCGTTTATTGTAAGATCGGCTTTTGAGAAAACTGCGGCGTCGGCGTTTTCCTCCGCCTGAGAATAATCGGAGCTGTCGGAAAAGCTGTTCTTTGAACCTTCCTCGAGCGTTAACGTTACCTTCGAGGCTTTTCTGACGTAAAGCGCAGGGCCGCCCGAGCTTTTAACGTCCGCTCCGTCAAGAACGAGCCTTATATCGCTTTTTTGGCTGTCGACGATTATTCTGCCGTCAAAGCTGCCCGAGAGGATATATGTTCCCTCGGCGGTGATGTTAAGAACGCCGTCGGCGCAATCCGCTCCGCTGCCCGAAATTTCGGCGGTAGTTCCGTCAAACGCTATCGTTACCGCATCGCTTTCGGAATAGCCTATATCCTTATCCTCGGCGGCTACCTGATAAGCCTCCTCGGGAAGAGTCTGCGCCGCCTTTGAGCTTTTTGTGCTTTCGGCATTTTCATTATCGGAGCAGGCGCAAAGAGAGAGTGCAAGGGTGAGTGCGGCTAAAGCCGCAGCGGTTTTCTTAATGCTATACTTTTTCCTTTTCACAGCGTTGTCCTCCTTTATTCTTACAGACGCTCGACTGTCGGGGCAGGCGTTCTTCCGAGCGATATTTCAAGATTTCCGTTGCGTTCTCTTATCCTGTCGATCATTTCCTTTTCCTTACAGCCCTTTTTCATTTCGACAGAATAGCAAAGCTTATAAAGACTTCCCATGTTGGTTGTCTTTACCTCGTCAAGCTCGCAGCGTGTGGTGTATTTTTCAAATATATCATCGAAGACCTCGCTGTAATCGAGCGATTCGGGGATAGTTATTTTAAGGCATTTTTTGCACGACTCGCCGCCGAAGCCGAGAGCCGTGAGAACAGCCGCAGCTGCGCAGAGCATTATCGTGAACGCAAAGGCAAGCGCAAGCCGCTGAGTTCCGCAGGCAAGACCTGCCGCCATTGCGAGAAATATTGCGCAGATATCCTTTGCGCTTCCGGGGGCGGAACGAAAGCGGACAAGTCCGAAAGCGCCCATTACTGCGATTCCCGTTCCGACGCTGCCGTTTACGAGAAGTATCACCATCTGGACGATAGGCGGCAGGAGTATAAGCGTTAAGGAAAAGCTTTTGGTCGTGCGGTTTCCTCTGCCGAAAACCGCAGCTATCAGTGCGCCGAGGATAAGTGCGCAGAAGGTGCAGACGGCGAGTTTTCCGAGACCGAGTCCGTCGCTGTTTATTGTAAAAAGATCTCCTATCGAAGTATCTGCCGCAAGATTTGTAAAGTTTGTCATTTTGGTTCTTCCTTTCAATATCTGAAGAAACTTCAGTAACTGAAGTTTCTTCAGTTTCTAATTTTTTCGGGCGAAAAAAGTGCGCCCTCTTTTAAAAGCGTTAAATATGCCGAGCCGTATTTTGAATAGCCCGACGGGTAAATTTCAAGCTCGTCTAAGATATGCGAAAGCCACAGCGGCATTGCGCCGGGGATTTTTATTTCCATTATCCGCCGCCCTTTCGGGAGAAGCTCTCTTCCGCCGAAGCCGTCCGAAAGCCTAAGTCGGTCGGTGCGGAAAAGTATTCTGTCGTCAAAGGTTATGCGAACTCCGGGGTCGTCCTTTGCGCTCAGTGCAAGGCGGTGGTAGCTTATCAACATTTTCGGCGCAAGCGAGGGGTAAAATTCAAAAGCGTACTTTATCTCGTTTTCTATCTGCGCATCGTAAGTATCTGCCTGTTCGCCGTTTATCATCGCTTCGGCATTTTCAAGCGGCATTACGCTGCGGCGTTTATAGACCACTCCCTTATATTTTCTTTTTATCTCGAAAAATACCGTGTCGTGAGCGTCGGGCGCTCCGTAGCTGCGAAGTCGTATCTTCTCCTTGAACACGGGTTTTTCGAGCGAGGCTCTTATAAGCCGATAATCGGGAGTGTCGAAATAAAGGCTCATTATATCGCTCTGAAAATACCTGTCCTTTACCATATATTCGCCAAGCCTCAGCATAAGCCTATTGTATGTATTTTCACCTACGAGATATTTTTTCTCGGTGCGCTTAAAGACTTCCTTTGCCATTGACGGCGTTCACTTCCTTTCCGTTTTTGATTTACTTTTGCTTTACTTTTTCTTTACAATAACAAGTTTATACTACATAGCTTAAATTTACTTTAGAAAACCATAAATGCTAAAAAGTTTCAGACGGTTTTCACATGGGTTTCACGCAAATGCAAAAAGCGTTCTGCCAAGGGGGCAAAACGCTCTTTAGTCGGTTTGTTTTTGCAGGTCACATTTTGAAATGCAGCGGCATTCCGTTTCGCATTGCGATCTTGACCTCGCCCTGAATGAGCGGCAGGAAGTATTTTATCGCTTCATCGGAGACCTGATTTTTTCCTGCGGTTATCCATTCGGTCGGGAAGAATTTTTCCTTGTTCGCCATGAGCGCAGTATCCTCGCTCTCGATAGTCACGACATACGGCTTGTCGGAAATTCGTCTGAACACCATCGTAACTCCCGTTTTGCCCGACATTGCCGCCTTTACAGCCTCCGAACCGATAAGCTCGGCTTCGTCAATATCGGTCTTTGAACAGATGTGGCTCGAGCATCTCTGCATAACGTTTAATTCGATAGAACGCACCTTACAGCCTATCTCGTCCCTTACAAGCTGTTCGAGCGCCTTGCCTACTCCCGAAAGATATTTGTGACCGAAATTATCTACCGCTCCGCTTCTTGCAGACGGGTCGGGCAGCTCTATTCCCTCCGAAACGGCAACGACTACCGCCTTATGCTTCGCTCTTTCTACCCGCAGATCCTCTAAAAATCTTTCGGCGGAAAATTCACATTCGGGCAGGTAAATAAGGTGCGGTGCGATCTCGTCGTTGGCTCTTAAAACGCAGGTCGAGGCGGTGAGCCAGCCTGCGTGTCTGCCCATTATCTCGATTATCGTGACCGAATCTATCGAATAAACCGAGCTGTCACGGATTATCTCCTGAACGGTCGCTGTTACATATTTCGCCGCCGAACCGAAACCGGGGGTGTGGTCGGTCACGGGGAGGTCGTTATCTATCGTCTTTGGTATTCCGACAAACCTTATTTTTGAACCTATCTTTTCCGCATACTCCGACAGCTTCAGAACGGTGTCCATAGAATCGTTGCCGCCGATATAGAAAAAGGCTTCGATACGGTGCTTGTCAAGGCAGCTTATTATCTTCTTATAGACCTCCTCGCCATTTTCGCTGTCGAGGGGCGGAAGCTTATAGCGGCATGAGCCGAGGACGGTCGAGGGGGTCTGTCTTAAAAGCTCCATATCCTCGTTCGTTCTGATTATGCGCTTTAAGTCAACAAGCTCGTCCTTTATAATTCCCTCGATACCGTTTTTTGAGCCGAAAACTGCGTCGATCTCGGGGGTCTTTAACGCCTGTCTGAACACGCCGACGAGCGACGCATTGATAGCGCAGGTCGGGCCGCCCGACTGTGCCACTGCTATATTCATATTCTTTCATCCTTTCGTATTTTTGGATTCATGAATATAGTATAACACAAACCGCCGCCTTTTACAAGATGTAAAAAGCGACGATTTTTTCAGTCGATATATACGATATATAACAAGATTACACAAAAAACGTTTTCACGCTTTGTCGTTTATATGCTTGCGTTCGTTTACGTCGGCGGCTACTCTTTCTTTGACTCCCTTAAAGATTATATCCCTCGCCTTTACCGCCTCTTCCTTTGTTGCGGCAGGCACTCCGTCAAGTCTGTACGGCAGACCGAGGTTCTGATATTTTACAACGCCCATCGTATGATAAGGCAGGACGTCGATCGCACGGAGGGTCTTTATTCCGCCGATAAAATGACCGAGGTCGAGAAGCGACTTTTCATCGTCGGTTATGCCAGGCACGAGAACGTGGCGAATCCAGACGTCGATATGGCGGTCGCTCAGATGCTCGGCAAATTCCTTGATGCAGGCGTTGTCACGCTCTGTCAGCCACTTATGCTTTTCGGGGTCGATATGTTTTATATCGAGCATTACAAGGTCGGTGTTGTCAAGCACCTTGTCTATTTTTTCCTTATACTTTTCGTTCCACATTATGCCCGACGTGTCGAGGCAGGTGTGGATATTCTGCGCCTTCGCCTTTTTAAAAAGCTCGGCAACAAATTCGGGCTGCATGAGCGGTTCGCCGCCCGTGCAGGTAAGTCCGCCGCCTTTTAAGAACTCCTTTACGCCGTTATACTGCGCAAGTATCTCGTCGGTGGACATAAGCGTTCCTTCCATTTTCCATGTATCGGGGTTATGGCAGTAGGCGCAGCGCATGGGGCAGCCTGCCAGGAACACTACAAACCGAAGACCCGGTCCGTCGACCGTTCCAAGACTTTCTGTTGAATGAATATGACCCATTATTTCAGACATTTTCAGCACTTCCTTTTATAAAAATATTTTTGTTTTTTTCCTTATCCGTAAAAAGCGCCGCAAGGTAGAGCGAGCCGCAGATAACAAGCGCTTCGTTTTCCTCAAGGCTTGAAAATTCACGCTTTACCGTTTCGACAGAGCCGAGCGGCGAGGGGTAAGCGTTCGCTCCGCAGCTTCTCAACAGCGCAGCAAGCTCGTCCGCTTTTTTTGCCGCCGGGTAAAAATCGTCGACGCAGACAAAGCGGTCGGCGCAGTCTGCGATAAACCTTGCCGCCGTTTCGCTGTCCTTATCGCCGAGCATTCCTATAACCGCCCGTTTTTTGCAGCTTACCGAGCCGAGAGCCGCCGCAAGCGCTTTTATACCGTCGGGGTTATGGGCGCCGTCAAGGATAACGAGCGGATTTTTTGAAAGGGTCTGCACCCTTGCAGGTATCGCCGCCGAAAGTCCGCTTGAAACGGCGTTTTTACCGAGCCTGTCAAAGCCTTTTTCTTTGAGTATCTCAAGCGTTTCGATAACGGTAAGCGCATTTGTTATCTGATGTGCGCCGCCCATGCTTACCGAATATTCCTCGCCCTTATATTTGACCTTCGAGCCGAAAGCCGTGCAGTTTACAACTTCAAGCAGGCTTTTGTCGGGAATGGTAAGCGGCGAGCCGCACTTTTCTGCACGTTCGCTTACCACGCTTACGGCTTCGTAGGGGTTGTCAGCCGAAAGGACTGATGGCGAGCCGGGCTTTATTATGCCTGCTTTCTGCTTTGCTATCTTATCGACCGTTTCGCCGAGGATTGCGGTATGGTCGAGCGAGACGGAGCATATCACCGAAACGAGCGGTGGCTTAATAACGTTTGTGCTGTCGAGCGTTCCGCCGAGTCCTGCTTCAAGCACTACGACGTCGCATTTCTGACGGGAAAAATAGAGCATTGCCGCCGCCTGAGTTATCTCAAACCGGGAAAAGTCGGGCGGAAGATCATTCACCTTGAAAGCTATCTCGCCAAAGATCTCTTCAAGCTCGCTGTCTGTCGCTTCCCTGCCGTCAATTCTTATGCGGTCGTTGTATCTTACGATAAACGGCGATGTGAAAAGCCCCGTTTTATAGCCTGCGGCAGTTAGCGCCGCCGCCGTCATTTCGGCAACGCTTCCTTTTCCGTTCGTGCCTGCGATATGCACGAATTTAAGGCTGTCCTGCGGATCACCGACAACATTCATAAGCGTTTTCGCTCTTGAAAGGTCGGTCACTTTTTTGCCCGATTTTGTATAGTTATCTAAAAATTTATGATAATCCATTAAAGAAATCACCCGTTTTCGTGAATGTGGTCGTAAAGCGCGTGGGCGGTCTGTTCGTTAACTCCTGCCGCCTGTGCAAGCTCTTCGACCGTGGCGGCTTCGAGCGCCGCCTTTGTTTTGAACCTTATCATAAGCTTCTGCGCCTTTTTCTCGCCGATACCCTTTACCGAGGTAAGTCCCATTGTGAAGGTGTTTTTGCTGTGGCGCTGTTTTGTGAAGCTTATCGCATATCTATGCACCTCGTCCTGAATTGCCGTTACGAGCGCAAAAGCCTTACGGTAGGCGCCAAGGCTAATTTCATGGTCGGAGGCGGTCGCCGCTCTTGTGCGGTGCTTTGAGTCCTTTACAAGACCGAAGATAGGCACGTTTATTCCCATAGAGCGCACAAGCGGCGTTATCGTCGAAACGTGACCCTTTCCGCCGTCTAAGAGGATAAGGTCGGGGAGGGTCGAAAAGCCCTCGTCCTCCTGCTCGAAATAGCGGTTGAAGCGGCGTTCTATCGCTTCGCTCATGCAGGCGTAATCGTCCTGCGCCGTTACCGACTTTATCGCAAATTTTCTGTAAAAACGCTTGCACGGTCTGCCGTTTTCATAAACGACCATTCCACAGGTCATATCGGACGAGCCGAAATTCGAAATATCGTAGCACTCGATGAACTTGGGCGGTTTTTCAAGCCCGAGCGCTTTGGCAAGTTCTTCAAGCGCACCGATCTCTTTGCCCGTTCTGCCGACCTTTATCGAAAGATGCTCGCTTGCGTTGCTTTTTGCAAGGGTGGTAAGGCGCAGCAGCGAACCTCTCTGCGGCACGGAGATACGAACCTTGTGTCCGCATTTTTCGCTTAAATAACGCTCGACAAGCTCGGTGTTCTCTATCGGCTCGTCAAGAAGTATATCCTTTGGTATCTCGGTGCGTGAGGAGTAAAATTCAAGGATATAGCTTTCACGCATCGCAGAGCCTAAGTCGGTCATTCCGAGCATTGCGCTCGATTTGTCGAAAAGCCGTCCGCCCCGGTACATAAGCACGCTTCCGCAGGCTCTTTCGTCGTTTTCGGAAACGGCGAAAATGTCCATATCACGGGTATCCTCGGTGACTATCTTCTGATCCTCCGCCGCCTTTTTAATAGCCGCAATTCTGTCACGCAGCTTTGCGGCAAGCTCGAAATCGAGCGACTCGGCGGCGGCGTTCATCTGCTCGGTCAGCTTTTCGACGCTTGCCTGTGAACCGCTTTTAATATAGTCTATCGCCTGAGAAACGACGGTTTTATATTCCTCGGCGGAAATATCTCCCTTGCACACGCCCATGCACTGCTTGATAAAGCAGTTTAAACAGGGACGCTCCTTTTTGAAATCCCTCGGGAATTTTCTTGTGCAGGTGGGGAGCATGAACACCTTGTTGGCTTCGTTTACCGCCTGCTTGACCGCAAAGGAACTGATATACGGACCGATATACTGCGCCGAATCGTCCTCTTTCTGCAAGGCGGCGGTTATCCTCGGATACGGCTCATCGGACACACGGATATAGCTGTAGCCCTTATCGTCCTTTAGCATGATATTATACTTGGGCGAATACTGCTTTATCAGCGAACATTCAAGCACAAGCGCTTCAAATTCGCTGTCGGTCACGATAAAGTCATAATCCTTGACGAGCGACACCATTTTCCACACTTTCGGCAGGTGATCCTGTCCCTTGCGAAAATAGGACGTCACACGGTTTTTTAAGTTTTTCGCCTTGCCGACGTAGATTATTTTTCCCGTATCGTCCTTCATAAGATAACACCCCGGCTTGTCGGTAAGCTTCGAGGTCTTGTCACGCAGAAAGACGAGGTTCGGGTTTTGCTGTTCTGTTATATACAATAGGGGTTCTCCTTTATTTTATAAGGTCGTAAAGATCAGGGAACGGGCGAAGAGTGCGCTCTAAAATCCCGTTCATGTACGCTATCGCCGTTCCGTAATTTGTAAACGCAGCACCGCTGTCGGCTGAACATTTCATTCTGTATTCCATCTCACGACTGTTAAGCATACAGCCGCCGCAGTGGATAATAAGCTTAAAATCAGACAGATCTTCGGGAAAGCCGTTTCCCGAACTGAACGAAAAATTTGGGGAAACGCCCGTGAAATTTTCTATCCATCGGGGCAGCTTTACCGTGCCGATGTCGCCGCACTGTCTTTTATGGGTGCAGCCCTCGGAGATAAGAACCTTGTCGCCGTCATTTAATTCGGAAAGCGCCGCCGCTCCCTTTACCGCCGTTTCAAGAAAGCCTTTATATCTCGCCATTAGTATCGAAAAGGAGGTGAGCGGTATCTCGTCGGGGACGATTTTTGAAACGTATTGAAAAGCCTGACTGTCGGTTATCACCATTGCAGGTTTTACGGCAATATTTTTTAGTGTAAATTCAAGCTCGGTATCACGGCAGACGAGGGGGATACAGCCCGATTCGAGCAGGTCTCTTATCGTCTGCTGCTGTGGGAGGATAAGCCGTCCTTTCGGTGCGGCTTCGTCTATCGGCACGACGAGAACAACGATGTCGCCCTTATTTAAAAGGTCGCCGACAAGGCGGTTTTGCGGCTTTTCGGACTGTGCGATAAGCGAAAGCCTTTCTTTAAGTTCATCTATTCCGAGGTTGTTTTTTGCGCTTATATAGACCGCATTTTCAACGGGCGGCTTTGAAATGTCGCACTTGTTGACTACTGTTATATAGGGGATATTCTTCTCCTCAAACAGCGTGATAAGCTGCATATCGGAGGGAGTAAGTCCTCTTTCGCCGTCTACGACAAGAACGGCGCAGTCGGTTCTGTTAAGCTCACGCTTTGCGGCGTTGATACGCTTTTCGCCGAGACCGCCCGTATCGTCGATACCGGGGGTGTCGGTCAGAAGCGCCGCTCCGAGCGGAAGAAGCTCCATTGCCTTGCTCACGGGGTCGGTGGTCGTTCCTGCTACGTCGGAAACAACGGAGACCTGCTGACCTGTGAGAGCGTTGACCGTGCTCGATTTTCCTGCGTTGCGGCAGCCGAAAAAGCCGATCCTAAATCTTTCGCCCGAGGGTGTGCTGTTTATGCTCATGGTAATATCATTCCTTAAATTATAAACTCCCATTCCCATTCTGATTACTATTGTATCACATTGCGAGTAAATTTACAAGAGATTTTCATGATAAAAAACGCAGGCGGAGAGTTTGGGCAGGCTGCACAAAAAGGTCTGTTAAAGCTGCACAAAATTTTATGTGAAAAATTTAGCAGAGAGGTTGACAATTCAACTAAAGAATGATATACTTTAAGTTGATATTTCAACCTAAGAAAAGGGGTATTCGGTCATGAACGCTTTTGATTCGTTTTTAATGCTGCTTATGACCAGTCATAAGAATATGCAGAAGCTGATGAACGACTGCTTTGCGCCGCTTGGACTGAAAGGACCTGCCGCTATCTGTCTTCGGCTGATAAACAACTGCGAGGGCGGAATTTCGGCGAGCGGAATGAGCGGAATGAGCGGCTACGACAAGGCGCTTATCTCACGCAACTGTACGGAGCTGAAAAAGCTGGGGCTTATCGCAAGAAATCCCGAGGACTGCGGCATTATAAGAGGCTATCGGCTTATTCTGACGGAAAAGGGCGAAAAGCTTATAAGGCAGATGGACGAGGCTATCTCGAATGTGACGAAAACGATCACGAACGGGATACCGTCTGAGTCGCTCGATATTTTTTACAGCACCGCAGAGAAAATGGCGGATAATATCATAAGGCTGTCGAAATAAACGGCAGATAATTAAAGCACACATTTAATAATTTATAAGGAAAACGGAGGTATGAAGGGAAAATGCTTGAACTGAAAAACATTACGAAGGATTATCCCACGGGGGCGGAAGCGGTTCATGCTCTTAAAGGGATAAGCATAAACTTCAGAGAAAGCGAATTTGTTTCCATTCTCGGTCAGTCGGGCTGCGGAAAGACCACGCTGCTTAACATTATCGGCGGTCTTGACCAGTATACTGACGGCGATCTTATCATAAACGGTAAGTCGACCAAGGAATTTAAAGACCGTGACTGGGACAGCTACAGAAATCATTCGATAGGCTTTGTATTCCAGAGCTACAATCTTATACCGCATCAGACGGTGCTTCAGAACGTCGAGCTTGCGCTTACGCTTTCGGGCGTTTCAAAGTCGGAAAGACGGCAGAGGGCTATCGACGCACTCAATCAGGTGGGGCTTGGCGACCAGCTGAAAAAGAAGCCTAATCAGATGTCGGGCGGACAGATGCAGAGAGTCGCTATTGCAAGAGCGCTTGTCAACAACCCCGATATACTGCTTGCAGACGAGCCGACGGGTGCGCTCGATACCGAAACGAGCGTTCAGGTAATGGAGATACTTAAAGAGATCTCGAAGAACAAGCTTATTATAATGGTAACGCACAACCCAGAGCTTGCGGAAAAGTATTCTTCGAGAATAATAAGGCTTGTCGACGGCAAGGTTACGGACGACAGCGACCCGTTCGAGCCGGAAGTTCCTGCTGAGGCGCTGGAGGAAAAGGCGGACAAGAAGGCGAAGAAGAAGGAAAAGAAGCTAAAGACCTCGATGAACTTTCTCACTGCGCTTTCGCTCAGCCGGAACAACCTTATGACGAAAAAG
This sequence comes from Oscillospiraceae bacterium, assembly GCA_051882075.1. Lineage (GTDB taxonomy): Bacteria > Bacillota > Clostridia > Oscillospirales > Ruminococcaceae > YE71. The sequence goes on along the minus strand of JBJERC010000039.1, from coordinate 26,608 downwards.
GCGAGAACGCTGCTTACTGCATTTGCAGGCTCGATAGGAATTATCGGCATTGCGCTTATTCTTTCGGTTTCAAACGGCGTTCAGGTGTATATCGACCAGGTCCAGTCGGACACGCTTTCGACCTATCCGCTCCAGATAACCGAAACGACCGCAAGTTTCGGCGAGATAATGCAGTCGATGGCGCAGCAGACGCAGGACAGCAAAAAGCACGACGACGACAGGATCTATTCGGTAAATCAGATGGGCACGATGATAAACACCATGCTCGAAGAAACGAAGGTAAACAATCTTGAAAAATTCAAGGAGTTTCTTGACGGAAACGACGAAATTCAGGAGCTTACCTCGGATATACAATACGGCTATTCTACGCCGCTCAACGTTTATCGTGCGGACACGGAAAACGGTGTCGTAAAGGTTAATCCCTCGACTCTTTTACAGGATATGGGAATGTATTCCGACACACAGCTCGAGGCTATGTCGACAATGGGCGGCACGGCGAACGTATGGGCGGAAATGATCGGAAACGACGAGCTTTTAAAGAGCCAGTACGACTGTATTGCAGGAAGATGGCCTGAAAGCTACGACGAGGTAGTTCTTGTTGTAAACAAAAACAACGAGATAACGGACGCTTATCTCTACACGCTCGGTATTTTAGACTCCTCGGAGCTTAGCGGACTTATGAAGAGGGCGCTTGCAGGAGAGGACATAAGCATTGACGCTGAACAGAAGTCTTATTCCTACGACGAGCTTATGGACATTACCTTCAAGCTTGTTCCCACGACTGATTATTACCAGAAGGAAAACGGCGTCTGGGTAGACAAGTCGGAGGACGAGGAATATGTTAAGCAGCTTGTAGACGACGGGCTTGAGCTTAAAATTTCGGGTATACTTCGTCCCAACGAGGACGCATCTACGACCTCTATCGCAGGCGCTATCGGATACACCCACGAGCTTATGACATATCTTCTCGGCGAGGTGGAGCAGAGCGACGTCGTTCAGGCGCAGCTTTCGGAGCCGGACGTTGATATTTTCACGGGGCTTAAATTTGCTTCTGAGGACGATGAAGAGTCGGAGGAAGATACTTCTTCTGAAGTGACTGATGACAGTACGGCTGACGACAATTCGGCTGACAGTGCGGTTGACAGCGCTGCGGAAATGCCTGCTGACAGTACCGTTGACAGCGCAGTGGAACAGTCTGCTGAGAAAATGCCTGCTGCGGACGAAGAAACGGCGCAGCTTCTTGCGGCAGTTCAGAGCGGCGAGATAAGCATGGACGAGCTTACGGACGAGCAGGCGCAGATGATAGCGGCTATGATGTCGGAAGGCACGGGAATGGAAGAAAACGGCTTTGATATGAACGATATAACGCAGATGTCGGGCATGACGATGGAGAACATGGACAGCTATTCTCCCGACATGATGGAGAGTCAGCTTACCGACTCGCAGAAGAAGTTCATAGGTTCGCTTTCGGACGAGCAGATGCAGCTTATGCAGGAGATAATGACCGAACAGGCGCAGGGGCTTGCAGACGCAAACAGCGGAAAGGTTTCTAAGTCGACCTATGAGGACAACCTCACAACGCTCGGATATGCGCTTGAATCGAAGCCTAATTCAATAAACATTTTCCCCGTCGACTTTGCGGCTAAGGAAAGGATAGTCGAGCTTATCGACGAATACAACGACGGCTCGGAGGAAAAGGACGCTATCGAATACACCGACTATGTAGGGATCATGATGTCCTCAGTCACCTCGATAATAAACGCTATAAGCTATGTTCTTATCTCGTTCGTTGCGATCTCGCTTGTCGTATCCTCGATAATGATAGGAATCATCACATACATTTCGGTTCTCGAAAGAACGAAGGAGATCGGAATTCTGCGTGCTATCGGCGCTTCAAAGAAGGATATTTCGAGAGTGTTCAACGCAGAAACGGTCATTGTCGGATTTGTTGCCGGCGTTCTCGGAATCGGACTTTCCTATCTGCTTACGATCCCGATAAACGCAATAATCGCACAGCTTACGGACGTTCCGATGAGAGCGGCTATTCCGCCTGTCGCAGCGGTGATACTTATAGCAATAAGCGTTATTCTCACGCTTATCGCAGGACTGTTCCCGTCAAGGCTTGCGGCTAAGAAGGATCCTGTTATTGCGCTGAGGACGGAATAAAATTTATAAAAAAGCACATAATAAAATAAGCGGATTCCAATGACGGAAACCGCTTATTTTTTCGCCGCCCGAATAAACGGCGGACTTTGTACATAAAATATATCTTAACAAAGGGGGATGAAAAATGATGAAAAACAAGATAACGCTCAGCGAAAAAACCTCGCACCTGTTTATACTTGCGGCGGCGGTGCTGTGGGGATTTATCGGGCTTTCGGTCAGAAAGCTCGGCGCAATGGGGCTTACGACCGCCGAGCTTACACTTGTGCGCAGCACAGCGGTTTTTATAACGGCGCTTATCCTTATCCTCCTTACCGACTCAAAGCAGCTGTTTATAAGGGCGAGGGATATTCCGCTGTTTTTAGGCTCAGGGATAATGAGCATCGTATTTTTCAATATCTGCTACTTCATCACACAGCAGACGCTCACACTTTCGCTCGCCTGTATTCTTCTCTACACCGCACCGTTTTTTGTGCTTATAATGTCGTCTGTTTTTTTCGGCGAAAGGATAACCGCAAGAAAGCTTATCGCCCTGCTTTGCGCTTTTTTGGGCTGCGTGTTTTCGAGCGGATTTGTTTCGGACATTACGGGCGGCGGAGGTTTTTCGGTCAAGGGGCTTATGTTCGGGCTTGGCTCGGGGTTCGGGTATGCGCTTTACAGCGTTTTCGGACGAGCCGCAGTTAAACGATACGGCAGCCTTACCTATATGCTCTACACATTTTTCGTCGCCGCTCTTGCGCTCCTGCCGTTTGTGAATGTCAGGAATATCGCAGTATGTGCGGCTTCGGGCGGAGCGGTACAGCTTATTCTTTTCTCGCTTTTATTCACGATGCTGCCCTATCTTTTATACACAAAGGGGCTTGAAAAAACCGAGGCGGGAAAGGCTTCTATCACGGCGTTTGCCGAGCCGCTTACCGCCGCCGTTGTGGGTGCGGCTTTCTTTTCCGAAAAGCCGACGGGGTGGCTTATTATCGGAACGGTCCTTATATTCACGGCTGTTGCGCTGCTTTCAAAAACGGAAAATGACGCTCAGATCTCAAACTGAGTTTTAACGGCTGTCACGGTTTCGCTTTCGGGGGTGTAAAAGCTGACTTCGGCGCAGCAAAGGCGCAGAGTCGGATATTCGGAACATTCGCCGCCGTAAAGCGAGTCGCCTGCTATCGGGTGACCGATATAGTTCATATGCACACGGATCTGGTGAGTTCTGCCCGTGTGAAGAATGAATTCGACGAGCGAAAAGCCGTTTCGCTCTTCAAGCACGTTATATTCTGTGACGGCAGGCTGTCCGCTTTCGCTTACGCAGCGGATAATTATCGACTCACGCTCACGGGCGATGGGAGCGTTGACAGTACCCTGTTTTTCTGCAAAGATACCGTGGCATATGCCGACATAGCGTTTTTTATAGGAACGCTGGAGAAGCTTTGCGGCGTGTCGGTCTTTTGCGCAGATAACGCAGCCGAAGGTATCACGGTCAAGGCGGTTTACGGCACGGAAGGTAAGCCCCGGACAGCGTGCGGCGAAGGCGTTCGAGAGAGTATCGCCCCGATGCTTTATCGACTCGTGGACGGGCATATTCTGCGGCTTGTCGAAAACGATAACACGCTCGTCCTCGTAAAGCGTACGCACGTTGAGCGTGGGGTTGGGGGTAGGGGCGGTTTCGTCGGGTTTTGAGAGGGTTATCAAATCGCCCTCGTTACACACGTCTATCGTTTTAGCCTGTGCGCCGTTTAAGCAGATTCCGTTTTCGCAGCGTTTAAGGGAGGTTACAAGCCTATGGGAAAAGCCCTCAGACCGAAGTATCTCGCCGACCGTTCTGCCGACATTTTGGGCGGTTATTTTTATTTTATACTCCATATTTAATTTATCCACCTTTACAGACAAAATCGGACTGCCTTAATAAAGCAGTCCTTTTTCATATTATTCCATCATAAGACGCTGCTGCTGTTTTTCCCAGCGTTTTGCCATTCCGGGCAGCTTATCCTGCCAGTAAACTCCCATTATCTCCTTTGCGAGGATAAGGCGGCTTTCGAGCATGAACGGATAAAGCACGACGAGCGGATAAAGAAGAGCCGCAAACAGCATTATCGGCACGGTCGACAGGTAGAGCGAAAACACACGCTGATGCTTCCCGTCCATAAGCTTTACCGAAAGGTCGCAGGCGTCGAAAAAATTCGCTCTCGGGTCGATCTCGCAGATATATTTCACAAGCGAAAGGGAGAGGAAATAGTGTGCGCACACGCCCGACCAGACGAGTGTGAAGCCGATAGAGAGCATAAAGATAACAAGTCCCGGAAGGCTTATTTCGCCGACCATGCCCTCGCGGTAATAGTGGACTATTCCGTAAATCCCGACGGATACAGGCGAGATCACGAGAATTTTAAGACCTGCGAGCGCAAGCATATTTTTTATTACCGGCAAAAGGATTTTCCGCTTATGTCCGGAGATATAATTCACGACGGACGGTTTCCCCTCGGTAACGCAGATAAGATAACGCCTGAAGCTGTAGGTCTGAGAGAATATCATTATGTAATAGAAAATCAGCCGCAGAGCGAGAAATCCGCACCTTATCCACGAGCCGCTGTAATAGGACAGCGAAAAGATATGATAATCAAATCCAAGAAGTCTTGCGGATAAGAAAATAAACGACTCGATAAGGATAATTATTGCGTAGACCGAAAGCATTGAAAGCGAAATTGATACAAGCGTTTCGGGATTTTCTTTCAAAAGAGCGAACGCTCTTTTTTTTATTTCATTATTTGTCAACAGCGCCGCCCTCCTTTTATTTATTCAAGTCCGCTATGCTCCTGTTCGCCGTAAGCGTAATCGTCCTCGGGATAGCTTTCGGTCGGCGGAAATGTTCCGATTATCTCGAAAGCGCCCGAACGCTGCCACATTGAAGCGGTTATAAGCACCTCGAAGCCTTCGCCGAAGCCGCAGGCGTATTCTATCGGCTTGCGCTTTGGAAGACCGAAGCAAGCCATCATGTTCATTATAATTCCGCTGTGGGTTATTACCGCCGTGTTGGTAAGCCCCTCCTCCATCATATCGCCGACGATAGTCGAAAGAGCGTCGAAGCAGCGTGTCACGACCTGTCTTGCGGACTCCCCTCCCGGCGGCGGATTATCAAGTCCGCCCTCTAAAAACTTCTTATAATCCTCGTCGTCTTTAAGCTCCTCGGGGGTCTTGTTCTCGAATTTGCCGAAGTCCATTTCCCGAAGCTGTGGAAGCTCGACGGTATAGCAGCTCGGCGCCATGATATAAGCTGTCTGCAAGCAGCGTTTGAGCGGCGAGATATAGACCTTCTGGAACGAGGGATAGCCTGCTTTCTCGATTATTTCATAAAGCTCCTCGGCGCCCTCTTTTGCAAGCGGCAGGTCTGTAACTCCGATATATTTTCCGTCGATATTGCCCTGCGTATAGCCGTGGCGGATAAACGTTATCCTGTATCCTTTCATTGCGGTAGGTTCAGTCCTTTCAAAAATTAAGCGATACTTTATTATAGCACGTTGGCGGCGGTTTGTCAAACTTCAAATCATGAAAAAAGCCCGAAATCAGCTTTTTAAACTTCTTTCGGGCAGTATTATTTATTTCCAGTATTTAAGCGTTGGCAGCAAGGCTTCCATATGCTCCCTGACCTGTTGTGCGGACCAATTCTCATTTGACATATGCTCTGCGCAGAAATCGATCAATTGCTCTTTACTGGTATAAGTAAATTTTCCGTCTGCGTAGCACCACTTACAATAGTCCTCATTGAACTCGCCGTCAGGCTCTTTGCTGATAGTAGAATCGTCAAGCGGCATTCCGCAGCACTGGCATATAAGCTGTCTTGGCTGACCTAAAAGCGTATTGATCGAAACATCAAATAATCCTGATAACAGTTTTAAGGTATCTGTATTAGGTATTGTTTCGCCGTTTTCCCAACGGGATACTGCCTGTCTTGTTACCATTACCTTTTTCGCAAGCTCTTCCTGCGATAATCCGCTTTTTGTGCGAAGCTCTAAAATAATATCCTTTGTTTCCATAGTTTTTCACCTCCGTAAGAAAAGTATAGCATTATTTTATCTCTGAGTCAAGCAACTTGCTGTTGCTTTATTTGTTATTCTGTAATAAGCTCTCTGACCTCTACGCTTTTTATCTTTCCCGAAAAGATATAGGAAAAAACAAAGAAGCTTGCGCATATCGAGGCGGCGGGGATAATAAACGTAAGCGGAGTTATGTTCGGCTTTATCTGCGTAAGACCGACTATCTTCATAAGCGCTTCGAGAAGCGGCGAGGTAAAGAAAAACGATGCCGCGCCGCCGAGCGCCGAGCCTGTTACGGCAATTATCATAAAGCGGAAGGCGAACTGTCTTCGCAGGCTGTCGGAGGTAAAGCCGAGCGACTTTAGTATTCCTAAATCGGTGCGCTCTCTTATAAACGACTTGGAGCAGACCATGCTTATCACAACGGCGGCGAACACTATCGACACGGCGAAAACGACCGCTACGAGAATTTTACAGATACTGTCTATCATTTCGATCATTCCGTCGGCGGAGTGGTTTTCTTCTTCGATGATCTTTGCGCCTATAAGCTCTTCGTGAGCTTCTTCAAGAGCGGCGGACGCCTTATCCGAAAGTCCCCTGTCCGACAGCTCGATATAGCAGTTAGGACGGTTGCCCGTTATCTTATACATTCCCTCGGAGGTTATTGTAAATGTCCTGCCGAGGTCGCTGAGCGACTGGTAATAACCCGTTATTATAAATTCCCTTTTCTTTTCTCCGCTGCCAAGCGTTACTGTGTCGCCGATCTTTTTTGAAAGCTCCTCGGAAACTATTTCGGTAACGGCTATTTCATTATCGTAAACGGGCATTCTTCCGTCAAGCGGTTTGTACAGGAAATCGCAGGGGTAAGCGGCATCGCAGTAGAGTTCTACGCCGTCCGCCATTATATACGCAGACGAATTGAACAGAACTTTTGCATTTTCGTCGACGCTGTGAACCGTTTCCTCAAATTTCTCCATATCCGACATTTCAAACTTTTCCGACGGAACTACGACTATATCGGGGGAAACCATGCCCTCGATTATATTTTCGCTCGAAAGTCTGTCGGAAAGCACGGTTATCGACATCATAAAATAAACGAGCAGGGCGGCGATAAAGATAACTCCCGTGCTGCTTTTTATCCCCGAGGTGAAGCGGCGAAGTCCGATAAACAGCGAAAGCGGCTTCGCTTTTACGGGGATATTAATGCGGCTGTCAAAATAGACGTCATTCTTTCCGCCCGAGATAGCACGGACGGGAGAGATCTTTCCGACCTTCGAGGTCGCAAGGAAAACGAATATCATGCACACTGCGATAACGGCTGCCGACAGGGCAAGGCTTTTCAGAAAGGATATGCGGTGTACTGTTGCAAGACCCGTTATCGGCTGGAAAAGCGTGCCGAGAAAACGCAGGGCGGGTACTGAAAGCGCAAGACCGATGACTGCGCCTATCACCTCTGCGGCGGCGTACTGGATTATAAATACGAGGCGTATTCTGCCGGTTGTAAAGCCTAAAGCTTTAAGCACGCCGAGGTCGGTATACTCCATTTCGACAGAGGTCGTGATCGAGTGATACATTGTTATAACGGCGATAACAACGAGGAGAATTACGAACGCCGCCACGATGCCCGAACCTGTTTCGGAATAAAGTTTGGTATAGGAATTTGTTTCGGCGGCGGAGATGACAAGATTTGACTTTGAAGCAAAGCCGCAGCTTTCATCGAGCGACTTTTTCACATCGGCAAAATCATCGCTGTTATGAAGGTCGACGGCGGCTTCTATAAATCTGAAACCCTCGGCTGCGTCATTGTACATTTTTTCAAAATCGGCGTCGCTCACGAAAAAACGCTTTGTGCCAATTACCGCCGCTCCGAAATTCGGGTCGGCAATAAAGCCCTTTATTTTAAAGCGGCAGGTCGTCGGCGTTTCGGCGTCGGTCTCTGAAATTACGAATTCGACTTCCGAGCCTATCTTCACGTCGTCGTAAAGCTGAATTAGCGAATAGGGGATATATACCTCGCCCTCGGCAAGCGGTTCGGGGTCTTCGATATAGCCGTTCATGCTTTCGTTGAACACACGGTAGACCTTATAGCTTTCGGGATAAACGAAACTTGCCTGATACAGCTCCTGACCGTTTATGCTGTCTTCGCCGCTCATAACGCAGTCGACCGTCTTCATACCTGCAACGCCGGGGTCTTCCGTTACCGCCGCTAGAGTCTTATCGTCCGCTTCGGACAAGGGCATAAAGGCGGTCATATCGGGAATTCCCGACCAGACGTTAGCCTCTGACAGCGTGCGGTCGATATTATCGTTATTGCTTATTGTTCCGGTAAAGGAAAGCACGATTATCGCCATAAGAGCGGCTATTCCCTTGAACGCTCCTCTTTTATGCTTTATGTTCGCTTTAACAAGCCTTAGTATATCCATGCCGCACCTCACCATTCCATCGAGGAAAGCCACGAATTTACCTGTGCTTCACGGCTTTTTTCGGTCTTTTCGGTATAGGGCGGAAGAGAAAGCTCGCCTATTACCGCTCCGTCTGCGATATAGACTATCCTTGTCGCACGGAGGGCGGCACGGGCGTCGTGAGTTACCATAAGGATACTCTGTCCGTTATTATTAAGGTCGGTCAGGAGGTTTAACACCTCGACGGTGTTTTTTCTGTTTAGCGCACCTGTCGGCTCGTCGGCGAAAAGCAGCTTCGGGCTGTTTATGACCGCTCTTGCGATAGCGCAGCGCTGCTGCTCGCCGCCCGAACACTGCGACGGAAGCTGAGTTTTTATAGCCAAAATTCCCATTTTTTCAAGAAGCTCATCGGCACGCTTATTGACCTTATCGGGCGAAAGGGTCTTGTTTAAATAACCCGGAACGGCGACGTTTTCAAAAAGCGTAAGATTGCTGACAAGGTGCATCTGCTGGAAAACAAAACCGAAATCGCCGCAGCGCAGCTCCGACAGCTTTTTTTCGGAAAGCTTTACAATATCCTGACCATTGTAAACGACCGAGCCGCCCGTCGCTCTGTCCATACCGCTAAGGGCGTAGAGAAGAGTCGACTTGCCCGAACCCGAAGCGCCCATTACGACGGTGAAATCGCCCTCGTAAATATCAATGTCAAGATTTGTTAAAATGTGGTTCTGAACTCCGTTATGGGCGAAACTTTTGCAAAGACCTTTTGCGGATAATATCGTATTTTTCGTTTTCATAATTGACCCACTCGCCTTTCTGTATTGATACTATCATTGTACCGCAAAAGTTATTAAGAAGTCTTTAAGAACCGCTCTCAATTGTCGGGAGGAGAATTTTTATCATAAAGCCGTCGGGGAGATTTTCGGCGAAAACCTCGCCGCCCGACCGGGTCACGATATATTTTACGATATGAAGTCCGAGTCCTGCGCCGTTTTCCTTTCCGATACGGCTTCCGCGGTAGAACTTGTCGAAAATAAAGGGCAGCTCCTCGTCGGGCACGCCCTTTCCGAAATCACGGAAAGTTATCAAAGCGCCGCCGCTCGTTTTTTCGGCGGAGATAATAACGTCCGTTTTCGCATACTTCGCCGCATTGCTTACGATATTCTCAAAAGCCTGAGTTAGACGGCTTCTGTCGGCGAAAATGTAAACGGGGTATTCGGGAATCTCAAGCCTTATATTGTCTTTTGCCGAAATTTCAGAAACGGTTTCTTTTATGAACGAGCAAAGCTCAAACTCCGCAGGGTCCATTTTCAGCTTGTCAAGGTCGGAGATCGAGTGGAGAAGCATATCGTTCGTAAGAGCGGCGACCTCGTCGCATTTGCGCATTATCACGCTTAAATATTTCGCACGCTTTTCGGGGGTGGCGTCAAGTCCTGCTTCAAGACCCTCGGCGTAAGCACGGATAGAGGCGACGGGTGTCTTTATATCGTGAGAAAGCGAGGCTATTACCGTTTTGTTATTTTCGATCGCCTGTTTTTCGCAGGCACGGGCGGCGGAAATTTCACGGCGCATACAATCGAACGCCCATGTGAATTTGCCGAAATAATTGGTGCGCTCGTAATTTAGCGGAAGGTCGAAATCGCCTGCGGCTATTCGTTCGGCAAAGACGGAGAGCTTTTGAAACGGGCGCAGCACCGCAAACCATATATACAAAAAAGCGGCAGCCAAAACCGCCGCACAGACGGCGGCGAGCGTCCACATATAAGCGGCGGTATCGTCGTTTTCGGAAGAGCTTTCGGAAAGCTCGGATTTAAGCTCGCCCGACTTCACAAGCGCCGCCTCGGTATCGCCTTTTGTGACAAGCTGTTCGATCTCGTTTATGTCGACGGCATATTCACGGGGGGCGGTCTGAGTATTTTCATACGCATTGCAAAGTACCGCCGTTACTGCCGCAAGCAATGCTGAGAATATCACAAAAGCTGTAATAAGACTCTTTTTCATTTAACCGCTCACCTCCTCTTTCTCCGTACTTTCGGGGTCGGCAGGTATTTCGAGCATATAGCCGACCTTATATACCGTTTTGATAAAGCGTGGGTTCGAGGGGTCTTTTTCAAGCTTTTCACGCAGCCAGCGGATATGCACGGCGAGCGTCGACGGCTCGACCTCGCAAAACGCTCCCCACACCTCCGAAAGAAGTTTTTCCTTCGCAACAGCCGTGTTTTTATGTTCGCAAAGATAAGCGAGAAGGTCAAATTCCCGAAGAGAAAGCGAAAGGGGCGCACCCGCTCTTGTAACGGTACGAGAGGTCATATTCACGCTTATTTCGCCGAACCAGACGATCCTTTCACGCTCGGAAAAGCCGTAAGCACGGCGGATAAGAGCGTTTACCCTTGACAGCAGTTCTTTCATCGAATAGGGCTTTGGAAGATAATCGTCGCCGCCGATATCGAAGCCTGTCACACGGTCGTTTTCGCAGGTCCTTGCGCTTGCGAAAATAACGGGCGTCTGGGACGTCCGCCTAAGCTCTCTGCAAAGCTCAAAGCCTGTCGAATCAGGAAGATTTACGTCAAGCAGTATCAGATGATAGGTATTTTTTGTAAGAAGATCGAACGCCTCCGAACCGCTTTCGCAGGTCGTTACGCTAAAGCCGTAGCTTTCGAGCATTTCGGATATTATAAACGACAGGTCGGCGTCGTCGTCGACTATCAGGATCTTTTTCATTTTCTGTTCCTCCCTGATCTTAAAATGGTACATATAAAGTATATCACACAAGGGGAGATTTTTCAACATAAAAAAGATATAGGGATAAAGCAAGCTTTTTGTACAAAAAAAATTGACAAACAGAAAGCTTTATGGTATACTATTTATAGAATGTGATCGCTTAAATGTTCAAACGAAAAATACACTGCAAAGAGGGTGAGCGGCATTTTAAGATGGTTTGTTGAGCTTAATTTTCCCACGCTTATAGCGCTTATGTTCATGTCGATCTTTTTAGCGCTTAATTCTATATTTCACAAAAAAATAAACAAAATTTTCAGCCTTAGTCTTACCGTTTCGATTATCGAGATGGCGGCTTACAGCGCCGAGCTTTGGGAGGTCGACCACGGCGGTTCGCCTGCTGTGTGCATATTTTTCTGCGCTCTCGGATATGCCGTTCGTCCTATTATAGTTTACCTTTATATAAGGCTTGCGATGCGAAACAAGCAAATCAGCCTGCCTGCAAATGTTCTGCTGCATCTTCCGATGGCGGTAAATGCGCTGGCGGCTTTCTCGGCTTATTTTACCGACATTGTTTACACATACGATTCGTCGAACAATTTTATAAGAGGACCGCTCGGATACACCACGCACATTATCAGCGTATTTTATATGCTGCTTTTGCTTATTCTAACGGTCAAAAGATTTTGCAGGCGTGATTACTCAGAGGGGCTTATTATTTTCCTTATCGTTACGGTAAACATAATCGCAATGTGCATGGAATCGTTCGGCGGAATGTACGGAACGAACCGAACGGCTTATATTCTCTCAATAGTTTTCTACTATTTGTTCCTCAGCACAGAGAGCTTCATACGAGATCCTATGACAAATGCGCTCAACCGACACTGCTTTTACATTGACTCGGAAAGGCACAAGGAGGATCTTTCAGCCGTTATTTCGATAGACCTAAACGACCTGAAAAAGATAAACGACACAGGCGGTCACGCAAAGGGCGACGAGGCTATCTGCACTATCGTCACGGTCATTGAAAACAATCTTCCGAAGGGCTGTCTTCTTTACCGCACGGGCGGCGACGAATTTATGATACTTTGCGTTAAGAAGGACAAGAAGGACGTAGGAAAAATTATCAAAAATATCCGTTCGGAAATGGCGGAAACTCCTTTCACCTGCGCTATCGGATCGGCGTTTGCAGACGGCGGTAATTTTGACAGCATATGTGCAAAAGCGGACGCGCAGATGTACAGCGACAAGAAAAAATACAAGATGTCGAAGGGGTATAAATAAACATGGCAAATTTATCAATAGAATTTTTTTCGCAGAGTCTCTTACGTCCCGTTCAGTTTAAAATGCTGATCCCGAACGACCGCACGGACTGCGGCACAAGCAGGCGCATGAGGACGCTTTTTCTGCTTCACGGATACACGGGGTCTGCCGGGAACTGGGTGCCTGAATATTTAGCCGAGAAGTATAACTTTGCGATAGTTATGCCAAACGGCGAAAACTCCTTCTGGGTGGACGGCATTTCGACGGGGCACAAGTTCGGCGAATTTATCGGCGAGGAGCTTGTCGGGTATATAAGAAAGACGTTCGGGCTTGCGATGACGTCTGACGAAACGTACATAATGGGGCTTTCTATGGGCGGCTTCGGTGCGCTGAGAACGGCGCTTGCATATCCGGAAAATTTCGGAAAAACTGCGGCGCTTTCGTCTGCGCTTATAATTCATTCGGTTTCAAAGCTGCGGCCGGGCGACAAGGATTCCCATGCAAACTACGAATATTACCGTGAGTGTTTCGGCGAGCTTGACAAGGCAGAGAAAAGTCGGAACAATCCCGAGGTGCTTGCGGAGGAAATTCTCACAAATGGCGGAAAAATGCCCGAGATTTTCATGGCTTGCGGAACGGAGGATTTTCTGCTTGAGAACAACAGGGAGTTCCACGGTTTTCTTTCAGACAAAGAAATACCGCACGTTTACCTTGAATCCAAAGGCGGACACGATATGCAGTTCTGGGACGAATATGCGAAGAAATTTATCGAGATGATGTTCGGCGAGGGTGGCTGAAAATTTTTATAGTGCATTATTGAAAAACAAAAAAAGGGAGCGGGAATTGATCTCGCTCCTTTTTATTTTCGGTCTGCCAAATTGACAGGTACGAAGAAAGCCTACTCAAAACGAACAGTCTGGGCGATGTGGATATTGCAACGGTCAGGACTTCGATTGTGCCGAAAATGTCGATAGTTCATAAAACAAAAACTCTTTGAGTAACGTGTATCGGCATTTGCAAATTATTCTATTGTTTACGAAAGCGCCTGTTTTAGGCAGTTTCACTGTGTTATCATCGCTTTTCTTTATCTTTTTTTCTACTGTTTTGTAACTTTAAAGACCAGATAAAGACCAACGAAAGACCAAATCATTTTGGCGTACTCCTGTTATTATACGTTAAATGAGAACCGTGGTGAGAGCTGTTGAGAGCTTTCACTGCATATCAACGGAGGTAATAACCATGAGCAGATACAAAAGCGAACAAACCGTTTACGATCCTCTGAAAAAGAAATACGTTCCGCTGTGGAGACTGGATACCAACACCGTAACCGTTACTCACATCAACCCTGATACGCTCGCTGTTGAGAGCAAGACATACAGCACCGATTTCATCAGGTATCATCTTCACTATTCTGACAGCAAGTATCCTGACAGGCTTCGCAGGCTCGTCAACAACGGCAAGATCATTCAATACCTCGATGATATGGAACTGAAAGTCAGTGAAGCTATCTCCCGTCAGGTGGAGCTTTGGAAGCAGACTGACAGTTGCTATCAGAAGGCAGTTCTCAGCGGTGATGCTGAGAAGATGCTCTGTTTAGAGAACTGCTTTGTCTACATGGCGAGAGAAGCGGTGTTTGGGTGTATGGTATATATTTGAGATTAGACGGCTGTGCCTTCGGGTGCAGCCGTAATTAAATACATATCAAACACACAAAAGATGTCAGTGTTTTACAATTATCACTTTGATATCGTCTTTAGCATTTTCTATATCTCGTTTGAATTCAATTTCATCTCGTATAACGCCAAGATCATATACAACGAAAAGCTGGCGTTTATATTTTTTGTCATAAGCCGTTATATCAGCATTGATTTCTTCAATGATTTTTGTTTTTCTGCCTTCTTTTAAAAGCTTTACTTCGATACATAAGTTTAATTTTGGTACAATAAAATCAGGGATATACTCTTTGCCTGAAAACTCGAATTTGCCTGTTTCTCTATCATAATCTATACCCTTATTCCACCCTTTACCAACGAATAGGGTTTCAATAGCATTTTGCACTTCTTTCTCTTTTTCAGGTTGAGTGAAAATAGTGTTCCGTAATTTGTTCTTTATAAAACTCTCCAAATTAGTATATTCATCATCTATAAAATCGAATTCTTTCTCTAAAAGAGCAATAAGAGTATCTGTGTACACAACAAGACTATCAATTACTTCCTTTTGCTGTGGCCAAACTGTATCAGCCCATCCTTTCATCTTTTTGGTATCATAATATGGTATTCGTTCATTAATTAAGTTTAAAGCTTTGCATACCTCACTTGCTAAATAGCTATGCTCCTCTGCATACGCTTTAAATGATGAAAATCTTCCTGCTTCGTTTGTGGAGCTATCATTAAGTGTCCTAACCATGTTCTCTTTTAACGATTTACATCTTAACAGAAGATACTTGATTTGTTTTGTTCTTTCAATATCCAAATTAACGCCCACCTTTGCTATTACTATTGTCTCCAATTATCTACAATAGCTTGAATATCGAGATCAAGCCATTCTTGCTTCCATAATTCTAAATATGGAATGTCATTGGAAGAAGGTTTCGGATTGCACTCTTCAATTTTAACAATTGAAGGCAATACAACCGCATCACCAATTAATAAGCATTCACCTGATTTCAGAGTAGGCATTTTATCAATCAATTGTCCCATAGTATCAGGAAGCAGTCTTTTTACATAGTTTTGATCATTAGGATTTGTTAATCTCATAGTTATGAAATTATTACACTGAGAGAAAATAGTTTCAGAAATCTCAGAAGGGCGTTGACTTGCAAGCATCAAGGTGATACCATACTTTCTTCCTTCTTTTGCAATTCTTTCAATTGATTCCTTTGAAGCTCTATACTTTGCTAAATCGCTATTAGGAACATATTTATGTGCCTCTTCGTATACCAATAAGAATGGGGTGTCATTATTTATCTTTTCAGTTGGATCAGCAAGGTGTCTTAAGCGTTTATAATAATATCCAAACTCAAACAACAACCTTGAAATAAGTGATACTGTAATGCTCAATACCTCGAAAGGAACACCGCTTAAATCAATGATGGTAATATTTGATTTTGAATTTCCATAGCCAATGAACTGTTTTATGGTATTCTCAAATGTTGTATGAAGAACTTCATCACCTAATAAGAAAGTCAAGCGTTTATCGTTAATTCTATTCTCCAAGCGACTAATAAAATTAGATAGTTTTCCATTCAATGGTCCCTGTTTCGGTCCAGTTTTGCCTTGAACCATTTCATTGTTTTTCTCCTGTGCAAATGATAACACGTCTTTAAGGTCAAAGAGAAGAGGACTATCAAAGTTAATTCTATCTTTTCTTTCGGTAGATCCTTTGAAATGGCTTATTTTACTATCTATCACAGCCTCTTTGAATACATTTCTCTGATTATGATCATTTGCTTCTGTATCTAAAAACAGTTCCTGTAATTCCTCGCTGTTTAATAACCAGTAAGGCAATACGATATCAGCAACATCAAGATAATTGGCATTAGGAAAAGCCGCTTTATATTCCGAGTGAATGTCAAAAATAATAATATGAGAATTATTCATCCCATCATATGTGCCTTCTTTAATTGCCGTTGCAGCTTGAAGAATTTTAGCAACTGTATGTGATTTTCCTGAACCTGTAGAACCGACTATTGCAATATGTTTGTTAAAAAACTTATTTCCATTTACAGGAACAGCTATCTCAGGATTGGATGCAAGATTGGAAAACACAAACTTTTCATTATCAGCTATAGATTGAGTATAAATCGCATCAATATCATCTCGTGTAGCTGGTTTCACATCTTTTGGAGGTATTGCAATAGTGTCACCGCCACGTTCAAAGTCGCCATCCCTTAATATTCCTAAGGGATTAGCTTCTAATATATACCGCCTATCAGGTTCTCCCTCCGCATTTTAAATGCTTTCTATTGAGTAGTTTTCTATTATCGCAAGCATTACTGCATCTTCACTATCAGAAATTCTTACATAAGAACCAACTTTAAGTTTCTCAGACGGTAACTGAAAGTCTTTTAACTTATCAACAACAATCTTCACCTTATTTGGCAAGACAGAAACAACTTCTACATTCATTTTTTCTTTTTCAACAGCCATATTATTCTCCTAACCTTATACCATTTGATCAATATCTATGATATTTTCTATTGGTATTTTGACATGATAATATCTATCATTATTATATAACGGTTGATTTTTATAAAATTGATAAATTTCAATGGTTGACTGAGAGAGTGCATATACATCATTAAGCAAATCAATACTGTCAATAATTCGTAACTTTGTAGGGTGATCTTTGCTTGGTTCTTTTATAACCGATGAAGGATTAAAGTCAGCACCTCTAAAATCATATCCGTCCGAGAATAACACACTATCATTGGCAAGTGCCTTCTTTAATTCAATCAACTGATATTCTTCAATCCCCAGAAAGCAGAAGTAAGGGCAAAACCTGGGCTTAGCGTATTGTGAAAGTTTACTATATTTTCCAGAAATGCGAATTACAATGGTTTTCAATTCGGACATGGAAGTGTTCTTATCGCACTCTATTATAAAAAATCTATTATACGGAGATATGTTGAAACTTGTAAAGTATTTCTTTTTGATTGCTTTTGCAAATTTCTCCACACCGTTTTTGTGTAGCAACCACATTTCAAACTGAGCATCAACGGTCTTTATAGCATTTATGAATTCAGCTTTACTTATTGTTCTATCGCTCTCATTACTCTGCGTTGCTAATTGCTTGATTTTATATAATGCATTACAATAATAAAGAGTAGCCTCCTGAGTTTTACATCCAAGAGCCGAACATATTGTTTTAATTACCTTCTTTTCTTGTTCAAGATAACTTTCTGCGTTCACATCAATTGTTAAGTGTGCTATAAAATCGTTTAGATCATCATCTTGTAATGAAAGCTCGTCATATAGGACGTGCGGGACTTTGTTTTTTATATAGGTACAAACGTTGTTTTTTATGAAAGAAAGTGAAACACCAGGAAATTTTTCCTGACCAGACTGAAATGTGCCATATAGATGATAATGGAAGCCTTTTGATTTGTTTTGAGCGTAATGGCATAACATCTGACGTATAGCTGGTGTTATTTTTGAGTGTATATACTCGGAGCTTTCATAGCATTTACACTGATGAAAGACAACACTGCTTTCATCAGTAATATCTACATCTTCAACGCCCTCAATACAAATCGTATCATTATCATCAGGCAATTCCAGAACTTTGATTATAGAATAATCAAACTGATAGTAATAGCCTTTTATTGTTTTTTCAGCACTTCTTCCGTTGTTTGCCATTTTATCCTCTTCCCAATCTCCGCTTCTGCATCTTCTTCCAAATCTGACGACAGGAAATACAGATATTATTGTCAATTCCTAATACCTCAACGAGTAGTTTATGATCTACAAGGTCAAGAGCCTTCTCGATATCTTCATCGTTACGAACGATAATATCAATCTGCTCTAAAAGCTCACTTTTTAAGGTTTCATCTATATTATCAATGACTGGCAGCATTATATTGCCGACTTCCCCAGGGAGAATTTCAAGAACTCCGCCGCCATAGCTTCTTCCGCAAATCTCGGTGAATGCAAATGAGATGCTATTATAATATGATAAAAGGACATTTTCTTCATTTACACCTTCATTAAACTTAATTCGATGCATTGTATCTGTAGATACAGCGTTGCAGCGGTTTAGCACAAACTTGGGATAAAGATTATTTCTTCTGAGAAAGAAAGCATCAGGTATCCATACCGACGGGACGATATACCACCTGTCACGGATAGAACACTTATATCCTTTGTTTTCCTCGTTCCTCTCGCCAAGTTCAATGTAGTCTTTGTGTTTTGCAGGATATGCTTCATAAGGTGTATCAGGGAAACTTATGAGCATTGCTCTCTTATTATCCTGTATGTTCTCCTGCCAATCACTGTCAGTAAAGTATATACCGTGAGCGTGAGAGCTTCTGCCAATAAGCGGAAGCGTTACAGAAGATAGGTCATATCGCTCATTTGTTGTTTTGTCAACAGAAAAATAAGTATTATTACCAGTGGTAATACCCACGTTAATAAGCGCTAAATCAGCGAATTTCGTGAATCGCTTATCATCACGAATAGACTGGATAACCTTTATTTCTTCTGCTGATACAAAGTACTTAGTCCATTTTTCCTTAACGTGCTTCAATTTCTGAAATCCATTGGAATTAAGGTCAAGTTTCTTGAAATCTTCGAGGTTACTAAGTTCTATTATGCGTATGCCTTTCTCTTCCTTACCTTTTTCGCCGATGAAAACAAGTATTTCCTGTTCAATATCAGGGAAAACGAGCTGCTCAAATGTCAGTAACGTGATTTTTGAGAGCTGGTTGGAAAGAAAAAGACGCAAATCTTCGGCATAAACAACTTGGAGTATTTCCGCAGGAATGACAAACGCTATTTTTCCGTTCTCCGATAGCAGTTGAACACAGGCGACAAGAAAGGCAACCCACGCATTTATCAGCTTATTGGACTTCATTCCATGAGAAGTCAATATGCTCGACTGTATTTCACGCTGCTCCTCGGTGAGGTATTGATAGCGAATATATGGGGGATTGCCAAGAATGAGATCATAGGTTTGTTCCCCATATACACGCTGATAGAAATCCAAGAAATCCTCGTTTAGTACATGAACATTCGTCTTGTCTTTGTAATTGTTACTAACTTTTTCGGCTTCATCTTCTTCTATTTCAACAGCAGTAACATTGGGAATGTTGTCAATAAGATGTAAAGAAGTAAGGCTGTCAAGAAATACACCGTCACCGCAGCTCGGTTCTAATACATTGGTTATGTTTTGAGACGCAACAAGGCTCACCATTGCATTGGCAAGCTGCAATGGTGTATAGTATGCTCCTCTTAATTTCTGTTCGGAACTATCCTTTTTGAGTCTCATAATAATTACCTTCTTTAGAACTCTAATCTATATACATGGGAGATCAGTTCATCAATCTCCTTGATAAGAGCTGTTTTCTGACGCACAAGGGTTGTTTCAACCTGCTTTGATGGCTTCTTACTAAGCTTTTCATTGATTCCATACACTTCTCGGCTCGCTTCAACAACACGGTCATAAATAGCCTTCTGTTTTGGATCATCAAAGTCGAGATTCACAAAAGGCAGTGAAGAAAGCACAAATGTGCCTCTCGAAATGAAACCGCCTTCAAAGTCGCTGCCGACAATGTTGAAAATCTTTTCTGTATAGGAATTGGCAAGCCAAGCCTGAATATACTCCAGTTCATAGGGACTGCCTGATTTCTGTGCTACTGCACAATAGCCTGCCGTTCCACCGGAAGCGATAAGCATATCGGCTTTATCCATAGCATACATAGGGTTATCCTTCGCCATTACTTTGACAATCAGCTTAGGAGTATCAATAAATGCTGTAAGAGCCTGTGTTCTACCGTACTGATACCAAGTATCTGCTGTGGCATTGGGAACATCTCTTATTCCTTCGTCTGACACACACTTAGGAACTAATCTATCATAATAATCCAACAAATACGCATATGCTCCGGGATAGTCTGATTTCATCGTATCAATCGGAATCAGATGTCCTTCACCGTCGTAAGGGAATATGATTTTCTTATCTGTTGAAAGGCTATTGTAGGTTGTTAAACCCTTTTCGGCTTTTTTTGTAGGCTTAAAATATGGTTTGAGTATCTTCTTTTCAATAGAATACACTTTTCCATCTTTTTTGACAGTTATAGTATCATCATCTTCGCTGATTATTTCCTCTCCTGAGAACCAATAAATTGGCTGTGGTCTTTCGGCACTTGTTTGAATACCATTGAAAATCTCAGCAAATAGATTAAGTGGAGCAGATACAGGTTCTATCTTCTTGAGTATTTCTAATAATTCAAAGTCAGATGTGAGCTTCCACGGCAATTCATCAAGTAATGAGCTACTAAGCTCGATACTGTCAGTGGGTTTACCGAGCCATAAGTTATTAGCAGAGTCCACATTAGTATATTTGAAGCTATCCTGTGTTTTTTTCTGCATAAGGATAATAGAGCTGTAAATCGTCTTATCCTCAAATAACTGTGCTGCACCAAAATCATCAAGGCTTACAAGATACTTCTCTTTGGCAATATAATCACGGAGTTTAGCGCCTGCACCTATCTTGAAAAACTTATTAGGTACTATATAGCATACATATCCACCTTCCTTGACCTTCTGTAAAGCTCTTTCAATGAAGATAAAGTATTTATCAAACTGCTTATGGGCAGTCTTATACTTCTTTTTATAGATGTCAAACTCAGGTGCAGGGATAAGAGCATGAATATCCTCGGTGGTGACATAAGGCGGATTGCCAACGATAGCATCAAAACCAGCAACTTCAAGTTCGTCCCAATTAAAAGGTACTATCTCGACAAACTGTTCATCCGTGCATTTTATTCCTTTCAGTTCTGCATCGCTGACCAATGAATTACCGTGAAGGATATTGGTACTGAGATCAGGCAGAATTGGAGTTACAGCCTTTACCGAAGGAGCAGTTTCATTCTCTATCAGCTTTATCAGTAAAGAGAATTTTGCGACTTCAACAGCGTGAATATCAATATCAACACCATAGATGCAGGAACAAAGAATCTTCTTCTTTTCTTCAAGAGGGAGTTTGTATCCTCCGTTGTCTATCTCGATAAGGTGTGTCTTATCGTTTTCAAGATACCACTCTACGCAATATGACTGTAAATACTGGAATACTTCCTCCAGAAATACACCTGAACCGCAAGCAATATCTGCAAGACGAAGTGCACATATCTCATCAGGTGTTTTGCCGTCGCAAAGGTGAGAAAGAGTTTTCTCAACCATATATTTTACAATCTCGGTAGGAGTTGTTACAACAGAACGGTTAAGACAGTCTTTTTTCTGAGCCAATCCTATTTTACCATTATCAAGTATAGTAAGTTGCTCCGTCAGGAACATTTCATATATCTTGCCGAGCATATTAGGCTCAATAATGCTGAACAGATATGGGCTTTGAGGATAATACAATCCTCTTATCATATCTGCGATAACACTGTTGTTGAGGTCGAAAATGATATAATCACCGGAGAACATACCGGAGTTATATCTCTTGTCAGCATCACGGAAAAGAGCTTCCAATTCTTTTTGGAGTGTTGCAAGATCGGTAATTGTATCTTTCAGATTGTGATAGAGAGGAAGGTTCTTGTCCTCACATATTCTGATAAATACAATCTGATTGATAAATTCCTGAACAACATCATTCAAAACATCAAGAGAGGTATAGCGTCCGCCTTTAGCATACAATTCGTTACTTAATGCGATACGCCAATCATTAATCTGCTTTAAGAAAATGACATCTACCTGCTGCTTCTGACTGCCTGCACCTGCAAATGTCTCACTAAAATACTTATCGAAATCACCACTGTAAACAGAGTCTCTTGATACAAGTTTGGTGATTTCATCGAGCTTATCAACATATTCTGTGTACTTATAGATGCGGTAACGTGAAACCGAGCATTTATCATTATCATGTGGTACGGTTGTAGTATCATAAATAATGAAATACTCAAAGTTAGTGAGAACAGCTATCTTGTGCTTTGCGTTCCAACCGTATTTTCTTGCCTGAACAGCAGGTGAAGGATCTTTGCTTATATCAACATGAGGCTTCTTGGCTTCGACAAAGAACTTGGATACGCCTCTCAGTGTAAGAGAGTAGTCGGGACGATCACTTGAACTTGCGTGATACTCAGCGATTACCTCCCTATACTGCGGAGCCAATCCTTTACTGTTAGTAACGTCCCAGCCGAGAATCTCCAGAAAAGGATTGATAAACTCATCACGGCAGGAGTGTTCATTATATGTATCTCTCTTATATTCTTTATAGTTTTCATCGAAACGCTTGACAAGCTGTTTCAGGGCATCTATCCTATCCATAACGGCGACCTCTCATATAAGTAAAATCATATAAAATAACATATTTACTCATATTAATTATAGCACAAATCTGCTCGTTTTGTCAATCTGAAAAAATGGTGATTTCCGATTTTATCAACTTTGACTCCACCTGATTCAAAGTTCAGACTTTCTTTCCGAACCTCTCAACCAACTCCTCAACCAACGCCTTTATCTCCGCCTTAAACCTCGCACTTAAGTCAATAAGCTCCGTAGTTGGTAAACCGTTGCGTATCAGTCGCTTTTTAAGCTTTTCCATATCGTCCATACGCTCCTGTTTTGCCTGCATAAACTCGTCAAACTCGGCAGGGTGATATTTCTCAACGCCTGCTTCGACAAGGATTTTCTTATATCTGCGAACAAACGCATCATAACCACGCTTTACGGCAGAGTATTCCTTGGTATTCTCTTTGTAGATAGCTTCTTTCTGCTGTTTTTGAGCTTCAAGGCACTTGGCAGCGTGGCAGCACACCTCGCCTTCCGTTCCGAGAAACAGCTTATGACAGAATCCGCACTCATATATCGTCCACTTGTTTTGATGAACAAGCTGCCCAATCTCTGAAAGAACGGTCAGCAGGCAGTTGTCGCTTTCACGGAATACATTAAAGGTGTAATTATCGGCAGCAATGATCGTTCTTCCGGGCTGTATCATAAAATGCTCCATATTAGCCTTGTGGCTGAAATACGCATCACTGCACATAAGAGCAAACTGCTTATCCATATACTCCATAAGCTTTTGTGAAACCTCGTCCTGAATATTTCTCTTGTTAAACTTAGCAATAACAACGTCATTTGGTTTCAAGATAGGATAACGCTCTTTATCATAAAACTCTATGACCGAGGTCACATATCCTCGGAAGAAAACATTTTCCCCATACTCAGCTACAAACCTTGCTATCATATCATCGGTACTGATATCAATGCTCCTGTCGATACGCAAAGCACTGCCCAGCCTGTCCCTGAAAGCATCATAAGGCTCGGTATGCTCACAGAAAACTCTATGCTGATTCATCAGCTCATCAAAGGTGAATGTCCTCGTATTCAGTACAGCACCATGTATGCTTTCATCGGAATCATTAACAGACTGTGCGATATTTATCGTGCGGTCTGTTTCGTTTATACGGTAAATTGTCGTAGTTCCCATACGCTCTCCTCGCTTTCAGTATCTTCTTCCATTATAGCATATCATACGCAAAATGTCAATTTTAATGCGTATGATATCGTAACATACTTCGTATTATAAAATATTTCGAGTATTTGTTTGCGTAAATACGCAATACACGCACAAGCCCAAGAAAATAAATGTTACAATGTTCATGTCAGATGTGAAAGATATCTGACAGCGGAGCAACATGACGATGTTGACTACTATACATATAAAAGCGCTTTTATAGATCATATCAGAAAGGACGATGAAGAATTGTTGAACAACGAAACATCGTGGGTACAGCCCACACCATTCAGAGGGAACAGGTCAAACTTGATCGAGTTCCCCGTAAACGCATTGCCGCCTATATTAAGAGAAATGGCGTATGCAATAGCCCGTACAACATCAACAGATGTATCAATGGCAGCTACAGCGATACTTTCCTCGGTGAGCTACTGCTTTTCAGGACAGTTCCGCATCATAGGAAAGAAAGACCACAGCGAACCGCTTGTGATAGACAGCCTTATCGTTGCCGAAGCGAGTTTTAAAAAGTCGCCTGTTATGAAGCTTGTATCACAGCCCTATCAGGACTATGTGCAGGAGTACAATGAGAAAAATAAGGCATTGATACTAGAAAAACAGGCAAAGAAAAAGGTTCTCGTAAACAAGCTCTTGGCTTTGGAAAAGAATCCTGATGCCGACACAAAGGAAATGTCTGACCTGTCACTGGAGCTGAGAAAAATCACGGGTGCGGACTTTCGCCGTATCATTGTTGATGATATTACGCCTGAATCACTTGTCAGACAGCTTGCAATAAACGGTACACTTCTTATGATGTCCGATGAAGCAGGCTCTATCGGAAACTTCAACGGCAGATACAGTGCAAACGGTACCCCGAATCTCGACTTGCTTCTGAAATCATGGAACGGAGAAACATTCATAAGCGACCGTATAACCCGTGAGAGCGTTATCCTCTACAAGCCTTATGTTTCGATATGCCTTGCGTGTCAGCCATATATATGGGATAGCATGATAGGAAATATGACTTTCAGGGGCAGTGGTTTCCTTGCTCGTCTGGTGTACTGCTTTCCGAAAGATCTGAGAGGTACACGAAAGTATGATACCGAACCTATCCCCGATGAGCTTTCGGACAAATATAAAAGTCTGATCTACGCCTTGCTGAATTACAAGTTTCATCGCTTTGAGCTTGGACAGACGGACGAAAAGTTTCTGTTTCTTGATGAAAAGGCGAAAGAAGAGTATGTTTTTCTGCACGATAAGTTCGTGGAAAATCAGCTTATCACAGATATGGCTTTCTGCTCCGACTGGGGCGGTAAGTTTCACGGACTTGTGCTGAGGATATGTGGTATCCTGCACTGCATCAAAACAGTGCTGAACGGTGAAAAGCCTGATGAGGTCAAGGTATCTTACGATACGATGTGCAACGCTATAGAGATCGGTCACTATTTCCGCTTGCAGGCGATATACGCTTATGGTCTTGGTGATACCGATAATCAGACTTTGCAGGCAGAGCGTATCCTTGCAAAAGTCAGATCAAAAAACATCTCCGAGATCAGGCAAAACGACCTGTACAAGCTATGCCGATGCAAGCTGTTCAAAAACGCACAGGAGTTCTCCGAAGTTATAGCTGTCCTTGAAGAATACGGCTATCTTAGAAGTGAGACTATCCCTGCTGCCAACGGCTGCAACAGAAGCGGTGTTATGCTCAGTTTCAACCCGAACATATACACACGATAAACATTTTAAGCACAATAGGAGCTATGATGTCTATAATGCTTAAAGTTCACAAAAATTCAACTCAGAGAAAAGAGAAAGATGAGGTAATGTTTATGTTAACAAGAGAACAGAAAGAAGCAATGCTGAATCAGGTACCGGAGCTTATGACGGCTATTGCCTATGATAAGCCGATAGAGAACGCTCCTGCACCGACCGAGCCAAAGCCTGAAAAGGTCGAAATGCTCACTATCAAGGAGAGCGCTGAGCTTATCAGCGGACTTTCCGAACACACCGTCCGTCTGCTTGTGAAGCAAGGCAAGGTGAAATCCGTCCGCACCGGTGAGGGCAGAAACGGCAAGATACTCGTCAACAAGGCTGACCTGCTTGCCTATTTTCAGAAGTGACGGTATTCGGGCAAGTAAAATCTGCTGTTGATATGCAAACTGTTGCGGAGGGATACGGCTTACATATCGACCGTGGGGGAATGTGCATATGTCCGTTTCATGAGGAGCGTACTCCCTCCGCTAAGATTTATCCCGATAATCTTCATTGTTTCGGCTGCGGAACGCACGTTGACGTTATCGGCTTCACGCAAAAAATGTTCGGACTGGACAAGCCTATTGATGCAGTTAAAAAGCTCAACGATGATTACGGTCTGAACATTGATATCGGCAAAGCTCCGACCAGAAAAGAGGTGTCTGAATACCAAAAGCGGATTGCCGAAAAACGAGCCTATGAAGAATGGGAAAAGTCCGCTTGGCGAACGCTGAATGATTATCTGTGGCTGATGCGTGAATGGAGACAGCTTGCTCCTGCTTCGCCTGATGAAATTCCCGATAAGCGTTTTGTGTATTCCCTGCATCATCTTGACTATGCGGAGCACCTCTGTCTGGAGTTCATAAACTGCAATAAAGACGGTCGGCTTTTGATGAAAAATGTCGTTGCCGAAATAGCAGATTTTCAGAAAAATATTAGTGCTGATTTTCAAAATTGTAATGCGGATTTTTGAATAAATGTACTCGAATTTTCGGCTGCTCTGACAGCCGATAGCCTCGCAGAGCCGCAATAGCATTTTTGATAGTCCGAACAGGCTGTCGAAAGTGCTTTGGGGTTACCGGCGGCGCAAGCACAAGACTTCGATTGTGCCGAAAA